>NZ_JAGYPE020000027.1 GCF_018343545.2 Neobacillus citreus | reverse complement strand
CGTTGGCTTCGTTTCAAATGAAACGAATATTATTGTTTGTTGACGTTTTTGTTTGTTTAGTTTTCAAAGAACTATTTCGCCTCTTGTTACAGCGACAAAAATTAATATATCATATTCACTTCATAAGTGTCAACTCATAATTTTCATTCATTAGGTTTGACCTCTCGTGAAGGAACTTTTATATCTTATCACCTGAATTACTCGTGTTCAATATATAATTTTTTCCAATTGAACTAAAAGAAAGATAAAATCCAAAATAAAATGCCTCTCTCCATTTAATTAGGAAAGAGGCAATAGCAATATTATTGTTTATTAATCACGAATTCAAACGTCTTTGTTGCTTTAGCAATTGCACCGCCATCATTTTTAAAATTAGTCGTTTTACTTGATTCTGATGGTTCGATATGAATGCTGAGTTTGTTTTCTCCTGCATTTAATTTAATAGTTTGCGAGAAAGTCATATCACTATTTATTGTTACAGGCTCACCATTTATAGTAAGAACCCCATCTTTAATAGCATAACCTTGCAGCGTTATCGTGTCAGATGATACCGTTTGCCCGTCAGTATGGGAAGTTATAACAACTGGCTGATCAATCCAACGGACAATCTTATCCTGAACGACCATTTGGTTTCCACCCTGGTTTGTAACGATGATAGATAGGTCTGTCCCTTGTGCTCCGTAGCCGTAATAGCTGACATCATCATCATCTGGGTTCGAAGCTGTATGGTCAGGCAACCCTTCTTGATCCCATGTGCCATTTTTTACGTATTTATACGTTAATACTTCACCTTCCTGTGCTTCGACAGTATATTCATAATCATTGGTGACTGCCCCAGCACGCGTCATTTGCCATGCACCGGTGTTCCAGCCGTTTTTGCTGCCAGGCATCGTAATATAAATTCCTTGTGGAGTATAGGCTGGTGCGTTCACCTTAAATGTTACCTTTACGGTTACTAATTCAGGTGTGACAGTTACAGGATTGGATTTCACCATATTTCCCGCCCGGTCATAAACTTGTACCTCGTACGTATTCGTTTTTCCGTTTGTTACGTTAATATCGCGATACGATTCTTTTTTCACATCCAGCAGCTGATCGATTTTTATGCCGTCTCGGACAATAACAATCATATATGGATCTTCATTTCCTTCCAATTTCCAAGAAAGGTTCACTTGTCCTGATTCCTGTTGCGGCTCAGCTAATGTTATTTTTTCTACAGGGGGTATGGTGTCACTTCCTTTGGTAAAGGTTACAGTTTTTATTTCACTTGTGACCCAGGTGCGGCCTAAGTCATTTGAAAAGGCAAATCGATACTCATAGCTGCCTTCATCAAACGCCAGGAAATTAGAACTAAAGACATTCGACACATCCTGTTGATTTACATAAGTAGCATTGTAAGAAATCCAATTTTCGCTTCCAGGCTTTTTTACTTCAAGTTTAGCCTGCAATCCTTCCATTTCTCCCGTTTCTGTTTCACCTTTTACAAAGAAATTTGCTGTGACTGTTTCAGGCTTTGAAAGATCAATACTCGCTTGTTCAAGCGATGTGACGTTTTCAATTTTGTAGTTATCTTCCGTTAATTTCACATGCGGAATAACGGCAGTTTGGAATTCCACCTTCTCAGAGCTATTCCCATTTTTATCAAGCGCCGCCACTGCAAAGTAATATTTTCGTCCATTATCTAGTCCATCAATTGTTACACTATTAGTAGAAGACTCTTTTACTTTTTTGTAAAAAGCACCGGAAATCGTTGTTTGGTAGACGGCATATCTTTGCGCGTCGCCTTCCCATTTAATCACTCCCGAATGATTGCCTTCTTCCACGGTTAAATCCGTAACAGCAGCAGGACGTTTTAGGTTTTGGCCCTTTTCCGAAACAAGCATCCGCCCACTCATGGCCGGAATAGTTACAATCAATTTTCCATCCTTTGACTCTGCTGTATACCTTTTATCGAGCTGGTCTGTTAATTTAATTCCATTTATCATTATTTCTTCCATATTTAGCTCGACTGTTTTTTGTTCGTTGCTGCGGTTTGTAATGACGATCCCAACATTCTTTTTATCAGATCGTGAAAAAGCAAGCACATCGCCTTTTGCATATAAATGGTGCAAATCACCATAGCTAAACAAATCATGATAACTCGATCTTACTTTTCCGATGGCTTGATAATGCTTGATTAACTCCTGATCTTCGCTGCCCCATGGATACGTACGGCGGTCATCGGGATCCTTTGAGCCGGTCACACCTGCTTCATCACCATAATAAATGGTCGGTGCGCCTGCGTAACCCATCTGCAAAATGGCAGCCAGCTTTAAACGTTGAATTCCTAGCTTCTGGTTATAGTTTTTATCGAACTCCGCTCTTTCAAAAGAGTCTGTTCCATTCCCTAGAACAAACGCTGCACGTGCAGTATCATGTGAACCCATCAGATTCATAAGGGAATAAAATGCTTCTTTTGGATAATCCTCATAAACAGCATTGAGCTGATTTTGTGCACCTTCTGCGTTTCCCGTTTTTAGGTAATCGATCATCGCTCCGCGGAAGCGGTAATTCATGACGGAATCATATAGGTCACCTAAGAAATATTTGGAGGCATCATCCCAGATTTCACCCAGGATTAATGGTTCATCCTTCTTTCCAGTCTTAAGTTCTTTTCGGAACTCCCTCCAAAACTGAGGATCCACTTCGTTCGCCACGTCTAAACGCCAACCTGAAGAACCCTTTTTAATCCATGACTTGGCTACCGAATCTTCATCATACATAATGTAATTGGCGAACGAGTCATTATTTAGTTCAGATGGATAATCTACTGCTTCACCGGGAATGGATTTGATTTCCGGAAGTGAATCGTACCCCCACCAACATTGGTACTTATAAACACCGTCAACTTTTTCATTTTGAATGTTAAACCAGTTTTCAAACCCATAAGGGCTAAATGTTTGGCCCTCAGATATAAACTTTTCTTTTACTTGTTTTTTAGCCTCATCTTCTGATATTCCCTGATTCACAAGGTCGTAAATAGAAGACCAATACTCATAAGCACCTACCGTTGGATATTTACCGTAACGGTCAAAGTAGATGGAATCATCGCCAACATGGTTAAATACGCCATCTAAAATCAAGTGCATCTTTCGTTTCTTTAACTCCTTAGTAAATGCCTCGAACTCTTGTGGAGAACCAAACATCGGGTCGACATTTTTATAATCTGCAGCGTCATATTTGTGATTCGATGCTGCCTCAGCAATTGGATTTAAATAAAGCGTGTTTACTCCCAATGATTGGATATAATCCAATTTCTGTTGAATACCTGCAATGTCGCCCCCAAAGAAATCATTAGAAAAGATGGCATCGTCTTGATATCCTTCGGTCCCTTTCAAACGAGGATTATCAGGCAAATCAGTCCATTCTTTATGTTCAATTTGCTCCTCCCCGCGTGCATTGTTTTTGGCATTATCGTTTTTCTTATTTCCATTGTAAAAACGGTCAGGGAAAATCTGATAAACGACAGCTTCCTTCATCCAATCAGGAGTTTTATATGACGGGTCATATACCGTTAGTTGGAATAATGATGCGTTGGAGTCAGATGCCGTACCTATACCGCCTTCTTGGACATCTTCCCCATATTCCTTCTGACCTGCGCCATCTTGGGCAATAAATTTATACCCGTATACACCCTTTTCTTTAGGCGTCACGTTCGCTTCCCAAAACTCCACTTGCCCGCCCTTTTGCTCAAGCCAGCCGGCAGATTCCATATCTACAGTAACCGTGTTACCTGTATTATAGTTTTTTAGCTGAACCCTTGCTCCAGTTAGGTCCCCTTTCTTTGCTTGAAGACGAAGTTTTACACCATCTCCTGCTTTAACTGCCCCAAATGGTGAACGGTAAGCTGTATCCCATGTATCGTGGTATAGCTTGTCCCCCTGAACATTGCCATCGGGAAGCCCCGGATCATAATTGGTATATACTTCCTTTGTATCATGGTTGTAAAAAAATGTAACCGATACATCCTTTAGAACATTTAACACAAAATTATTAGCTGGATAAGCTGGTGCACTCCAGTTATCCCCAAGAACAATTTTAAATTCATGTTTCCCTTTTGGAACTTGAGCTGTATATGTGTATACGTTGTCATGGTCTTCATCATGCAAAATAGCCGTTGATTCACTTGGGGACCACTCTCCCCCGGCATTAAGCTCTGGTTGAATATCACCAACAATCCTTGGCTTTTGATTATCCGGCAATTCAATCGGTACGGTTACTCTATGAGTAGTGTCATCATAAACAAACGTAACCTCTGTTTCTTTATCAAGTGATAATTTATAATTATCACCGTTCCGTGCCCCATCTGCCCCGTAGTTCTCATCCCAGGTGCCATTTATGGCAATTTTATATTCATAATTTCCCGCAGGCAGCTTACCGGTTAGAATGTACTTTCCCGTTTCCTGCAATTTCATTTGTGTAGCAGGATCTGCAGGATTCCACTCACCGGAACCTCCTAGCTCATCTTGCAGGTCACCAACTAGAGTCACAATCCGACCTTCTGCATTTGTTTGTGCCGGATGGAAAAAAGCTGTTCCTGCAATCGTTTGCACTACTAATGCCAAAAGTGCAAGGTAATTCATCCACTTACGTGATTTTCCTTTCATTCATTTTCCTCCCCCTGTTTTTTTGCGCAAACGTTTGCACAATTACCAATAGAAAACGCTTACTTGCACCTATTATCTCATCATCAATATCTCGAAAAGAATAGGTCTTTGCTACTAATATTTACTAAAACTTAAATCACGGACACGATTACGTTAGGCTAACCACACCTACGGCTTCATGGTCAAGTACCTTCACCTGGTAGACGGACATGCTTTCACACAAAATAAAGAGGAGACACTCGCCTCCTCTTCAAATGGGCACTCTATTCTTGGAATTTCACTCGTATGTTTCGGCGCCCCTCATCTTCATTACCTTCTTCAGGCAGGGTGTCATTTTTTATAAAAAACGAAAGAACCAGCGTCAAAAGCGATAGTACAGCAATCACCATAAATGCCATGTTGGCACCGTGGATATCCGGATATAAGATTCCCGGCTCATCCTTCGCCGATGCAGCAGTTGTCGTCATCACAGTGACAAGAATTGCAGTCCCAACCGATGCGGCAATCATTTTCATCGTATTATCCATTGCTGCTCCATGGGGAATGAGCCGTTTCGGAAGCTGGTTTAGGGCTGCCGTGGCAGCCGGCATCATAACCATGGAGAGGCCGAACATCCTAATACTATATAAAACTGTTATAAAGGTAATGGTTGTGTTTGGACCCAATTTAGTAAACACAAATGAGGATGCGGTTATTATGATTAAACCTGTGATTACCAGCCATCTAGCACCAATTTTATCAAAAATCCTACCGATAATCGGTGCCAAAAATCAGCTTATTAGCGCGCCCGGTAAAAGAGCAAGGCCTGCCTCAAACGCTGAGAAATCTCTCATATTTTGCATATATAAAGGAATGATCGTTTCAGCACCAATTAACCCCATAAACCCTACCATCCCGATAATGATGGCATGCGGAAAAATCGAAATTTTAAATACTCTAAATTCCAGCATGGCATGTTCCAGACGTAACTGTCTTGTAATAAACCATACCAAGGCAAGACCTCCGATTCCTAATGTAAAAAGAGTGATGCCGCTTCCCCAGCCAAAATTTCCTGCACATGTGAATCCATATAGAAGACTGCCGAATCCAATAGAGGATAAAATGATGGAAAGACAATCGACTTTGGGTTTCGATAATTCGGTAACATTTCTCAAGGTGAAGTATGCGACAACAATGTCTATTAAAGCTATTGGCAGGATGATAAAAAACAAGAGGCGCCATGAATAATGCGACGTAATCCATCCCGATAAGGCCGGCCCAATCGCCGGAGCAAAGGATATAACAAGTCCAACTAGTCCCATAGCAGCGCCGCGTCGATTAACCGGAAAAATCAGCAAAAATACCGTTTGCATCAACGGTAGCATCACTCCAGCTCCGCATGATTGAATAATTCTTCCTAATAAAAGAAATTCGAAATTTGGGGCTATTCCCCCAACTATTGTACCGGCTGCAAAAATGCTCATTGCAGTCAAGAATAACTGGCGGGTGGTAAACCGTTCTAACAGGAATGCGCTTACTGGTACCATAATACCGTTGACAAGCATAAAAATGGTCGTCAGCCATTGCGCACTGTTGGCGGTAATGTTCATTTCCTTCATTATTGGAGGTATTGCTGTAATCATCAAGGTTTGATTTAAGATTGCGATAAATGTTCCCGCTAAAAGAAGCGCCACGATTGGGCCTCGTTTATTAGTGGATTTATCCATTTCTCATCCTCCTTTATTTTCAAAAACGCACTTTTTAGATTACATGATTTTGCCACGTTGTGCTAATTATTTAACTTGGATGAGTTTGTCTTTTTTATTTATTTTTCTTGCGACATTCTGATCACTGTACACTTTTCCCATATACACAAAAAACCCCCTCATTCACCGAGGGGGCCAATCCCAATTACTTCTATAACATTATGATAAAATCCGTTTTTCACCTTCGATCGCCTGAATCGGGGCGATATTTTGCGTAAACTCCAAGGTGCCTACATATTTTCCATCCTCATCGCGAACGGCAAAATATCTAATGTAGACGTACTTATCGCGAAACTTAATCCAAAAATCCTCGCTGTCTTTCTTACCTGATTTAAAGTCTGCGAGCAAATCCTCGACCACATGAACACTTCTTGGCGGGTGACAATTTTGCACTGTCCTTCCGATAATCGCTTTTGTTCTAGCAAAAATTCGTTCCTTCCCGTGCGAGAAATAACGAACCACATCCTCATGATCAATAAGGGTAATGTCAACCGGCAAATGGTTTAATAACAGTTCAAGTTGTTTTAACGACAGGATCCCGGTTTCCATTTTAATATAGCCTTCGGAAATGGCATTTTCATCAAGTGCCTTCCGTTCTGGTTTCCAAACAGCTTCCGGTTCGGTTAGGCAAAAACCGATTTCATCGCTCTCATGAGCAATTTTCACCCATTCATCTTCTGTGAAATTGGCCAGCGCCATTGGGAACAGAATGTTCTCCTCACGGTAAATCATTGCTGTTACCTCTTCGATTACCCAATTTAGTTTTTCAAGCACTACCTTCTTTTCACCATTATAATGAAGTAGTGTTTGTCTCACTTCTTTTATTGCATCGCGGATGAAGTCATCGATTCTCCACATATTATTTGTTGGACCGTAAATGCCGTAGTTTTCTAAGTACGGAAAAATCAAATGCTCTTTACGATTGAAATGTTTATCAATATCAAGCAGTAAATTGATATCCTCTAAGAGCTTAAATACATTTTCCGCATGATCCTCTTCTTCGAACTGCCATAAATGCACTTGGAGCTGCGTTTTCACTAATTTATCAAGCTCTCTATTTTCCAGCATGAAGGTGTGAATCGGGTGTCCCGGCTGCTCCTCAGGACGTTTTTCGCGGTTATCTTCCTCAATTCTTCCTTTAAAAATATCAGTGTGCTGAGTGTACAGGCGCTGCAACTCATCTGCCGGCATGCCTCCTTCGTTGACAAACTCCAGCTGCAGCTGCGCAATTTCCTCAATGGTAACCTTGCCAATAAAAGCATCGAAATGAGCCTTTACTTCATTTAAATTTCTTCCATTATGAAGATCTCTGAAAATTTCTTTTAAAATTTCAATTCGCTCAGTATTCTTATATGTTTGTTGTTCGCGGTTATTAATGAATTCACTCATATCCAGGATTCTCCTTCGTCAATTGCTTTTTTAAAAAATAACACTAATCCCGGTACGAGTTTGTGATTAAAATCATTCATTACAAATGAAATATTAACAAGTTGTGAACAATGAAAACCTCCATAAAAAAGCTTCAGTTTCTAAAAATGAAAACTGAAGCTGAACCGCCTATTTGCCGATAAATGAAGCTTGTCGTTTTTCAAGGAATGCCGAGGTTCCTTCCTCCTTGTCAAGGGAGCCGTACAGTACTGCTTGAGCCAGTTGCTCTATCAATATACCTGTTTGAATATCCGTTTCCGCTCCGCTGTGAACCGCGAGCTTGGCAAGCCTTACCGCTAAAGGCCCCTTGGCTAAAATTTTCCCCGCCTTTTCTTCAACAGCTCTCCATAACTCTTCTGTTGGAACAACTGCCGATACCAAGCCGATTTCTTTTGCTTTCTCAGCAGTGATCACGTCACCTGTTAATATAAGATCAAGGGCTCTGCTTTTGCCAATCAATCTTGTCAGCCGTTGAGTCCCGCCTGCTGCCGGAATAACCGCCAAGTTAAGTTCAGGCAGGCCAAATTTAGCATCCTCACTGGCAATCCGAATATCGCAGGACAGCGCCAGTTCACTGCCACCGCCTAAGGCATAGCCGTTTACCGCTGCGATGGTCACCTTTGGGCTGCTTTCCACTTTTTGATAAAAGCGGGACATTCCGAACGAAATGGCATCCATAGGTTGATAGCCGCGGACCTGATTGATATCAGCCCCAGCCGCAAAGGCTTTATCCCCTGTTCCGGTTAAAACAATGACCCCAATCCTATCATCCCGTTCAAGCGCCTCAAACCCCTCTTCCATCTCGGTAATGGTATCCTGATTCAAAGCGTTCCGAACGCTAGGCCGATTGATTTTGATAACCCCGATAGCCCCTAGTTTTTCAACCAAAATATTATCAAAAGACATTCTACTAATCTCCTTAAAAGATTCTATTTTTTTAGAGCATTGTCAAGCCTCCGCTGACCGACAACGTTTGTCCAGTCACATACCCCGCATCATCAGAAACAAAGTAGGCCACCGCGCCGGCAATATCCTGCGGCTGTGCCAATCTTCGGAACGGAATAGCCTTTTCCAGAGCACCGGCAAGTCCTTCATTGTAAGATCCAATTTCCTGAAATAAAGGAGTGTCACTCGGTCCTGGAGCCACGCAATTAATATTGATCTTATGACGGGCCATTTCGCGGGCAAGTGTTTTTGTCAGCGCTACTACGCCGCCTTTTGCCGCAGAATAAACAGCTTCACCGCTCGAACCAACCCTAGCTGCATCAGAAGCAATATTGACAACCTTCCCGTAACCGATTTCAATCATAAGCGGTAAAATCTCCTTGCACGTATGGATCTGCCCCATTAAATTAATATCGATGATTTTCTTCCAGGTGTCCGGCTCACTTTTTAAAAAAGGTTCAACCTTATCCCAGCCGGCGTTATTCACTAACACGTCAATTTTTCCAAATGCCTCAACTGATTCCTGAACTGCTTTTTTCACACTTTCCAAACTGGTAACATCACAATGAACCGCAACTGCTTCACCGTCATTTCCTTTAATTTGCGAAACAGTTTCCGCAGCGCCCTCCTTATTAATATCAGCAACAATTAAGGCCATTCCCCGTGATGCTAGTAATTTAGCAATCTCTCTGCCAATGCCGCTGCCGGCACCAGTAACAAATGCAGTACGTTTTACCACTGTTTATCCCTCCAATTTTTAAACCTTATCAGCAAATTTTTCATTTATCAGATCCCGCAAGCGGAACTTCTGGATTTTCCCGCTTGGTGTTCGCGGGAAATCGTCAATCACTTCGAGGTGCTCTGGCCAATATTGCTTGGCGACGCCTCTTTCTGCTAAAAAGGCCTTCATCGCATCAAAAGTCAGCGGTGCTGCCCCCTGCTTCATGCTTATAAATGCACAGGCTTTTTCCTGCAGACGCGCATCCGGCATGGCAACAATTTGAACGACGGATACATCCGGGTGCTCGTATAAAACATTTTCCACATACGCAACCGGGATGTTCTCGCCGCCGCGAATAATAATATCCTTGTTACGGCCGGTGATGCGGATATAGCCGTCTTCATCCATCATCGCGCGGTCGCCTGTGATGAACCATTCCCCGTCAAACTCAGACCTTGTCAACTCTATTCGTTTTAAATAACCAACAAACAATGAAGGTCCTCTTACCAGTAAACTTCCTTCTACGTTAGGAGGCACTTGATTACCTACTGCATCCACAACCTTAACCTCAAGCCCCGGGAATGCTTTCCCATCTGTAGAAGTGAGCTTTTCCTCGGTATCGTTTGCAAGAGTAAGGGTAACCAAGCCGTTTTCGGTTTGCCCCCAGCCTGACAGGATTTGCGCAGGCAGCTTTTGCCGGGCCTGTTTAACCAGTGTTCTTGGGATTGGGGCTCCAATCGCGGCAAAATACCTGAGCGAGCTTAAATCATATTTCTCGATTCCGTTGACTTGAATCGTGTCCTGTAAAAACGGTGTAGCTGCAGTAGTAAAGGTAATTTTCTCTTTTTCTATTAATTGAATAAACTCTTCCGGATTCCAAATATCTTGGTAAACAGCACTCCCCGCATATATAGCCGGAAGGCGGACACCATATAGGAAACCGGTTTGATGGGCAAAGGTGGAAGCCATGAAAATGACATCATTAGGAGTTAATTGAAAATGGTCAATCCAAAGCTCAGATGCGAACGTCACCGTATTGTGGGTGTGCATGACACCTTTTGGTTCACCTGTCGTCCCTGATGTAAAAATAATTTCTGTTATTTCATTAGGATTTAGGGCAATCTGGTCCAAAACAGAAGGATCCCTTTGCTCTTCCCAAGGAACATCCATTAAATAGGAGAAAGATTTCATGCCCTCCGGCACTTTTTCTCCAATGACAAAAATATGTTCCAGTGAGGGCCATTGCGGCTTAAGCCTCTCAATCATTTCCGGATAATTGAAACCGCGGAACTCTTCGGGTACGACAATCATCTTGGATTCGGCGAGTTTGACCATAAAGCCAATTTCCCGATCACGATAAATATGGATTAATGGATTGCTTATGGCGCCAATTCTAGTGGCTGCAAAGTGCAAAATCACAAACTCATTCCAGTTTGGAAGCTGGATGGAGATGACATCCCCTTTTCTCAAGCCTATTTCAAGCAGACCAAGGGCTACTCGGTCAACGAGTTTTCCGAGTTCCTTATAGGTGTATCTGCTTTTCTTATCAATAATGGCTGTTTTTTCAGGATACTTTTCAATTGCTTCCTTTAAATAATCAAGAATCGTCTTATTTGACCAATTCGATTCATATTTTTTGATATCCTCATCCGTTAAAATCGTTTCGAAACCCATCAGCCTGTTCTCCCCCTACTAAAGGTAATATTGGTTTACTGTCTGAATTTCTTAAAATCAACCGGACGTTTCTCGACAAACGCATTTCTTCCCTCTGCCGACTCATCCGTTTTGTAGAACATCGCTAAGCTCGCCATTGAAATTTGCGAAATCCCTTCAATATTGGCAGAATCTGCGTTAAAGGAATATTTCAGCATTTTAATAGCTGTTGGACTCTTTTCTAGAATTTTTCCCGCCCACTCCTCTGCAGCCGCCATCAGATCGCCTTGAGGGACGATTTTATTGACAAGTCCCATTTCCTTTGCCTCTTGCGCCGAATACTTTTCGCACAAGTACCAAATTTCCCTGGCATTTTTCTCACCGACAATCCTTGCAAGATAGGCAGATCCCAACCCTGCATCATAGCTGCCCACTTTCGGACCGCTTTGGCCAAAAATGGCATTTTCAGCGGCGATGGTTAAATCGCAAACCACATGTAGAACGTGGCCGCCGCCAATCGCATAACCGTTTACGGCTGCAATAACCGGCTTTGGAATCGCGCGGATTGTCCGATGCAGAGCTTCAATTTCCAAGCCGATACCGCCGCCAAGTCCGCCTGAGCTATCATAGCCACTGTCACCTTTATTCTTTTGGTCACCGCCAGTACAGAAGGCTTTTTCTCCTGCTCCGGTCAAAATAACCGCACCAATTCTGTTATCATCCCAGGCATCCCGGAACGCCCAAATCAATTCTTGGACAGTTTGAGCACGAAAGGCATTATAAACCTCTGGGCGATTAATTGTTATCTTGGCAATTCCATCCTTTTTCTCATAAAGTACATCTGTCATTTCCATTTTTCATTCCTCCATTTTCTTTTGATAAAATTTTCAAAATAACTTGCCCTCTGACCACTTCAAGACCAGATTGATTGGTGCATGTTACCTTTTCAGTCACCCAATCCATCTCTTGATTGACGTCTATGGTTTCTATCTCAACTGTCAACAAATCTCCGATATGGACTGGATTTAAAAAGACGAATTCTTTCTTCAATATCACAGCAGGGTGACAGGTCAATTCTTTACCCATCGCCTCCGCAATCAATCCCTCACAAACAATTCCCGGAACAAGAGGCTGTTCAAACCGCGTCTCACTTTGATACACCACATTAAAATCCCGGGTTAAAAATTTCCACTTTTCAACATCTTTACTAACAATGGTCCTTTGGATTCTCGCTATTTGTCCGATAAAAAATTTATCAGCATCATCCATTTGGGAAGTAGTCTCCTATTTTAATAGGGACGAAATTGTTTTCCAATCAATTCTCGAGCAATAACCATTTGGTTAGCCTGTGCTGTGCCATCACCAATTTCCAGCCCAATTACATCCCTAAGCCTTTGTTCGAGCGGCATTTCCTTCGTATAGGCGTAGTGGCCATTAAGAAGCATACATTCATGGATTGCCTCCTGAGCATATTTTGGACCTAGCCATTTTACCGAGGATGCCTCTTTTGTATGTTTTTTCCCATTGTCACGAAGCCATAGGCCGCGATATGCCTGCCACTTAATTAACTCCAACTGCGTATAGTGGGTAACGATTGGAAAAGAAACACCCTGAAATTTTGCAAGCGGTCTGCCAAAAGCCTGCCTCGTTTTTACGTGCTCAATGGTCTCATCGATACTTTGGAAGGCTGCCCCTGCACACTGAAGGCCAATTAATAGGCGGCTAAGGTCAAACCCATTCATGACCTGGAAAAAACCATTGTTTTCAAGTCCGATTAAATTTTCTTCCGGAACTTCGACGTCCGTTAAATAAATCGACCCTCTTCCAATCGGTACATTACCCATGTCGTCATAACCTTTACACTCCACGCCCGGAGCATCGGCAGGCACAACGAAGGCACTGATGCCTTTGCTGCCGGAGCTGGGGTCTGTTTTTGCAAAAACTATGAAAGCATCGCCAATGGTTGCCGCACTAATACCTGACTTTTCTCCATTTAAAATGTAGCGGTCCCCTTTATGTACTGCTGTCGAGCGGATTCCAGCTGCATCGGTCCCGGCCGCTGGCTCGGTAATTGCTACTCCAACAATTTTGTCACCGCTAGCAATTTGCGGAAGCCAAGTTTTTTTCAATTGGTCTGTCGCATGATTGCTAATAATTTCCGATGCAAGCGCATTCAGCATAACGGCATAGGTTAAGTTAAAATCCCCGCGCCCTATTTCTTCTGCAGCAATTCCAGTCGTCACGCAATCCGCCCCGCTGCCGCCATACTCTTCGGGAATTCGCAGTCCATTCACTCCCAGTTCTCCAAGCTTTTTCCACAAATGGCGGGGATGTGTTTTTTCCCGGTCCCATTTTGTATATTGGGGCAGCAATTCATTTAAGGAAAATTCTCTTAGCATTTCGCGAAAATATTCTTGTTCATTACTAAAGGTAAAATTCAACAAGATGATTCCCTCCTTTACCTTTCTATATTGCAAATTCCGTGCCAACATAGAATTCACTACTATTGCTGTTTCCCGAGTTTTGCATTTTTGCAAAATCACTATTCTTTTGCAAATCTGCGAATCTAATTTGCGAAACAAAAAAACACACACTAGGAAAAGTGTGTGTGAATAGATAAAATCATCATTTATTTAGTTTATATTTCGCTATTTTTCTATATAGACTGGCTAGGTGAATATTCAGCAATTGGGCTGCTTTTGTCCGGTCGCCGTCTGCTTCCTTTAGTGCACGCTGGATAGCAGAAATTTCTGCATTTGATACAGCTTCCTCTAAACTTAAGAGTTTAGGTGTTTCTTCCGCCTCCATTTTTTCAACTGAACGTTCAAGAGATGGGGAAAAAAACAAGCTTTCCATTGTCAGGGTTTCCCCCTGAACAATGTTCATCCCCCGTTCAATAACCGCTTTTAGTTCGCGAACATTCCCAGGCCACTCGTAATTCAAAAGCCATTCCTGGAGATTGGGTGCTAAGTATTTTACCTCTTGGACTAATTTTTCATTGAAATATTCGATGAAATAATAGGCTAACGGTAAAATGTCCTCTTTTCTCTGCCTTAATGACGGTATTTTTAATTCAAATACATACAAACGATAAAACAAATCCTGCCGGAACTTGCCTTCCTGAACCAAAGTTTTTAGATCTCGGTTCGTAGCGGCAACAATCCGGATATCAACATTCTTGCTTCCAGTTCCCCCAAGCCGCTCCACCTCTCGCTCTTGAAGCACCCGGAGCAGTTTCCCCTGGGCTTGATACGGCAACTCGGATATCTCATCTAAAAATAGTGTCCCGTTCTGCGCCAATTCAATTTTTCCAGGCTTTCCTTCTTTCTTCGCCCCGCTAAATGCCCCACCTTCATAGCCAAATACTTCAGATTCAAATAATTCATCAGGAATGGCCGCACAGTTAACCGCTACAAACGGATGGTTTTTTCTCGAGCTAAGTCCATGAATGGCCTGGGCAAACAATTCCTTCCCTGTACCGCTTTCGCCCGTAAGCAGCACAGTTGAACTGCTGGCTGCAATCCTGGCAGCCAGTTCCTTAATTTGCGCCATCAATGGGCTGTCGCCAATAATCTCCTCAAAGCTATAGCGATTCCTGTTGGCTGTCTTTGATCTTATTTTTGGCTTATCCACCATCTGCAGAAAGGAATAAAATTCAGCATGATCGATTTCTTCTTTTCTTAAAATGACCGAATAAATGAGGTGTTTGTCCTTTTTTTCGATTCGAATTAAACAGGGACGACCTTTAATTAAACCAGAAATAACTGTATTTCCAACAGCAGAGTTTGGCCGTTTTTTTGTGGCTCCTTCCACGATATGCGCAATTGAAAGCCCAATTATATCAGGCTTTTCAAAAGCAAAACAGCTGCAAAATTCAGGGCTGACATCTACAAGAATCCCCTTTTCATCCACTTCCAGTGATCCCCAATACCCAGCGCGGTTATCAACTTTTTGGGTTAGCTCCATTCACATCACCTATGAACTTTGTTTCGGCAGTACAAGTATGACCACCTGTCCTTTAACCACTTCGTTTCCCTGCTGGTTGTAACAGCTGACCCTTTGTGTTACCCAATTCCTTGTTTCGTTAATATCAATAATTTCGAGCTCCGCTGTAATCTCATCTCCCACATGGACTGGGTAATAAAAAACCAGTTCCTTTTGCAACAAAATGCAGGCGTCTCCCGGCAGCTTTTGGCTAATGACCTGGGTGATTAAGCCCTCGGTCAATAACCCTGGAACAATTGGTTGGTCGTAAAAATTTTTCCAGACATTTTCATTTACTTGATAAACTGGGCTAAAATCCCGTGTCAACTCATTGCATAATTTGACATCATCATCTGTAAATACTCGTTTTAAGCGAGCGATTTGTCCGATAAATAACTCATCAATCGCTATATTCATCTATTTCATCTCCTATTGAAAAAATATTATGAATATTTTTTATAATTTAAGGGTAACAGATACTCATCCATCCGTGCAATACTCAATCCCCATTCACAACTGTGTTAGGTTTTATAATTATTGAATATTCAACGCCGCCACGGCATATCGTTGTTATGACGGAAAGGAGACTAAAGAATGACCATAAGTAAAGAAACAACCAAGAAAATTGATAGTATCGCCAATCAGAAGGTCCGTAACATTGTTAAAATATGCGTGGAGCAAGGCTGCCAATTCAGACCGCATCCCAGCAATCCAAATATGATAAATTTGTTCGATCCAATCCGAAGGAAAAATATTATCGGCGATATAAATATTGCAAGTGAAAGAGGCTATTTTACCCTTGAAGTGAAGGGCGGAAGGTTCAAGTCATTTCGTAATGAAACACATGATTTAGATATTGACCGGGCAGATTTCGAAGAACGGGTGCTTAAAAAGCTGAAAGGCTGATTGGTTAAAAACTAAGGGGCAGTGATATCTAAAATCGCTGTCCCTTTTATTAATATATTTTTTATAAAAATTTTTCAATTACCTTTTGGCCATTTTCATTTTCTTTATATAGAAATGTTACGTTACTTCCCTCTTTAAGGGCTAATATTTGTTTTTGGGCTTCATCAGATAATTGGAACGCAGTTTTCGTGCCATTCATATCAATCTCAATGGTATGTGGGTCGATTTGTCCAACATATTTGCCAGAACCGTCGAGAGCGGCTTTTTCCACAAGTAAATCCATAACAACCCTCGCCTGCTCCTCTTTTGCTGTTAAGAAAACCTCCAGCTTATACTTGCCATTTTTCAAGTCGGTGATGGTAAATTCCTTGGCGATTTCTTCATTGTTTTCGAGATTTACTTCCTCCATGGCTTGAGTTGACATAACCTCTTCTGAATATTGTTTCACCTTTTTTCCAGACTCATCATATACGATATAATCCACTTGTAAGCCATTTGAAAACGTTAATTTCTGGGCTTTACCGGAAATATTCTTTACTCTGTAATTCACGTTAATTCCCGGCCCTTGCTCAATAATTTCAATCCTTGGAAGGAAACTTGCTGCAATCTCATTTTGTTTAGGGGCTGCGGCTTTTGGAGCTCCTGAACTGCCATTCGTCTTATCCCCCACACCTGAACCGCAGACTGCTAAAAGACCAATAGCTAAGGCAGAGGTTAATATGAAAATCACACTTTTATTTCTCATTTTCACGATCCCCTTTTTGTAATTATTTGGTTTCAGCATAATAGTCGCTTAAAGAAGAGGGGAGGTTACACCGTATTAAAGAAATTGGTCTTTTAACATAAAGAAAGCCGCCCGATTAGGCAGCTGATCTTTTTTTATAACTTCTCCAATATCGTAAAAAGCTCTTCTAAATGGTGAATCTCGAACGTAGGTATGACTTCATTCCGCTCTTTATTGTGGCGGTTAATCCAAACGGATTTGATCCCGGCACGGTTTGCCCCAAGAATATCGGTCATTAGGTTATCCCCCACCATGATGACTTCTTCCTTTTGCATAGACAGGCGTGACAAGGCATGTTCAAAAATCGTTGGATCTGGTTTTCCTCTACCAAAATCACCTGAGATGACGATTTGGTCGAAGTATGGAACCAATTCTGGAGTAATGGTTAGTTTCGTATTTTGCAAGTCTGGTGATCCATTCGTTAATAGTAGAAGCTGGTATTTCCCTTTTAACGAATCTAGTGTTTTAAACGTTTCCTCATATAAAAACGGCAGCTTTCGGCGCTCGGCTGGGAAACGCTCCGCCAATTCTTGTCCAAATTCTGGGTCGTCAACCCCTAAAGCCTTAAGACCCGCCGTCCAAGCGTCTTTCCGGTAACCAGGAACCGTATCCTTCATTTTTCTAAAATCATCGTGATCATCTAGGAAATTACCCCATAGACCTTCAAAGGGATTGATTCCTATCATTTGTGTAAAAGGATAAAATTCATAGGAAGAGTAGAGGTTTCTAGCAGCCTCTCTGACAGCCTCCTCCAACTGGTCCGAATCTAGTCCATATCGGTCTTCTGCAACCTTACATGTAGCCACAAAGGCTTCCTTTACACTCTTCTGATCCCACAGCAACGTATCATCCAAATCAAAAAAAACTGCTTTAATCATGCTGGCGCCTCACTTTTTGTTTTTTTAACTAGTTTACCATTTTTTCAAAAAAAGAAAACTGAAAACTTCCTATATTCATAATCTAAAAAAGAGGTTTTAAAATAAGGAGGAATTATATTTGCCTTTAGACAAGTTTGTAGATGCATTGCCAATACCGTCAGTCATAACCCCCGTCGGGAACAAAGATGGAAAACCGTACTACGAGGTAGAAATGAAGCAGGTTCAGCAAAAATTACACCGTGACCTAAAACCGACGACTGTTTGGGGTTATAACAGCATGTATCCAGGACCTACATTTGAGGTTCGCAGGAACCAACCTATTTATGTTAAGTGGGAAAACAAGCTGCCGTATGAACACCTGCTTCCGGTAGATAGAACCGTGCATGGCGCAGAACTGGACCGACCATCTGTCCGGACAGTTGTACACTTACACGGTGGTCGTAATCGTCCGGAAAATGACGGGTATCCGGAAGCCTGGTTTACCCGAAACTTCAAAAACGTTGGCCCTAAATTCTTGCATGAAGTTTATTATTACCCAAATGGCCAACGTCCTGCTACACTCTGGTATCATGATCATGCGATTGGAATCACCCGTCTGAATGTTTATGCAGGGCTAGCCGGGTTTTACCTTATTAGAGATGACGAAGAGGAAATGCTGAATCTTCCACGAGGAAAATATGAAATCCCGTTATTGATTCAAGATCGATCGTTCTATCTTAGCGGTGAGCGGTTTGGTGAATTATTCTATCCTTCCCAGCCAAACCAGGCAGCGCCGCCGAATCCTTCACCGCCAATTGATTCAAGCTTACCCAGACCATCTGTCGTCCCAGAATTTTTCGGGAATACCGCTCTTGTGAATGGAAAAGTCTGGCCCTTTCTCGAAGTGGAACCGCGCAAATACCGCTTCCGTATCTTGAATGGCTCCAATGCCCGATTTTATCGACTACGATTAAGCTCTGGCCAAGAGTTTATTCAAATTGGGACAGATGGCGGATTTCTTGAGAAACCAGTTATTGTACCACATAGGCAAGGGCTGCTGCTTGGTCCAGCGGAACGTGCAGATGTGATTGTCGACTTTTCCAAACATGCAGGTCAGAAAATCACCCTAACAAATGATGCGCCATCACCATTCCCAAGCGGCAATCCGCCTAATCCAGCACTTCCGCAAATTATGGAGTTCCGTGTTAGTAAAAACCTTACTGAACCTGACAAAAGTGTCATTCCAGCAACATTATCTTGTTTGGAGAGACTTAATCCAAAAGGTGTACCTGTACGGCAGAACATTTTGACTGAAATAGATGACCCAGAATTTCCAGGTCGTTTGAAACCATTGCTCAATGACATGACCTGGAGTGAATTACCCATTACAGAAACTCCGTATAATGGCACAGTGGAAATTTGGGAGCTCTACAATTTAACAGGAGACAATCATCCAATGCACTTACATCTTGTGCATTTTCAGGTTCTCAATCATGCTCCCATTACAATTGATAAAAATAAACATATCACACACGTCGGCCCACCACGGGAACCATCCGCGAATGAAAAAGGCTGGAAGGATACCGTTGGGGTGAATCCCAAAGAAGTTACTCGCATTATTGCCCGCTTCGGACCTTTTACGGGAATTTACCCTTGGCATTGTCATAACCTTGAACATGAGGACCATGAAATGATGCGGCCGTATGAAGTACTCCAAAATCCTGAATTTGACCCACGTATTCCAATTCCAGGTCAATGCCCTGATGACTCGTTTACTCAAAGCTTTGAAAAGGAGGGCCAAGATGAGTCAAGTATTTGACTTCCCCCCTCTTCTAATGAAAGAACCTAGCATTATCATGAAATGCTAGGTTTTTCCAATATTTATGCATGCAATGTTTTTAATTCTTTCTCTTCCTTACTAACGATTTGCTTCGGAAGCAACCCGCTAAAAATGGCAGCCAGTGCGAGAATGATAATCGAAAAGTAGAAAGAAAGATTATAATTTCCTGAGAGGCTATACCATAAACCTGGTAAGTACGAACCTAATGCCGAACCTATTTGATGGCTTAGTGACAACATGCCCAGGATAAACCCTACAGAATGATTTTTAAAAAATTGAGTTGCCAGTAATTGAGTTGGCGCTACCGTTGCAAAGTCGACCAATCCAAACACAACGGCAAAAGCCAGCAGCATTGCCGGGTTATAAGTATTTAAAAGAATAACAATGGATAAAGCTCTTACCGCATACAACCCGAACAGTATTTTTTTGCAGCTCCATCGATCCGCAACGATACCTGAAAGTAAAATACCAATAATGTTAAAAGCAGCCAGAATGCTCACTGCAGCACCTGTTACACCTGGTGAAAACCCACATAAATTAGAAATAGGAATTAAATGTGTATCCATTAATCCTGTCGTGGTAAATCCACAAACTCCAAACGGTAAAATTAAAAACCAAAACTGTCTTTGGCGGAAGGCTTCCCAAATAGAAAAATTACTATTTTGATTCGCATCACCAATTATCTGTTTTTCTTCTTTCGCTTTTCCGCCAATTGGCAGTATACCTTTCTCTTTAGGGTCATTGCGTAATAATAAAAGGACAACAGGAAAAACAATAACTGCCAGAAAAATACCTAAAATAACAACTGTTACTTTCCAATTCAACCAGTTTATTAACAGTAAAGATCCTGGTACAAGCAGCATTTGCCCTGCTCCAAATCCTGCTTCGATAATCCCTAAGGCAAGGCCGCGTTTTTCATTGAACCACTTTGTCACAAGTACCGTTGCCGCAACATTGGATGCTCCCCCCACTCCGATGGAAACGAAGATGCCGTAAAGAACAAACAACTGCCATGGCTTATTGATAAAGGAGGTTAAGAAGATACTCACTCCAACCAATAAGGTACTCACCGATAAAATCAACCGTGGCCCCAGCTTATCTACGAGTCTCCCAATCACTGGCTGCGAAAGACCATAAACAACAAAGCTTAATGTAGATATAAGGGAAATAGTCCCCCTATCCATGGAAAAATCTTTTTCCCAAGGCTGCACAAATGCTCCAAACGCAAGGCGAACTCCTTGAACAGCCAATAAAGCTAAAAATGTAATAAAAATGATTATCCAAGCATAATGGAATTTTGCTTTCATAGAATTCACCTCATTTATAAAGTAATTTAGTTTTGTCCCCAATTTCCGCCAAATCAAAAATTTCACAATATTAATAGTATTCACTGTACTATGATAACACTTTTCTCCTTTAAACAAATAAAAAAGGTACTTTCCCTTAAAAAGGAAATGTACCAATTAGCAATATTATTCTCTTCCCAACCGTATACAAATGCATTAAAGCCATAAGCTAAAAAGGTATAAACTTTTCCTGTAACTGTCCCGTAAAATTAATATAGAAACGGATAAGAACCTCCCGGCGGTCTCCAAGATGGGATTCCTTGAAACCCCGGACCTGTCATTGGCTGTTGATAATATGGATTGTGATTAGGATTGTGAGAAGGCGAGTAGTGATGTGGAACATGGCTAAGCGTTGAGTGATTATATTCGGCAATACAACCTCCAGTTTGTCCAGGATATGGACCAGTTGTAATATGTTGTGTCAATCTTCACACCTCTTTTCCACGAAATTTAATTTATCATATGAAGACAAGTTTCACTTTGTTACTTTCATAAAAAAAACACCAAATAGCCTTTTGATTACACATTAAACCTTCCCATCAAAAAAGTATTATAGTAATTCCCATCGGAAAGAATTTTGTCCTTTTTTAAAATGCCTTCCACTTCAAACCCATATCTTTGATAAAGCTTAACAGCCTTACGATTTGTTTCAAGAACACTTAATGATATTTTCTTAATACCGTTTGAATCTGCCCAATGAATGGATTCTTCCAATAGTTTTTTCCCAATGCTATGTCCCCAAAATTCTTTTAAAACACAGATTCCAAATTCCACTTTATGTGACATTCTTTTCAGTTGAGTCCCTTCACATCTAGAGAAACCTACAATTCTATCATTTGCTTCTGCCACTAAAAAAAGATTATTTTTCCGTTCGGTATCCGATCTAATAATCTGTTTGAAGCCAGATTCATCTATGTATGCTTCTCCTTTTTCTCTATCCATATTTTCTGTTTCACCATCAATCTGCAATCTAACTTCAGATAAGTTTCTGGCATCCTCTTCCTTTGCAGACCTAATGATATAAATTAAATTATTTATTTCAAATTCCTTTGGATTCACTTTCATTAAAATCTGTCCCCCATTTTCAGCTTAGTTGCCCTTACTATAATACTCCCATGCCCACTTTATTTCCTGCTTGATAACATAGAAAAGCGTTCCTGTTCGAAACAGAAACGCAACTTTTATCTCCACAAATCATTGAAATTTGAGTTTTATTATTTTGTTAGGGTGATACCATTAACGATTTGTGATAATGCTTCGTTTATTGAAGTAGCAGGTCGGCCGATAAGCTTTTCGAAGTCGTTGCTCTCAACTGCAAGTGTACCTTCGCGAATGCTTCTTTGGATGTCAACAAGCATCGGAATTAGAAAATCTGGCAGGCCAGCACCTTTCATAATTTCAGCATAAGCAGCGTCATCTACCTGTTGCACACTTACTTCTTTACCCAAGACATTGCCAAGAGCAGAAGTCAATTCTTGCTGAGTTAATAGCTTACCGGAAAGTTCGTAGATTGTGTTATCGTGTCCTTCACCCGTCAGTACCGCAGCTGCAGCCTCAGCATAATCCTGCTGCAACGCCCAGCCGACTTTACCTGATTCCGCAGATGTTACCCATGGAGCACCTGCGATGACGCCTTGAATACTTGGGATTTCGTTTTCTAGATACCAGTTGTTGCGTAAGAAGGAGTATGGGATGCCTGTTTTCACGATTGCCTTTTCTGTTGCCTGATGTGTCGGAGCGAATAGGTTATTACTTTCCATGGCGTTCGCTAAACTAGTATAGGCAATGAATTTAACTCCCGCACGTTCTGCCGCAGCTACTGCATTGGCATGCTGGCGTATTCTTGTTTCATTGTCTCCATCTGCAGAAATAATTAACAAGCGGTCGATTCCTGCAAAAGCAGTATCCAATGTTTCTGGAAGGTCAAAATCTCCGTGGCGGACTTCCACTCCACGAGCGCGCAGACCTTCTGCTTTCTCCGGATTGCGAACACTGACAGCAAGTTGGTTTGCGGTTACAGTTTTTAATAAATTCTCAACGACTTTTGAGCCAAACTTTCCTGTAGCTCCTGTGACTAATAATTTCATTTTGATTCCTCCGATATAGTTTTATTTAAGAGTCCATTTGTAACAAATTTAATTACCTGTAATCATAATAGTTACAATATATTTTTTTGTCAACAAATAAATTTTGTTCTTTCTATTAAAATAAAATTCACAAAAAAAGACTTACTCATTAAAATTTCGAGTGAAGTCCTTGATAATATGATGGATTTCTTTAGTTCCTGTATTGGTTAAATCTTGTTAATTTATATCATATAATTTACATTTATCATAAAAACTGGTTTTACCGATTTCCAGTAGTTTAGCCGCTTCTAGTTTATTACCCTTCGTTACCACTAAAGCTTGTTCAATTGCTTGTTTTTCTGCTTGGACGAGTGTCTCCTTCAATGGGAGAATATTCTTCGGTTCCGTTGACAAGATATTGCTTAATGAAACAGTTTGTTCATTATGTAAGTTACCTGCGTTTCCCCCCTCGGTTTCTCGATCGCGCAAATATAGGGGCAGGTGCATTAATAGAATGGTTTTTCCATCAAGCACATTGATCGAACGTTCTAATACATTCTCCAATTCGCGAATGTTCCCCGGCCAAGAATGCTGCATCAATCTTTCTGTTACTTCAATAGACAGCTCAATACCATTTCGGAAAAATCTTGCTTCTAATTTCTTCAATAACCGCTTCGCAACCGCAGGGATATCTTCCTTTCTCATCCTAAGCGGAGGAATATCAATTTTAATAACATTTAATCGGTAATATAAATCTTGACGGAAATCCCCTTTTTCTACCATTCTTTCTAAATTCCGATGGGTGGCAGCAATAATCCGCACATCCACAGGGATAGATTTATGACCTCCGACTCGGACCACTTCTTTTTCCTGCAGCACTCTTAATAGTTTACTTTGCATCGTGAGCGGCATGTCCCCAATTTCATCCAAAAACAACGTCCCGTCGCTTGCTAATTCAAACTGTCCCTTCTTGCCGCCTTTTTTCGCGCCTGTAAACGCACCATCCTCATAGCCAAACAATTCCGATTCAAGCAGGTGCTCCGGGATGGAGGAACAATTAATGGCCACAAAGGGAGCGGCCGTCCGGTTACTGTCATGATGAATCGCATGTGCAAATAACTCCTTTCCGGTGCCTGATTCACCGATCAATAACACCGATGAATCGCTCCTGGAAACTCTTTGAGCCAATGTTTTTGCTGCAAGAAAATTAGGGCTGTCCCCAATTAAGTCCTGAAAACTATATTTACTTTGCAAATCCCTTTGAACTTTTGCTTGATAATAGTTTAATTCATCAACAAGGCTTTGGATCTTACTTTTATACATACGCCATTCTTCAGGATTACGGAACATGACATTTCCTACGGCACCAACAATCTGTTCCTCTTCAACAATTGGAAATCGATTAGCAATCATTTCACTGCCATTTATTTGTTGGACTGAGGCCAGTTCCTTCACACCTGTTTGGGCAACAATATGCATCCGTGAGTTTTCAATCACATCCTGTACCTGCCGGCCAATCGCCTCTTCCATCGTGGTGCCGATAAACTCGCAATATCCCTCGTTAATATATAAAATAATCCCGTTATCATCGACAATAACCACACGTTCTGCTAATAGATTGATAATTTGCTCATGCCAGCTGTTTGGTACTTTGTCAAATGCCCGCATCGATTGCCTCCCTTATAAAAACTCGATAAATTTATTATAGCAAAATCTTAATGAGTTTTTTGAAAATTGGAAGATTTGTAAAAAAAAGAGAATCCCGCTGACACGGATTCTCTTGTACTATGTTAACAATTACACTGATACCGTCTACTGCGCTGTATACCCTCCATCGAGAACAACCGCCTGACCTGTTATCCCCCTGCCTTTGTCGCTTGCTAGAAATACTGCATAATCCGCAATCTCGGATACGGATAAGAGCCTTTTTTGGGGGACAAGCGGATAAATGACTTCCTCGAGGACACGTTCTAATCCGACATTTCTCGTCTTGGCCAAATCAACCAACTGTCCCCTTACAAGCGGTGTATCAACATAACCCGGACATAAGGCATTGACCGTAATTCCGTACTGGGCTCCTTCCAATGCGGCTACTTTCGTTAAGCCAATCACCCCATGTTTCGCGCTGTTGTAGGCCGCTTTCCCGGCAAAGCCAACCAAGCCATTAATGGAAGCCATATTGATAATTCGGCCAAAGCCCTGCTCTTTCATATACGGCAATACATTTTTAATGCCAATAAACGGCGCCGTTAACATAACTTTAATCATTAGTTCAAATTTTTCTGTCGGAAAATCCTCAATTGGGGAAACATATTGCAGCCCGGCATTATTTATGAGAATATCAATTTTTCCAAAAGTACTTCTTGCCAATTCCAGACTATTCTTATATGCCTCCTCATCGGTGACATCACAGGGAGCGGCAGTTGCTTCAAAACCTTGTTCCTTTAACTCCAGCGCCACTAGTTTACTTTTTTCTTCATTTAAATCGGAAATAACAATATTTGCACCTTCTTCAGCAAAAGTCCTAGCAATTTCTAAGCCGATACCGCTTGCCGACCCGGTTACAAATGCTGTTTTTCCAGCTAATGCTTGACTCATATTCAAGACCCCCTAAACTGTTAAGCGATTCCAAAGAGTGAATAGATAGCAATAACCGCAAATACCGCCAATGTTTTAATGACCGTGATGGCAAAAATATCACGATAGGATTGCTTATGGGTTAAACCTGTTACTGCCAGCAAGGTGATGACTGCTCCGTTATGCGGCAGCGTGTCCATTCCTCCTGATGCCATCGCCACAACTCGGTGCATAACTTCAGGAGGAATATTCGCTGCGGCAATCGCTTGATTATACTTTTCAGCCATCGCGCCTAAGGCAATCCCCATACCTCCAGATGCTGAGCCAGTCATCCCTGCAAGCGTAGTTGTCGTAACGGCACCATTCACAAGCGGATTGGTAAAAGTAGTCGATATGCCATCACTTATTTTTGCAAATCCCGGAAGTGCAGCAATCACTCCGCCAAATCCGTATTCAGCCCCTGTATTCATGGTTGCCAAAAGTGACCCGCCTATCGCAGTGTTTACGCCATCCTTAAAGCCCTTCGTAACCCGTTTCCAATCATAGGCAATAGATGTAATAATCCCGACAAGGAGTGCCATAATTATCGCCCAAATTGGAGCAGATACTGCCACATCCACCTTATAGGCATCTAAGCCCAGTGCTGCAAAATCAAAGCCATTCGGATACCACTTTGGAATATTCGTTACAAAAAGTTTATTCGTTACTCCGACCAAAATGAGCGGAACAAAGGCAAGAATTTTTCTTGATAATGACTGTTCGATTGTTAAATCAGGTAGAGCAGGCTCATTGGCACCAAGCTTTTCCTTTTCAATAGCAGCTGCCATTTCCGCTCCTAACCCATAATAACCTTCACCTGCTTTTTCAGCTTTTTTCCGTCTGGATTCCAGATAGAATAAGCCGGCTGCCAAAACGATGATGGCACCAATGATTCCAAGGATAGGTGCGGCGTAGATGTCGGTTTTAAAAAAAGCAATCGGAATAACGTTTTGAATTTGCGGTGTTCCAGGCAGCGCATCCATTGTAAATGTAAACGCACCTAGCGCAATCGTACCTGGAATAAGCCTTTTCGGAATATCTGCCTGCTTGAACATTTGTGCAGCAAACGGGTAAATTGCAAACACGGCTACGAATAAACTAACCCCGCTGTAGGTTAATATTGCCCCAAGCAGCACAATCGACAGCATCGCCCGTTTCGCCCCAAGCCAGCCGACAATTGTCTTCGCAATAGATTCAGCAATCCCGGACATTTCAACAACCTTACCAAAAATAGCTCCCAATAAGAAAACAGCAAAATAAGATTTAATAAATCCGACCATTTTTTCCATAAATACGCCCGAAAAGAATGGCAATACATGGCTTGGTGCAATTAAGACCACAGCCAGGAGGGCACAGATTGGAGCAAACAGGATAACAGAGTAACCTCGGTAGGCCACAAACATCAATAATCCAAGTGCCAATAAAATTACCAATAAATCCATATAAATCCCCCTTGCGTAAAATTCGTAAAGGTCTTTTTCGGAAAACGCTTTCATCCTCGTTTTAAAAAAAGGCCGTTACATTAAATTTATTTGCAAGTTTTATGCCAACTATTCTGAAAATTAAAAATTCCTAATATAAAGGCATAATCAACATATTCACTTAGGAAATATCGATAATTGGTGAGTGAAATTTCCGATTCTACGGAAGCTGTTTTTCCGTTCTTCCGGAAATTCCGCCTATCCGGAAAATTAATCCCTTCACCAATAGGTTTTTTTCAACAAAAAAACGCACTGCCAATGTGCAGTGCATCTTATAAAATTATGCCTTAAACATTATTTTCCCTAAGAGAAATTCGAAAATATTTTTGCAGCTTCACGATTCCAGTGCTGATCGCAATGGCAATGATTGCTGGCAAAAGCCAGCCCAGTCCTTCATTATATAACGGCAGTACTTGTTCATAAAAGGATACAATCGGATCCATCCACCTGAAATTTTCGATTCCTACAAGCTGACAGAAAGTTTTGATACCATCGATAATGCTGACCATAAAGGTTACAACAGTTGCTGAAACATAGACGATCTGCGAATGTCTAAAAAACTTTGATAAAAATGTCAGCAGCATTAGGACAACAGCCAGCGGATAAAGAAACATTAACACTGGAATTGAAAAGTTGATGATGTTTGCTAATCCGAAATTACCAATGATAAGAGATACTAACGAAAAGAAAACAACCCAAATTTTATAGCTGATTTTCGGCATTTGGCCATGAAAATACTCACCGCAGGCTGTTACCAATCCGATACTCGTAGTCAAGCAAGCGAGAATGATAATAATCGAAAGCATGACTGTTCCGACAATCCCAAAATAATAGGTTGCTGTTTTTCCGAGAACAGGACCTCCTGTTTCTAAAAGTCCGAATCGCCCTGTGCTAGTCGCACCTAAGTAAGCAACACCAACATAAATGATTCCTAGGAAAACTACCGCAACCAATCCGGATTTGGCTGAAGCCGACAGAATACCGCTTGTTGATTTAACTCCCATGGCACGAACAGCATTGATAACAATGATGCCAAACACAAGCGATGCCAGTGCATCCATCGTGTTGTATCCTTCCATAAAGCCCTTTACAAACGCACCGTTGGCATATGCTTCTTGTGGTGCTCCAATCGACCCCATTGGTTTAACAATCACCATGACCAATAACACAAAAATGAGAATAATGATGGCAGGCGAGAGGATTTTCCCGATCCGGTCAACCAGCTTAGCCGGATTTAATGAAAACCACAAGGTTATTCCAAAAAATATTAGTGAAAATATGAACAATCCAATGCGGTCCGAGCCCCCGCCGACAAACGGCGCAATACCAATATCATAGGCTACAGCACCTGTTCTTGGTGCTGCAAACAGCGGTCCAATTGTTAAATAAAGCAGCGAGGTAAAGATGATTCCATAAAGCGGATGAACCCTGCTTGACAGTTCCTGCAGATTTCTGCTTCCAGAAACGCCCATCGCTAATATTCCAAGAAACGGCAAACCAATCCCCGTTATAAGAAACCCAGCTGCCGCCTCCCAAACGTTTGTCCCTGCGTTTTGCCCGAGTGATGCCGGAAATATTAGATTTCCCGCTCCAAAAAACAAGGCAAATAACATGACCCCTATTACAAAATACTTCGAAAATGGCAATCTATTTTCCATTAAGGTTAAACCCCTTCATTTCTTATTCACGGATACTAATTTTACTATTCTCAAAATTAAAATGCAATCCATTTCCGTGATTATTTTGATAATTTTAAAATACATTTAAATACTGGAAATACAGAATTAATCATTATTTACAGTAATTTCTTTTTGAAGCTACTTTTATAACACTCAATTCACAAAACAAAAGTAATTTTTCTAAAATAACATTTTACCATAGGGAAATTCAGCCACCCGAGCCATAACCTACGCCTGTTAACACAAAATTTCAAATTATAGCCGTTTTGCCGGAGATATCATTATATAATGAATTTGAAAGATAAATTCTTTTCTCTGGAGTGAGATTTAGATGTCAAAAAAGAAAAAAGTCATTAAGGATAGCACTTCGGAATTTATTGATTTGCATAAACAATTGGCTTTTTTGCGAGATAACAAGCGAAAAATACAGGAAGACAAAGACCTTTATTACGATGAAACAGAAGATTCACTCGATATTGAAAAATACTATCAAACAATCGCGCAACATAACCTTGATGGCGCCACTTTATTTTATAAATACAATGAATTACTAACAAAAACCCATAAAAATCGAATCCCCTATTTTATCAGTAAAGATTTATATCTATATACCTGGGTAGACCTGCACCCAGACGGCAGCGTAAAAAGTATTTACTCCAGTGAAAAAAAGAATCCTGAAACCATCATTATTCAGGATTATCAAATCATCACAGAAAAATATGAAGAATTTCAGGAATTTCTTCAAAAAATTAAGCAAAAGGAATTCGAAACGCTTCACCAATTGAAAGCCTATGAACGAAAATTAAAAGTTAACACGGAACATATTGTCCCCCAATCATGGTTCGGAGCCCTCGAACCTATGAAGGGCGATTTGCATCATTTGTTTGTTTGCGACCCGGAATGTAATATTACCCGCTCCAATTTCCCTTACTCAGATTTACCCAATTTCCATCCCGAATCACCGGAAGAACCGGTTCAAAATAATTGCGGACTCGCAGTCGGGGGAAGATTTGAGCCTGAGCATGGCAAAGGGACAGCAGCAAGGGCAATGCTGTATTTCTTGCTCCGCTATCCGAAGGCAATCAAAAAAGCTTTTCGAATTGAGATAGACCTCTCCACTTTAATCAAGTGGCACAAGACTTTTCCAGTAGGACTTTATGAAATGCATCGCAATCAAACCATTTACCAAATCCAAGGAAATCGGAACCCATTCATTGACTTTCCTAAATTGACTGAACAAATTGAATTCCCTATTCTTTAACTTGTTATTCCCATCATTTTTTTGCAGATTAAAAGATATGTAGTACTAAAAAAGAGGCATCCTTTTAACCGGATTGCCTCTTTTATATGGATATAAAATATATTTAGACCTTTTCCCTTTTAAATGTATACTCTTTTCTTTGAAAATACGACTTTATCGAATCATTGATGAAGGCGACGCTGATTGCTGTAAATATAAAGAAGAGAACTGGCACAATGATAATCCATTGGCTGGAATAAAGGTAAGGAAGACTTCCGCCAATAACGCCGGACCACTCATAAGAAACAGAGCGCGGATCGTCTACAATCATCCCGTAAGAAACGAAGGTACCGCCAAAGAATAGCTTCATAAACCCAAGGTGGGCAAGGAGCTGCAGGACCTGGGTAAATTGCTGACCGAATAATAAAATCCATTTTTCGTAAACATGGGGAACGATGTGTTTAAAATAAATGTAGCGTTTACTTGCACCAAGCGTTTTGGAGGCCACAATAAAATCTTCCTTTTCCACAATCCTCATTTCATTCGCTAGATGGATGGTTAAATTCGGAATCGCAATGATAATTAAAATAACCGTTTCAAATAAAGCCCGTTTCCAAAATGGGGTTTGAAATCCGTCAATTGGCATCCACAAAACACTAAACAAAATGAAATAAACGATGATGGTTTGCGGAACGACGGAAAATGGTTCAAAAAGACTTTTTAGAAAACCAAACAGTCTTGGTCTCACAGAGTAGATCAAGGAGCTTGCCACTAAGGACAACAGCAGCCTTAAAATGGCAACAATCAAGGTGATTCCGATGGTGTACTTTGCCCCTTCAATCATCATTTGCCCCAAATCATACCCGAACTTATCCGAACCGAGCAAAAACACCGTAAATGGCGGGTAGGGCGGTGCATCGATGAGATTCCCCTTATCATCATAAAAAAAACGCACCTGTCTGATTTCCCCATCATGAAGTACCGTATTTACTATGCTCCAGGTAAGCAGCGTAACAAGGAATAAGACGCCAAAAACAAATCTTTTTCTTTTTAATAAAAATAGAATCATGCTACTTGGAATCCTTTCTGTAATCAAAGCTGATCCATTCGTACGTGCGGTAAAGTAGATAAAAAGGGATAAAAATGAGAATACAGCCGACAACAAAAGGATCCGGTCCAGTGACCATTGCCCTTAACAAGCCGTTCATATTAAACAAATAATCTACTACCAATAAAGTGGACAGCATCGTCCAGAAAATGGTCTTCGAGGAGCCAAACATCCCTTCGGCAATATTCCGGAGCACGTGGATATTCAAAATATAAGAAAAAGATAATCCCTTTGCTTTGGCTAAATGGATATATTGTTTCTCCAACTCTTCCTCAATGTGGTGAATGAACACCTTCGTGATATAGAAGCTAATGGGAACGCTTAAGCTGATCACTGGCAAAAGGAAGGCCTTTTCACGTATACTGACCACTGTTGCTATTTTTATTCCTGTTTTCTTGTAAATCATAATAACAGCCAGCTGCAATAAGAGAATGAACATCAAATCAGGAACAGCCTCTGCCAATTCAATCAAGTTTTTAAGGACGTTGATTTTTTTTCGAAAAAATATAAACGAAAGATATGTAATGACAAAGGCGATGAAACAAGCTGTAAGGATGCTTAATCCGAGAATTTTCATAGACTCTATGTATCTATCAAAAATAACTGGAAATAATGGATTTTTTCCGTCCAAAGTCAATTGATCATAGGAGATTAAACCAAGGTTCATGGCTTTAATCGCAATAAAGTAATCTGAAAAATGAAACGTCAAATCCTTTAATAAAACCGGTAATGCACCAATGCAAATCAACACTTCCACTGCTAACAAGCACTGCAAAACTAAAATAACCACTTTTTTCGCAATACGTTTAAGATTCATAGATTCTTCCTCTCTATTGATGCATGGGTACGGTTCTCGTGCCTCATTTTGATCCACGGTAAGCTATAAAAATTTACACAAAATTCCGCAAAATATATTATAAATGCTCTTTTTCCATTTTGCTATTTTTAATTTTAAAAAAGTGCCTGGATTGTATAATGGCCCAGACACTTTTAGGTATTTTATTTACTGAATGCTTTTTTTAAAGCTTCCCCTGATTTTTCCAAGGCCGCTTTTCCTACGTTTAGTACTGCCGCCATGCTGATAAAGCCGTGGATGGTGCCGTCGTAACGGATTGTTTCTACTTCCACACCTGAATCAGCTAATTTTTTACCATACTCTTCCCCTTCGTCGCGTAACGGGTCATATTCTGCGGTAATAACTAGTGCCGGCGGCAGGCCTGTAAAGTCCTCATTTAAGGCAGGCGATACGAGTGGGCTTTTCTTATCTTCCTCACTGTTCAAATAACAATCGCGGAACCATTCCATTGTTCCCTTTTCTAGAAAATAGCCGTGAGCATTCTCCACCATCGAAACGGTCGGCACTCCGCCAGTGTTGGTACTTGGATACATCAAAAGCTGGAAACAAATTGGCGGGGTGTTTTTCTCTTTTGCAAGATGACTGATAACAGCAGCAAGGTTACCACCAGCACTGTCGCCGCCAACAGCAATCCGCGTGCGGTCCACCTTAAAGTCTTCGGCATGGTCGTATACATATTGTACTGCTGCGTAGGAGTCTTCCACTGCAGCCGGAAACTTGTGTTCAGGTGCAAGCCGATAGTCAACGGAAATCGTAACGCAGCCAGCGCTATTGGTAAGGGCCCGGCAAATATTATCATGGGTATCAAGATCGCAGATCACCCAACCTCCGCCGTGATAAAAAACTAACGCTGGATAGCTTGACTGTTCTTCCTTCGGATAGTAGACCCTTACAGGAATATCTGACGCAGGGCCAGGAATAGTCCGGTTTTCCACCTTGCCTACTTCCTCAACTTCCCCTTGGGGAAACTTGGAACCCATTCTTGCCATTTGCGGGGTTAAAGTTTCGAGCGGCGGTGCGCCTAGAGCTTTTAACTGGTCTAATAAAAACTTTGTTTGCAGTTCAAGAGTCATTTTTTCGCCCACCTTCAGAATCATAGTTTCATACGATTATATTGTTCGAGAAAAGTTAATTTTTTCCTCCAAAAATATAAATAATTATCCCCAGCAGGCGAGGCAGTTTAAGAAATTGTTTCTTTCTTCATTTCGAAAAAAGTAAGCCTTTCCTTATTAATGTGATGACTCCCACCATTAATAGGCCGAAAAGAATCCCGTAAATTACGTTAGAGAAATTATCCATTTTTTCCGTAATAAGTTCCCAATTCTCTCCCAAGCTTGCACCTAGATGAATCAGGACAGTATTCCAAATCAGTGTTCCAATCGTTGTGAAAATTAGGAAAAGAGAAAAATTCATGTTGGCCATTCCAGCGGGGATTGAAATTAAACTGCGAATTAGCGGAATAAACCTACACAGGAAAACCGTCCAAATACCATATTTATTAAACCAGGCATTGGCGCGGTATAAATCTTCCTTTTTTAGTCGTAACAATTTTCCATACCGCTTAATGATTCTGTCAAACCGTTCCACATCCAAAAAATTTCCGAGACGATATAAAATTACCGCACCAAATACAGAACCTAAAGTTGAGGCAATAATGACTCCCGTAACGTTCAAACTGGTATCCAAGGTCATATAACCGCCAAAGGTCAGGATGACCTCCGAAGGAATGGGCGGGAAAATATTTTCAAGAGCGATCAGCAAAAATACCCCTATGTAACCATAGCTTTCAATAAAATCTTTTATCCAAACTTCCATTTTAATCCTCCATTTTTTTCATTTCCACATGTATTACGTTTTTTATCCTAAAAGGTTCCGCTAATTGGTATAAGTTCATATAGGAAAATTTTTTCTTCTATCTAGCACAAACTACCAGTTCCTATTACACTTAAATTATCCTAAATTTGAGGGGGTTTTACACATGAAGAAATTTAAGGCAGGAATTATCGGAACCGGTTTCGGCGCTAAAGTGCATGCACCGATGATGAACTTTCATGACGGATTTAAGGTAACCGCAATAGCAAGTGTTTCACGAGGAAATGTGGAGAATGTCCGAAACACGAGCGGTATAGATAATGTTTATACTGACTGGCGATTAATGCTCGAGAAGGAAGAACTCGACCTTGTTGTTGTAGCTTCAGCTGTTCATTTACATAAAGAAATGGTACTGGCTGCTTATGAAAAAGGTCTGCATGTGGTCTGTGAAAAGCCAATGGGCTTAGATGTGTCGGAGACAGAGGAAATGATTTCAGCCAAAAACCAAGCAAACAAACTAGGGATCATTAATCATGAATTCCGCTTCCTACCTGCCCGGACAAAGGTGAAGGAAATTTTGGACAGCGGCAGCTTGGGTAAAGTTTTACACGTTCGTTATTTGGCTGCTTTTCCGAATTATGCCTATCTTTCATCCAACCCACGTGGCTGGCTGGCCAAAGCGGAGACTGGCGGAGGGATGCTTGGGGCAATTGGTTCGCATATGTCCGACTCTCTTCAGTGGTGGCTTGACAGTCATTTTCATGAAGTGTTTGCTAATCTTCCTATCCATGTACCAACCTATACTTCTGGGGATGGAACAGTCGAAATCCGTACAGCCGATGATGCATTTCAGGTTATTGGCAAGCTTGATAACGGGGTTACAGTAACGTTGGAATTTGTGTCGGGAGTCCGCCAAACCGCCAATTCATGGCGTTTAGAGGTCTTTGGTACAGAAGGAACAATGGTTATGTTAGACGATAGCCAGGTTCTGCTTTCTTCAGGTGATGCTCCTCTTGAAGCAGTTGAGCTAGTACCTGATATAACAGCCCCTGCAGAAATGCCGGCGGTCGCAGCCCGTTACTATAACGGCTTTAACCGCTCTCTAGATGCCCTGTACGAAACTCTAGTGACAGGTGTTAAACACCCTAATCTAGCTAATTTTGAGAACGGCCATGAAACACAAAGGGTGCTTGATGCGATTCGGCTTTCCTCGAGGGAAGGACGGAAAGTTTCCCTTTAAATTCATAAAAGAACCATCCGAAATTGGATGGTTCTTTTAAAAACACCGCAGTCATAAAGGCTGCGGCCTAATTTAGTTAAGCTTTACTATTTCGCGTTCGATATATTTTCTTCTTTCAAGGATGTATTCCGTGATTACCCGAAGCTCCTGGTCAAATTGTGTGATCGAGTCCTTTTTGTAGGGGTCCTGCAGGACATAGGGCCGGATTATCCCAAGCACCTTTTCAACTCTAGGCAACATAAATCCCAATGTAAACTGCTGATTCATAATTTCAACCAGCAGCTTTTGATACTGCTTTCGAAACGAATCCACATCCAAAATTCTTGCCGTTAACGTATTATAGCCCTTAAGCGGAACATAATCCGCCCCCATCACCTTCCCGTTAACATCCCTCCCCCAGGTGGCATCGTAATCCCATGGCATCACCTCGAATAGCCCTGTTTCACCATTTCGGTAAAGCGAATAATTATGGACAAAACCATCATAGTTGGACGTGAAGATGATGCCCGCAATCCACCGCAAGTATTTTTCAACATCAATATATTTAATAATTTCCCTCTCAAATTCACTTCTAGGAATCGTATTAATGTTATAAATAAACCTTTCTAAAAACTTATCCTCGGACGACTTCCCACACTTCTTTTCATAGCCTGATTTCAATGACTTTTTCACGGCTTTATCCAAATCACTCATCAATGAAAAATTCGCATCGCCATCAATGGCGTAATAAATGCTGCCAGCGGGAAGGTTTCTTCTTCTTAAAAAATTTTCATCCACCGATTCGATTTCCAAATATATTCCTTCCGGTTTGCCGTTAAGGGTCAAAAAGACATGCCGGGAATATGGTGCCAGGACACCAATCTCAGAAAAGAAATCGAAGGATAATTTATTCCGTATGAACGAAGGATCCTTATACTCAGCATTTATATGAATTTCACTGGAGCCTTTGAATTTTTTAGGCTTATAAAAAGAAATGTAATACGATTTTTTCAAAAAATCACGAATATGGGAGCCGCGGTAGCTGATATCTACCTCTAATCTCTTGCCATCGATATTTAGCTGTGCGGGGATTGGCATATCCACCCATATATCCCTTTTAAGCTCCTTTAAGTCGCTCGGTTTTATAAAAATTTTATAGTTTGGCAGTTTTACGGCTTCGTCCATTCCCTATCCTCCCCTCCTTTTATACCTATGATGGAGTAAAAGGGATGTCACGGTTTATTGATTTTTTCATTGAATAGGCTATTGTCCGAGACCAAGACAAGCGTCCATTCGTAAATTGTTAAAAGAGGAGTGGGTGTAATAGATAATGCACAATTCATTTCGTACTCCCTTTTCTGTAAAAAAGGAGGTGCTTCAAATGGAAGAAAGAGAATTTTCTCCAGAGGATATTCAAAGAGCTGCTGATGACGTAGGACGCGGCGGATTCGGGGATTTCATGTTTATGGATCCAGGCCGTCATCGCGGGACATCTAGCCACAGAAGAACTTCTAGTCGGACTTCTAGTCGGACTTCTAGTCGGACTTCTAGACGAACCTCTAGTCGTCGAAAGATGACATCCAGCAGAAATACAACTCGACGCCGCACGTCCAGAAAAAGAACTTCAAGACGCTTAACGCATAATCTGGAATGCACAAACTGGCGTAATACAGGCCACGGCAGACATCAAACGAAAAGCTGCTGGAAAGACGGCAACATGTGGGTGTTTAAATCCCGTAAAAGAGGTTAAAGAATCAAAAGGCGGCTGGTCCGCCTTTTCTTTTTTTTCTAATCAGGAAAACTCTGAAGGTCAGGACCCCGGCACAACGTCTGAAAGGTCCTGACCTCTTTTTAATTAATGTTTCCCATGTTCAAACTCGTCTTCCAGTCTTCTAATTTCATCAATTGATTTTTCGAGTGCTGACTGAGGGCCTTTGAAATGCTTTTTATAATAAGTCAAATCCATAATAATTAACAAGATAAACATTCCCGCCAAGGCATAGGCAGCCATTTGGTTAGGGGGAATGATCATCATGATAGAAATGAAGATAATCCAAAGGATGCTGAGAATATTGATCGGCTTGCTCCACTTTCCAAGACTCCAAGGGCCGTAATGCTTTGGCTGAAAGATCCCCTTAGCCTCTGCCTGCAGCTTGAGATAGATGGGAATCCCATAGGCAACATACAAACCAACCACACTTACTGCCGTCAGGAAGGCGATGGTGGAGTAACCTGCATCCGGATTCACCAGCTTCGTAATGTAATCAATCAACGCCAGCACAAACGAAAGAATCACAGACAGCCAAATCGCCTTTGCCGGTGTCCGGAACTTCCGGCTGATTTCCGCCCAATGGCGGCTGAACGGCATTCCTTTGTCCCTTGAGAAAGCATACATCATCCGCGAAAAGGAAGTAATCGACGAAAGGCCGCAGAAGAACATTGCAAATGTCACTAGCCATAACACGACTGCTCCAAAGGTGCCGCCCAGAGCTTCACTAATAACAAAGATAAAAGCATTATCTGATTTCACCGCACCGGCCGCATCATGAATCGAAAGCGTGACAAATGCCAGCATGATAAATCCAAACACAAATGAAAACGCAACGGAGTTGTAAATGCCCCATGGAGCGCGAACACGTGGGTGGACTGTTTCTTCAATCGTATGGGCAGACGCATCATAACCAGTAAAGGTCCACTGTGCCTGTAACAATCCGATTAAAAAGGCCAGAACATAAGGCTTATCGGAGAAGGTTTGCCCTACCTGGAATAAGTAATCAACCGGCTGTAGGCCGTTTCTTGTAAAAAATGCTAAGCTGACAACCAGAATAGCAACAACGACCATATGGTACCAGGCTGAAAAGTCGTTTAATTTTGCGACGATTTTAATCCCAACGTGATTGAGGATTCCGTGTAATAGGAGAATAACGCCAAAGACAATTAAAGTGGTGGTATCGGTAGAGGTATATCCAAAAACGGTTGCTAGGAGCGGGTCTGCAAATAAGGCGCAAGAGTAGTCGATTCCGGCCACAATCCCAATTTGGCCGATTAAATTAATCCAGGCTGTGTACCAGCCAATCCGAACCCCCTTTAAGGCGGCGGCCCAGTGATACAGGGCACCTGCAGTGGGAATAGCAGAAGCCAGCTCGGCAAGTGATGCGGCCACCAGCATCACGAAAAAGGCCACAATCGTCCAGCCAAAACCCATCATACCCGGGCCGCCGTACGTTAACCCATGTCCATAGAGAGAAACAGCCCCTGTTAAGATGGAAATAATCGAAAAGGAAATCGCAAAGTTGGAAAATCCGCCCATATCCCGCAGTAATTCCTGGGCATAGCCATAGCGGTTCAGCTGCTTCCTATCCTCCAACAATTGTTGGTCTTTGTTTTTCATTTGTTCTACCCCTTTCTGACTGATTATTAGTCATCCTTTCCAACAAAGATTTCATGCTCTTCTTCTTTAAAGGCCCTTACATTTTTATTCGCATGCATGCCAATGGCCGTACCGACCACTAAAGTGATGACTACAAGTGCAAAGCCGATTACAACCTCCATCCCCCCACCCTCCTTTCATTATAAAATCCCAATAGAAAGATAGAATAACACTATAATTCCAGCTTTACTCCGCTCACCTTTTGCTCAAGCATCTTCTTAAGGACAGTACCAATATGAGCACCAGCCTCGACAGGCGGAGTTCCAAGCGGGTGAATATTCGAAATGACATTGCGGTCGGATTCAACCACTCCTTTTCGCGGCCGGTAGCACATATAGGCACTCATCGAACTAGCCGAGACCAGCCCAGGCCGTTCGCCGATTAACAGGACCAACACCTCCGGCTCAAGAATCTCGCCAATATGATCCATGCAAGCTACCCTGCCCCCTTTGACAAAAAACGGGGTTCCAGCGGAAAGGTTATTGATTTTCAAAGAATCCAGTAAGGCCGGGTAAACATCCATTAAATTGGTTTCCACAGCACTAGCGCTTAGTCCGTCTGAGACGACAATTTGCACCTGCGGGTGATGGCTGCATTTTTCCTTAATGGCCCTAACCGCATTATCGGTTAAGATGCGCCCTTTATCAGGCCTTTTTAGATACGTTTCCTTGTTTTCATAGCATGTTTCAACGGTAAATAAATCAAATTCCGCCAGGGTTTTTTCAAGGACCTCGCCCCCGACCGCATCAATTGCCGCCGCATGGTCAAACTGCAGCTTTAACATCGTTTTCGTGAGCGGCCGGGTTCCAGTCCGCCAAACGCCAATCCTAGCCGGTGTAGAGGCAATTAAATCAGATACCCCCTCCTGATATACAGCTGCCGGAATAGAGGTCTTCCAGTCGTTCTCAGTAAATATCAGTCCTTCTTCATTGGTTTTCGCAATTTCTTCTGCTTTAGTTTCATCGGGAAAGTTCCTGTGAAGTTCCTCCATTACTTTTTGAACAATAAATTCAATCTCATTCTCCTGCACTCTCTCCCCCTCCTTTCTTTACATAAACAATGTCGGATCACCGGCTCGCTCGGTTAATATTCCGCTCTCCATAATTCCCATCTTCTCAAGCCATTTTTCAAAAAATGGCGAAGGTCTTAGGCCCAGCACCCTTCTGACAGAAGCAATGTCATGGAAGCTGGTCGATTGATAATTCAGCATGCAATCATCCGCCATCGGAACGCCGATGAGGAAATTGACACCGGCCGAACCAAGGAGGACGGCGAGATTCTCCATATCATTCTGGTCGGCTTTCATATGGTTTGTATAACAAACGTCGACACCCATGGGAATTCCTTGCAGCTTCCCCATAAAATGATCCTCAAGCCCGGCCCTGATAACCTGTTTGCTGTTGTAGAGATATTCCGGCCCAATAAAACCGACTACGGTGTTGACGATAAACGGCTTATATTTTTTTGCAAGCCCATAGCAGCGGGCTTCGAGCGTTACCTGGTCAATGCCATGATGTGCATCTGATGAAAGCTCCGACCCCTGTCCCGTCTCAAAATACCACAAATTCGGCCCTGCTGCCGTTCCCTCTTTTTGGATCAAATCATTCGCCTCATCCAACAGTCCGACGCTGATGCCAAACGCTGTGTTCCCTGCTTCCGTTCCCGCCAGGCTTTGAAAAAGCAAATCAGACGGCGCACCATTTCTGATGGCGCGCATCTGGGTCGTGACATGTGCAAGCACACAATTTTGCGTAGGGATTTGAAAGCGGTCGATTTCCTCTTTAGTCATTTGTAAAATTTGTTTTACACTTTCGGCTGAATCAATAACTGGGTTAATCCCGATAACTGCATCACCGATTCCATAACTGAGCGCTTCATATAAGGAGGCCCTGATTCCTTGAATGCTGTCAGTGGGATGATTCGGCTGGGCCCTGCCAGCAAGCGTGCCTTTATGGCCGACCGGATAATTACACTGGGTCACGACCTCGATTTTAGATGCTGCCTGAATCAAATCCAGGTTGGACATGATTTTAGCTGCGGCAGCGACCATCTCACTCGTCAGTCCCCGGCGGATCCGGCTGATTTCCCGATTTGTTGTAGATTCAGCCAGCAGGATCTCACGCAGGTCGCTGACAGTCCAATTGGCAATAGATTGATAGATTTTTTCATTAATAGATTCTTCAATGACGCGGGAAACCTCGTCCTCTTCAGGTGGGAGCACTGGGTTATTGCGGATGTCGCTCAGGGTCAAATCAGCCAGGAGGTGACGTGCTGCAAGCCGCTCCTGAGCGTCGTTGGCGGCGATACCCGCCAATTGGTCCCCCGACTTTTCCTCATTCGCCTTCGCTAGAATTTCTTTTAAGCTATTAAATTGATATGTTTTATTAAGTAAAGTAATTTTGGTTTTCAAATTTCACTTCACCTCCCAGTTTCTTTTTCTTTTAAGGGGTTAACGAGGATTTACTCGCCTGTTTTCCGATTTTACTCGTCAGTTCGGCCAATTTACTCGCTGCTTTCCCCATTTTACTCGTCAACTTTGGTATTTTACTCGTCGATTTCCAGATTTTACTCGCCATCCAGCTAAAACGCCAGCGTCTTCACAACAACGGGCACCATTGTATCATTCAACGGCTCGCCAATATCAATATAGTCGCCGTACTCAACCACCACCTGGTCAATACAAATCACGTCCATATCAGCCGCTAACTGCAGTCGCAGCGCCTGCCCCAGGGCTTTAGCCATATCATTTTCACAGACTACAACAAGAGCTGTTGCCCTAGGAAAAAGCCGTGCGTAGACCTTTCCGAGTACTTCCGCCAGCCCCTTTAGCTTTAAATAAGGCAAATAGGGCATTTCCGCTAAACTAATCGCAAACGGCACTTTAGAATTTTCATGGAACAATTCCTTTCCTTGAAAAAAAAGCCGTTCAATATACTGCTCCAGAGCCGTTTCTGAATAGCTCATTTTAACTACTGGGATGTTTCTTAGCGGCAGATGCTCAGGAGCAATCGATATCGTCGCCCCGCTGATTTTCGTTGTCTGCATGCCTGCCCCGATGACCGTTGCCCTCGAAGTTTGCGAAGACTCCACTACGGAAAAAGGATAGTTTTTTAAAGCTTTCATCAGTTCTGCAGCCAAAATCGGGCCGATGTCGTTATATTTCGCTGCCTCACCCAATGTCGGAGGAGGCCCTTCCAGTGCCAGCCTCCCAACCCCCCCAGAAATCATAACATCATTAATCATCGGAAGTGTTTCCGACGAAGCACTGTGAACCAACGCCTTAACGGTACCTATAGGCATCTTCCCCACTAAACAGTCCAGCATGTCTTTGCACAAACCAGAAGAAAGGTCAGAAATCTGCTTTAATGTAAGCCGCATCCCCTTTTCCAGCAAGTAGTTTTTAGAAAAAAGCCAAGGCTGTAAAGACTGGGATACCGCCAAGACTTCACCGGCAGAATCGATTTCGACCAGCCGGCCGCCAACATGAAAGGTAATCGTATCCAGCACTTTTCCTTGCTTAAAAAGGGCAACGTTGGCAGTACCGCCGCCGATATCGATATTGGCGACAATACCCTTCACCTTTTTTGAGTACTCAGAGGCACCCGATCCCCGTCCAGCCAATACGCCTTCCAAGCTGGCTCCGGCTATCGCTACCACAAAGTCCCCGGATCGTTCCGCCATATAATGCAGCAGAGCATCAGCATTTTTCTTAATCGCCGTTTCCCCCGTTATGATTACCGCACCCGACTTGATCTCCGATAGTGACAGTCCAATTCGTCGATATTCCTGTTCAAGCCAGCCCGCCAATGTCAGCAAGTCAATTTCATCTACATTTTTCAAAGGAGTGGAAATAATCTCACTCACATAGGTGACCTTTCGATCAATAATATCAAAGTGTGGCAGGGCAAAATGACTCGACACCCTGCCTAACGTCAGTTCGCTTAAAATCAATTTCGTTGTACTTGTGCCAATATCAATGCCGACACTCTTTATTGCTTCCAAGCTCAATCTAAAGCCCCTCCAGACCGCTATCTGTACCGCTCCTAAAAATTCAAATAAGATTCAATAGGGCCGCCTTCAAATCCGGTATTCCTTCAAGAGTGATGGACGAAATTTTATATATTGAATGATTTGACAAAACTTGCCTCAGCAGTTTTTCAGCCTTTTCCAAATCCGCATTTGGATGGTCTATTTTGGTGATGACACCAATAGGAATCAACGGAAATCCCTGTGCAAAATTCGGCGGCAGGAACTGCTCATGGCGAGTTGCGTCTTGAATGATTAGGAGAATCCGCGCTTCCAATGCTGTCGCGATTAAAGAACGGTAAAACAATGGATTTTCACTATACTCCCCAGGTGTGTCAATGATCCAATCCATATAGTTTAGTGCCTGTGTTTTGACAGCGGGTGTCGGGTCCTCAAGCAGTCGTTTGGTTAACGTAGATTTTCCTGACCCAACTGGACCAATTAACATCACTTTCCCTTTTTTCATGACTTAGTGATCTCCGCTGGTTCAAATTTCAAATGCCTGCTCAGGAATTGATTGATGGCTTGGATGGCCATTTCTACATTAGAGACCGTTCCGCAGATGACAAGCGATCCGGTAAAGCGGTCCAAATACCCAATATCGACATCTGCTGCTTTGGTAGCAATATCAGCTGCAATTATGGCGGTCTCTGTTGGTGTCAATGTCAAAATTCCAATCGCCCCCGCTTGACCAATTCCAAGCTTCGTATATAAGGCTTCATCAGGATTGGCTATAATGTGTGCCAATGTCAGCTGCTTCCCCGGTACATATTCCTGAATGACGCGCTGCTTTTTCTCCATCCATTCTTCACACCTTTAAACGCTATTCTTCCCCTTCGCCTACCTCGAGGGAATCGACAATTCCAACCACCACTGCATCGATCGGGGCATTTTTTGAAAAAATAGTCCTTGCCGGACTGCCACGTGAAACAATTACACGCTCACCGCGGCCGGCCCCAATTCGATCAGCAGCAATAATTGGAGCCCCTGCCGGCTCCCCTTTCCAGTTGATGGGCTCAATGATCAGCAGCTTCAGTTGGCTCATGCCATCCTCCTTTTGAGTAGCCCAAATGCTGCCCATGACCTTCCCAAGAATCATCCATCCGCCCCCTCTTCAATGACTTTTACCCCTTTTTCCTTCAGAAAATCCTTTGCCAGCGGCGTCAGGATCGTCCCTTGCCTGATCATCAAAGTCTTCGAGATTCCCAGATTCCCAGTAAGCCATTCCACTGTTAACACCTTTCCTATAAAGGTCTCCCCGGATTGTTGGTCCTTTTTTTCTTGGAAAAACAAACTAATAATTTCTTTATGCATATAGGATTGCTTGAAAAAACGAATACCAAGGTTGGTGAGCTCCTGTTTATAGGACTCAAATCGTTTCTTTAGTGGGAGCGGTAAATCCAGTGTTTTTAAGGTCCGGCGATCGGCCCGCTTGATACCAGAAGAATCACCGCCAACCATGACCGGTTTCTGAAGAACGAGGGCCGCAAAGATGATTTCCGATTTCACAGAACCCTTTAATCCTTGGCAGACACGGGCGGCGTTATCCAAGTCGATTTCCGGGATGACAATGGCATCATAATCCTTCGGCAGCTCAATCGGTGCTTTGGCATACTCGTCCGCTGCTATTACTTGCCCTGCCCCGGTAGCTTGGATATAGCTGCCCCCAAGCCATCCTGACGTCTCACCGTCAAGCGACAGGAAATCATAATCTATTGGATGTTTTTTTAGAACCATCAATTGGTCAACAAAGGGCTCGTGCGCTGAGCTGTCACAAAATACAAACAGGACTTTTATTCTAGGAGTCTCTTGTTCGATAAGTTCACGGGCAATCCGTTCTACCAATTTCTGCAGCTGCCCTTTATCCATTTTTAACACTCCCAACCGCCATTTACGTTATGCTTTGCCCTTCCAGCTTCGGGAGGATCAGTTCAATATCGGAGTGCGGCCTTGGTATTACATGGACGGAAATGAGTTCTCCCACCTTCGACGCTGCGGCTGCCCCTGCATCTGTAGCAGCCTTGACAGCACCAACATCACCGCGGACCAATACCGTTACAAGCCCGCCCCCTACCTGAACCTTCCCTACCAGACTAACATCCGCGGCTTTCACCATCGCATCCGCAGCCTCAACTGCTCCCACTAATCCCTTTGTTTCAATCATTCCTAATGCCGACGTTTCTCGTCCCATTTTTGGAACCTCCTTCATTTTTTTTACCATCTATCCTAAAACATCTTATGGGGAGACTGAGCTATTTTTTGAATCGTGTCCGCAAAGGCCTCCGCTGCTGCTTTACAGGAGGATTGGCTTCCTGTCAGAAGCCCCCCGCCAAAGTTGGTTTCTGTCGGCGGTCCATAAAAAACACAAAGCCTTACGTCTGCCGCCTTTAACGCTGCGTCCAGCCCCACCATCGCCTCAAGAGGAGGAGCAATTAAATATGCGAGCGGCTCCCCCGTTTCAATCCCGGCTAAACTCGATAAAAACGAACCAGTTCGAGAAATTGTATGGGCATAGTAAGCGTGATTCCCAGCCTCGTCCACCGCATAAAAAGCCGGACCCTCATTGATCATCCTTACAGCGACCTCCAAGCCGCTCTTTACTTCAGACGGTGTAGCCCCGCCTAAAATCCCAATAAACTCTCCCGATAATGGACCGGAAGCATGTGCGGCCCCGGCATAAAAAGACTTTGCATAGACGACTTCCACCGCGGCCATTTTGGTGGCCTCATCAATCGCAGTATAGCCGACATCATCACTTGTGCTGGTAACCAGCCCCAAGCTTTTGACGTGGTCCGGAACCTTCAATGCCTCTCTTAACCCTTCATCAACATTTGGTATCAGCTGACTTGCCAAGGCTTGGGCAGGTAATCGTTGTAGCCTCATGAGTTCCACTCCCTATTAGCAAAAAGGGTGCCCTGATGGCAGTATGACACTTCATCTAAGGCACCGATGCCAATCTCTATTCAATTTTGCTAGGTTACTACATCCTATTATTCTTATTTCAATTTATGCAAAAATTCCTAATTTAGAATTTCCTCGATCATTTGATATATAAAAAGACCTTCAAAAAAAGGAAATGAAAGGAATTAACAGAATAAATAGATTTGAGGGAATCATCCTTATCAAAATTTAAAAAAGGTGGTTTACAATGGTTAATGATTTTCGTTTTTCACATCGCCTGAAGGTCCGCTATTCTGAAATTGACGGTCAGAAGATTGTTTTTAACGCTCACTATATGACTTATATAGATGTTGCTGTTACTGAATATTTCCATGAGGGATTGAAGTTAGACTTTGAAGAGGCCGATTTTGATTTTGTTCTGGCAAAATCTACTTTGGAGTTTAAAAAGTCAGCAGAATTGAATGACTGGCTGAACATTTGGTGTAAAATGTCCAAGATCGGTAACACAAGTTTGACCTTAAACTGCATGATTACTAGAGATGGTGAAACAGACCCAATTCTTTTAGCCGAAATTATTTACGTCAGCTATGATGCTAAAACAAAAACAACCCGGCCAGTGCCGGCTCTAGTCCGCAGCCGAATTGAAGAATTCGAGAACGGCTTATTGACCCAGTAATGATTGAGTTAAATAACTAGTATACACAAAAAAGGCGGCCGTCTTTTAAGCGGCCGCTTTTTACTTTGAATCATACTATTTTTTGAAAAATATCCGATTCGGTGCAAGGAAATAAAGACATTGCTGGCCAACCGCTTCTCTAGTCAGTTCCTCCCATGCTCCCTTATAAAAGGCGAGCTGGCTGCTATAAAAGTCACGAAGCTTCTCATAATCCTCCTCACGGACAGCCCGGTCCGTCTTATAATCGACAATGGTCCATTTGTCATTCTTTTTATAAATTAGGTCAATGACCCCTTTTACATAGAAAGGATGCTCGTCCTTGGGACCCTCGGTAATCTGTGAATAAAGCGGGTGGCCTTTAACCACTTTAAAGGTAAATGGCACTTCCGTAAGAACCTCATCTGCCGTCCGCAGCTCGTCCCAAAGGGAGGAATTTTTAAATTGGTCTAAATAGGCCGTGACTTCCGTCTCTTTTTCTTCAGCCAATCCATGTTTGGTTAACGCAATTTTAATATAATCCGTACCATCATGGCCCTGGACCGCTTTTTCAAAAACATCATGAACAACCGTGCCCCATTCCTTGCCGCCGCCGGATTCTCGCTTAATCGTCAGTTCTGAATAATCCTTGTCCTTTGTTGGCGTCCAATGATCGTAGGACTTCATTTTGCTTGGTTCAAGCCAAGCAAGCTTACTTGAAGTTTTTGCTTGGAATTCACTGAGGGTGATTTCCTTTGGTACAGTCCTATTGTCCCAGACATCTATTTCAGGAACCTCGAGTTCCTCGATCGCTTCCATCGCAAACAGAATATTCCATGGGTTTTTCTTGTTATTCCCGTTTGAGCTGATAATCAGAGCTTTCTCCGCACGGGTGGCGGCCACATAAATGATCCGAAGCTCTTCCTCCGTAAGGTATTTTAGCTCCTCCGCTTTATGAATCTCCCACTCCTTGGGAATCGCCGCCTCCCGGGACTGGTAGCCGTTATCCACATTAAACATGAAGTACCCTTTTGAAATCAGGTCCTCGCGTTTAATGTGCTTTGATAAAAACGATTCTGGGCTAACCGACTTGGCAGGATGGGCTAAAAAGACAATCGGTGCCTCAAGTCCCTTTGCCTTATGGACATTCATGATGCGCACGGCATCTGCTTCTTCTTCCAAATTGGCGACAACCGATTTTTCAAAAATCATTTCAGTAAGGGTTTCTATCACCTGCTTATAGGTTGTCTTTCCTCCCGCCTCCTGTTTTCTCAAGGCCTCAAGCATTTGCAGCAGGCTTTTATAGGTTCGTTTGTCACGTTCATTCATTAATAGCAAGGGGTAGAAACCGACATCCTCGATAATTATTTCAATCGCAGCTGTTGGCGGCAGATTGCGAATCATCTTTTGATAAGATAGCAGCTTCATAATGGCAGTTTCAAATTTATCCTTAACATCTGGAGACAAATCTGCTGGAATATCCGTATACAGTGAAAACCGCCCTTTGGCCCGCTTCCATTGATACAATTCATCATCACTGATTCCAAAGAAAATCCCCCGGAGGACGGCAACAAAGCTTACCTCATCCGTTGGGTCGAGGAAGGATTTTAAGAGAATCCATAGATCCTGAAACTCTCTCGTTTCACCAAGAATAACCTCGCCGCTGATACTGACAGGAATGCCGGACTCCTCTAAAACTTTCGCATAAACAGCAACCCCGTCATTGTATCTGGTCAGCACCATAAAATCCCGTGCCCGATGTCCTTGCTCGATAAGATTCCGAATCGAAAGCGCAATATTTTCGGCATCCTTATGGATGACTTCCTCTTTCTTAGAAAAATCTGCCGGAACGGTCAACCGCTTTACGCCTGAAAATTCGTTTCCCGAATCTACGTGATAAGAGATCAATGGACGGTATGCCGCTTGGTAATTGGTTTCCACTTCTGGCAGATGACGTTCAAAAACCGTATTTAATTCGGTTGTCACCGAATCTAAGGTACGAAAGTTCGTCGTCAGCTGCAGCACTTCCCCGCCATGCTCCTCAATTAATTGTTTGACTCGATTATACGTGTCAATATCGGCCCGGCGGAAACGATAGATGGCCTGCTTTGGGTCCCCGACGACAAAAAGCGAGCCCGGTTTTGGTTTGCAGCTTGTCCAGTTTTTCTCATGCGGGTCCTCACCGGTTAGATAGAACATAATCTCTGCCTGCAGGGGATCGGTATCCTGAAATTCATCGACGAGCAGGTAACGGTACTTTCCTTGAAAATAACTGCGGACCTCAGTGTTTTCCTTCAGCAGCCTGGATGTATGCATCATTAGGTCCTGAAAATTTAACAAGGAGCGTTCTTTTTTTAGCTGTTCGTATGTCTGAACCGCACCCTTGAGAAAGGCAATAATCTTAGGATGGCAATATTCCTTCCAGGCTTGAATTAGAGGCTTGATTTTCACCGCGAATTCGGATGAAATTTTCTCTTCGTAAAATTTGGCATCTTCCTTGGACGGCCAGCGGTTATAGGTTGGCTTTAAATTCTTATCGAATAAGCTAAAAATACCAATGATGTCCGGTTCCTTCGGAGAATCCAAAAACCTTTCCCTTTGCACGGCTAGCAAAATCGTCTTTTGCAGGGTATCATAGCCCTTTTCCGGCTCCTGTTCCGGTACGCTTTTCCGTGCTTCTCTAATGATATTCATAAAAGATTGGTAGTCCGCGAGCATCTCTGGTTTCGGTACAGATTCTGAGACCCACTCTACATCAGAATATTCCTTTACATCCTTTAGCCACGGAAACAGGTTATCCGTTGAGATACCTAATCGTTCCATTTCTTCAAGCGGACCGGAGTCGTAATCCATCAAATCTTGGAGATGCTTTTGCCATGCTTCCTCCAAAACATCGGCATCATCCGACTCCTCAAGTTCCTTAAAGGTTAAGTCCAATTTTGCCTCAATTGGCCGCTCCCTTAGCAGCTTGGCGCAAAAGGAATGAACAGTGCCAAGAAAGCAGCGTTCGATATTTTTCAAGGCCTCTCCCAAACGGAATTCCGCATCAAGGTCCGTTTCCTTATTCCAAGTCTCTTCTAATTTAGCTTGAAAGCGGACCTTCAGCTCATCTGCAGCTTTCCTGGTAAAGGTAATGGCGACAATCTGGTGAATCGCAGCACTTCCGGTATAGATAAGGTTGACCATCCGGTCCACAAGGCTTGTCGTTTTCCCTGAACCGGCGCCTGCTTCCACCAAAAAATTCGTTCCAAGTTCATGCTTAATTTTTTCGCGGGCAGCTTGGTCAAATACCACCTTAGTCATAGGCCCGCACCCCCTTTAGCTTCTGGTTAGATTGTTTCATTTCAAGGGTATCTTGATTGTAAAAATGGCGGCGGCAGACAAGCTTAAATTCACAGTACTTGCAATCCTCTACGTCATCCGTCATTTCAAAATGTCCATGTTTAATTACATCAATTAATTTTTCCAAAATATCTAACCCATTGGTTCTGAGGGTGGCATCCTGTTTCCTGGTAAATCGCTCGGCCATCCCCTTTACGGTTGGGAAATAATAGGAGCTTTCTTCGACGGCCCCCTCACCAAGCTGAAGATGCTGCTCAATCGCCAAAGCATAAATCATATGCTGAAGCTGACGGCCGCCTTTAAATGCGCCATTTTTCTTATATCCGTAGGTGCTTCCTGTTTTGTAGTCAATAATGTGGTAGGTTCCGTCACTTGACTTATCCACACGGTCAATGATACCGGAAATCCTCAATTTTCCTGAAGGAAGCTTGATGACTGCAGGTTCTTTCCCGCCTATTCCAAAGGAATATTCAAAGTCAATCGCCTCATAGTCTTCGCTATGGCGCTCCTCTTCCTTAAGAAAAATTTTGCAGCATTCCAGAATATCATTCATTTCCCTTAAAAAAATGCGTTCATTCGGCGGCGTCAGCATTTCCTTTTGCTGCTCAATTAAACTAGTTGCTAACGCTATAAGCTTGTCTAAATGAAGCGCATATGAAGGCTTCACATTTTCCTTTTTTAACTGCTTATAAAAATTTTCAAAGATGCTGTGCAGGAGACTTCCCCTTGAGGCAGGATCCAGCCATTTGTTGGCATTAAACGAAATTTCCTCAATTGGTTTGACGCGCAGCACTTCTTTTAAGAAATAAGAATATGGACACTTGGCAAGCGTTTCAAGTTTTCCGGCGCTCATCGTTTTCTTCTGATTAAGGAGCGGGTCATCCTCATTCGCGTCAAGCTGTACAAGGCCGTCAAATTCCGAATATCCACTTGAATTCCGCTTGATTTCCGCCGCTATCCCCTGCTCAACATTGGAAAAACACCCAAGAATTCCACCTGTTAATCGGACAGGCTGATTGCTGGCTAATTTTTCATTCCAGTAATCTTTATCATCCAAAATATCGCCTGCAATGATGGAGGTTGGAAGTAATTTTAATGCTTTAAAGTCTGTATTTTGATCTCCAGTCATAAGGCGGTAACATTGCAGCACCACAAATGCCGGATTCGTGACACGGTTATCATTGATATTAAAATGACAATAGCTGACTGTTACGGTTCCAGCAGATTGTGCCATTACCTGCAATAAGGTATATAAATTGACCTGGCCCTTTTCGCTCCGCAGTGGCAGGCTCCTGCTAAGTTTTCTCCGTTCCAAATCTAAGAGCAGCGGGTCCTCACCGGCATTACCTGGAAACTTTTTATTATCGAGACCCACAAAAAACACGTTAGCGCGATTATTGTAAGTTCCATTTTTATAGGAGGTTACATGTAGATGCCCCGGTTTCGGTCTTGATTGCTGAACACGTATCGACAGCAGCAAATCCTTCACTTTTTCAATTACGTCATATTTAGGCAAGGCTTCGTCTGCGTATGGAATAATTTTTTCAATCTCCTCCAGCAATGCAGTTTTACTAATCTCATCTAAACCTGAGCTGGTTTTGCTGAAATTTTTTAAAATATGAGCAATACCTGTTAAGCATTTTTTATAGTTGATTGTTAAATCAAAGGCCGGCAGCTTTCTGAAAATGGAAGAGAACCACTGCTTTAACCATGAAAATTCCTTTAATCGAGTTTCATAGTATGGGCTTTCAGAGTTTAAATTTTCGATTTCCGCAGCTAGACATGCCCCATACCTCTCCTCTGACCAACCAATCTGTAAATCCCTTAAAATCCTGGCCATTCTTGTTTTTGACGGGGCCTCATCATCCAATTCGAGGAGCCCTTCATTTAATAAATCAAGAAATGCTTTTACACTATAGTTCGACTGAATCCACCCAAGCAGGCCTGAAACCAGACGGCCGGGACGGCTGAAGGAAATCGGCAGCCCTTCCCCGTAAGTAACCGGAAGGTCTATTCGCTGGGACAAATGATAAAAAAGGGTAACATAGGAATCAGCGCTCGTATAGTAGATGACATTTTCATCAAGCGAAGATTTGGACTTTTTGATCTGCTCCAGAATTTGTTTCAATTCCAGTTCTTCCGTTTTGGCAGTGAAAATATGCAAATCGGGCTTACCGCCTGCCTTATCCTGTTGATAAAGATAGCTAAGTGGTGAGGGCTCACCCCAGCGAACAGAACTCAAGCTTGTCCGCTCAGGTAAATCGAGCCCGAAAACGGGTGCCAGTGGCAGTTTAGCGGTGTTTTCTGGCAGAATTTTTTCAAGAAAATGTTCTTCGAGTTGTGACAACTGTAAATTAGACTGCAGAATAAACAATTTCTTTTCATCAATTAGGGCATATTCCATTGCTTTAGTTAACAGGGCAGCTCTGTCGATGAATGTACTGGCTTGCAAAAGCTCTTCATATCCGGCAAGAATTTCAGCCATGTCCTCGGCTTTGGCTGGTGCCACAAATGCGTTCAAATTCAAAGTCTCTTTGGTATAACCCGAGAGCCGCAATGTTTGAATTGCCGAGAAAATGGCATGGCTGAAGGACGGGGTAATCTCCATTCCTGAAAAATAATGGAGAGCCCCCTGTTCCTTTAATCTTTTGAGCAGTGTATACGTAAAATGTACCCCCACCGTCTGGTCAAGCATTTCCGCAGGCTGGTCTGCATTCAGTTCCACTAGGCTCCTGGCCAGATCCAAAACCGTCCGATATTTAAGATTAACCGCCTGGAAGTCTTTTTTTATGAAGGCTTCGTTTATTTGTTCGCCAATTGTATGAGAATCGACAATGACAATTTTCTCGCGAAAGGGATCTCTCATACAAATTTCATTAAGTTCTTTTACTAAAGATTCCATAAAAAAATCTCCTTGTATCAATTTACAATTAGTTACATTTTATTATCTCACATTTCCTTCCAAATGGTTTACCATTTTTGGTGAACCTAAAAAAGAGGCGGGCTTTAAGACCATCCTCTATTCATAGGTTTGATTCATTTTTTGAATTTCCGCTTTTATTTCTTCCACTAAATCCTGAGGCTCAAGCACCTTTACATCACTTCCCCAGTTAAGGAGCCAGCGGACAAGACCCTCGCTTCTGTTTGCTTTTACCCTAAGCCAGCCAAATTCTTCATCAATTTTTTTCATATCGGCACCAAGCCCAAAGTAATCGATCATGACATTCACCAAGGACTGTTTAAACTTCAGTGTAATCCACTGTTCTTTGCCAGCGTACATATTAAAGGATTTGTTAATGTAATCAGAGATATTGATATCAGCCTTAAGGAAAAAATCCTCCGTGCATTGGACATTCCGCATTCGGTCTACCCGGAAATGGCGGAACTTCTCCTCACCGTTTAAGATCCCTATCAAATAGTAATAATCATTTTTCCAAATGAGTGCGTGCGGACTGACCTCATAAAATTCACCATTGCGCTGGAGGACAAAATTTTTATCAATATCGTATTTGCCATATTGAAACTTAATTTTTAAATTTTCATTAATTGCAATTTGAATTTGGTCAATTTCGTACCGCAGCTGCTGGTAGGTACTGCGAATCGAACTTTCATAATGTGTCGGATTCGGAAGCTTGGCTGCAAGATGCTTGCTGGTCAGACCCTTCACCTTCTCAATCAACTGTTCTGCCTCTTTTTTTGTAATAAAACGTGCTGAAAGGATAGCGTTAATTAAAAGTCTCAATTCGTACTGCTCGAAACGCTTATTTTTATGACTGTAATATTTCTTCCCAGCAGCACCCCTGGTAACAAATATTTCGAAACGCTGGTTAGTTAAATCCTCGACGTCACGAAGAATGGCACGCTGTTCAAATTCAAAACCCGTCCCAAACTCCTGACGAAGTCTTTCAATGATTTCTCCCATTGAAAGCTCATTCGTTTCATCTGTTTCATTAAATAAAATTTCCCGCAACTTAAGCAGACGCTCTCCGCTTGGAGGCTTAGCCATCTAGATCACCTTTCTATTAAAAAATTCCTTCTACCAGAATTCTACGTTAGTACTCATTTTACCTTCATGAAATATATTTTGGAAACTCGGACATAATAACCTCGATTAAACTTGAAGGGATGGGATGTTTGATGTCGTTAGAATGGTTTGACCGAGTTTGCAGTGAATTACAGGATCATCTTGAATCGATTTGTGAAGAATACGATCAAGCTGGCCACATGAAGATTGAGAGAGCTGCCAAGCATCCTAGGGTTGAGTTTTTTGTGGAGACCGCAGATGTTGATACTGAGGAACTGGACCGAGATTACTTTTGTACGCTGTTTTTTGACCCGCAAAACGAAGAATTTTATATTGACAGTTTCGATGTTGACAGTGGTCATACTGCAAAAATCATTCTTTCAGACATTGAGGAGATTGTCGATGAGGTACATGAAAGTCTCCATGATTACATAAACGGCGAGGACCATTTTACCGATGATGGGGTTTATCTTCAATCAGATGATGAATATTGTGAAGAAGATGAATTTGAAATGGCGGATGATGACGAGGAGTATTTTGAAGGCGCACAAATAAACCGGGATGAAATTTTTGAAGAAATTGACGTCGAATGGTCCACCCCAGAGGTAACAGCCTTCAAACATGAGGATGAAGTGGAAGTAACTTATCAGTTTGGCGTGGTTCAGGAAACCGGTGACGGTGTACTGAAGCGGGTAAACCGAATTTGGACAACCGAGGACGAGTTAATCAAGGATGAATCGCATTTTATTTTTAGCAAAGAAGAGGCGAGCACCATCATTGCGATGATTGCCAGTCATATGGACCAGTTAAGCGAATTTGATTTTTAAAATATCGGAAAAGGGTGCTTTTTTAGAGCACCCTTTATTAATCAACCGTATAATCAATCTGAATTAAATCCCATGGTGTAATAATGCCAAGCGGCTTTTCACCCGCATTTCCATTTTCCGTGATCACGACTGCTTCTAATTTATTCTTCTTTTTATGAGCCTTTTCAAAAATGTTTTCCACCTGGAATAAATTAATTTCTTTTGAAATGAACTCTATTGACTGTTTCTTTTCAACCATCATAATATCTGCAATCCGAACATCCGCCAGATTGACGATGCCGCTTTCCATACGCTGTGCCATCCATTTCATAATCGAACCAGCGGTCAAAAGGCCTATGCATTTTTGATTTTTATAAATCGGAAACTTCGAATATCCATACTGTTTAATGGCAGCCGTTACCTTTAAAATACTATCGTTTTCATCAAAGAAAACAACGTTCTTGGTTGCAATCGTAAGGGCGTAATTCGGCCTGCTTAAGATATTAGCAATTTTTTCAATATGATGGACCACTTTAGCATTGGGTTCTGCAATATAGAAGCCAACCTCCATCTTTTCGTGAACAATCGCATTCCGAAGTCTGGCATATTGCTCCAAATCCTTTTTAAAAGTTTCTATGACTTGATACTTTTTTGCTCCTACCTTCACTAAAACAACAAATCTTTCATCATTAATCTGGACAATATCCCGAAGCGCATTATGAACCTGATTAAAGGCAACCTCGAAGCGCTCGGAAAGAAGCTGATCCTGTTTATTTGCCGGTTTCATTGTTCTCTCCCGTGTGAATGCTTTTTTCTCTATTATACATTCTTTCGCAGGTGGGAAATCAATAGAAAATACTTGTTAGTAACTCCCCCACGCTTTATGTTAGATGGCACACAGTTGGAAAAATCTATTCTTTTTTCCATGTTTAGTGTAATATTGGTTGGATACTACTTTTCTAAGGAGCCGATATGCGAACTATTACTCTTTCAAATGGTCAAACAGTAGAAGTAGAATGCTTAAGCTGTGCCTTAACGAGCGGGCTGATCCATCCGGATGGCGGGGTCATTATTGAAACCGAACATTTTCATGCCCATCAGGATGTCGCCTATCCCATTGAAGGCTTGGTTATCTTGGCTTCGAAGCGACATATTAAATGCTTTGATGAACTGACAGATGCAGAAAAACTCGATTATATTAATCTACTAACAAAAATCAGAAAAGCCCAAAGAGCTACGCTTGGTATTGAGTATGTTTATTACTTTTACAACGAGGACACTACCCACCATTTCCATACCTGGCTAGTACCCCGCTATGAGTGGATGTATGATTTTGGCCGTTCGGTCGAGTCCGTGAGACCGGTGCTGCTTCATGCCCGGAACAATATGAATGACGAAGAGAACAAGCGAAAGGTATTAACGGCGATTGAAGCATTAAAAAAAGAATTAAAATAACATTTTCATAAACCAAAATGATATAAATTAAATAAAAGACATATAGAGAGGAGAGTTTAAAATTGGCTAATAAATATTGCCCAATTTGCGGTGAAGCTAACGGATGTATGTCGGGTGCGGGAGAACATGGCAATTGCTGGTGTGATGCCGAGGTATTTCCCAACGAAATTCTTGAATTAGTTCCTGCCGAAAGTATAAGAAAAGATTGCATCTGCAAAAAGTGTTTAGATAAATTTCGGGAAGAGCATTTAAGCAAAACTACGATTAAGAAGTGATATAAAAAGGCAGTGAATCCACAGTTTCACTGCCTGTTCATTACTGATTCGCCAATATTTTAACAAACTCATCTTCCAGCTTCTTCCCTTTATCTTCATCCATCAGGTTGTTTAAAATGATTGAAAAAATCAATATTTGACCGTTTTTTGTTGTTACATAGCCGGATAAAGAACTGACAGTGGAAAGAGTCCCAGTCTTTGCTATTACCCTTCCTCGAACATCTGCGGTTTTCAACCGATAGCGAAGCGACCCGCCAGCCATTTTTTCAGGAACACCACTTACCGGTAATGAAATTAAATAAGAAGAGAACCACGTTTCCTTTTGGACGGCAAATAGCAGTTTGGAAATTTCGTTTGCTGGAATTAAATCAACATGAGAGACGCCTGAACCGTCACGGATGACCATCGTTTTCGGATTTAACCCGAACTTCACCATTTCCGACTCCAAAACCTCAAGCCCCTTTTCCCAAGAGCCTTCACCGAGAACAACCTTTCCCATTTCCTTTACCAACACCTCAGCATGAACATTGTTGCTAAGCTTCATAAATGGGACAAGAAGTTCTGACAATGGCATCGACTTGTGAGTTGTCATGAGTATGGCAGTATCAGGCACCGTACCTGTTTTGATTTTCCCGTAAACCTTAATACCTTGTTCTGCCAATGATTGTTTAAAAAGCGTCAATGCATACCTCGTAGGTTCCCAAACGCCCACCCATTCTTTGACTGCTTTTGTTTTTATGGGGACGGTGCCTTCAATGGTTATCGTATTTTTTGCATGTTTCCGTTTGATGGTAATTTCTTTTTTCTCATTTTCTCCAACTGTTACAGCATGATTGACTATTTTTACATAGCTGGTTTCCGGAGTAATTTTTACCTTCGGCTTTTCTCCTTCTTTGGAGCTTGGTGTCACGATCACTTCTACTGACCCTGAATCGTAGTCTGTAGTTGGTGATGCTGTCAGTGCTGAAATCTGTGCCCCGTAATAAGTCGTTTCATCACTCCATGGCAGGTCAAGGGGGTACCGGACATCATCGAAGTGGGAATCATCACCTATCAGGTTTCCTTTTATCTTTGTAATGCCATGCTTCCGAATTTCTTTAGCCAGGTTGTCAAAATCCTCTTTCGTCAAGGTGGGGTCACCTTTTCCCTTTATATAAAGATTCCCAGCAAGTGTCTTCTTTTTAACGGGACCATCGATATGTATTTCGGTTGGAAAGGTATAGTCCTCTCCTAAAACTTTCAGTGCAGCAGCGGCTGTTAGCAGCTTCATATTGGAGGCAGGGCGGAGACGCACATCTCCATTATATTCATAAATCATTTTCCCATCTGCTGCTGACCTGATACTAATTCCAGCAATTGCCCCTTGCATTGTAAGGGAATTACTCATTAGCTCCTTAATCTGACTTTCTATTACTACAGACTTACTTTCCGCAATAACCCTGTCTTGATCTATGTAATTAATAGCGGAAAATAATATCAAGAAGGAAAAATGAAATCTTATGAGCAATAAATTTCCATCCTTTCTTTTTTCCTTAGAGTTTGTCCAAAACCTCTTAAAAATAATTGTACATAGGTAAACTGGACAAATCTATTAAGTTTTTATAACAGCTATATGGTCCCTTATATAAGCCCAATTTTGTGGAAATGGGAGGGTGATTTGCCAAAATGTCGTTCCAGCTAATTGATAAATATCAAGCAATCGATACTTTTCAATCAAGCTCCTGATATCTTCAAACCAGACAATCCGTTCTTCCACTCCATGCCAATAGCGGTACCATGGCGATTTGGCAGAAAGGTCAATTTGAATAGAAGAACCAGTTGAGATTGCCTGATTCTGGGCGGAAAGAACGGACATAGCTTTTGTGGCATTCGTCCTGATTGCTTTATCATATCCATACAAGGCCATGGCCACTTGCAGTTTCTTTGGGGGTATTTGAGTGATGGAATACTGAATGACCTGCTCCATCCATGTTATAGGGGCAATAGGAGCCGGCGGGCCGCCGGGATATCCATAATCAATTGTCATAACTGCAACCATATCGGCCACCTGTCCGATTGCCGCATAGTCATAAGCCCCAATAATTCGATTAGTTGGGATATCCTCTGTTTTTGCATGAACATTCACGTGGAGAAAAAGGCCATCTAAACCCCTTTTTAATTCTGTTAAAAAAGAAATAAAATCCCTCCTTCTTGCCGGAGGAATAAATTCAAAATCAATACTCACCCCTTCATATCCCCGCTGCTTAACAAGGTTTAGAATGCTAGCTACTAAATTTCGCCGAAATGTGATGTTTTCAAGGACCCTGCCTGCTAAATCCGCACTAAAGCCGGCACCTGTAAAATTTCGGATCATTAATAGCGGTTTTATTTTTAATTGTTTACATCTTGCGACAAGTACTGCATCCTCTATTTCCCTATAGGCAAATCCATCGTCAGTAAAAGAATATGCTACAACAGCAAGATAGCTTAGCTGACCGGCAATCGAATTCAAGGTAATTATATTAGCGCTTTCAGAAGATGGCAAAATAAATCCGAGGGCAGCCATTTGTAATTTAAGTGGAGATGGAATATTAACGATTTGACCAATATGAAGTTGATCTGGTTGAATACCTGGGTTTGCAGCTAAAATAGAGGAGGGAACCGTATGAAATTGAAAAGCCAAATTCCCAATTTGGTCACCCGCTTTAATTCGATAGAATCTAATATGAGGAAGGTTATCTGGAAGGTAGAGGGCAAGGCCTGGAACAACGACAGATGCGGCTACCAGCCCATTAAGATTGAGAATGGATTCAATTGGAACACTATACTTGTTTGAAATAGCCCATAAATCTTCTCCGGTTTGAACCACATGAACAGTCATAAATCCCCCTCCTTTTTAACATCATATGGGCAATTTAGCTTAAAATACTAATATCGGCAAAATAAACGCCCTATTTTTACTGCTAACATCCTTGCCTCTTCCTCCTCGGGCAAAATAAAAAAGGCCCCCAAAACAGGCCTTTTAAAATTAAAACTCATCCTCATCATGCCAATATTTTTTAAACCGAGCACGGTAACAAGCATCACAGGTTGGAAATGGATGGTCCCAGGCAAGCTTTTTGCCGCAGTTCTTGCACTTTTTAACAAATTTCTTGATGTCGGTTTTCAACCTTTCCTGGACCTTGTCACTGATTTCCTCACGCAGACGTTCCCAATAGCTAGCTTCGGTCCGCTCACCCAACCGGTATAAAAATAATAAATGGAGACCGATTGCTTTATAGCTTAATTCCAGTTCCTCTAGACTGCCTTCCTTTACAATTGGTTCCGGAAGCTCCTTCCCCTGAACAATTGCATACATGGTATCTTCCCACTGCTTCACAAGAGCTTGTTCATTTTTGGAAAACGGCAGATGCAAAAAGCCGTACAAGTCTGTCAGTGTCAATCGCGCTTCGATTTCACTCCCAGCAATTTTTCTGTATAGTGACCTTTCCTCTGACAAGGAAGCCTTCTTCGTCCCTTTTGGGCTTTCAAATTTTTCCCACAGTACAAAGAATGTATCCAAATCATGATAATAGCGTTGGAAACGTTCAAAGACGGACGACGTGGGAGCGATAGCAAACGTCTGGACCGGACGATCCTCCTGCAAGAGTAAATTCTTCATTTTTTTAATATCATTAGTAAAGGCCACCTTACCGACATCATAAATCCCCTTCCGTCCGGCACGGCCAGCTATTTGTTTCACTTCCTGAGAATTTAAAAGCCGCCTTCTCGTTCCATCAAATTTTTCATTTTCGAGAAAAACAATCCGTCGAATCGGCAGGTTCAAGCCCATCCCGATGGCATCCGTCGCGACAATCACCTTTGTTTTTCCTTCATTAAAAAGGTGAATTTGTTTTTTCCTTGTTTCCGGGGGCATGCTGCCATATATCATGCTGACCGAATGGCCGTCATTTTGCAGCCGAGATGCCATTTCCAATACCCGTCTTCTTGAAAAACAAATAAGAGCGTCCCCTTTTTTAATATGTTTAATATGAAATTCCTTCGATTCCACCTCAAGAGGGGTATCTCGGCTATATTCATTAATCGTGATATCGGAATCACCTAAAAGCTCAAGCAGCATTTCCTTCGAATTGCGGCTGCCAATGATATGGACTTCCTCCGCATTTGCTTTGGTGATGGCCTTATACCAAGAAAAGCCGCGGTCCTTATCGGTTATCATCTGAGCCTCATCAATCACGACGACTTCGTAATATTCCTTTTCATGAAACATTTCAACCGTACAGGAAATATGGCCAGCACCAAGGACAACCTTCTCTTCTTCTCCTGTTTTCAGGTTACACGGTGTGCCTTCAGCATTCAATTTATCAAATACCTCAAGTGCCAGAAGTCTTAGTGGAGCTAAATAGAGGCCACTCTCGGCCTGTTTCATCCGCTCTAAGGCATGATGTGTTTTGCCTGTGTTTGTTTCGCCAATATGCAGGACATAGCGGATGTGACGTAAGTTAAGGGAAGGGTCATATTCCGTACCGAAAATATCCCTCATGATCCGTTCTTCCTCGGCCCTTTTCCTGTCCAGCTCTGCCAGCTCTTCTGCCCGTTTTCTTTCTCTTTCCTCTAAATCTTGATCAAGCAGCTTCTGGTGAACTTCCTCATCAAATGGGATATCGACAAGCTTCAATAAGTCGGCAACGTATTCTTCTTGGATGTCCTCTAAATAATAACCAATTACATCATAAATCACATTAATCATACATTCTTTAACAAATGCTGCCGTGAGCGGCTTAGTAAAAGTCTCATGATACCTATCTTTCAAATCCGCAGGCAATGCCTGTAATACTTTATTAGGCAGTAATTCTGAAAGATAATCCGAAATCAAGCTTTCATATACATAGTAGTAGGTCTCATATTCAAAATAGCTTCGCCCCCACTCGTGAGGAGGTTTATGGATATCACCGGTCAATTCCTCGAAAAAATCAGCAACCGTTTGATATGAAAACGAATTAAACGAACCTTCTGAGACTAATTTCTCCTCCAGAGCTGCACGATCTATAGACTGAAATTTTGCACTCGATTCAAAATCGGCTGCCAATTGCTTTGCTGTGAATTGGCGTACATATAAGTAAAAACGAGTATATTGTTCTTCGACTATGGCAGCTGCTTCGTCTTCTATTGCTTCACGAAATTCTGCTTTTTCTTCTTCAAGCAGCCTTTCTTGCTCCCTAATAAGGAAGTTTTCTTTTGCCTGCTCAAAGCGTGTTTGCCAATCTTCCTCATGTCCTTTAAAGTTTTCAATAACCCAGGTAAGCGTATCGAAAGGCTGATACAACCTCATTTCATCACGAAAAAGCTTGTTAATCAGCTTTCGGTCAACACCCTGGACCTCATATTCTTTTTCACTCAAAAATTGCTTCTTTTCATTTTTCGAGACATCATTCGTTACTTTGTTTAGCCACACATTGATCCAAATTTGTCCAATGTACTGGCCTCTGTCTGCCAGGTATTGCTCAAAAGAAGGCAGCGTTTCACTGTATTCAAAATAACGTTCCATATCCTGCAATACTTTTTGTTTCGTATGTTCAATTGCTTGAGGGTAAATAGCTTCGAGCTTGCTCATATAAATCCCTTCTTTAATATAGATATTTTCTTTCTTTTTGCAAAAATGTTATGTATAATGTTCAGTAAGAAGTGCATATAGTAAAAAAGACCGAGCATGACGACAGGTACTCGCTCGGCCATGCAATAGCTGGTTCCCATCGGGATTCGGCAAAAGAAGGGCAAAAATCCACCGCTTATGCTTGCCGGCTCAAGGGTGGATTATTTTTTTTGGTGAAAAGACAGAATTGTAATAATCAGGCTGGCAAACGAGACAGCTAACATCAAGGCCTGAAATACTGTCAAACAGCATCACCCCCTTTCATTCGGAGATGTGCCGTCCACCCTTGAGAAGTCCTATTCTATTGCAATTTAGATTATACCATTAAAAACCAAAACGAACAAGCGTTCCCTAAATATTATGTAACTCGCAATACTTATCCACTAATTCTTCAATTTGGTCCAATTCCGGAAACTTCCCAGCAAACTGAAATTGGATTTCCTCAATAAACTCATCCTTACTGTAGACGTGAATCGCTCCATTTTGCTGGATTACACTGTATTCCGGCACAAACCGAAAGCCGCTGCGTTCAATTGCCCCCATTTTTATGGCCCCTTTAAAGTTTTTTCATAGTATTTGCAAAAAATATAACGGTAAACCCTTATAAAAACCAAGTTTCGTTTAAAAAGATTGTGTTCTTTGGATAAATTTTTTGGTTTAAAGAATTTTTGTCTACGCGCAAACCTGCTATCGGCGAATATTACAGGTCTATCAGCGAATTTCAAGGTTCTATCGGCGAATTCTGGACTTCTATCGGCGAATTTAAGCGTTATATCAGCGAATCAAAACAAAACGGATAAGGGACAAAAAAGAACGGCACCTTAAACAGTGCCGCCCTCTCACTCAACCTATGCAGTTGTATAAACTTCCTCCCGATTTGCCTCATGGCGAATGGTGGCCTGTGCAGCAGCCAAACGTGCTAGCGGTACCCGGTATGGCGAGCAGCTGACATAATCCAAACCAGTCCGGTAACAGAAATCTATTGAGCTTTTCTCTCCGCCATGTTCCCCACAAATGCCTGTTTTTAAAGAAGGTTTTGTTGCTCGGCCAAGCTTAACGCCGGTTTCCACAAGCTTACCAACACCATCCTGGTCAAGAACAGCAAACGGATTCTCTGGCAGTACCTTGTTTTCAATGTATGCCTGCAGGAATTTCCCTTCTGCATCATCACGGCTGTAGCCGAATGTTGTTTGCGTTAAGTCATTGGTTCCGAAGGAGAAGAAATCAGCCTCCTCGGCTATTTGGTCTGCAGTAAGCGCAGCCCGTGGAATCTCAATCATCGTACCAATCGTGTAGTTAATGACCTTGCCCGTTTCTTCCTGGACACGTACAGCAGCATCGACAACCAACTGGCGCATTTGCTTCAATTCATTGACGTGGCCAACAAGTGGAATCATGATTTCAGGCTGGACTACCAAGCCCTTTTCCGCTACTCTAGCAGCAGCGTAGAAAATCGCCTTTGCCTGCATATCATAAATTTCCGGATGTATCATGCCAAGACGGCAGCCGCGGTGGCCCAACATTGGATTGAACTCATCCAACTGGCGAACCTTTTTCAGCAGCAGTTCTTTTTGCTTTAACTCTTCAGAATCCGGATTGAGAATTTGCAGCTTTGTTACTTCTACTAAAAGTTCTTCTTTATTTGGTAAGAATTCATGAAGCGGTGGATCCAATAAACGAATCGTTACAGGTAGTCCTTGCATTGCTTCGAAAATCCCCTCAAAGTCACCTTGCTGCATCGGTAAAAGTTCTTCAAGTGCTTCCATTCTCTCACTATAGGTTTCTGCTAAAATCATTTTTTGAACGATTGGAATCCTCTTTAAATCCATAAACATATGCTCTGTCCGGCATAATCCAATTCCGCCTGCACCGAATTCAAATGATTTCTTGGCATCCTCTGGATTATCGGCATTGGCACGAACACCTATTTTGCGTTCTTGATCTGCCCAAGCAAGAAGCTGCTGGAACTCTTCAGATAATTCAGGGTCGATCATTGGGATTTCACCAAGCATAATTTCACCTGTTGAACCATCAACCGTGATAATATCGCCATGTTTAACAACCGTGTCACCCACACTGAATTGTTTTGCTTTCATGTCAATCTTTAAGGCTTCACAGCCGCAAATACAAGCTTTCCCCATACCGCGGGCAACCACGGCAGCGTGGCTTGTCATTCCACCGCGGCTAGTTAAAATAGCTTGTGCTGCAACCATACCATGGATGTCATCTGGAGTGGTTTCAGGAGAAACAAGGATAACTTTTTTACCTTCATTTCCTAATTGCTCCGCTTCATCGGCATCAAAAACAACCCGGCCGGTAGCAGCGCCTGGTGATGCCGGCAAGCCTTTAGCTAATATTCTTCTTTCAGCTTTGTCATCGATTCGGCGGTGCAGCAGTTGGTTTAATTGGTCAGGATCAACACGAAGCAGCGCTGTCTTTTTATCGATAATTCCTTCCTCCACCATCTCAACCGCTATGCGGATAGCTGCTTGGGCGGTACGTTTTCCGTTCCGTGTTTGAAGGATGAACAGCTTCCCGCGTTCCACTGTGAATTCAATGTCCTGCATTTCCTTGTAATGCTGCTCAAGGCTATGGCATGTGTCCGAAAACTGCTGGTAAACGCCTGGCATTTCGTCCTTAAGGGTGGCAATTGGCTGTGGGGTACGGATACCGGCAACAACATCTTCACCTTGAGCGTTTATTAAGTATTCCCCATAAAGAACATGCTCACCGGTGGAAGGATTTCTTGTAAATGCAACACCTGTACCTGAGTCGTTCCCCATATTACCAAACACCATGCTTTGAATATTTACAGCTGTACCCAGATGATCGGGAATCTTATTTAAGCGGCGGTAAACAATCGCCCGTTGATTATTCCAAGAATTGAATACCGCATTGATGGCAAGGAAAAGCTGCTCTTTCGGATTTTGCGGGAAGTCCTTACGCGTATGCTTTTTGACAATTTCCTTATAGCCAACAATGACTTCCTTCCAGTCTTCAGCAGTCATATCAGGGTCAGAGGTATACCCCTTGTGTTCGCGAGTCTCTTCTAAATATTGTTCAAAATAATACGTATCAATCTCAAGGACCACGTTGCTGAACATTTGAATGAAACGGCGATAAGAGTCGTAAGCAAATCGTGGATTATTCGTTAATGCTGCCAAACCCACAACAGTTTCGTCATTCATCCCTAGATTTAAAATGGTATCCATCATCCCAGGCATAGAAAAAACGGAACCGGATCGAACAGAAACAAGTAAAGGATTCTGCGGGTCACCGAGTTTTTTGTCCATTTTTTCTTCCAAAAGTCTTAACGCCTCTAATGTCTGTGATTCTACTAAAGCTGGAATGGTTTTATCAGATTCATAGTAAGCATTACAAGCTTGCGTTGTAATGGTAAAACCATAAGGAACCGGCAGGCCGATTCTTGTCATTTCTGCTAGATTCGCTCCCTTTCCCCCAAGTAAATCTCGCATGTTGCCATGGCCTTCATTAAATAAATAAACGAATTTTCCCATGATTTAAAAGCTCCTCTCTTTTTTCAAAACGTCTAAAATTAATCCTGCAGTTTCTTCAATCGCTTTATTCGAAACATTTATGATTGGACAGCCTACACGTTTCATAATTTTTTCGGCATAATCTAGTTCGTCGAGAATTCTCTGGAAGCTTGCATAATTCGCCTTTGAGCCCAGTCCAAGTGCTTTTAGGCGCTCAGTGCGAATTTCGTTCAATTTATCTGGTGAAATAATTAAACCAATACAATTTTTTCTCGGTATTTTAAAAAGTTCATCTGGTGGAGGCACTTCTGGAACTAACGGCACATTGGCCACTTTAAAACGCTTATGGGCAAGGTACATAGACAGCGGCGTTTTTGAAGTCCGGGACACACCGATTAAAACAATATCGGCCTTCATAATGCCTCTTGGGTCACGTCCATCATCATATTTCACGGCAAATTCAATCGCCTCGATTTTGCGGAAATATTCTTCGTCTAATTTTCTCATTAGGCCAGGCTGGTGGTGGGGCTGTTTATTAAACCTTGTTGTAAATGCATTCATTAATGGGTTGAGGAGGTCAACTGCCATTATCCCCTCTTCCTTGGCACGCTTATCTAAATAATCTTTTAATTCTGGAATGACGATGGTATAGGCAATGATGGAATGGTCCTTTCTTGCCAAAATAATCACATCTTCAATGTCTTCAATGTCGTCTACATATGAGTTTCGGCGAATTTCTACCTGTCCACCATTAAACTGTGTTGCCACCGCTTTAACAACAAACTCAGCCGTTTCACCAACCGAGTCAGATACTACGTAGACAACTTCCTTTTGTACCAAAATCGCAGCAACTCCCCTTAATCTATTTTTCTTCCATAAATTCTAAATAGGACTTTGTTATTGTCGTTTTGGTAATTCTCCCTAACAACAAATATGTATTATTTTTATGATTGACTTCCTTTACTACCGGTAAGGAGTCAATATGAAAATTAATCATTTTTTTGGCCGCTTCGAGCAAGGTTTCCTCTGAATTAATCGTGATAATATTAGGCATTCTTGTCATAATGACACTTACGGGCAATTCCTGCAGATTTTTGTTCCCAAGTGCAGCCCTGAGCAAATCCTTTCGGGAAATCACTCCTGCCAAATTTCCTTCTGTATCCACCGCATAAAGTGTTCCAACATCCTCGAGAAACAACTGGACAATCGCATTATAAACAGAAGTTGATTTTTCAACCACGATTGGATGAGCCTTAAAATCGGATACCTTTTGCTGAATAAACTTCTTCGCCTGCCGTTTTACTTCTAATTTGTCATTAAAAAAATAGCCTACACGCGGTCTGGCATCCAGACTGCCGGACATGGTCAAGATTGCAAGGTCTGGTCTTAATGCCGCTCTAGTAACAGAAAGTTTCTCTGCAATTTCTTTACCGGTTATCGGGCCATTTTCCTTTACAATCTGCAGAATTTCATCCTGACGCTTGGTGAGTTTAATCATTAGCACCACCTTATTCACAATAAATATGTTATATATATTCAAATGTGCTATACTTATTTGTATATAGTATAGTACATTTAAACGAATTCGGAAACAATAATTTTGACAAATTGGCTAATTTTTTCTTTTAATAAAAAAACCCGCCGGAAATCGGCAGGATACAGTTCTACTTTTGACATACTGGACAATAAAAAGTTTTTCGGGAAGAGATTGTTTCCATTTTGATTGTTGCCCCGCAACGTCGGCATTTCTCTCCCTCGCGATCGTATACTTGGCATAGTGGATTAAAACCGCCCGTTTTTTTATCACCCTTGAAAATCGGATTTTCCATGTAACCTCCATTTTGAATGGCCACTTGGAGAATTTTTTTCATCGATTGAAACAATTGAGAACGGCTAGGTGGATTAATGTCATCAATGTCTTTCGTTGGTAAAATTTCTGCATCAAAGCAGATTTCAGCAGAATAGCAATTGCCAATTCCTGAAATAAACTCCTGATCCAAAAGTGTGGTCTTCAAACGCCCATGCTTGCTGCCAATTCGTTTAATAAATTCCTCCAATGTAAAACTGCTGTTCAGTGGTTCCGGCCCTAGATGGGATAGTTTTTCTTCTGCTTCCTGTTGGGAATATAAATGAAGATACCCCAGACGCAGACCAATAAAGTATAAATGTTCATTTCCGAAAGAAAGCTGAACCTGTATGGTTCGTTTAGGTTTATCTGCTTCCTGTCCATAAAACATCCATCCCCCGAGCATTAGATGCAATAACAGAACCTGCCCATTTTGGAGGTGAAAAAGAAGGTGTTTACCCCTTCGATTGATGGTGGTTATTTTTTGATTAAGTACGGTCCTTTTAAAAAGTTCGGGATTCACATTTATTGATTTTTCACGGTTAACTTGGACATCGGTAATGGTTTTACCTGCAATCATTTGACTTAAATGAATCTTATAGTTTTCCATTTCCGGCAGTTCAGGCATAATGTCTTCCTCCAAAACTCTTTTCCTTTATGCTTTCCAAAACGGGTAAAATCAAATAAAAAAACCGAATCATATCGACTCGGTTTTAAACAGTTACTCTATTGAAGTGGGCCTAAATGGACTTGAACCATCGACCTCACGCTTATCAGGCGTGCGCTCTAACCAGCTGAGCTATAGGCCCATGATGTAATTGAAACAGGGGCAGTAGGAATCGAACCCACACTGAAGGTTTTGGAGACCTTAGTTCTACCTTTAAACTATGCCCCTATAAATGGTGGAGGGGGACGGATTCGAACCGCCGAACCCTGAGGGAGCGGATTTACAGTCCGCCGCGTTTAGCCACTTCGCTACCCCTCCATTATAAAATTGCAAAAAAATAATAGCGGCGGAGGGGATCGAACCCCCGACCTTACGGGTATGAACCGTACGCTCTAGCCAGCTGAGCTACACCGCCAAAAGTATAATATAAAAATGGTGGAGCCTAGCGGGATCGAACCGCTGACCTCCTGCGTGCAAAGCAGGCGCTCTCCCAGCTGAGCTAAGGCCCCATACATATAATAATCAGGAAAACAGAATCTTAAGTGAGCGACCCTTCGTCCCGAACGTAGTACTCAATCAAGCTAAAGCTATTTCCCGTGAGAGAAATAATGGTGCCGAGGACCGGAATCGAACCGGTACGGTAGTCACCTACCGCAGGATTTTAAGTCCTGTGCGTCTGCCAGTTCCGCCACCCCGGCACGTTTGGAGCGGAAGACGGGATTCGAACCCGCGACCCCCACCTTGGCAAGGTGGTGTTCTACCACTGAACTACTTCCGC
>NZ_JAGYPE020000026.1 GCF_018343545.2 Neobacillus citreus | reverse complement strand
GCCGAGGAGGCTCCAGGACCTCCCCGCGGAAAGCGAGTGCCCGGAGCGGAAATCAACAGGCCAGTTAGCAGGGATAAACAACTAAAGGTTGGTAATTTAGGTTTTTACAAAATATAAAATTGTCGAAAAAAATACCCTTTCTCGACGGTTCAATTTGGAAAATACATTTCCATACGGTCACAGCCCTTGCGTAACATGAAGTAGTTTTGAAAATCAGTATTTAGTGATACAGTTTCATAATCCTTAATGGAAATGGAAAAGGTTCTTCCATCTTTTTTTGTAAATAAAAGCACTCCATTTAAAAATTGTATTTTATCAAAATGAAACCCATCTCTTTTCCATAAAAAATCTTCGTCCTCATAGTAGTTTAAAACGACCTGCCTATCATGGTAATTCTCAAAAATAGAAAAATTAGATATTCTTTTTTCCAATTTTATCACCTTCCCCTGTAGCTTTATTTTAGTAAAAATGGATGAGGGAACGGGGTGACGGGAATCACAAATAGCAATTATTTCGAGAACTGAAATTTTTTTGTATGTAACCGCCTCCATCGGAATTTAGGGAATTCATCTAGGGAAATATGGAGTATAATAAGGGAAATAATCAATACAACAGGGGTATGAAACATTGGAAAAACGAAATAGCAAGTATAGATGGGTAGTTTTTACGGCAGTGTTGTTTACGTATTTTATCATTGTAAGTCAAAGAACAGCACCTGGATTAATTTCGGATCAATTAATGAAGGATTTCCATTTACCAGCAGCCACGATTGGTTTGTTGGCAAGTATACAGTTTTTGGCGTATGCCGGACTGCAAATTCCGATTGGGATTTTATCTGACCGTTTGGGTCCAAATTATTTTCTTATTGGCGGTACCCTCCTAACGGGGCTTGGGACAATTATTTATAGTACTGCCTCGAATGAAGCCATCCTTTTTGCGGCAAGATTGCTGGTAGGAATAGGGGATGCCGCCATTTGGGTCAATTTGGTGTTGATTTTAAGCAGGTGGTTTAGAGCCAATGAATTTGTAAAATTGCTTGGCTTAGCAGGAATGGCCGGAAGCTTAGGGTTTTTATTGGCGACAGTTCCCTTCTCTGCATTCATTGCCTCCTTTGGCTGGAGATCGCCTTTTTTGACAACGGGTATTATTCTCTGCCTTACTGGAATTCTTTTATATTACGTTTTGGTCATGAAGCCAAATCAAATGGGCCCAAACCAAACCAAGCCGCAAAAGTCTTATCTTAAAAAACAGCCGAGGCAGGAAAAAACCTTGGTGATGCTGCGCCGTATTTTTTCAAATCGTCAGGCATGGGCAGCTTTTTTCTGTCATTTTGGAGCGGTAGGGACGTATGTTGGATTTATTGGTTCATGGGCTGTACCATACGGAATGCACGTATATGACATGACAAGATCCGCTGCCAGCCAGCTGGTTATGATAGGCTTGATTGGCGCCATCATCGGTGCGCCTGTAACAAGCTGGTTTTCAGCACGGATTGATTCACTCAAAAGACCATATGTCCTGGTTCATGTTGTTATTTTTCTAAGCTGGACTATCATTCTGCTTTTCGGTGGAAATCCGCCTGTTTTCCTTCTATATATGCTTTTCTTTTTAATAGGTTACGGAAATGGCGGCAGTACATTAACCTTTGCGGTCGTCCGTAAGTCTTTCCCTATTAAGGAGGTTGGCGTAGTCACAGGATTTGCGAACACTGGGGGTTTTATCAGCGCGGTACTTTTACCAAGCATTTTTGGTAAGGTATTAGACCATTTTCATTCATTCGGTGCAAGTGTGGGGTACCACTATGGGTTTATTATTCCTGCCGCATTCGCGCTGATTGGCTTACTCGGCGGAATGATGATCAAGGAAAATCAGCGCGAAGTGAACAGGCCAAGTGAAGAAGCAATTGTATAAGCTTGGAGTAATTGGGCAATAAGCCTATCCCTCATTCAATTTGGACACATATACTAATTTTGTAACCATTTTGAGGAGGAGATAAAGAATGGATAGACAAATAACAATTGGTTTACCAGGCGGAGGTTATGCACCACCTGGTCATCCGGGAATGGGATATCCGGGTGCGCACCCAGGCATGGGTTATCCTGGTTATCCGGGAATGGGCTATCATCACGGCCATGGCGGTTTTTATCCGGGACATGGGTATCATCACGGCCACGGCGGGTATTATCCAGGCCATGGGTATCACCACGGCCACGGCGGGTATTATCCAGGCCACGGGTATCACCACGGCCACGGCGGCTATTATCCAGGCCACGGATATCATCACGGCCACGGTACCTACCAGCCAGGCCAAGGCTGAAAAGGTTAATTAACAGAACAGGTTGTTCGTGAATTAAGCAGGGGCTATGGCTCCTGCTTTTAATTTTTGCGGGCTTATTGATTAATTCCCAGCGGATATTGTGAACCACAGAAACGAAAATAAATAATAGAGGAAAATGGAACAAATATTTAGTATAATTATTTTTTGAATGTATTTTTAAGGAGTTTACTACCATGAATCAGGCTATCACCTTGAAGGATAAAATAAAACAAATCTTCGTTCTGTTAGTTCCAATTTTAATCACCCAGCTTGGGATGTTTTCCATGGTGTTTTTCAATACGATCATGTCGGGAAAATATCATTCAACCGACCTGGCTGGTGTCGCGATTGGTTCTTCAATTTGGAATCCGATTTTTACAGGCTTGAGCGGCATTCTCCTGGCAGTATCGCCAATTGCTGCACAATATTTGGGCGAAAAAAAGAGCCATGAAATTGCAGCCGTGGTTAAGCATGGTGTGTATCTTTCCATCATTTTAACATTGGTTATCATGGTTTTTGGTTTCTTTTTATTGGCACCGCTTTTAGTAACGATGAATCTTCCAAGAGGTGTGCAGGATACAGCTTTTAACTATCTTATCGGGCTTAGTTATGGGATTTTGCCGCTTTTCATTTTTAATGTATTGCGCTCGTTTATTTATGCTTTGGGAAAAACCCGTGTTGTTATGGTGATCATGATTTCATCCCTGCCTGTAAATTTTCTGTTAAACTATGTGTTTATTTTTGGCAAATGGGGTTTTCCTGAGTTAGGTGGTGCAGGTGCCGGCTATGCTACATCGATTACCTATTGGGTGATTTTAGCTTTTACGGTTTTAATTGTGTTAAAACAAGAACCATTCTCTGCGTACCCCGTATTTGGTAATATGAAGCAATTTTCGTGGACGAAGTGCAGAGAGATTTTACAAATTGGAGTGCCGATGGGGTTGTCGACGTTTTTTGAAACAAGCATGTTTGCAGTCGTTACTATTTTAATCAGTAAGTTTAATGTAACAACTGTTGCTGCCTATCAATCGGCTTTGAACATCGTGTCGTTCCTGTACATGATACCTATCAGCATTTCAATGGCACAGACGGTCCTAGTCGGATATGAAGTGGGTGCCCGCCGCTATAAGGATGCCAAGGTCTATAGCTGGCTAGGAATTGTTTTGGCGGTGGTGACTGCTCTTGTGACAGGATTATTTGTGGTGGCTTTTCGCTACAAGGTCGCAGGGTTTTACTCGAATGAGGCGGCCGTTATTAGTTTGACGGCAAACTTCTTAATTTTCGCCTTGTTTTTTCAAATTTCCGATGCCATCCAGGCAACAGCCCAGGCAGCGTTAAGAGGATATAAAGATGTGAATTTGGCCTTTATTATGACATTAGTTGCCTACTGGCTCATCTGTTTGCCTGCTGGATACCTATTGGCACACTATACCGGATTAGGGGCAAGGGGCTACTGGATCGGCCTCACCATTGGTCTCCTTGCCGCAGGAATCGCTTTAGCCATCAGGCTCATCTACATCCAAAAACACAAATTTACTAACGTTGAAATGTTGGAAGTGGGGTAAATCTGCCTGAAACGCTATTTCACTAAATCAATCACTCTGAAATTCTGTTAATAAAATGAAAAGACGCCATTGCATCAGAATGGCGTCTTTTAGTTAAAAAAACTTTTTTATTCCAAATAATTTTAGTAATGGATTTTGGTTTTTATCTGTGATTTGCAGTTCATTCATAACTAATTTTTCTTGATTATCAGTAATCCACTTTTTCAATTCTTGCTTATCTCTGCATTGTGTATAATATGTTTCCCCACCCTTACCAAGAGCATTGACAACATATCTACAAGTGTTCCCCATAATGCCCACCTTTACGTGTGTAATATATTTATATATTGCATTATAGCAGGCTTTTAAAAATAGTCCATCGTTATTTTGTATCAAATTTATACAAATTTTTCATATTCTCCTAGAAGCATATTCATAGATTTGACTTTTCTCAATAGACAAATTAACATTTAAAAAAATACTTTCGGAGGAAAATTTATCTTACTATTTTATTTATGCGGAATATTTAGATAATTAGGACCTCAAACAAAAATTAAAAATTATTTTTAAATAGTTCTCTATGAAGGAGAGAGTAAATATATGGATATTCGAATGCTGGATTCTTTGGTGAAAAATTTGGGGCTGGAGCATCATCCGGAAGGCGGTTATTATAAACGAACTTTTGAATCTTCCGAGCAAATATCTGACCAAGAGTTAACTGTGAATTATAATGAAAAACGAAAGCTGTATACAAGTATTTATTTTGTATTGACGTCTGATGAGGTTTCCCATTTTCATCGGTTGAAGTCAGACGAATTATGGTATTTTCATGGTGGAAGCTCTTTGACTATTCATATCATTCATGAAAATGGAGAATATGAGGAAATTAGGCTTGGATTGAATTTTAACAATGGCGAAGTTCCGCAAGCGCTTGTCCCCAAAAACGCTATTTTCGGTTCATCAGTCATGGAGAAAGAAACATGCTCGCTAGTAGGCTGCATGGTTTCACCTGGCTTTGATTTTCAGGATTTTGAATTGTTTACACAGGACGAGCTATTGCAAAAATATCCACAGCATAGAGAAATCATTTTGAAACTGGCGTATAAAGAATTGCCAGAATAAATTATATGTAGAAAAATGATGAATTCATTGATAATTTATGGTGATTAAAACTATAATTAAAATAAACCGACTGGTCATAATATTTTTTCGTTCAGCAAAAGGGGGAACAGCCATGGCGCCAATTGTATCCGACTCCTATAAAGAAAAAAAGCGTAAAGAGATATTGGATAGCGCTTTTGTCTGCTTTGCTCAGAAAGGATTCCAGATTGCTACCGTTGACGACATTGTGCAGCATTCCGGAATTAGCAAAGGGGCCATCTATAATTATTTCAAAAGCAAAGATGAAATTTTTCTGGAATTGATGAAGGCGAGTACAGAGGCTACGTATGAAAAACTAACCGGCGAATTGGGGAAATGCACCAATTCTATAGATAAAATAATACATCTATTTGATATGTATTTATCACCAAAGGATCGAGAAGATATCGGCAATATTGTTGTCCACGATGAATTTAAACTTCATGCCTCTCGTCACCCAGAATTATTGGAAAAATTAAACCAGCGAAGACACGAATATTTTATCCAGCTTTTTTCACAGATCATTAAAGAGGGGCAGCATTCAGGAGAGATAAAGAAGGACCTGAAGCCAGAAATTTATGCCAATGTATTTTGGTCGATGATTGATGGGGCAATGATTCAAACGATCTATCCCGACTTTCCATGTAATAATGTGATTAACGAGATGAGGGAAATGTTTTTAAGAAAAATTAAGGCTTAGCCTGACGAGAACTGTATATGGAAAAAATTTGTTCTTCATGCGGTTTTTCAGAAATTTCAGCGCAAAATCATTGAATTCAGCATAAATATATAATAAAATCAAAATAGACTCAACAGTCTATTTGGAAGAGAATTTTTTTTAGAGATTAAATAAACCGACTGGTCATTTTAAAAAGTGAAAGAAAGGTGGGCTAATTATGACTCTAAATATTTTGTTTTTAACCATCACCATCACAAAACGAACAAAAAGTTTAAAAGAGGCAGTACAGGATGATTATATAGAAAAACTACATGATGAGAATAAAAATCAACGTATTTCGATGAGGAATTTTAAATAATCATAGAGGTTAGGGCAGAGGCCCTAGCTTTTTTTTACTTAGTTGGACCGGATGAACGGAACCAAGAGGTTCGCTTAACGAAATTTTTGAGGCACGAGAACCGTCCCCACGCCTCATTTGTGAACAAAATGAACAAAATGATTAATAAGGTTTTAATGCTGTTTAAGTATATAAACTTTCAATATTCTAAATTTTTTGTAGAATTAGGTAAACGTTTACAAGGGGGAATTAAAAAGATGTTTAGTTTCAAAAAATTTTCAACTGTGGTGACTGCGGGAGCATTGGCGTTAAGCCTTGCTGCATGTAGCAGCGGTGCCAGCAAAGAAACTTCAAGTCCAGTAGCCAAAAAAGAAGAAGGGACAGGCTACCCAACTAAGGCCATTACCGTTGTGGCACCATCCGGGGCAGGCGGCGGCTGGGATTTAACAGCACGCTCCTTCACAAAAATCTTAAGCGAAACCAAAATGGTGGAGCAGCCGTTAACGGTTGAAAACAAACCGGGTGGTGGCGGTGCCGTGTTTATGGCGGAATACGCCACACAGCAAGCGGCAAACAATGACATGCTGTTTGTCAACTCACCGCCAATCATTATTAACAACCTGAAAAAAGAAGGTAACAGCCCATATGGTTATAAAAACACAACACCATTGGCACAGCTGACAAAGGATTATGGAGCAATCGTTGTAAAGGCTGATTCAAAATTCAAAGATTTAAAGTCTGTATTAGATGAAGTGAAGAAAGATCCTACTAAACTAACATTTGCCGGCGGTTCCGCACCTGGCTCAATGGACCACTTAATTTCTATCCTGCCAGCATTTAAATACGGCGTGGACCCAACTAAGATCAAGTACGTTTCCTATGATGGCGGCGGTGAGGCAATTACAGCATTGCTTGGCGGTAATGCAGACGTGATCGGCACAGATGCTTCAAGCGTAAAAGAATTCTTAAAAGCAGGCAAGGTTCGTGTGTTGGCAATTACTTCAACTGAACGTTTAGGCGGCGATTTCAAAGACGTTCCAACAGCTAAAGAACAAGGTGTAGATGCAGAGTTCACGATTTGGCGTGGTGTGTTTGGACCGGAAAAAATGTCTAAAGAAGCTAAAACTTATTGGGAAAAGACTATCGACAAGCTTGTCCAGTCACCTGAATGGAAAAAAGAAGTTGAAACACAAGGCTGGGAATTGGAATACAAAAACAGCGCTGACTTCCAAAAATTCTTAGGAGATCAGGATAAGCAAGTCAAAGAATTATTAACAGCATTAGGCATGCAGAAGTAATAAAGGCGGGAAGGAGTTGCTTTTCTCCTTCCCTTATTTTTTCAAAAAGGAGGACTTCGAATGGAATTGAAATTCGACCGTATTGCGTCAGTCCTGTTTCTTGCAGTAGGCGTATTGTTTATCATAGGCAGCCGGCATCTTGCCAGTTCATCTTACGGAAGCGTGGTCGGGCCGGATATTTTCCCGCTCGTCCTTGGAAACGCGCTAGTGTTGTTAAGTATTCGCTTGTTTTTTGAGACGTTCCAAAACAAAAATAAGCAGGAAAATAAAGAAAAATTAGAATACAAACCATTCATCATTATTTTTATTGCGACTTTGCTTTATATTTTAACGTTGGAATCCATTGGTTATGTAATCACCACATTCTTATTTTTATTTGTCTGCTTTCAAACGATGGAACGTTCAAAATGGATCAATTCGCTTATCATTTCAGCAGCATTTTCGGGACTTGTTTACTTTTTATTCGTGGAGGTTTTAAAAGGGACACTTCCAGGCTGGCCAATTTGGTTCTCGTAGGTTTGAAGCAAGAGACCTTCTGCATGTAAAGAAATGTCAGCTTTTTAGAAAGGAGTACGGACATGGGTATACTTGATTATTTATTACAAGGTTTTGGAACAGCACTTATCTGGTATAATATCATCTTTGCTTTTGTCGGGGTTTTAATCGGTACCGCGGTTGGGGTGCTTCCGGGAATTGGACCTATGAGCGGTGTCGCGCTCTTGATTCCGGTAACAGCATCGATAACCGGCGGACTTCCGCCGGAGCAGGCAGCGACCAGCGCCATCATTCTTCTTGCTGGTGTCTACTACGGGGCGATGTATGGGGGTTCGACAACTTCGATTCTATTAAATACACCGGGAGAATCGTCCTCCGTTGTCACGACGCTGGACGGTTATCAAATGGCGAAAAAAGGGAGAGCGGGGAGCGCCCTTTCGATTGCGGCAATCGGCTCGTTCTTTGCCGGGATCGTTACAATTATAGCACTTATTTTATTAGCAAAGCCATTATCAAACGTCGCTCTTAAATTTGGTCCAGCAGAATATTTTTCACTTATGCTTCTTGGGCTTGGGGCGGTCAGCGGATTGGCTGGAAAATCGGTAACGAAAGCGTTGATTATGACGGTTTGCGGCCTTTTGCTAGGAACGATTGGAATTGACAATGTTTCGGGGATTGCCCGGTTTACCTTCGAGATCCCATGGTTATACCAGGGAATTGAGTTTTTGACACTCGCGGTCGGTTTATTTGCACTTGGTGAGGTGTTCAAAACCATCCTTGAAAAAGAAGAGGATGACGGAGAAATTGCCAAAATCAACAATATGCTGCCGTCCAAGGAAGAATTCAAGGAGTCTGCAGCTCCAATTGTCCGCGGATCACTACTCGGCTTTTTCGTCGGTATTCTACCGGGGGCAGGAGCAACACTCGCATCGTTCTTCTCATATTTATTAGAAAAAAAGATTTCGAAGAAACCAGAAAAATTTGGAACAGGTATGATTGCAGGGGTAGCTGCTCCTGAATCCGCTAATAACGCTGCATCAGGCGGAGCGATGATCCCATTATTAACATTAGGTATTCCAGGTTCTGGGACTACGGCTATCTTGATGGGGGCCTTGATGATGTACAATGTCCAGCCGGGTCCATTATTATTTGAAGACCATCCGCAAGTGGCGTGGGGCTTGATTGCCAGTATGTTTATCGGAAATTTTATGCTATTAATCTTAAATCTGCCTCTAGTAAAAGTTTTTGCAAAAATTATTGAGACACCAAAGAAGTACTTGATTCCAATGATTATTGCCATTTCGATTTTCGGTGTTTATGCGGTCCAAGTATCGACTTACGATTTACTTTTATTATTAGCCTGCGGTGTTCTTGGTTACTTTTTAAGCAAAAATGATTATCCGATTGCTCCACTTGTTCTTGGACTTGTTTTAGGCCCAATGGTTGAGAATAACCTTAGAAGAGCATTGACCATTTCGAACGGTGATTATACGGTATTTCTTTCGCGCCCAATTTCATTAATTTTTCTTTTAATCACCCTATTATGGCTCGTCGTGCCATTCATGATGAAGCACAGGGGCAAAGAGGTTATCATTAATGTTGAGGGATAAATCTGAAGATTACAAAAAACTCCTTTTTAAAGGAGTTTTTTTAATATATTATTAAGATAGAGGTGTTTGCATGCGTTTACATACAAAACTAATGCTGGGAATCTCTATAGTTATTATTATAATGGGAACCATCATAGAATTTACGTTTAAAAATATCATGGAAACGAATTTGAAGCATGAGATTGGAACGAAGGCGTTATCCGTTGCTCAATCGATTGCGAACATGCCGGAAATACAAAAGGCGTTTAGTGCGGAGGACCCTGCATCCATTATTCAGCCTATTGCAGAAAAAATTCGGAAACAGGTGGGTGCAGAATTTATTGTTATCGGAAATCGAGACGAGGTCCGTTATTCACACCCTAACCCTAATCGTTTAGGCAAAAAAATGGTCGGTGGAGATAATGACCGTGTTTTTAAAGGAAAATCAATTATATCGGAATCAGTTGGGACACTTGGACCTTCTTTACGAGGAAAAGCTCCGGTTTTTATAGATGGACAGGTTGCTGGCGTCGTTTCAGTAGGGTACCTGCAGACAGATATTAAAAAAGAAGTGGCACGAATTCAGAAGAAAGTCTTTTGGGCCATCATGATTATTTTATTAGGCGGTCTTCTGGCTGCTATATTAATCTCGTTTAATATTAAAAAGGCACTTTTGGGGCTTGAGCCAGAGGAGATTGCCTGGATGTATCAGGAAAAGCATGCAATCCTTGAATCCATTCATGAAGGTATAATTGCCATTGATACGAATGGCAGAATCACGGTTGTCAACGAAACAGCGCATAAAATTTTACAGGTCCCTTGCGATACCGTTCTTCGTGGGACAAGGATTGAAGAAGTCCTGGAAAATACGCATTTGCTCGATGTAGTCAGGACCGGTCAGGCCGAATATGACAGGGAATTCATGATTTTTGGGGAAATCTTTTTAGCAAACCGAGTGCCAATTTTTAACAACAAAGGTACCGTTATCGGGGCTGTAGCGAGCTTGCGGAATAAATCTGAATTGGCGCACCTGCTTCAGGAATTATCTCATGTCAAGGCTTATGCAGAAGGGCTGCGGGCTCAAACACATGAGTATTCCAATCGTCTCTATACATTGCTAGGGTTGATTCAGTTAGGTTCCTATAAAGAGGCAATCGATTTCATTTCACGAGAAGTGGATGTCACACAAGGGTTCATTCGATTTTTAATGAAGGAAATACCTGATCCGATTATTGCCGGATTTATTCTAGGGAAAGTCAGCCTGGCTAGCGAGCTGAAAATTCAGTTTACGATTGATAGTGAAAGCAGTTTTAGGGATCTTCCTGGTGACATCAGCCGGGATTCACTAGTCACGATTATTGGCAATCTCGTCAACAATGCTTTTGAAGCTGTGAGGGCAAATGACAAGGTGGAAAAAATCGTTTCCTTGTTTTTAACCGACCTTGGCAGGGAATTGATTATCGAAGTAGAAGATAACGGCGCAGGGATTGACGCCGAGTTGACTGATCAGATTTTTAAAGAAGGTTTTTCAACAAAGAATTCAGGAACCAATTCCGGAATCGGTCTTAGTCTCGTTCAAAAGGAGATTCACGAATTAGGGGGATACGTGACGTTTTCATCGGCCAAGGGAGAAGGAACGATTTTTACAGTGGCGATTCCAAAACGCAGGGGGAGTTTGCATGAAGGTGAACCGAGATATTGAAGTGTTAATTGTTGAGGATGATTTACGTGTGGCGGAAATTCAAAAGAGGTTTTTGGAACAACTCGAAGGCTTTCAAACGGTAGGAATTGCGGCTAGTTATCTAGAAGCAAAAACGTTAATCGAGATTTTGCAGCCGGACCTGCTTCTGTTGGATGTATATTTTCCGGATATGAACGGACTAGATTTGCTGAAGGAAACAAAACAGCAGGCAAAGCAAATGGACGTCATTATGATTACGGCCACGAAAGAGATTGATAAAGTTCAAGAGGCAATTAGTATAGGTGTCTTTGATTACATCATTAAACCAGTTGTCTTTGAGCGTTTCAAGCAATCATTGCTGCGGTATCAAGAGTTTCATAGAAAGCTTGTTCAATTGGGACAAGATAATCCGCACGTCACCCAGCAACAGGTCGACCAGCTGTTGCGCAAGGATGTTGAGGGGGCCGCAGGAGCGGGGGACAAGCCTTACCTTCCAAAGGGCATCGACCCGCTTACCTTAGATAAGGTAATGGAAGTACTCGGACGAGCAGAGGGCGGTCTCACCGCAGAACGCGTTGCCAAAGAAATCGGCGTCAGCCGCACCACCGCCCGCCGCTACCTCGAACACCTTGTCGCGGAGGACAAAATCGAAGCCGATTTAGCCTACGGCACAGTTGGCCGCCCTGAACGCGTCTATTTGGTATCAGACGCCACCAAAAGACAAATGTCCACCTGAGGCGGACACTTATAAAAATAAAAAAGTGTAAAACCTTTTCAGGTTTTACACTTTTTGTTATGTTGGTAAGTCTAAGTGGATTTTGCGGTTTTTCTGATTTTGAATATCCATCTTAGGATTGGCGGGACGGCAAAGTATATGAAAAACAGCCGGAATAGCTGAAAGCCACTCACCATTGATAAGTCCGCTCCTATTGCATGAGCGAGGATGCCCATTTGATCCATTCCTCCTGGGGCGACACTCAGGAAGCTGGTGGATGGAGTGAAATACCGAAAGTATACCAAAAGCAAACTTAATCCTAATGAGCAGAGAATCATCAGTCCCCCGCTGATAATGGCAAGGGTAATAACTTTTGCTTTATTTGTCAGTTTTTCAGGTTTCAACAACAGTCCTATATAGCCGCCAATCATAAATTGTGAGAGGTCCAAAATAGAAGGGATGAGTGCAGGACCTTGCAGCCCGCCAATAGTAAAAATAGCGGTTCCCAAAATCGGCCCCAGCAGAAATGGCGTAGGTGCCTTTATTTTTTTCGCTAGTATGGCACTTAAAACGCAAATAACCGCGAATAAAATCAGCATCGGAGAAAGGATTCCTCCAGAAGTTTGATCTGCGTTTTGCAAAAACGAGGAACCTGAATCTACTTTCCCTGAATTATGAAAAAGCGGTCCGAACACTAGAAACGGAACAAAAAAGATAATCATCATTAATCTGGCAACCTGAAGAAACGTCACCGTTGTAATATCAATTCCCTTCATCTCTTCGGCAAAGGTAATCATTTGCGATAGACCCCCGGGGATACTTCCGGTTAGAACAGTGGGATAATCAACGTCAGTCAGTTTTGCTACTACAAAGGCAATGCCAGCACAAAAACAAATTAGTAAAGTGGTCATTAACAACATGGAAGGCAAATTCGCCATGATTTGATAAAGAGCCGTTTTGGTAAACGACAGCCCAATCGAATAGCCCACAATGATTAATCCAATTTCTCGAATCGATCTCGGCCAGTACAGTTCAAATCGATTAAACCTAGAGCCAATGAATACGGCAGTCATTGGTCCTAAAAGCCAAGGAATGGGGGTATGAAGGAATTGGAATATCAGCGCGCCGATAAGAGCAATGAAGAGTGTTATAAAAAAGCGATTTGATTTATTGGTATTAATGTTCGAAAACTTTGCCAACGACAACCCTTCATTCTGTAAAAATAATATTATGTTATGTTTGAATACTCCATATTATCATCATTTTACCATGATTTATTGATCCTTAATATTTTGAAGCATTCTTTTTAGAATAAGGGCTTTATGTAGGAGTAAACCTAAATAATGAATTTGAATATTAAAGCCAGTTGAAATATGAAATTAAGGAGGGGTTAACGATGCCTGTTATGAAAAAGGAAAGAATCAGCCTGTATTACACCGTGAAAGGGGAAGGAGTTCCCATCGTCTTTATCCATCCTCCCTTGCTCACAAGCGCTAATTTCAAATACCAGATGGATGATTTATCGAAAAATTACAAAGTCATTTGTTTTGATATTCGCGGCCATGGCCAGAGCTCTTATTCGGAACAACCTCTTACCTATCGGTTAATTGCGGATGACATACGGTATCTCTTGGACTATCTGAGAATCTCAAAAGCATATCTTTGCGGATATTCCACCGGAGGTTCCATTGCTTTGGAATTTTTATTGACAAACCCAGACAGGGCATTGGGAGCCATTATTATCAGCGGAATGTCTGAGGTTTATGATTGGTATAATGAAAAAAGAATTATTCTGGCACGGCTACTTGCCAAAGCAGGAGCCAAACGTTTGTTGGCTTTAGCGATTTCCTGGGGCAATTCCGATGATAAAAAAATATTCAAAGCTATGTATCAAGAAGCCCTGAATGGTGATACAAGAAACATCGCACAATATTACAATTATAGCTTGCAATACAATTGTACCAATCAATTACATACCATTAATCATCCGGTTTTATTGATTTATGGAAAAAAAGATAAATCGTTTCATAAATATGCCAAAATTTTAAATGAAAAGCTTCCTAATAATGAATTAAAATTTATATATGAAAAGCACCAGATACCAACGAAGTCAGCTCCTAACTTAAACCAACTAATCAGCAGGTTTATTCAAAAACATAATTAAACAAATATGAAAAAGAGGGAGGAATCCTAAAGGCTGCTCCCGCTAACATTATTTTAATTGGAATTTTAAAAAGGAGCAAAAACGATTATATGAATAAATAAATCGGGATAAGATTGGATCCCACAGCTTTTTCGTAAGGTGAACCATGAAACTAGCTATACTTCCGAGTGCAGCACTTCTAACAATTTCATAAGGGTAATGGTGCCCCATCCAAATCCGTGAGATTCCGATAAATATACCCAAATACCACATTATTTTTCCAAATATTCGTTGATATAAAAGCACTGAAACAGCTGCCGCAAAAGCCAATGCTGTATGTTTACTTAGAAAGGAAGAATCCTTTTTTGCTGGCACAGGAGGTAATAAATGCACCTCATGGTTCACAAATGGCCTTGGTTGATAATTGAAAAATTTTATTATGAAAGTAATAATATAGGTTACTCCAACCGATACCCCCGTTAATAGCGAGTGTTTTTTATAGTTCTTATTGCGAAACCACAAGATAATTAATAATAATACATATACATAACGAGCTTTTTTCGAAATGGTTATCATGATCATATCCAATAAACGAGAACGGCCGGCCATTTTATTTATTATTCTAAAAATATTAAGATCCATTAAGATGCCCCCCTTAACTTTAACTAAATGCTATTATTTCCAGCAAACCAGCAGTCCATGTATAGAAAGGAATCCAAAAAAATTACTCTAACTGTAAAAGGAATCTAGGATTTTTATGCCGAAGTAAAGATAAGTTTAGAATGGATGAATTTATTTCAACGAAAGGGATTGCTGAAAAAAATGAACAAACATTATGTCTTCGTTTATGGAACATTGAGAAAGAATGAAAAATATCATCATTTGCTGCAGGGGGCAGAGCTTGTAGCTGAGCAGGCTTGGGCAAACGGAAGCCTTTTCGACACTGGACTAGGTTATCCGGCGGTGAAAGAATCAGAATCGGATCCGGTATATGGGGAATTATACCTGGTTTCAGATAAACATCTATGCAGCCTGGACGAATTGGAAGAATATGAGGAACATAGTCACGACAATTTATACGACCGTAAAAAACAAATCATTTTTCATGACAATGGGAAGACGGAAGCCTATATCTACACGGTTGCCAAACACAACGAAAGCATGTTAATTACGCCAATCCTACTAGGTGACTGGAAGGTGTATCAGTTTGAAAAACAAAGCAGGAACGTACTGTATTTTGCATATGGCAGCTGTTTGGACCATGCCAGGTTTAAGCTCGGTGGTGTTGACCATTTTTTTCAAAAATTTGCCGGGGTTGCAGAGCTTAAGGGTTACACCCTTCGGTTTACAAAAAAGCTGCCTGACGGCGGACGGGCAGACATTGTGGAAGAGGGAGGTGTTGTGGAAGGGAAGGTTTACGAGATTCCATATGAATGTCTCGAATATTTATACCGGCGAGAAGGCGTTCATACTCGCCTCTACCGGCCTGCATTAATTGATGTCAAGATGCATGGCCAGACAATCCAAGATGTACTAACATTCATAGTCGTTTCGAAAGACCCTGAAACAGCACCGCCTGACCATTATCTCGAGGAAATTATCCGTGGCGGGAGCGGTTTTTTAAGTGAAACTTATCTTTCGAGGTTGCAGGAACACGTTAAGATGCTTTAATCGCGAATCTGAAATTGGTTTTTGATTAAAAATAGCGCCATTCTTGCATATCATCATTTATATCCGCGAATTTTCTAAGGATATCTGCGAATTTTTAATTATATCTACGAATTTCCAAATATATCTGCGAACTTCCAAATATATCTGCGATTTTCTAAATATATCTGGAGAATCATAATTTTTACTTCTAAACTCCAAAAATTGCCAGGCGCTCGGTAGAAGGTGCCTGGCAATTTTTTACACATTCATATCTCAATAATAATCGGCAATATCATCGGTTTTCTTTTCGTTTCTTTAAAGAGATACTGTCCTACAGCCTTCTTGATATTTTGTTTGATGACGTTCCATTGCCGAATGTTTTCTTCTTGTAAGTCATTGACCGTCTTTTTGACAAGGCTGTTAATTTCCCTCATCAAATTCTCAGATTCCTTCACATACACAAATCCGCGCGTAATCGTGTCGGGTCCTTGGATAATCCTTTGGTCCCGTTTGCTTAACGTTAAAACGATTACTAGCATGCCATCTTCTGACAGTTGCCTCCGATCACGAAGCACAATTTCTCCCACATCACCTACACTCACGCCGTCGACATATGTATCACCAGCAGGGACAGATCTTGTCTGCCTCGCAACCCTGTCTTGAATATCCACAACATCCCCATTCCGGATAATAAAGGTATTTCCTTTTTCCACTCCAACCGATTCCGCAAGCATCCGGTGATGGTGAAGCATCCGGTATTCGCCGTGAATCGGAATAAAGTAAGTGGGCTTCATCAACGTAAGCATCAGTTTTAGATCTTCCTGGTAACCGTGGCCCGATACATGCATACCGGTTGAGCTTCCGGAACCGTAAATAACATGCGCTCCCCGCTGGAACAAGTTATCGATAATCCGGGAAACATCCTTTTCGTTCCCAGGAATAGGGGATGCCGCTAGAATAACAGTATCATCGGGATAAATCGAAGCATCCCGATAGCTTCCGCTTGCGAGCCGCCCGAGAGCGGCATTTGGCTCGCCCTGACTTCCAGTACATAGGATGGCGACTCGTTCGGGGGCAAATTTTTCGATTTCGCCTGCTGCTATCAGCATTCCTTCCGGTACATGCAAATAGCCACGTTCAATGGCAACATCAACGACATTCACCATACTTCGGCCCAGCAAGGCCAGCTTTCGATTTGTCTCAAGACAGGCTTCCACGACTTGCTGCACACGATTAACATTGGAAGCAAAAGTCGAAACGAAAATTTTCCCCGTAGCCCGAAGAAAAGCTTCCAACATATGACTGCCCACCATTTGCTCAGAAGGAGTGATCCCTTTTCTTTCTGCGTTCGTACTTTCCGAAATTAACGCCAAAACGCCTTTCTGGCCAATCTCTGCCATTTTATGTATATCGGAATATTGGTTATTGGCCGGAGTTAGATCAAATTTAAAGTCCCCCGTATGAACGACATTTCCTTCTGGTGTATGGAAAACAATCCCAAGACAATCCGGAATGCTATGGCTGACTTTGAAAAAGGAAACTTTAATCTCGCCAAATTCTAACTCTGAATCAGCATCAATCGGTACAAGCTTAGTATCCCGTTTTAGTCTGTGCTCTTCCAATTTTAATTCAATCAAACCGAGCGTAAAACGTGTTGCATAAATAGGTACATTTAATTTTTTTAAAAAATAAGGGACACCTCCAATATGGTCTTCATGCCCATGAGTCACAACCAAAGCACGGATTTTCTCACGGTTTTCTTCCAAATAGGTCACATCTGGGATGATCAAATCAATTCCAAGCAAGCTTTCATCAGGAAACATTCCGCCGGCATCAATCACCACGATATCGTCATTATATTGAATCACATACATGTTTTTGCCAATTTCATTAATGCCGCCTAAAGCAAAAAAGGATAGGGTATTGTTACTCACTTTTTCTACCTCCCGAATACATTCTGATATTTATAATATACCCGGAGAATCCTTCATTAATTTAACTGTGAACACCATTTTTCCGTAAGATTCACCGCCCCAAAATCATGAGGTAACGTGTAAATATAATATAGGGGCCCGTATAAACAACGGCCTTTTTTATTAAGAAAAAAGTGGATGGTCTAATTTTAGATGAATTGGATGGTCAATAATCAATATGTTTTCGATATTATATAGGTAGCAAAAGCTTTTTAATTAGAGGTGCGGTATGAATATAATGATCGGTTTAGTAATTTTAATCCTTATTTTTTCTGTAGTTTCAACGCTATTAATTACCAGGAAACCTGATGAAAACTACAGTGGATCAACAAAAAGAAACACCACCAACTTAACTTTAATATATGTTGTTATTATCGGCATCGCTTTAATTTCACTTGGAATCTATATTGGGGTTGATTAGACCATCTTGAAGGATGGTCTTATTATTTGCCCTATTTACTTTGAAACACTCTCAAGTGCATTAGCAAACCTTCGAATTCCTTCATTAATCATTTCCTCATTTTCCCTTGCAAAGGTAAAACGGACGAATCCCTTTTCAGTCCCCATCGTTGAACCAGGGACAAATATTACACCTCTTTTTATCGATTCCTCCAACAAATTGATTTCATCACATTCATTTTTAATTCGGCACCACAAGTGAATGCCGCCTTGAGGGATTTTAAATTCGACTTGATCTTTTAAAAACGTATCCAGGCTGTCAACAATTTGATCTCTGCGGCTTTCCAACCTCTTTACTAAGCTTTTCATATGCGATTTAAAATCATGTGATTCTAAAAAATCATTCGCAATCCATTGCGAGTAACTGGCATGTCCAAAATCGACTTGCTGTTTGGCATCTGATAACCTTTCAATGACCTGTTTCGGTCCAATAATCCATCCTATCCGCAGCCCGGAGGCAACAATTTTTGTCAAAGAACTAATATATAAAACATTTCCATGATGGTCTAATGATTTAAGAGTTGGGATTTTTTTCATTGAAAAAGGCGTCAAACTATAGGGGTCATCCTCCACCACTGGAATTCCAAATTCAGATGATATTTCAAGAATCTTTTTCCTCCGTTCTAGGGATAAAAGCGTTCCCGTAGGATTTTGAAAAATTGGATTCAAGAAAATCATCCTAATTCGATGTTTTTTATATAAATCGGTTATATTGTCTGGGTTTATCCCATCATTGCCAACCTTTAAATAATAGGTTTTGATACCTGCAGATTTAAATACAGGCAGATTGTAATGATAGGAAGGATTCTCAAGGGCAACTGAGTCTCCTGGTTTTAACAGGCATTGCACCACAAGATGCAAAGCTTGCTGTGCTCCCGAAGTAACCAATATAGATGAAGGATTCGTTTCGATCCCTCGGAACTGTTTAACATGCTTAGCAAGTGTTTCTCTGAGTATCAAATTTCCCTGTGGATGGTCATATCCCAAAGTACCAATAAAGGATCTGTGCATAGTAATTTCCCTAAGAGACGTTAAAGGAAATAAATCCTGAGATAACTCGCCGCTGGCTAAATTAATTAACTTTTGCTCAGCCATCTCTTTGTGAATTCTTTGCGTTACAGGTAAATTGGGAAGAAATGAGCCTGCCTCAATATACCTGTTCCAGCTTGGAACACGGTTCTTAGCCATTCCCCAAATATCTTTGCTTACGGTTGTTCCACTGCCTTTTTTTCGCTCAATCAGTCCATTTGATTCCAACTCGTCATAAGCCGCAATGATGGTGCTTCTGTTTACTCCGAGCTCTTTCGCCAAGCCTCTTTCAGAAGGCAATGGTTTATCTTGGGGAAAAGTTCCATCCGCAATCCCGTTCTCGATATATAAAGCAAGTTGTTTATAAATGGGTATTTTAGATTCTCTGTTAGGTTTCCAATCCATTAGCTACATCCTTCAACTTAATCTAGGTTTTATTTATAATTGTATACTTTTTCAATGCATTTTTCATTTTGGACACGATAGTCGGTGCCTCGTATTTTAGCTGCCTGCAACATGGCAGCTTTTCTTTTAAGAGTTTTTTCATTTTTTGAAAAATTAAGAAGGAAATTACTATCCTAAACTCGTATATGGTAAGTGTAGCTAAAACAATTCGAACACGACATTTGGGGGAATGGCAATGACGATTGAAAAAATGGAAGGAAAGTTGTTGTGGGAGCCTTCACAACAATTCCAGGATGAATCCAATTTGAAAAAATTCATGATATGGCTGGAAGAAACACGGGGATTGCACTTTGATACATATGAACAGTTATGGAAGTGGTCAGTTACCTCGATTGAAGGCTTTTGGTCTGCCGTCTGGCACTATTTTGACATTCAGGCGAAAACGCCATATGAAGAGGTTTTAAAGGTAAGAAAAATGCCAGGGGCTCAGTGGTTTCCTGGAGCTACTTTAAACTATGCAGAGCATGTATTTCGGAATGAAATCCCTGAAAAAGAAGCAATTATATACGAAAGTGAAAACTGGACGCAGGGGAAAATAACCTGGGCTGAATTGAAAAAGAACACCGCGGCCATTGCCGAATATCTTAAATCACTTGGAGTTCAGCCGGGAGACCGTGTAGTAGCGTATGCGTCCAATATTCATGAAACGATTACAGCCTTTCTTGCATGTGCCAGCATCGGGGCCGTCTGGTCAAGCTGTGCACCTGAATTTGGGATCATGAGCGTAATTGACCGCTTTAAGCAAATTGAACCGAAGGTATTGTTTGCCGTTGATGGCTACCGGTATGGAGGAAAAGACTTTGATCGCCTTGAACTGGTGAAAAAAATCCAAGCGGAACTGCCAACTCTACAGCAAACGATCATTATCCGAAACATAAATGAAGAGCCAAATATCGGACAGTTAACGAACGCTGTCTTGTGGAATCATCCGCTGGAAATTTACACCGGGGAAGAATTAGCATTTGAACAGGTTCCATTCAACCATCCACTGTGGATTTTATATTCCTCCGGTACTACTGGCAAACCAAAAGCGATTGTCCAAAGCCAGGGCGGAATTTTATTAGAGCATTTTAAAATGATGGCGCTGCAAAGCAATATCTCTAAAGATGATCGTTTCTTCTGGTATACCACCACTGGCTGGATGATGTGGAATGTAGTTGTAAGCGGTTTACTGGTTGGTTCAACGATTCTATTATATGATGGTAATCCAGCATATCCAAATTATGATACATTGTGGAAATTTGCCGAATCTTCGAAAATGACCATGTTCGGAACAAGTGCGGGCTTCATTACGGCTTGCATGAAGGCAGGCCTGAAGCCGAAGGAACAGTTTGACCTTTCCCATTTAAAAAGTATCGGGTCAACGGGGTCACCTCTTCCTGTCAGCGGATTTGAATGGGTGTATGAACATGTGAAAGAAGACCTTTGGCTCGTTTCGACAAGTGGAGGAACGGACATTTGTACCTCAATCGTTAGCGGTGCTCCAACCCTGCCAGTTCATGCTGGGGAATTGCAGTGCCGGGCGCTGGGTACTGCTGTAAAGGCATTTAACGAACAGGGCGAAGAGCTGACCGATGAGATAGGAGAACTCGTCATTACCGAGCCGACGCCATCGATGCCAATTTATTTTTGGAATGATGAAAGCGGCGAGCGTTACCGCGACAGCTATTTTGACATGTACCCAGGCATTTGGCGCCATGGTGATTTTATTAAAATCACTTCAAGGGGCAGCGCCATCATATACGGGCGTTCGGATGCAACGATTAATCGCGGCGGTGTCCGGATGGGGACAAGTGAAATATATAGTGCACTAGAAAAGGTGCCTGAAGTCCTTGATAGCTTAGTTGTCGATCTGCCGCTAAGTGCCGAGCAATCCTATATGCCTTTATTCGTAGTTTTAAAACAAGGAACTGAGCTGTCTGACGATGTGAGGTCCCGAGTTAATCAGGCTATTCGTAAAGATTGTTCCCCAAGGCATGTTCCAAATGAAATTTTTGTAGTTGAGGAACTGCCGAAAACGTTGAACGGAAAGAAGCTGGAGGTACCGATCAAGAAAATTTTGATGGGAACGCCTGTTGAAAAGGCAGTGAATACAGGCTCATTAGCGAATCCTGATACTTTACAATATTTCATAGAATTTCAGAAAAGTCTAAACGGCTTACAAAAATAAACTTTTAGGCCGCTCACAAGGTGGGCGGCTTTATTATTGTTTTCAGGATTAATCTAAATTGGCTGTAATCTTCTTGATCATATCTGAATATTCTTTGTCAGTCAGATAAACTTTGCCGGGATTCATTACAAAGGTTGATCCCCAATTATCTTCTCCTTCATATTTTGGAACCACATGTAAATGTAAATGATGTAATGTATCACCGTATGCACCATAATTTATTTTATTAGGTTGGAAAGCCCTGTCAACAGCAGCTGCTACCTTTTTTACATCGTTCATAAATAAAGATAATTCCTGATCACTAAGTTCAAAAAGTTCCTTTACGTGATCCTTATATACTACATTACATCTACCTTTATAGGTTTGCTCTTTAAAGAGAAAAACTGTGGAAACACCAAGTTTGGCTATTTCAATCATAAGATTGTCTCGTCTTTCATCCTCCATGCAATACATGCAATCTTTATTTAATTCCATCCATTTTCATCCTCTTCTCTAGTTTAAAATAGTAAATATAAATTTTTCTCGTTTATTGTGCTCATATCTTGTCTAATTTTAAACTATTTTGTTTATAATAAAGTTTTTCACTATTCTCACCAGCTAATTCTACACGAATATTATGTAGGAAAGGAGGTGATGAATAATGTCTTTTGCACTTGCAGATTGGATGCTCTATACGTTGTGGGCTGCTTTCGGACTTATGCTTATTGATTTTCTGATAGCTTTTGTAAAATCATTTTGGAAAGGCTCATTCAGCCCAACATTAGTTTTAGACTATCTTAAGGATGTCCTCTACTTCATCTTCCCATTAAATATCCTCATTTCAATGCTCTCAATAGACCCGTCAGGATGGATACTGGTAACCTTCTATTTTATTGGCGGTATCGCCATTTCTCTCAAGTATTTATTTGATATTTATAAGAAATTTAAATAATCTGGTTTATAGAAACCCTCCTTTGCGGAGGGTTTTTTTGATGAAAATATTTCTTCATGCCTGACACCTTTCCTGTCAACATGGAAGCCTATTTTTCATAGAATATTCCACAAATTTAAGAAGGGATGTGAGACCTTGAGGAACTATCAGTGGGTCAAATGGCGGAAAATTATCCTCTGGGTTGCGGTTTTCGTGTTTTTAGTCATGCTGTTGGTAAAAGGAGGACCTGCAGCATGGAATATCGCGATAACTATTTTAGGTTTTGTCTTCCAACTGTTTTTTGCCATGATGTTTATGATTATTCAGTTTGTTGCTCTATTTTGGTTTCTGGCCAGGGGGCGAACCTATTGGATCTTGCCAGGTGAAACAGGTTCCTCTTGGGATGATTATCGAGGAAACCCTGAAATTGTAGAAAATGCCAAGCGTATTGTCACCCTCCTTAAAGGTGTGAAGGAATTTAAGGAAATGGGGGGCGAAGCTATAAGGGGATTATTGCTTTGCGGACCCCCTGGGACAGGAAAATCTTACTTGGCCCAAGTCATAGCGAATGAAGCACAAGTACCATTCGCCTATGCATCTGCCCCTAGCTTTCAAAATATGTTCTTCGGTGTAGGAAACCTTAAAGTCATGGGTTTATATAAAAAAGCTAGAAAACTTGCAAAATTATATGGCGCCTGTATTATCTTCATCGACGAAATCGATGCCATCGGAATGAGCCGTCAATCAGGCGGCGGAGGCGGCGGAATGATGGGAGGGATGATGGGAATGGGCGGCGCCGGCCTTTTAAATGAGCTCCTCCTGCAAATGGATCCCCCGAATATTGACAGCTCCTGGTTTGCCAAGCTTCTGCGCACGCTAGGCTTAAGGCGTAAAAAGGCTGAACGGCCTCCGGTTTTGACGATTGGAGCGACAAACCTACCGGATGTTCTTGACCAAGCGCTGCTCAGACCCGGCCGTTTCGACCGAAAGCTTTGGGTCGATTCACCTGACTATGATGGTCGGGTCGACGTCTTCTTCTATTATCTTCAAAAAATCAAGCGTGATAAGTCGCTGACTCCAGAACGTGCTGCATTAGACACCATCGGCTATAGTCCAGCCCAAATAAAGCATATTGTCAACGAATCAATTGTCATCGCTCACCAGCGCGGGGCACAGGTTTCGAGCTATGAGGATTTCCGAAACGCAATGGAAACATATGAATGGGGGCTCAAACAGCCGCTTCGTTCAATGAGCGAAGATGAAAAACGCAATGTTGCTTATCACGAGGCTGGTCATGCGGTGGCACAGTACCTGTTGAAACCGCATGAACGAGTTTGGAAGGTTACTATCATTCGCCGTGGCGGAGCCCTCGGTCTTGCGGCAACGAAACCAACCCATGAAAGATATAACCGCAGTGACAGTGAAATTCTTGCAGAAATACAAGTTTGTCTTGCCGCCAGGGCGGTGGAGGAAGAATTCCTCGGGAAAAAATTAAATGGTGTCACATCTGACCTGCGGCAGGCAACAGAGCTTGCCGGTGCATATCTCGGTATTGTTGGGATGGGAGATGAATTGTTCAGTTGGCTTGCCTTAGGGTCGCGAGCCGATGGCCTAAGGGCTCTTCGTACAAAAATAAACCAGCTGTTAAAGGATGAAATGAACAATGTGAAAAAGCTGGTTCTTGAGAATGCTGCCTTCGTCCACTCGATTGCAGAAGAACTGCTTAAGCGGGGCGATTTAACCGGAGATGAAATTGAACAAATATATAAAGGACTAAATGGCCAACAGAGCCTGGAAATGCCAGAGGTCGGGGCATAATTAAAAAAAAGAAAGAAACCAGTTAATCCTTTGATTGACTGGTTATTTTATAGAATTTATCCTTTACACATTTTGTATATTGGTAATGTGCTTGAAAGAGGTAAACCAATAAGCTGTGAAATATTGAGGAGCATTTTTCTTTTTAGGAAAAAGGGGATGCTCCTTTTTTTATTAAATTGGGTTAAAGACTGTAATATTTATATTTTAATTGACAGTAATTTTGCGAATGTTATATTATTTATCATTATATGTTATAAAAGCTAACATAGAGAAAGGCGGTCCACCTTAATGAAAAAAATTGAAGCCATTATCAGGCCTGAAAGACTTACTGAGACCATAAAAGGGTTAAAGAGTATAGGTATTACTGGGTTTACCGTTTCGCAGGTGGTTGGCAGAGGAAAGCAGAAAGATACTCAAGGTGTATACCGCGGGAAAAATTACAAAGTGACCCTCCATCCAAAAGTAAAATTGGAGATCAACCTTTCCGATTACATGGTGGAACGGACCATTCGGACAATTGTGGGCGCTGCGCAAACTGGAGAAGATGGGGACGGAAAAATTTATGTTTATCCGATTTTAGAGGCGTATAACATCCGGACAGGTGAAACGGATGATGATATTGATGATTTGAAGAAAAAGGAGGGATGAGTATCATGGAACTGATCTACTTAAATTCGGTTTGGGTCGTCCTTGCAGCGGCAATGGTGCTGTTTATGGAAGGCGGATTTAGTCTACTCGAAGCTGGCCTGGTTCGAACAAAAAATGCCGTAAACGTGACCATGAAAATTTTTGTGGATTTAACGGTTGGTGCTTTAGCTTTCTGGCTGATTGGATTTGGTGTGATGTTTGGGAAGGATGTTAATGGATTTTTTGGAACCACACTTTTTGGACATCCGCAAAATATTACCCTTTCCATTGACCTGCCGAGCACGGCCTTCGTGTTGTTTCAAATGGGCTTTGCGGTTGCCTGTATTTCGATTGTCTCTGGTGCTGTTGCCGAACGAATGAACTTTAAAGCCTATATTTTAACAGCTGCCTTAATCTGTATCATTGTATATCCACTTTCCGGACATTGGATTTGGAGCGCAAACGGCTGGCTTGCGAAACTGGGGATGAAGGATTTTGCCGGATCGGCCGCTATTCATGCGGTAGGTGGCTTTGCAGCTTTTGCTATGGCGAAATGGCTGGGGCCGAGGAAAGGAAGATTCAATTCCGATGGAAGCACGAATGTATTTGCTCCAAGTAACATACCTTTAGCTTCAGCCGGAACGTTCATTTTGTGGTTTGGCTGGTTTGCCTTTAATACTGGCAGCACCTTGGATGCTTCTAATAAAGCCTTTGCTTCTATAGCCATTAATACGATGCTTGCAGGAGCGAGCGGCGGAACAGCGGCTCTTTTTATGACGATGAAGAAGTTTGGTAAAGCGGATCCGAGTATGATGATCAATGGGGTATTATCTGGGTTAGTGGCTATAACAGCAGGATGTGCCTTTGTTTCGCAATGGAGTGCAATCATCATTGGTATTATCAGCGGTATCATTGTCATATACGCAACGTTATTAGTGGACTATTTAAAAGTCGATGACCCTGTAGGTGCAGTGGCGGTTCATGGGTTTAATGGTGTATTCGGCACCATCGCGGTTGGATTGTTTGATCAGTCTCATGGGTTATTCACTTCAGGGGATTTTTCTCTTATTAAAATTCAACTCTTGGGTGCTGCAGCTGTAGTTATTTGGGGACTTATCTGCGGATCGTTTATGGCTTTTGTATGCGAGAAAACGGTTGGACTCCGGGCGACGGAACGAGAGGAAGAAGAAGGATTGGATATGTCCTTTCACGGTATTCCAGCCTATAACGAATTAGAGCGATTCGCGGATTTGCCTGCCAGCTTGTACAATTTTGAAGAGTCAACAGGTATCACCTTAGCTCCAAGCGGAGGGAAAAAAGTTTCCAGGGATGCGGTATAATTTAAAAGCCAGTATATCGAAATCCGATATTACTGGCTTATTTCTTTTATCAAAGGTTACCAACCTTAACGAAAAGATTAAATTTTTATCGAAGCTTCATTTGAAATCCATTTTTTTCGCCATGATTGCTGAGCATTGGCAAGGACAATCAGTACAGCCACACCCAAGACTGCATAAACGATAAAACCAATTTGGTATGTTCCGGTTACTTGTTTGAGTGTACCAAGAATATTCGGGACAAAAAATCCGCCAACCCCTCCAGCTGCCCCGACAATGCCGGTTATCATACCAATTTCCTTTGAGAACCGTTGAGGAACTAATTGGAATACCGCGCCATTGCCCATTCCGAGGCAAAGCATGCCGATAATTAAAAAAGTTATCGCCAAATAAAGGGCAGGAAGCTGGCTTACACCGAACATATTGAGTGCTGCTGCAATCAATAAAAAGGTAAGCAGCCGAACCCCGCCTATTTTATCCGCAATAAAACCCCCGATTGGGCGAAAAAAACTACCGGCAGCTACACAAAGGGTTACAAAATCGCCCGCCTGAACTTTTGATAAGTGGTATTGATCTACGAAAAAGATGCCCAGAAAGCTGGATAGTCCCACGAATCCGCCGAAAGTAAAGCTGTAAAACAAGGAAAAATACAAAGTGTCTTTTTGTTTGAAAATTCGCAAATATTCCGTTATTGGTTTAGATTCTGGTTGGGAAGGAGGATCTTTCGCCAAAATGATATAAACGATGAAAACAATTAAAAGCGGGATACAGGCCAGTCCCATTACATTATGCCAGCCATAAGCTTCAGCCAAACGAGGGCTGAACAATGTAGCAAAGAGTGTACCGCTGTTTCCGGCACCTGCAATCCCCATTGCCAGCCCCTGCAAATGCGGTGGATACCAGCGGCTCGCCATCGGAATGGCTGCAGCAAAGCTTGCCCCAGCTACACCAAGTAAGATGCCTATCAAATAAAGTTCAGCTATAGTATCTCCGAATTGCCAGCCCCACACGAGGGGAATCAATGAGAAGCACATTCCGAAAATGGCTGTTTTTCGGGGACCAATCCGGTCTGTTAAAACCCCGAAAATAAGGCGGAAAAATGAGCCGCTAAGAATCGGGATAGCAACGATGAATCTCTTCTCAGAAGGTGATAGATTAAAGTCATTTGCAATATGGACTCCTAAAGCACCTAATATTACCCAAACCATGAAACTGACATCAAAGTATAGAAACGATGATAGAAGCGAGGGGGCATGCCCGCTTTTCCTTAATTCTATTAATCTCATTTTATTACACTCCTTCCTTGTGTCTTCTGCGTCTTAAGGAATCTACCATCCGATATTTTGTTTTTTTGAGAAAATCACTTTAGCTACCAATTCAGTAAACGTAAAAAAACCAATTACTTTTTTCATCCCCATGCCTCCATTCCTCATTAAGTGCTTTTCGTAATCCCCTTGCTGTTTTCAAGAATAATAGGTCAATTTTGTTTTGTCTCAAAATCTGTAAGGTCATCTAACATGGAATTTTTTATGTTAGAAAATATAACGCATTTAATTTCTTTATCCGATTTTTATGAAATAATGTGGGATATTCGATTATTTCATCACTAGTGGACATTGTTGTCAATGACTACATGGAAACGAATATCCCTCATATTTATGCAGTTGGCGAGTGTGCAGAGCACAACGGAATTGCCTATGGTTTAGTGGCACCTTTGTACGAACAAGGAAAAATTTTAGCCAAACAAATCTCAGAGGTAAGAACGGAACCGTATAAAGGCTCTATTTTATTTACCCAGTTAAAGGTTTCGGGTGCTGAAGTTTTTTCAGCCGGTGACTTTTATGAGGATAAAGAAAAAAAAGCCATCAAAGTCTTTGATGAACAAAATAACATTTACAAGAAAATCGTCTTATCCGGCGATCAAATTGTCGGTGCTGTTCTATTTGGTAACAGCAGCGAAGGAAACCGTTTAGTTTCCATAATTCAAAAGAAAACAGACATTTCCGATTTAACAAAAGTGGCCATTTTAAACCAAAATGGTGAGGATTCCGGAGACAGTCTGACTGCTGCCATGAGCAATGAAGAAATTATATGCGGCTGTAATGGCGTGTCAAAAGGTACTATCATCGAAGCAATCCAGGAAAAAGGCTGTTCGACCGTCAATGATATTAAGGAATGTACGAGTGCATGCCGTTCCTGCGGAGGCTGCAAACCACTTGTAGCAGAGATTTTACAGATTACCTTAGGATCCGAGGCTGATGTCTCTTTACAAAAAGAACCGATTTGCAGCTGTACATCACTATCAAGAGATGAAGTGATTGAAGAAATTAAAACAAAAGGGTTGACCCACATAAAAGAAGTTATGTTTGTCCTGGGTTGGATCACGGAAGAAGGCTGCTCGAAATGCTGCCCTGCTCTAAATTACTATTTGGGAATGGTTAATCCAACCGGTTATGAAGATGAAAAACAATCGCGTTTTGTGAATGAGCGTATGCATGCGAATATTCAAAAAGATGGAACATATTCAGTCGTTACACGGATGTATGGAGGTGTGACAAATTCACATGACCTAAGGAGGATTGCAGACGTAGTTGATAAATATGATATTCCATTAGTCAAATTAACAGGGGGACAGAGAATTGACTTGCTTGGGGTCAAAAAAGAAGACCTGCCAAAAGTATGGAAGGATTTGGACATGCCGTCCGGGTTTGCTTACGGAAAATCGCTTCGGACGGTAAAAACCTGTGTCGGAGATCAGTTTTGCCGTTTCGGCACCCAGGATTCAATCAGTCTGGGAATCATGCTGGAAAAGAGATTTGAAGGGCTGCAAACTCCTCATAAAGTAAAAATGGCCGTATCTGCCTGTCCTAGAAGCTGCGCTGAGTCGGGATTCAAAGATATTGGTTTTATCGGAATAGATGGCGGCTGGGAAATTTATGTCGGCGGAAATGGGGGAACCCACATTCGCGGGGGAGACATATTGTACAAAGTAAAAACGGAAGAAGAAGTTATGGGGATTACGGGCGCCTACCTGCAATAATATCGGGAAACAGCCAACTATTTAGAACGAACATTGGCCTGGATTGAGCATGTTGGTTTGGACCATGTCCGGGCTGTGTTAGATGATCAGGAAAAACGTGCAGCATTAAACGCCAGAATGGAAGAGGCTCTATCAGTCATTAGGGACCCTTGGAAAGAAATTACTGAGGATCAAAAAGTGCGAAAAGAGCTGTTTGAAAGCATGGTCATGTCGTAAGGATGATAAATAGGTGGAGGGGGGAATAATTCCTGTGAATAAAAGCATATCAAAAATTCCACTTGGCTATGTTCATGAATTCCCGGAGCGCTTAGGTAAAACGGTTCAAATAGGGGATAAAGAAGTGGCGGTTTTCAAATTATCAAATGGGATTTTTCGGGCAGTTGAAAATCGTTGTCCACACCGTGGGGGAGTATTAAGTCAAGGAATCGTAAGCGGTGAGTTTGTCTTTTGTCCGATGCATGATTGGAAAATTTGTTTGCATGATGGAAAAGTTCAAAAGCCCGATATTGGATGTGTGAAAAGCTATTAAACAATTATAGAAGGGGAAGATGTATTTCTTCTTTTAGATGAAGAATAATTGGGAGCAAGAGAGCCCCGCCAAAATATGGTGGAGCTCTCTTTAAATAGTATTAACAAAACAAATTAAAATGGCATAGCGGATGAGCATTTGACCGATCATGGAATCCCCTAGTCCCTTTCTTCCTTTCAGTTAACATAATATTATTATCGATATATAACTAAGGGGGATTTTCCAGTTCATCCTCGTTCCCCCTTAAAAATGAAATCTCTTGTTTGAGTTCTTCCAAGACTAAATGTTTTTAATTAACTGAAAACAAAATTTATTGCAAGGTAAGATAAAAACCTCTTGATAAAACTAATTCAATTAGTTAAAATGTTATTATGAATAGTTTAGGTAATCTGAATAAGTTAATAATCCAAATGAACGGGGGATTTTGTAAATGAGCTTGCTTGTTGGTCTCAAGTCATTTAATCTGGTGTTGCGATTTTTATTAGAACTTTGTTCACTTTATGCAGTGGGTTATTGGGGGTATAAAACAGGAAACAATTTTGTTGTTCGATGGATTCTCGCGGTTGTTGGCCCTTTAGTTTTGGCTGTAATATGGGGATTGCTGGGGTCCCCAAAAGCACCGATTAAATTAGCTGAACCTTTTCATTTATTCTTGGAAATAATCGTGTTTGGCCTGCCGGTCTTATTGCTTGCTCTGCTTGGAAAAAATGAGATTGCTTGGTTACTAGGGATTATTGTGATTATAAATAAAATTTTATTGATTGTATGGAAACAATAATGGAGGAGAGTTATAGCTCCTCTTTTTTTAATGAATAGTTACTTTACACATTCTGTATTTTGAATTAGTATATCTTCAAATCGAGATAATAATTTTTGAGAAAAAAACCTAAAATAAGTAAAAAAGGATTGAGGAAAATGGAAAAATTCCATCAGAAACCTAATGTTTATGTAGGAGAAATTAGCATAAACGTAAAAAATCTGGATTACTCGCTTACTTTTTATCTGAATATTATTGGTTTGCGGATATTGAAAAGATCAGACCGCAGTGCGGTTTTAACAACAGATGGAAAAACACCGTTATTAACACTGGAGCAGCCTGAAGATGTGATCCCGAAGGCGGAACGTACTTCCGGTCTTTATCATTTTGCAATTCTTTTGCCAACGCGTGCAGATTTATCAGTGTTTTTACGCCATTTGCTTGAGACTGGTTACCCGTTAGGAGCTGCTGATCATTATGTAAGTGAGGCATTGTATTTAAACGATCCTGACGGAAATGGGATAGAAGTTTATCGGGACCGTCCTTCGAGTGAATGGACCTGGAACAACGGACTTGTTTCCATGGCCACAGAACAACTGGATGGGAATGGTATTCTTGCTGAAAGTAATGCGGAATGGACTGGTCTGCCTGCGGAAACGATCATGGGGCATATTCATCTTCATGTTGGGGATTTGAAAAAAGCGGAGGAATTTTATACTAAAGGTTTAGGTTTTGAAATTGTAAGTTATTATCCGCAAGCAGTATTCCTGTCGACAGGAGGGTACCACCACCATATTGCGATCAACACTTGGCAGGGGGATGGCGCACCGACACCACCAAGTAATAGTGTGGGACTTAATTGGTATACTCTTGTTTTTCCGGATGAAGCTGCGAGGGAAGAGGTTGTAATGCGGGTTCGAGAGTTGGGCGCATCTGTAAGAGAAGAAGATGGATTTGTAGAGACCAGTGACCCGTCTGGAAATCGGATTCGAATGGTTTTAATATAGATAAAGGATCCGTTACCTTGAATTTCCGTAAACCCCAAAAAACATAAAACGAATACCGTTCTAAAGCGTAATAAATAACCTTCCAATCATGTAGATTTGGAAGGTTTATTTGAGGTATTTAACTATTTCTGTTCTGCTCCAAGAAAAATTCAGTCATCTCTTTTCGTATCTGAGAAATATGTTTTTCCATCAGCTGTTTGGCTAGAAGGGAGTCTCCTGTGGCGATGGCTAAATAAATTTGTTTATGTTCATCAAACGTATCTTCTACACTTTCGGAATCAGTCAAACGTAGTTTTCGGGTAGCCCGAATGGTATCTTCCATACGTTCGCTAAGCGACTGAATCAACTGTAAAAAGATGGAATTATGGGAAGCGCAGACAATATTCTTATGGAAATTAACATCTGCTTGAAGCCCAAGTTCCACATCATCATTGGAATTTCTCATTAATTCCAGTGAATCAAGGATTTGCTCCAGGTCATCGGTTGTGGCTCTTTGTGATGCCAAAAAGGCACATTCTACCTCCAAAACGCGGCGTAGCTCAAGCATTTCAAATATTAATTTTTTTTTATTATTTACGATAGAGAAGGAAAAATCACTCTTCGTATCTTGTATAGGGTTTGCTTTTAAGAAGGTCCCGCTGCCTTGTCTAATTTCAATTAATCCCTCAATCTCCAGCTTCCGCAATGCCTCTCTTACCGATGTCCGGCTGATATTAAAAAGACTCGCAAGTTCTCTCTCCGTTGGCAGCTTGTCTCCAGGAGGAAGTTTTCCATTTAAAAAAGATTCTTTTATTTGATCAATGACCACTTCATATGCTTTTTTCCTTGGCAGCTGCATGTCTTTTTTCATTCCTCTCAATTTCACCAACCATCATAATATTATCATACAAAAATTTTTTCAACAGTTACAATTTTATAATTCAAAATGGTTGATTTTTTCAGACTATTCACTATAATAAATTAAAGGTTGGACCAATTCCAAGTGATTAAAAATTGGTATGACCTATTGTTTGGAAATTAAGAGGAATCAGGTGAAAGTAATGTTAACAACCGAAGAATTGGTAGCTTCGCTGAAAAGTGTGTTACCAGCTGAACAAGTATCCATCAATGAAACGATTAGAGAGCAGCATGGCAAGGATGAATCGTATCATACCCCAAGTATGCCGGATGTAGTTGTTTTTCCTGCTTCGACAGAAGAAGTAATCAAGATAATGAAACTGGCTAGTCAATACAAAGTACCGGTCGTGCCATTTGGAAGAGGAACCAGCTTAGAAGGTCACGTCATTCCATATGATCACGGAATTACGATAGATTTTTCTCTTATGAATAAGGTTTTAGAAGTAAGGGAAAATGATTTCCTCGTGAGAGTACAGCCGGGAGTTACACGTACCCAATTAAATAAAGAACTCAAAAAATATGGGCTGTTTTTCTCCGTTGACCCTGGAGCGGATGCAACTTTAGGGGGTATGGCAGCAACGAATGCCAGTGGTACGACAGCAGTCAGATATGGAGTAATGCGCGACCAAGTCCGTGATTTAGAGGTTGTTCTTGCAGACGGTACAGTTATACATACGGGTAACTTAGCGGAAAAATCTTCATCCGGCTTGCATTTAAACGGATTGTTTGTCGGGTCTGAAGGAACGCTCGGCTGCTTCACTGAGTTAACGTTGCGTGTCTACGGTATTCCGGAATATGTGATGGCAGCGCGAGCATCATTTCCGTCCGTCCAAGATGCCGTCTCGGCGGTAGTTGGCATTTTACAGGCAGGAATTCCTGTTGCTCGTGTGGAGCTTGTCGACGAACCCTCTATGAAACAAGTAAACTTGTTTAACGACACGAATTATAAGGAACAGCCAACATTGTTTATGGAATTTCACGGAAATGAGGCAGGCTTAAAACAGGACGTGGAATTTATGAAGGAAATCGTCTCCGACTATCATTGCGAAGGCATTGAATACGAAACCGATCAGGCTGCGTTAAATCAGCTATGGGAAGCCCGTCATAATTTGGCCTATGCCTTTATTCACGGTTATCCTGGTAAAAAAATGATGACAACAGATGTTTGTGTACCAATTTCAGATTTGGGAGCAGCCATTGATAATGCAAGAGCAGCTTTAAATAAATTAGATTTGCCAGGAGGCATCGTGGGGCATGTCGGCGATGGAAATTTTCATGCTCTCATCATGATTGATATGAATAACCCTGAAGAAATTAGAAAATCAGAAGAATTCAATGAAGTCATCGTGATTGATGCTCTTGAACGAGGCGGTACTTGTACTGGTGAGCATGGAGTCGGAGTAGGGAAACAGAAATATCAGGAGCGGGAGCACGGACAAGCGCTGCAGGTGATGGAAAGAATCAAACTAGCATTGGACCCAGAAAACCTCTTGAATCCAAATAAACTAATCAAAGTGAAGAGGGAGTTATTCTGATGAAAATATTGGAATCTATTAGTTCGATTGCTGGAAAATATTTTGCTGTGTGGGTAATTTTAATTGCTACTATTGCATTTATTGCACCTGCTCCATTTTTAGTGTTCAAAGGTTATATTACGATTTTGTTGGGCGTAGTCATGTTCGGTATGGGTCTAACCTTAAAAGCAGTGGATTTTAAGCTTGTTATCACCAAACCAATCCCTGTTATTATCGGGGTATGTGCCCAATTTATTATCATGCCGGTTACCGCGTTTTTGATTGCCTATTTTATGAATTTACCTGCTGAATTGGCTGCTGGGCTTGTTCTTTTAGGATCCGTCCCAGGCGGAACGGCATCAAACGTCATGGTTTACCTTGCAAAAGGGAATGTTCCACTATCGATTACGATGACATCCATTTCCACACTTTTGGCACCAATCGCAACGCCAGCAATTTTCTTGTTGCTAGGCGGGAAATGGATGCCTGTTGATCCAATGGCGATGTTTATGTCAATCGTTCAAGTCATTATTTTTCCAATTATTTTAGGAATTGTGATTCGGAAATTCCTACCTGGAGTGGTAGAGAAATGTAACTCTGTGTTACCGTTGATTTCAGTTGTTGCAATTATCTTGATTGTATCTGCGGTTGTTTCGGGAAGTGCCGATAGTATCGCATCCGCTGGATTTTTAACCTTTGCTGCAGTCATGCTACACAACGCATTTGGTTTGCTTCTTGGTTATTTAACTGCTCTTGTCTTGAAGCTTGATGAGGGGACCCGCAGGGCAATTTCAATCGAAGTCGGTATGCAAAACTCTGGATTGGGTGTGGCACTGGCAACTGCCCATTTTGGACCCTTAGCCGCTATCCCAAGTGTTTGTGGCGCGGTTTGGCACAATATTACAGGTCCAATTCTAGCTACGTATTGGTCAAAGAGACCAGCAAATCAGGGGCAAATTAGCAGCGGTCAGGAACAGGAAAAGAAGGCTATTTAATGTAGGGAGGCACCTTTTGGTTTAGGTGCCTTTTCTTTGTTTATTTTGCGGTTGGAAAGTATTTTGTTAAAAGTGGAAAGTATAGTGGTTAGTTTGGAAAGTAATTGTTTCATTTTGGAAAGTAAAAGCTTTAATTGGGAAAATATTTCATCCTATTCGGAAAGCATTTGTAAAAAATGGTAAAATTAAAATCTGTCAGTCCTTTTGATACAATTAGTAATAGTAATAAACTCAAGGAGGGAGATCCAAATATCTCAACAACTCGAAAAGGCAACCTTCGCGGGCGGCTGCTTTTGGTGCATGGTATCGCCGTTTGATGAACAGCCTGGGATTAAAGAGGTCATATCTGGCTACACGGGCGGGCATAAGGAAAATCCCACTTATGATGATGTACGCTCAAATTCAACCGGACACTATGAAGCAGTTCAGATTACGTTTGACCCGACCATTTTCCCTTATGAAAAATTGCTCCAGATTTTTTGGCAGCAAATCGACCCCACTGATGCCGGAGGACAATTCAGTGACAGGGGAGAGGCATATAAAACAGCAATATTTTATTTTAACGAAAAACAAAAGGAATTGGCGGAAGCATCGAAGGCTGAATTGGAAGTGAGCGGGCGTTTTCAGATGCCAATTGTAACCGAGATTCTGCCGGCAGGTCCGTTTTATCCGGCTGAGGATAAACACCAGAATTATTATAAGAAAATACCTTTTCACTATAATCATTATTTCGAAGCTTCAGGACGGGCTAAATTCATTCGTGAAAATTGGAAAAAGCGGAAAAGAGACGAGGAGCTTAGGTTGGTATTAACGCCGCTTCAATACGAAGTAACAAAGAATAACGCAACCGAACCGCCATTTAAAAATGAGTATTGGGATTATATAGAGGATGGAATCTATGTTGATATCATTTCGGGAGAACCACTGTTTAGCTCGACAGATAAATATGATGCAGGCTGCGGCTGGCCTAGCTTTACAAGGCCATTACGGCGCATCGAGCTTGAAGAGAGGTTTGACACGTCCCACGGGTTAAGGCGAATTGAGGTTCGCGCGAAAACCTCGGATTCCCACTTAGGACACGTATTCGATGATGGGCCCGGCCCTGACCGAGCAAGGTATTGCATAAATTCCGCAGCTCTTCGGTTTGTTCCAAAGGAAAAGCTAGTAGAGGAAGGATACGGCGAGTTTAGGAAATTGTTTGATTAGGTATAATTTCAATTTTAATGCCACAGTACAAGCTGACTGTGGTATTTTTATATTAATAATAGGAAATTATTGGAGGAATAAGCTCTGAAATATTGGCTGATTATTTTGGCGGACATTATGGTGAAGTATTTGGTCTGGCTTGTCCTTGCAGGAACAGTCTTTATCCCGAAACATAGCGGGGATAGGGAACTCATGGTAGTTATCTATTTTGTTGTTATCTTTTCCTTAATTGTCTCTTTTAAGCTGCTAAAGAAAAGCTCTAATAGATTTCTATTTTGGATATGGTTTTCGCTAATGGCTGCACAAAATGTCCTTTACCATATTTATTCAATAATTAGTTATAAAAACGACCTCACAGGATTTACAATTTTCAGATGGGATTATCTTCTATGGGAACTCGTGGTTCCTTCATTGGTATTTATTGTACAGCTCATTTTTTATGTAGTTTATGGAGTGCTGAAGAAATTTGGTAGATTATGATATTTAATAAAAAGAGCGACGCATGAACCAGTAGATGAATTGCCATTCTGGTCTTTAAAAAAGCGCATAACACCCGAAGCAGTAAATGGATTGCCGTTCCGGTCGTTATGAAGTGTTAATAACGACTGAGGAGTTCAATTCTTCATCCTAGTCATTACGAAAATCTCTACAAATGCATATTAATTATTAGCTGTCATGGAGGCAGCTTTTTTTATTGGGTGATTGAATCAAAGTCTGCAACAAAGAACAGGTTTATTCTTTGAACGAACACTGCTATTCTAAGAATGATAGATTTTGCAGTTTTTCCCTAAAAAGGAATAATCATAAAACCTTAAGAAATTCTTAAGATTTATCCTGACTTGAATTTAAGATTTGCTGTTTACGATATAGACATGTTGAAGCAAGAAAGAAGGCGAGAGATATGAACAATTATTTTGTGCTGGTAGTGGATGATGAAAAGGAAATTCGCGATGCCATCGAAATTTACCTCAAAAATGAAGGGATCATCGTCCTCAAGGCAAAGGATGGGATTGAGGCGCTCGAAATATTAAATGAACACACCGTTCACCTGATTATCCTTGATGTTATGATGCCTCGGCTTGATGGGATTTCCGCAACCTTTAAAATCCGCGAAAAACAAAATATCCCAATCATTATTTTAAGCGCGAAAAGTGAGGACACAGATAAGATTCTGGGGCTCCAGGTAGGGGCTGACGATTACGTCACAAAACCGTTCAACCCGATGGAGCTTGTCGCCCGCGTGAAATCCCAGCTGCGCAGGTATGTCACATTAGGTACATATGGCGGAATTAAAAAAGTAATCGATTTAAACGGTCTTACCCTAGACCAAGAAGCAAAAGAAGTGACGGTACATGGGGAGCCGGTCAAGCTGACGCCGATAGAGTATAAGATTGTCGAATTGTTAATGACCAATGCCGGCCGGGTCTTTTCCATTGATGAAATTTACGAGCGGGTGTGGAAGGAACCAGGCTACAATGCAGAAAATACAGTGGCTGTTCACATCCGGAAAATCCGTGAAAAAATTGAAATTGATCCGAAGAATCCAAGATTTTTAAAGGTGGTGTGGGGCATTGGCTACAAAATGGAAAAGTAGTATTTTGATTTATCTTTGGGCATTTCTGTTAACCTTCTCGTTAAGCGGCATTCTGGCCCTAATTTCCACGGGTACCAAATATATGAATCGCGATTTTTTCCATACGCCGGAATTTCACAGTGAGCTTGATCAATTCGCGGGATATTTAAGCATGTTTGAGTTAAACGAAACTACGCCTGAAGAGGCAAAAGCCGCGATTACCGTTACGAAAGACGATATAGATGAGCATCGGTTCCGCTATGGTGGTTTAGATCAGCAAATTTCCAACATCCGGGCTCAATATGAATCTCGCATTCAAGATGCTCAAGCAGCGAAAAATGAAGAGATAGCCAATGCCTTGATAAAGGAAAGAGATGCAAAAATAGAGGACATCAGCAACAATTTTGCCAGCGATGACTGGGTCAGGCCAAAGGTGGTCAAAGAAAAAGAAACGAAAATTGATGAGTATTTTAAGAAAAGAGACCAATTCAAGTATGATTTTTTAAGATACCAAAAAGAATTAACCTACTATTTTAAAGACCCAGAAACCGGAAAAGTTTATAGCAATCAAAATAATGAAAATCCGCTTAAACAAAAAGATATGCTTTATTTAACCAACTTTAGCATTTCAAGTGATTCTTATCTTCATTATGGTCCCGGAGGATACGAGGACTTGGCGGACGTGTTGAGCATCAACTCACAGAAAACGATTGAAGGCCAAATCGGAATTGCCAAAACGCTTTCTGCATCGTCCCCTCTGATGGAGCAGTACAAGGATTTTAAACGCAATCAGCTCATTATCCTGAGTTACTGCTTGGCAGGCATTATTGGCTTGCTGTTAAGCCTTTATTTTTCAAAAAAAATGACGGCTGTAAATGCGCAAGTGGAAAGCTGGCGGCCTATCTATAACAAGCTTCCGATTGATACTAGAGTGGGCCTATTTCTGATCACCGCCCTATTGTCCATAATATTTATCTTTCTAGTCAATGAAAATTTTTATAATATCTATAACAATCTTTATATATTAGCAAGCGAAATCGTATTCGCCTTGCTTGGGACCGCCATTTTTGTGGCTATCACCCATGTGCAGCGTAAATTTTTACAGGTGGATCTGAAAAGTTGGACCAATGTGAAAGAAGAATGGAAGAAGAGTTTATCGGTAAAAACATGGCAGGGCGGCAAAAAGGTTTTCAAAAGCGTCCGTGCGGCCTTAGTCGAAGCGTTTCTTGATCAAAGCACAGGAATGCAGATGTTCATTCTGCTTACTGGGGTGTTTTTCATTGGTGCGGCGGCGTTGATGGTGGCGATGAATCCTATATTTGTTATCTTGTATATTTTTCTGTTAGCAGGCGCAGGGTTTCCACTTGGAATGTTTTTGGTCAAAAAAGTGGGTTATTTTAATCGGATTGTCCAAAAAACAAATGAGCTGGCGGCTGGAAAACTTGGGGAGGACCTTGATGTAACCGGGAAATCCGTTTTGGCTACATTGGCAGGCAATATTAATGTCCTGAAGCAGGGTGTGAAGCACTCTCAGTCCGAGCAGGCCAAGAGTGAACGATTAAAAACGGAACTTATTACCAACGTCAGCCATGATCTTAGGACGCCTCTGACCTCCATCATTACCTATACGGAATTATTAAAGGGAAATGATGTGTCGGAGGAGGAAAAAACAGCATACCTCGAAATAATTGACCGAAAATCAAAGCGATTAAAGGTGTTGATCGATGACCTGTTTGAGGTATCAAAAATGGCAAGTGGCAGTGTTGAGTTGGTAAAGGCAAAAGTGGACCTCAACCAGCTATTGCAGCAGGCCCTCGCAGAATATGATGAAACGATTCGTGCATCCAGCCTGCAATTCCGGGTTAACCAAGCAGGGCAGCCGATTTATGCCCTTGTCGACGGCCAAAAGCTGTGGAGAGTTTTTGATAACTTAATTGGCAATATCCTGAAATATTCGCTTGAAAATACACGTGTCTATATTTCCATTAAAACTGTGGAACACCAAGCCCTCATCACGTTTAAAAATGTCTCCAAATATGAACTGAGCGATAATGTCGATGAGTTGTTTGAACGCTTCAAGCGCGGCGATACTTCCCGCCATACCGACGGGTCAGGTCTCGGTCTTGCCATTGTCAAATCAATTATCGACCTGCATGATGGGAAATTGGATATTGAAGCGGACGGCGATTTATTTAAGGTCATCATTACTTTGCTGCTTGGGGATTAAACGCAGGAAAAAAATAGCGTTAGAAAGGGAAAGGGAGATGGAACTGGATTTCACAGAGCTTTATTCGCTCTATTATAAACGGTTGTTTGTGATTAGCTATTCCATTACGAGGGACCGGTTTCACGCTGAAGATGTCGTTCAAGAAACGTTCATTAAAGCGTTGAATAAGGCGGGAACGATTGAAGAGCAAGGAAAAATGGGAGCTTGGCTATCTGTGATTGCAGCCAGAACTGCCATTGATTTTATCAGACGTGAGAAAAGAAAAAAAGCTGTCCCTTTTGAACACGATTTGCTTGAACTTATGGGCAAAGAAACAAAACAGAATGTGGAGCAGGAAGTAGAGACAGGTTTGCTTTTTGAAGAGATCAATGAGGCAATCGGGACGCTGCCATATGAGCAGCAGGAGTTACTGATGCTTAAGTTCACAAAAGGTTTAAAAGAAGAGGAAATCGCAAATGTACTCCAATTGAACCCTAATACGGTAAAAACAAAGATCTACCGGGCCAGAAAAAAACTTAAGTTATTGGTTTTTGAAACGAAAATTGCATAAATTAAATGCTGCTGTCGATGACGGCGGTGTTTTTTTTTGCCTAAAAGTTTGATAGTTCTCACAAAAAAAAACAACCGCATTTATCTGTAGCAAAAAGGAAATTATGGAATCAAATAGAATAATAATATTAACATTTAAAGCACAATTATTATATAAAATTAGTTATCTGAAAAATCTTGCTATTTTAATTTTGTGATGATAAAATAAAATCACGAACAATGTGAAACGAGGTTTTGTAATAAGCAACAAAAATTGACCAGACAAGGGGTGATTTGTTTGGAGATAAAAAAAGGACAGATTTGTGGCCAAAGAATATCGCAAAGGCTGGAGGAATTAGCTGAAATCTCTGAAACAAAAAATGGGGTAACGAGACTATCATTTACAAAAGAGTTTCAAAGAGGCCAAGATTTGGTGAAAAAATGGATGAGTGATGCCGGCATGAAGGTTCGTGTCGACAATCTCAATAATATAATTGGCCGCTACGAAGGTGCAAAACCAAACGCACCAGCGTTAATGATTGGCTCCCATCTTGATACCGTTATTAACGGTGGAAAATATGACGGGATGTTAGGTGTTATTGCCGGAATCGAAATTGTTCAGGTACTTTATGAAAATGACACACGGCTGGACCACCCAATCGAGGTCATCGGCTTTAGCGATGAAGAGGGGGTCAGATTTCACTCCACCTTCCTTGGAAGCAAAGCCATCGCCGGAACCTTTTCTCCACAAACATTAGAGCTTACAGATGAAACAGGTATCACCCTGGCAAGTTCTCTTGAGGAATTGGGCTTAGAACCGTATCAATACAAATCAGCCGCAAGACATGCAAATGATGTTCTTGGTTACATAGAACTTCATATTGAACAAGGTCCCGTACTAGAAAAAGAAGGCCTTCCATGTGGAGTGGTAACCGGAATAGCCGGTGCCTCCAGGTTTTCTTTTAAAGTTACCGGTTTTGCTGGTCATGCGGGAACCGTGCCCCTCGACCTTCGCAGGGATGCTCTTTCTGGAGCGGCAGAAATCATTTTAGCAATAGAAAAATTAGCTAAAGAAAACGCGCCGATTGTCGCAACTGTCGGAAAGCTTCAGGTAAATCCGGGGGCAAGCAATGTCATCCCAGGGGAAGTGACAGGAACACTTGATATTCGTGATACCGATGCAGTCCGAAAATCAAGGGTAATTGACGAAATTCTTCATGTCGCGAACACCATCTGCCAGAAACGCAATCTCTCTTTCCAGGTTGAAAAAATAATGGAAACCGACCCTACACTATGTGACGCAAACATTATCGCTGCCATTGAATCGTCTATTCTCTCAAATGGGATGAGGACCATTTCTTTAATCAGCGGAGCAGGTCATGACGCCATGGCGATGGCAGAACTTACAAAGGTAGGTATGATATTCGTCCGCTGCAAAGAAGGAATCAGCCATAACCCTGCTGAATTCGCAGCCGTAAAAGACATTGAAATGGGTGCCAAAGTCTTGCTGGATACTGTGATCCAATTAACAGTTAAAAATTCAAATATGGAAAAGGAGAAAGTAAATTGAAAACAAACACATTAAGCGCAGAGAAGCAGCAATTAATCAATTATATTGAGGAAAACCAGGCTGAACTAATTAAGTTTTTGCAAGAGCTTGTTTCAATCCCTTCCGATAATCCCCCAGGAGATTGCCAAGCAATTGCTGAACATATCTATAAGCGCCTCGATGGCTTTGGATTGGAAAACGTATCACTTAATGAAGTAGAAGAAGAAAAAGTGAAGGCAGTTGGAATGATTAGAGCATCCAATGTGGTCGCATACTCCACGTTCGGAAGCGGTGAAGGTCCTGAAATTACCCTAAATTCTCATGGCGACGTAGTGCCACCGGGACTTGGCTGGACCCAAGATCCGTATGGCGGTAACGTGGTCGATGGAAAAATGTATGGCCGCGGCGTTGCTGTGTCAAAATCGGACATTGCTTCCTATACATTTGCTGTTCTAGCTTTAAGAAAGCTGCAGGCTGACCTAAAGGGAAAAATTTCTCTTGCGTTCACTTTTGATGAAGAAACTGGCGGTGACATTGGGCCAAAATGGCTGCTTGATAAAGGACTAATTAACCCGGATATGGCAATTTGCCCAGGATTCACTTATTCGTTGGTGAATGCCCATAACGGCTGTCTTCATTTGGAAGTGAAATTGAAGGGGAAATCTGCCCATGCTGCTGAACCGCAATATGGCCACGACGCCCTTGAAGCCATGACCGGCGTATTAAGTGCATTATACGAATACAGAAAAGGTTTTTCAAAAATTAAATCAAATGTACCTGGAATCGATTCTCCTAATCTCGTAGTAGGGTTAATTTCTGGCGGCATTAATACAAACGTGGTACCAGATGAGGCGACCATCCGCATTGACAGACGGCTTATTCCAGAGGAAAATCCTCAGGTTGCTGAGCTTGAAATTCGTAACGTCATCGCTGAAGCACTGGAAAACTATGCAGGGGTTGAGGCATACATCAATCAAATTCTGCTGGCGCGCGCTTTCGGGCCGGTCCCAGTTGATTCTCCTTTAGTACAATCAATTTCTACTAACTGGACAACAATTATGGGTGGAGAACTGCCGGTGAACGGAGTGCCATTATATACGGATGCCCGTCATTTTTATGAAGCAGGCATTCCTGTCGTCCTCTTTGGAGCCGGTCCGCGTACACTCCTTGAGGCTAATGGACATCGTGCTGACGAGCATATTAAAGTGGATGATCTGTTAAAATCGACCAAAATTGTCACATTAGCTTTATATGATTTATTAACTCAACAATAATAGGGATATTGAAAGGGTATTCTTCATTTGAGAATATTCTTTCTTCGTTTAAAAATATGGTGATATAATGAGAACAGAATAGATTCTATGAAAAGTACAGCATTTGATTCTCCTTATAAATATTAATAGCAAAGATAGAGGGGTCGGAACATGGTACAATCAATTGATAGAGCCTTAACCATTGTTAACTATGTCAGTTCACAGAAGGGCGGTTTAGGTGTAACGGAGCTGGCCGAAAAATTAGGATTAAATAAAAGTTCTATATTTCGGATTTTAGCCACCCTTGCCTCCCACGGCTACATTGAACAGGACCCAGATACGAAGAAGTATAAATTAGGTTATAAATATTTGGAATTGAGCGCCAAGCTGTTAGATTCCATTGATATCCGAAAAGAAGCAAAGCCATTTTTGCAAGAATTGGTAGATCTATCAAATGAAGTGATTCATTTAATCATTTATTCACAAAAAGAAGCGGTCTATATTGAAAAATTAGAGGGCAGTGAAACATTGCGAATGCACTCGCAGGTTGGCAGACGTGTTCCTATGCATTGCACCAGTGCTGGGAAAGTTTTATTGGCATATTTGCCGACTGAAGAGGTAATGGATATGATCGAGGAAAAAGGGCTGCCAAAACACACAGACAACACGATAACGGACCAAGACGAATTATTGGATATTCTGGAAAAAATCCGTAAAAAGGGCTATGGAGTAGAGCGGGAAGAAAATGAACCCGGTGTTACTTGTATGGCTGCGCCCATCTTTAATCATCTTGGAAATGTGATTGGTGCCGTAAGTATTTCCGGTCCTTCCATGAGAATGACGGAAGCTAGGCTGGATGAACTAAAGGACAAGTTAATTGAAGTCGGTTCATCGATTTCAAGACGACTCGGGTATAAAGGAGAATAAGTGAAATAAAGACATGACTCCAGGCGAGCATGTCTTTTTACATAAACGTGAGAAGAAATGGTTTTGCGAGAAACATGTCTTTTTTTGTCGAAAGAATAATTAGAAAATTCATAAAAAGGTTATTGAAAACATTTGAAAGCGATGTTATGATTTCTTTAAATAAAACATATCGGAAACGCGGTTTCATAATAAGCAACATTAAGTTGAGATGTGTTAAAATAATTAATTGCTCTTTTTTTAAGTATTAATAGAAACGGCGTTTCTCAATAAGCAACTAATGGGAAGAGTGGCCCAAAAAAGATGGCATAATTATTTTTTTGCACATTAAAAGAAACTAAGTTTCATAATAAGCAACAAAGGAGGAAGGAATAATGCAGCTTGAATCTAACCGTAAAGAATATTTACAGGAATTAACGAAAACAATCCGCCGTCATATTGTCAAAATGACCCATCATGCGGGTAGTGGGCATCCAGGTGGATCTTTATCAGCAACCGAATTATTAACAGATTTATTTTTTGAACATATGAATGTCGACCCAAATGAGCCTGATTGGGAGGAAAGGGATGTATTCTTCTTATCCAAAGGGCACTGTACACCAGTTTATTATTCGGTTTTGGCCGAAAAAGGGTTCTTCCCAGTTGAAGAACTGATGACCTTCCGAGATGTGGACGGCCGCCTTCATGGCCACCCATGCGGTGAGCATATCCCAGGGGTCGATGCATCATCTGGTTCACTAGGGCAGGGGCTGTCATTAGCGAACGGAGTAGCAATGGCTGCCAAACTTGATGGCAAGCCAAGAAGAGCCTACGTGATGATTGGTGATGGCGAGTCACAGGAAGGGCAAGTTTGGGAAGCAGCAATGACAACAGCCCACTTTAATTTGGATAATGTTTGCGCGATTATCGACTGGAACAAAATCCAGCTGGATGATTACGTAGAAAACATAAAAGGCATGAAGGATTTCAAAGCCAAGTGGGAAGCATTCGGCTGGCATGTGATCGAAATTGACGGTCATAACCTTGATGACGTCCATTCAGCGTTCGAACAGGCGAAGACGGTGAAAGGAAAGCCGACGGCCATTCTGGCGCACACGGTGAAGGGAAAAGGAATCTCATTTATGGAGAATACCCACAAGTGGCACGGGTTAGCTCCAAATGATGAGGAACTAGAATTGGCACTAAAGGAGTTGGTTTAAATGGCAGTACAAAAAGCACCACGCGAAGGCTTTAGCGAAGCATTAATAAGACTTGGACATCAACATGAAGATTTGGTTGTACTTGATGCAGACTGTGCTAAATCCAATATGACAAATTTTTTCAAGGATCAATTTCCAAACCGATTCTTTAATGTCGGGATATCTGAATGCGACTTAGTCGGGACGGCAGCTGGATTGGCCATTGGTGGGAAAATCCCCTTTGCCAATGCTTACGCCAACTTTTTAACAGGCCGTGCCTATGACCAAATGCGGATTTCAGTATGCTACTCGAACAATAATGTGAAAATTGTCGGCCATAATGCCGGAACATCGGCTGCACAGGAAGGAGCGACACACCTGCCGCTTGAAGATATTTCGCTTATGCGGTCCTTACCAAGAATGACGGTGATTGTTCCAGCTGATTCCCTGGAAATGGAAAAGGCGGTAGAAGCAGCATATTACCATGAAGGTCCGGTTTACTTACGGGTTGGGAAGCTGCCTGTTCCAATTGTCACGAAAAAAGAAGACCGTTTCCAAATCGGAAAAGCAATAAAATACCGTGACGGGAACGATGTTACTTTAATCAGTACAGGAATCATGCTTGATGAAACTTTTAAGGCAGCCGAAGCACTTGGCAAAAAAGGGATTCAAGCAGATGTCCTGCACATCCACACCATTAAACCAATAGATGTTGAAGCGATTGCGACCTCTGCTGCTAAGACAAAGAGGGTCGTAACAATAGAAGAGCATTCAATAATCGGCGGATTAGGAAGTGCTGTGGCGGAGGTCCTTTCCGAACATTGCCCAGTGCCATTAAAACGGATTGGCACACAGGACCGCTTCGGAGTATCCGGTAAAATGCATGAGCTTTTGGATTTCTTCGAACTAAGAGCAGCACGCATTACTGCAACTGCGGAAAAACTGGTCGATTCAGCATTAATCAAATAGACCTAGGAGGTGGCGTCGGCCTTGACAACCAAAACCGATATGATTTTTCAAGAAATAATCAGCAATTCTTCCACCTTACAGGGGGACACCCCGTTAAGGAAGACAATCTTTTCCAAGCTGAAAGAATTAAATCATAAGCTAATTGTTCTAGATGATGACCCAACTGGAGTCCAGACAGTCCATGATGTTTCCGTTATCACAGATTGGGATAAACGCTGGATTCGTAAAGGCCTCGAAGAGGATACACAAGTTCTCTATATTTTAACGAATACAAGAAGCTATGAGCCGGAAAAAGCCGCCAGAATCAATACAGAAATTATTGAAAACTTAGCGGTGGTGTCTAAGGAATTGAATGTATCCTTCACGATCATCAGCCGGAGCGACTCAACTTTACGCGGCCATTATCCATTAGAAATTTCCGTTTTGGAAAAAGCACTGACCGAAAAGCTGGACTGGAACATTGATGGGCACCTTATCATACCAGCCTTTTTCGAAGGGAATCGATATACAGTCAATAATACTCATTATCTTTTGGTCAATCAAAATCTGGTTCCAGTGAACAATACAGAATTCGCAAAAGATGCAGTATTTGGCTACTCAACCGCTTATCTGCCGGATTATGTGCAGGAGAAATCGGAAGGAAAGTTCACTTCGGAACAGGTATTATCCATTTCCATTGAAGATATTCGCAGCGGCGGTGTCGATCAAGTTTTTTCAATTTTAGATAAAGCTTCCGGTAATGTGCCAATTGTTGTGAACGCCATCAATTATCAGGATTTGGATGTCGTTTCCCTGGCGCTGTTAAAGGCTATTGAAAGAGGGAAGCACTTCCTGTTTAGGACCGCAGCCTCCTTAGTAAAGTCATTAGGTGGGTTTTCCCATAAACCATTTCTTGAAGCAAAGGAAATGGCTCAAGGATCTGACGGTAAGAATTTTGGCGGATTACTGGTAGTCGGCTCCCATACTAAATTGACCACAGAGCAGCTTTCCGACTTAGTTTCGGAGGTTCATATAAGACCAATTGAATTGAATGTGGAAATGATTTTAGAAAAGAACCAAAGAAAAGACGAAATCCAAAGGGCCGCCCAATTACTAGAAGCCTCCATTAAAAATGGTGACAATACAGTCCTTTATACAAGCAGAACTGTCATCAAAGCGGTAAGCAAGGAGGAGAATTTACAGTATAGTCAAATCATCTCCAAAGCTCTAGTAGAATTAGTCCACACCTTAACGGTAAAACCAAAATTTATTATGGCAAAAGGGGGGATCACCTCCAGTGATATTGCTACAAGCGGTTTAGGAATCAAGAAGGCTAAAATACTCGGCCAGGCGGCTGCAGGGGTTCCTGTTTTACTCACAGGAGAAGAAGCGAGAATTAAAAATACAACTTATATTGTGTTTCCAGGGAATGTAGGTCAGAAAAACACGATTACGGAAATATTTAAAAAAATAGATAGTGAACTGGGGGATTAACATGGCAAAACAAAAAATGACCGCTGCTGAAGCAATTGCAGCTTATCTAGTTCGAAAAGGCGTTGATCAAATTTATGGTGTTCCGGGGGCTGCAATTCTTCCATTGTATGATGCGATTCGCGAGAAAACCAATATAAAATCTTATGTTGTCCGTCACGAGCAAACGGCAGCGTTTATGGCAGACGGATATTCCCGGGCAACTGGAAGGGTTGGCGTTTGTGCAGCTACTTCCGGACCAGGAGGAACAAACTTCCTAACAGGCTTATATGGCGCATGGATGGATTCGATTCCAATGATTGCTTTCACAGGCCAGCAGAAATCAACTTTAATCGGAACAATGCAATTCCAAGAAGCACCGATTTGCGAAATGGCTAAGCCGGTTTGTAAAGCTGTTTACCAATTAACAGACGGAAAAGACGCAGCTAAAATGATTCACGAGGCATGGACGACGGCAACAACAGGACGAAAAGGCCCTGTATTAATTGACTTGCCGATTAATACGCAAAAGGTTGAACTTGAAGTTGATTGGGATGAGTTTGTGGATGAACCAGAGGTACTGCCTTCTGCATCAAAGGAGGAACTCTATGAAGTTCTAAACCTATTAAAGGATGCCAAAAAACCTGTTCTTATTTCCGGAGGCGGAGTAAACCTTGCAAATGCCACGGAAGAGCTAAAGGAACTGGCAGAAACATTGCAAATCCCTGTGGTTACAACTGGTATGGGGATGGATACTTTCCCGAACGATCATCCGCTGTTTGCCGGAAGAATGGGAACAATGCTAGATACACCATACGGAAATATGACCATCTTAAATTCGGATTTGATCATTAATCTAGGCGGCCGTTTTGCAGACCGCAGCACCGGCACAGTGGATATTTTTAAGCGCGATGCAAAAATTATCCACATTAACCTGGATCCAAAAGAACTTGGCAAAACCGTACAGACGGAGCTTGGAATCGTTTCCGATGTGAAATCCTTCATGGCAGGCTTAACTGAGGTTTATAAATCCTTGGATGTGGGCATTGCGGCAGCTGTTGAACCAGGCATTAAGAAGCTTGATTTAACCGAGGAAAGAAAGAAGTATGCCCGTAAACAAGATTATGATACCCTTCCGATTCGTCCGGAACGCGCTCTGAAAGAGCTTCGCGAATTCTTAGACCGTGATGCTTTTGCATCACATGACTGCGGAATCAGCCAAATTTGGTCTTGTCAATTGTTTGAAACTTATGTTCCACGCAGCTATTTATTAACAGGCGGTGCAGGTACGATGGGCTGGGGATTAGGAGCTGCTATGGCAGCGAAGCTTGCCTTCCCAGAGCGTCAAAGCGTCAATATTCTTGGCGACGGAAGTCTAGGAATGTCCCTGCAGGATCTTGCCACTGCCGCTAAGCATAATATTCCGGTAATCGTATTCGTTATGAATAATTCATTACTTGGATTGATTCGCCAGCAACAAAATTGGTTTTATGATGAGCGCGATATCTCTACAGACCTGATTTACAAAAATGAACTTTGCGACAATGAAGAGCGCGGTATTGATTTTGTGAAAACCGCTGCCGGAATGGGCGTCCGCGGGGAACTTGTTACCCACTATGATGACATTAAACCAGCATTGCAGCGAGCGGTGGACAGTGGCAAACCATACTTGATTGAAGTGGTTGTCGACCCAACGGCAGTTTGCGGGTTCTCTAATAACGGTAGTTTAACTGGCTTTGAATATTCTAACAAATAATCAATCTATTAAAAAAGGAAAAAAGAGCAGCGGACTCTTTTTTCCTTTGGGGAAGGGGGAAGTTCCGGATTTATTCCGGTATTGCATATGAAAATAGATCTTCAACATTTTATGCAGGTTGGTATTGTTCATTTTATGGCCTATCCGGAAGCCATGAAGGGTGAGGGGAAAATTTCAGACACAGTTCGGAAAATCGTCACGGATGACTTTTTTTCAGGGATTGAAGTAACAAGGGTCAATGATCCTGCAGAAAGACAAAAGGTTGCTTCCCTATTGAAATCTGGGCGGATGGCCGTTGGTTTTGGTGCCCAGCCGATCCTGCTTAGCAATAAAGGCGATTTGAACTCGTTTGACCCGGAAAAACGGAAGGAGGCAATTGATCTTGTAAAGGCCGGGATCGATCAAGCCTATGAGTTGAATGCTTCGAAATTAGGATTCTTAAGCGGTCCTAAACCAGATCAGGATGTGGATAGAGCCCTCCAATTGCTTACTGAATCGATAATTGAATTATCCCAGTATGCTAGACAGAAGGGTAATCTAGTACTCTCATTAGAAACCTTTGATGATGAAACCGATAAAAAATGCCTAATTGGACCAAATCATTTGGCGGTTGAAATTGCGAAGGAAGTAAGAAAAGTAGACCCAAGCTTTGGCTTAATGCTGGATTTGAGCCATCTTCCGATGCAGCGGGAAACCTCAAAGGATGCCTTAACCATTGCCCGTGATTATATTAATCACGCTCATATCGGAAATTGCTATATTAAGGATAAAAATGATCCTGCTTATGGTGACCAGCATCCGCGATTCGGCTACCCGGGAAGTGAGAATGACGTCGAGGAATTAACGGAATATTTAAGAATGCTATTAGAAATAGGTTACATCGGGGAAGGGTCTAGAAATGTGGTCGCATTTGAGGTAAAACCGGTTGGAAATGAGGATTCCGATGCGATTATTGCGCAGTCGAAACGAACCTTAATCCAAGCATGGGCACGGCTCTAAATCTATCTATTTTATTAGGAATGATTCCTCTCCTGTATTCATACATTTTCGGGAGAGGATGAAATAGAAAAGTTCTTTAATAAGAACTTTTCTAAATTTATATTAAAAGACGGGAGGAATTAATGGGTTAACAAAGAATTAATATTAATGGCAGCGTTTTCACTATGCGGACCTTGGTTTAGAGAGGAAGAGTATTAGTCTATTATGCTATTATATGATCTAATTATCCGTAATGGAATGGTTGTTGGTCCTGAGGCAAGTTTTACAGGTGAAATTGGGATCAAGAATGGAAAAATAATTAAAATAACAAGAGATATTCCGATAGAAGGGAAAGCTAAAGAGGAAATAGATGCGATCGGCCTTCACATTTTTCCTGGATTAATCGACACTCATGTCCATTTTAATGAACCTGGAAGAACGGACTGGGAGGGCATCTTGACCGGAAGTAAAAGTCTTGCGGCGGGAGGAGTGACAACATATTTTGATATGCCATTGAACAGCAACCCTCCAACGATTGATGCTTACGGTTTCCGATTAAAGCAGGAGCAAGCGATTAAGAAATCTGTCACAGATTTCCGGCTCTGGGGAGGCCTCGTTCCGGAAAATGTACAATTGCTCGAGGAACTGATTCAATCCGGTGTAATTGGATTTAAAGCCTTTATGTCACCAAGCGGAATTGACGAATTTCATCATTCGGATGATGCCACGCTAATGGCAGGAATGGGTGAAATCGCAAGACTTGGATCGATCTTGGCTGTCCATGCAGAAAGCACTGTTATGACGGAGTTACTAGCTGCAGGTAAGATTAAAGAAGGAAAGCTTTCGGCCCTGGATTACTGCGAATCCCGTCCGATTATATCGGAAATGGAGGCTGTCAGAAGGCTGTTATCCTATGCTGAATTGACCGGATGCAAGGTCCACATTGTTCACGCAAGCAGCAGTAAAGTCGTTGAATTAATAACAGAAGCGAAGAAAAAGGGAATTGATGTAACCGTTGAAACATGCCCACATTATTTATCACTTACTAGTGATGATTTCTCGAGGCTGGGACCAATCGCAAAATGCGCACCGCCATTAAGGAGCTCGGAAGAAGTAGAGGCATTATGGAAAGCGCTTGCGAACGGTGAGATTGACGTAATTGGCTCTGACCATTCTCCTGCCCCGCCGGAAATGAAGAGTTCGAAAGACGGCAATATGTTTGCAGCATGGGGGGGAATAAGCGGTGCGCAGACTAGTTTATCTGTTCTATTGGAAGAAGGATATTGGAAAAGAAACATATCCTTGCAAAAGATTGCAGCCGCCATGTCCACCAACCCTGCGAAACGATTTGGCCTCTACCCGCAAAAAGGGGCAGTAGCCGAGGGAAGCGATGCCGATTTGGCATTGATTAGTTTAAATGAATCTTTTACGTTGAAAGCAGATGACCTTTTTTACCGCCATGCCCATTCTCCCTATATTGGAAAAATGTTTAGGGGGAAAAATAGAATCACCATCGTAAAAGGATCCATTGTTTATCGAAATGGAGAAATATTGCCACAAGAAAACACTGAAACCATCCCACAATAGAACTAGCTTCTATATAGACACATTCATCCCTGTATGGAGAAAATTATCTGAATTTTAACCATATTCAGAATAGGTGTTACTTTGCCGAAACCACTTAAACTCTTCATGAATGAACAGAAGCGGCTCCACAACCAATAAACTTTTTGGAATTTGGGAGGAATATAGATGGAAAGATTAGGAACAGGGAAAACGCTGGCATTAGGATTCCAGCATATTGCCGTTATGTATGGCGGCGCAGTGGCAGTACCAATTATTGTGGCTGGTGCATTAGGTCTGACGCAGGCACAACTTGTATATCTAATTTCATTTGACTTATTGGCATGTGGTATTGCAACATTGCTCCAGGTTATGGGCGGAAAGCATATCGGAATCAAATTGCCGGCTCTTATGGCAGTTTCCTTCATTAATGTTGAACCGGCCATTGCGATAGGGAAAATTCATGGGATAACGGGAGTTTTTGGTGCTGTTATTGTAGCAGGACTGCTCGTGGCCTTGTGCGCCCCGTTCATAGGGAGACTGGTAAGGTTTTTCCCTCCAATCGTATCTGGTTCGGTTATTCTAATCATCGGTATTTCGTTGATGCCAGTAGCGATGAACAATGCTGCCGGCGGGGCAGGCTCTAAAACGTTTGGTGATCCGAAGCACTTGCTGATAGCACTTTTTACGTTATTATGCTTTTTATTATTCAACACCATGTTTAAAGGATTTATTAAAGTTATCTCCATTCTTTTAGCGATGGTAATCGGTACGATTGTAGCAAGCTTTTTCGGAATGGTTAATTTTAACGTCTTTTTAGAAGCAAAATGGTTTAATGTGCCTCAGCCATTTTATTTCGGTGTACCAACATTCGATATTTCTTCCATCATTACGATGACTATTATCACCTTTATTATTGCAATTGAAAGTATTGGTGTATTTTTCGCCCTTGGTGATATCACAGGAAGAGACATTAAATCAGATGATATTAAACGGGGATTGCGTGCTGAAGGTCTTGGAGGATTTATCAGCGGATTCCTCAATTCCTTTAACCATTCGACCTTCTCGCAAAACGTCGGTCTTGTTCTTTTGACAAAGGTAACCAATTTAAGGGTATTGACTGCCGCTGGCGGTATCCTGATTGTGCTGGGGCTTGTGCCAAAGGTTGGTGCTTTAACAACGATGATTCCTCCAGCTGTGCTTGGAGGGGCCATGGTTCCAATGTTTGGGATGTTGATTTCCGCGGCCCTGAAAATTATTGCGAAGGAAGATTTGGCTTCTCCAGCTAATCAACTCATTGTTGCTGTAGGCGTGGGAATTGGCTTAGCGATTAAAGGGGTCCCTGGTGCTTTCGTGGATTTACCGAGTACTGCCCGCTTACTGTTAGGAAACGGGGTTGTAATGGGTTCACTTGTTCTGGTTGTCTTGAACATGATTTTAAATGGTACATCATCGAAGGCAAGTCATGCCGGTCATGGGATTGAAAATGCAGAAATGGCTGCTGCGAAGGAGTCCCATTAAAACTATTCTTTGAATGGAGGCGTTGAGCAATGGCGTTTACGGTATCTGATATTTTAAAGACAAGGCTGATTCCCGGCTGTCGTATAGTGGCAGGGATCCGTGGGTTAAACCGCAACATTCGTTCTGTCAGTATCATGGATGAGCCAGATACCTCTTGGTTAAAACAGGGTGATTTGCTCCTGACAACCGGTTATGTCTTTAAAGATCATCAAGCGACTCAAATAAAATTGCTCAATGACCTGGCCAAACGTAACTGCGCGGGCTTGGCCATTAAAGTAAAACGTTATTTGACGGAAATTCCTGCTTGTATGCTTGAGGAGGCAGATCGCTTAGGTCTGCCTTTGATCGAGCTCCCCTATGAAAATGTCTTGTCTGATTCTCTTTTATCCATTACAAGAGAGATTCTTCAAGATGAACAACGGCAATCATGTGATAAGGATGAAGCTTTTAAAATATTGCTGACGGGAGAAAAAACGGAAGAAGAGAAGGTCCGTTCGATTGCTGATGAGCTTAAGATAAGGCATGATAACCACTTTGTCCTTTTATATTTAAGTGGTGAGGAACAGAAGATGATTCACTCTGTTTTTCCCCAACTAGTCAGTGCGGCGGAGAAGAAGGCAAATGCTAGATTAATCAGTATTCCTCTTCCACAGGGATTTGCGGTGCTGGTATCGGTAACGGAGAATAAGTCACATGAGTTAGCGAATCTTGCGAGAAAAACAGCCAGTTTCTTGGCAAATCAAATACATATAAAATTTCCTAAACACCAGGTCCAGATAGGGGTTGGTTTACCTTGTGCCGGGCTGGGGACGGTTGGACGAAGCTATAAGGAGGCAGTGGAGGCCATTTCGTTAGGGAAAAAACTTTCAAAGGAAGTAAAGGATACCGTTTTTGAATATAGGAACTATGCACCAGAGGGATTACTGCAGCAATTACCGGAACATGCCTTGAAAAATTATTTTCATAGTATGCTGGAATCTCTTTTAGAGTATGATCAGGAAAACGGATCCAATATGCTGTTTACTTTAGAAGCCTATTTGGAATGCGGCGGGAAACTGTTAGACACGGCCAATCGCCTTTTTGTCCACAGAAACACCGTAAAATTTAGGATTGTGCGGATTGAGGAATTGCTGGGATTGGATTTAACAGATAGTCAGGTTCAATTCCGCCTATTGCTGGCGATTCGAATAGCCAGAATGCTAGGAATGCTGCTCGGTTATTCAGAGTCGCAGTTGAGGTCAACTCAATATTAATTTTAAAGTAAAGGGCCCTGATTGATCGGGCCCTTTTTAATATTTATTTAGATGAAACATTTTTATAGCTAATTGTAATTTGAAATTTGTTTTACCGTTGTTCAGGTCCGTACCGAGGAGTTCTTTTATTTTGCTGATTCGCTGGTGGATGGTGTTTCGATGAACGCCGATTGTTTGTGCGGCCTCGGTTGTCTTTGCACCGCAATTAAGATAGACTTCTAAGGTATTTAATAATTCCGTATGGTTTTCTTGATCGTGAGAAATTAATGGTGATAAAAAGGCAGAATAGTAGTCTTTTAGAATCTCTTTAGGAATATGCTTCAGAACGGAATAGATTGAAAAATCAGGACTTTCATTAACAGCTATGTTTTGAAGGTTGGTTTCCGTCTTCGTTTGTGGTGTTAGTAATTCACGCAGTACGGTTTGGATTAGGTCGGCAATCGATAATTCGTTAGGGATTAGGAAAATGGGAAATGCAAGCCTGTTTGCTGCCAGGATCATATCTTGAGGCAGGGAGTTTGGAAAGTGAGCTGTTTTTATCCCTAATCCGGCACAATTTCTTTCAGCCAAATCATACACTAAACTAGTTAATGCTTGTTCATTATTAAAAAAAATATAACCAGTCGTTAAAACTAAGTCCCCAGTCTTTAACCATCTCATCACATCAGGTGCATCAAAACTATTTACTGATATAATGGTCCGGCTTAGACCTTGTGTACCAGCTATCATTTTACATTGGTGAAGTGGTGGAAGTGTTAATGCTTCTTCTAAAGACAGCTTCAATGGTGTCGTTCCCTCCTTTTTTGGTTGTTTAATAGTAGTTTACCTTATGATGTGCTTAGTGCACAATTCGTTTATTTTACTTGTTTTTGGGGATGGTTTTTAACCCAGTGTGCACAGAGCACACTTTATTGGTGTGATATTTGTCACTTATGGCTAATGACCTTCCCCCATTAATGAAGGTAAAATAAAGTTAATCCAAGAGGTGAGAGAGTAATTTGCACCGGCCATTTTGGAAGGCGTTATAGAAAAGAAAGGAAGGAATCAAAATGACTATGAAGCTCGAAACGCTTAATAGTTTAGATCAGCCAGCGTTCACAGAAGTTCTTGGCTGGGTATTTGAACATTCACCATGGGTGGCAGAACGGACCTGGGTGAACCGTCCATTCCAGTCTGTCGCTGATCTTCACCAAGCGTTGGTGGACACGGTGAAGGAATCAACAATGGAAGAAAAGCTCGCTTTGTTAAGGGCGCATCCAGATCTGGCGGCACGGGTACAAATGGCCGATGCCTCTGTCAAGGAACAGGCAAGTGCCGGCCTAAATCAGCTTACCAAAGAAGAACACGAAGAATTTTTATCCCTCAACAACGCATACACATCAAAATTTCAATTCCCCTTCATCATGGCAGTAAAAGGACAAACGAAAGAAACGATTCGAGGCAATATGAAGGAACGGGTGAATAACGATCCGCCAGAGGAACTGCAGGAAGCACTTACCCAGATTTTTAAAATCGCCTTCTTCCGCCTAGAGGATTTTATCATCAAGTAAAAGACCTGGCGACTTAAAGTTTGTATCATTTTTGGTTCCTATATCTTGAAACGCAGGAGCAGCACTTCGGCGATTCAGGGTTAAAATAATAAAATTTTAGGGAGGAATTTAAATGAGTTCACAAGAGAGAGTTTGCTATTATGGTAAAGGTGATGTTTTTGTTTTCCGGACGTACCAAACCCCGCTAGAAGGAATCAAGACTATTCCAGAGTCGAATTTTACCGGCCGCAACAATGTTATTTTTGGAATGAATGCCAAAATTGCCCTTGAGGGAGACTTCCTTCACTCTTTCACAAAAGCTGATAACAGCTGTGTCGTCGCTACAGATTCAATGAAAAATTTCATTCTTCGTCAAGCAGCGCAGTATCACGGACCAACCTTTGAAGGATTTTTAAAATTCGTTTGTAATCGCTTCCTTAATACGTATCCACACATAACATCCGTAGAAATCACCGCAGATGAAGTTCCTTTTGAAACAGTCCAAGTGGCAGGACAAAATGGACTGGAGGCCAGCCCGTTAGTTTATCGTCACTCCAGAAATGAATTAATTACAACAACTGTCAAAGTTGCACGGACTGAACAAGGTAATCAGCTTGTGAAGCAAGAGAGCGGCATTAAAAATCTTCACCTAATTAAGGTAACCGGCAGCTCCTTCTATGGCTTCATCCAAGATGAATACACAACTCTTCCAGAAGCTAAGGACCGTCCGCTTTATATCTATCTTGATATTTTCTACCGCTATAATGATAAAGAGGATGCTGTTTCTGATAATCCTGCTGTTTATGTTCCTGCTGAACAAGTCCGTGATATTGCAGCATCTGTCTTCCATGAAGCTGAAACATTATCAATCCAAGATTTAATTTATCGAGTCGGCTGCCGTGTATTACAGCGTTTCCCACAGCTTGCTGAAGTTCAATTTTTATCAAATAACCGTACGTGGGAAACAATTGTGGAGATTCCGGATTCAGAGGGTGCGGTGTTCACAGAACCACGACCTCCATACGGCTTCCAGGGATTTGTCGTTAACCGCCAAGATCTTGTAAATGAAGGCTTAGAATCTCCGACAGAAAGTGTAGAAGCATGAGTGGAAAATTAACCACACATGTCCTTGATATATCCAAGGGCCTTCCAGCAAAAAATTTAAAAATAGAACTTTGGCGGTTAGGACCTGAGCGGTCACTTATAAAGATAGTTTCTACAAACAGCGATGGCAGGGTGGATGCCCCGTTGCTTGCTGAAGGACAGGTAGAATCAGGGGAATATGAATTAGTCTTTTATGTAGCGGATTACTTTCGGGAACAAAGTGTGGGAGTTGGTGAAACGCCTTTTTTAGATAAAGTTCCGATTAGGTTTGGAATTGCTGACACGAATTCCCATTATCATGTTCCACTGTTAGTGGCACCGGGCGGCTATAGCACTTATCGTGGCAGCTGATTTATAGACAGATGTGTAGTGTGTTAAAGGGGGAGAACAAGATATGATTCAAGAACAGACTCGAACGGCAACATTAGCGGGTAATCCTGTAACCTTGCTTGGCCCAGAAATTAAAGTAGGTGATCAAGCACCTGACTTTACGGTTTTGGCAAATGACCGCTCGCCGGTTACTCTTGCTGATTCAAATGGAAAGATCCGGCTGATCAGTGTGGTACCTTCACTTGATACGGGAGTTTGCGACCAGCAGACGAGGCGCTTTAATGAAGCAGCGTCTGAATTGGGTGACAATGTTGTGGTACTGACCATCAGCGCTGATCTTCCGTTTGCCCAAAGCAGATGGTGCGGGGCTGCCGGTATCAGCGGCGTCCAGACTTTGTCTGACCATTTTGAAATGTCATTCAGTACAGCTTATGGAACGTATATAAAGGAACTTCGTTTAAACAGCCGCGCTGTTTTTGTGGTAAATGCTGAAAACATTGTTACGTATGTCGAGTATCTTTCCGAAGTGACCAACCATCCGAATTATGAAGCTGCTTTGGAAGCGGCAAAGGCAGCGGCGAAATAATAATATGGGACCAAAAAAAGCAATGGATTAGTCCGTTGCTTTTTTTGGGGGTCTCCATTTAAAAAGTTTTTACTATGAGCATAGTCTAATCCCCTGGTTTGTCTCATATCATGGAAGCGCATACATTCGATAACTTATTTCATTAAACAATTCCAATTTGAAGTGAGGGATTTTGTTGAGGCAAACAATTATTGAGGGGCCATGGATTGAACAAAAGCACGATTTAGAGAAACCAAGAAAAAAAGAAATGTGGGCATATGGAGTCGGAAGTTTTGGGATTTTCTCTGTCAATACACTGATTAGTTCATTTTTAACCTTTTATTACACGGATGTAGTCGGTATTGCTGGTGCGATTGTCGGAACCTTGATGCTGATTGCAAGATTGTTTGATGGAATTACCGATATCGGAATGGGTTCCATAGTTGATATGACGAGATCTAAACATGGAAAAGCCAGGCCATGGTTGCTTTGGATGTCAGTTCCACTCGGTGTCTCAATTGTATTGTTATTTTCAGTCCCTGATCTCGATCATACAGGCAAAATCATTTATGCCTACATCACATACATTTTGTTCATCCTCCTATACACCGCTGCTTCCATCCCGTACAAAACATTGCTCGGCGTCATGACACAGCATCAGCATAGCCGTTCCTTATCAAACATTTACTCTACGATTTTCACCATGATTGGAACCTTAATTGTCATGACCTTTACCCAACCGTTGACGGCTTCCATCGGATGGACAGGACTTGCTGGTTTCTATGGATTGTTATCAATTATTGCCCTTTACATTACCTTCCGATTTGTCAAAGAAAGAGTTGAATCTTCAACATCACAACAAGACAAAATTCCCTTTTCAGCTAGCTTTAAGGCCATCTTACGAAATAAATACTGGATTATCATTACGCTTTTTTGCATCACCTTTTACACTACCATCTGTCTGGTACAAGGCGCAGGGCTATACTACGCGCAGTGGGTTATAGGTGATATCAATAAATTTCCTATCATTGGCCTTACGTTAACGGCACCAATGATTTTGGGGTTATTTTTCATCGGCCCTTTAGTGGCCAGGTTCGGGAAAAGGAACGTGGCCATAATTGGTTCATTGGTAGCGATTGTGGGACAAATAATAAAATGGGCGGACCCTAGTAATTTACCTGTTTTTTTAGTTGGGACAGCGTTAGCGGGCTTGGGAGTCATGCCAACGCTTGGGTTGCTGTTGGCGATGGTCAACGACACCGTTGAATACGGCGAGTACAAAACCGGTTTACGGACAGAAGGACTGGTCAATAGTGCTGCTAGCTTTGGAATGAAGTTTGGTACAGGGCTTGGTCTTGCAGTAGTCGGATGGCTGCTTGGGATTGGCGGATATGTAGGCGGGGCTGTCGAGCAGCCAGCTTTGGCTATTGAAATGATCAAAGCAGTTAATATTCAAATACCGCTCGCATTAGCAGTTATCCAGATTATCCTTATGCTGTTTTTTAGAATTGACAAAGAATACCCGGCCATATTGGCTGAACTGCAAAGGCGGAAAAATGAATAATTCTAAAGAGCCGGACTAAATTTATTTAATCCGGCTTTATTGTATTCATATACATGGTAAAAACCCATTTTTTAAAATCACCTAATTTTTTACAATTTCATTAAAAATATTCGTGACTATCACACTAGTTTATTAAAAAATGATAACAATTCGGTAAAAAACTGTCTTTTCGACAAATTCCATGAATTGGACATTTTATAATGGCAGTGGAAGGTGACAAATTTGTTATTAGCTTAGAGATTGGGGGAGCTTTTAATGGAACATCTTCTTAACGAAACTGTTCAGGAAAAAAGACAATTTCTCATTGAAGAGCTAATTAACTTGGGTATCTTTAAAATCAATGATAAACATCTATATGAATGGACATTAAGTGAATTAGAAAAGGAATTCGAGGAAATTGAAAAAGAATACATGGGAAAAACCGGTACATAGTATGCCGGTTAGAAAAATATAAAAAACAAAGGGGCCCACAAGGCTCCTTCGTTTTATACAGAATCGATTCGATATTGATGCTTAAATTGATAAATCATTAGCTCTGATATAGCAGAATAACCGTTCGAATTAGGATGCACACCATCAGGTGATAAATTTTCCGGTCTTTCCCCGTTTATTACCTTAGTGGTTTCGATAACTAGGGATGGTGAATACTGATTGGCAGTCTCATATAACTTAAGATTCCATTTCGGAAGCAATTGATCAGCAAGAGGATACAGTTTGTCGGACGGTGATAAGGGATTATATAATTCCAAAAATACAATGGTGGCACCGGGATTCACCGATTTTATCCTTGATGCAATGTCAGTTAAGTTTTTTGTAAAAGAGGTTTGTAGCTCACCAAACGACTGAAATACATTTTGCAGGTTCTGACCCTTAGCAGCCCTCAGTACATCATTTCCGCCGACATTGATGGTAATGATGTCGGCTTTCTTCATTTCTTCATCAAACCGGCCTTCGAGAACCAACTCCCTTAACTCGCCGCTCGTAATCCCGTTAATACCTTCATTTTGAAATTGAATGTTCTTCTGAATCTGGCTGCCTAGCTTGTTCGAAAATTGATTTACAAGATCTTCATTTTGTCCCGCACCTACACCGCGAATGACAGAGTCGCCAATTGCCAGGTGATTAATTTCATCTTTTTTCATGCTTCGAAAATAATCAAGATAAGAGATTTTATGGATATTTGTACTAACTTCAACAGACTGCTTTTTTATTTTGTGAATTTGATATTTTGGATAATAAATCCATGCAGATAAGCCAAGGCCAATGACTAAGACAAAAATAACAATGTATTTAATGAGTTTCATTGGTACCACTCCTTAATTCTCCTATTATAACAGGCAAATTCCAAGAAGAAATTAGTGGATGATTTCCAATGAACGTGGGATAAAATAATCGTAAATAAGCTATGTTTGATGTGATACTGTTGAAATTCTACTTCATTCATGAGGCAACTATTTTATTAATTACAAGTATCGTTATAATTACCTTAACTTTTTAGGTGATGCATCTAATGGTATCAATAGATTGTATGCACAGTTGCTCGCTGCTAAACTGAATATTGCTAATGGGGCCGACCCTTCAGCGGTAACTGCAACAATCTCCCAGGCAGATGCATATCTGGCAATCTTTGAAATCCTTTATTCCTATTTTTCCATCACCGTTTCACCAATCGTCATTACCATTAACAGTTCGTTTGGCAGTTGTTGCTTTTCCCATTCACGATAAAGCCTTTCTAGGGCTTCCGGTCCAGTGTCATCCGCCAATCGGTAGGCCCCGTATTGCATAGGAACAAATTTTTTTGCTTTCAACTCTAAGAATGCCTTCACACTATCCTCCGGCGAAATATGCGAATCCTTCATGAACCATTCCGGCTCGTAAGCACCAATTGGCATAAACACAGTATCAATGTTGTCAAAACGCTCGGCGATTTGCTTAAATCCCGCAAAATATCCTGTATCCCCGACAAAATACAGCGTTTCTTCTTGAGATTGAAAAATAAACCCTCCCCAATGAGACGTATTCATATCTGTCAGGGTTCTTCTTGTCCAGTGCTGGGCGGGGACAAAATGAATCTGGATGCCTCTGATTTCAGCACTTTCCCACCAGCCCATTTCGCTGACCTTTTGATACCCTTTCCGGTTAAAAAGCGGCTTTAAACCAATTGGAACAAAAAATTGAGGGTTTCCCTTTAATTTTTTGATGGTTGGGAAATCCAAATGGTCGTAATGGCCATGAGAAATAACGATTACATCAATCTCAGGAAGATCCTCGAGTGGAATCCCGGGCTCCGTTAATCTTTTTTGAAAGCCCATCCGCTTTGCCCAAACTGGATCGGTTAATATATTAATCCCATTCATTTGAATCAAAAAGGTGGAGTGGCCAATCCAGGTATAAGAAGTTCGGCTCCGGTTTTCTTTAATTTTTTCAATCTGTTTATCCTGGCATTGTGGAATATTAATCGATAAATCCTTTACCTTGCTTCGTCTTTCTTTGTTCCACTTCATCATATCTTTAAATGACTTGTTGTTTTTTACATCATCGAGATTCGAGTATCTTTTTCTCATAGGCTCACCCGTGGAAATTTTTTTGTTTTGATTATAACAGCATTCAATTAAATGGTAAAATTAAGTAACTTACAATTGCGAGGGGGATTCACATGACCATTACCTATATGTCAAGGGTTGAGGTGCCGGAAAAAGAAAAATGGAATTTCGAGGACCTTTATAAAAATCTTGAGGACTGGGAAAATGATTATCTCTGGATTGAAAAAAAGACTGTCGAATTGAAAAAATTTGATGGTGCGATTCACAATGGAAAGTCACTTTATGATTATCTATCGGAAAAAGAGGAAGTTTCCAGTAAATTAAATCTTGTCTATGTGTATGGCATGCTCAAGGCCGATGTAGACACCCGCGATGCCTTGGCGCAATCGCTCGTTGACCGTGCCAAGCAGCTTTCCGTAAAAATAAGCGCAGCTTCATCATTTTTTATGCCATTTTTATTGAGTCTAGAGGAAAGCACATTAAGAGAATATATCGAGCAAGAACCCCGGTTAAAATACTTTGAACAAGACCTTTTTGAAGCTTTCCGATATAAAGCACATGTTCTGACCAAGGAAAAAGAAGAGATCTTATCCAACTTAGGTGAGGCCCTTTCTGCGCCAAGCCACACCTACAGTATGCTTAACAACGCCGATATCAAATTCGGCGAGGTGACGAGTGATGAAGGAATGAAAGTCGAACTGACGCGCGGCATGTACTCAAAGTTAATTGAAGATGAGGATCGAGACAAGCGGAGGGAAGCGTACAAGGCTTATTATCAGCCATATTTGCAATTGAAAAATTCGATTGCCTCGACTTTGTCTGCGAACGTTAAAACTAATGCGACGTTGGCCCGCTTGCGGAACTACCCATCCGCTTTGGAAAAAGGTTTGTTTGGGGATATGGTTTCAAAAGAGGTCTATGAAAATCTGATTATGGCGACAAAAGCCAATATTGGACCGTTGCATCAATATGGCTCTATTCGAAAAAAACTGCTTGGCTTAGAGGCGTTGCGCCAGTACGATCTGAACGTTCCTCTGGTTCCTGGTGTGAAATTAGAAATTTCCTATGAGGAAGCGTATGAAACGATTTTAAAAGCATTGGTACCCCTGGGCGAGGATTACGTTAATACTCTGAAAACCTTTAAAGATGCCCGCTACATCGACGTCCGGGAAACGCCAGGCAAGCGTTCGGGCGCTTACAACCTGGGTGTCTACGGGGTTCATCCATTTGTGCTGTTAAACCAACATGATGATTTGGATAGTATGTTCACCATGATTCACGAATTCGGTCACGCCATGCATTCCTATTATTCCAGCAAGCATCAGCCTAGAATCTCCGCAGGCTACAGCATTTTTGTAGCCGAAGTAGCTTCGACGGTGAACGAAGTACTATTGATTCATTATTTGTTAGAAAAAGAAACAAATAAAGAGGTACGGAAGTACTTACTCAATCACTTTATTGATCAATTTAGAGGAACTTTCTTTACACAGGTCATGTTCGCCGAATTTGAAAAAATCACCCATGAATATGCGGAAAGCGGAAAACCTTTAAACGCAAATGTATTTAGTGAAATCTACGAATCTTTATTTAGGCAATATAACGGGGACGAAGTGGTGTTTGATGAGGAAGTGAAATACGGCTGGTCACGGATCCCGCATTTTTACCGACCTTTCTATGTGTACAAATACGCTACCGGATTTGCTTCGGCGATTCATATTGCTGAACAGCTATTAAACGGGGACGAATCGGCCGTCAATGCTTACCTTGAATTTTTGAAGAGCGGCAGCTCCGATTATCCGCTCGAGTTGTTAAAGAAAACTGGTGTAGATTTATCTAAACCGGAACCGATTGACAATGCTTTAAAACGGTTTGAGAAGTTGATTCGTGAATTTGCAGCTTTATAGGTTAATGAAAAAAGCTCCATGCCCGAGATTGGCATTGGAGCTTTTATCTTTTTAATCATAATAATTTGCTATTCGCTGATATATTTCGAAAATTCGCCGATATAATAAAAAATTCGCCGATATAATAAAAAATTCGCTGATATGTGCCAATAATTCGCTGATATCTTTAAAAAATCCGCTGATATATTACTTTAAAGAAAAAATCATAATTTTATGAGGCAATTTCCTCTTTTTTAACAGTAACAACGTTGATTCCTTTTCCAGTGAAGATGGAGTAACCCATCAGTACATATGTCAATCCCCAGAAGAAGGCGAAGAAATCACCGAGGAACGGAAGGCCAAGACAGACAAGCATGAGCAAGAACACAATTGCGTACCAGCGAGGGAACACTTTTGCGCGAAAGGTAACAATCATCAGGATGACCGTGGCAAGCAACAGCCCTCCGTAGGAGAGACTATTCGCAAGATTAACGAACAAGCCGTCTTTCGGATAATCGCCGTAAGCGAACAAACCATAGAATGTCGCCAACAGCATTAAGTTTCCTGTAGAAAGAATGAGACCAGAGATGAAACCAAAAACCCCTGTCTGCCGTGACTGGGACATAAACAAAGCCATAGACGAGATTGCCATTAATATGCTTGCGGCAAAAGCGAAGATTAGTTCAGGTGTGCTGTCTGACCCCCAAATCAAACCTGACGGCGTCATCCCCATTCTAGCGATTCCCCCTAAGAAAGCAATAAACCCAAGAACCTTAACAATTTTTTCTAACGTCATGTTTTCCAACTCCCTTTGTATTGTTGTTTACGAATTAATCGTATCAAAGGGAAATTCCTGTTTTGAAGGGAGGGGGATTCCCATTTCAATCGGGAAGTTTTTATGGGTATAAATAGGAAAAACCAAATCTATACAGAAGTTGGTCACCTTGTTATAATTTTCCTATATCTTAGGTGCAAAAGGTGGGGATCGTTCCTGGATGAATGGAGTAAATAAGAAACTTTTCCTGTTTCAAGTCTTTGTGATTATTTTTTCTATATTGACCTTAGTATTTTTCATTCAATCCATTGCGGGATATTATGACACCCTACGAAACGAATGTATCCTCAAGTCCTGCAGTTCCTTGGCACCTGCGCCCCCAACAACGATTGAAGCGTTAAGCAAATACCATTTAACCTCTAACACGTATGCGGCGCTATTTGTCATTATCGAATCCGCGTTTGCCTTCCTATTTTTCACAGCAGCTATTATCATTTTTATTAAAAGCAGGCGGGATATGATGGGGCTTCTGGCAGTATTGGCATTGGTCACATATGGGGCAACCTACACATCATTGGTATACCTTGCATCAGATGGCCGCGAAGTGGTAGACCAGTTTCCGGAAATCATCGGGGCTGTAGGTAGAATGGCTCTATTCTTATTCTTCTTAATATTTCCAAACGGACGTTTTATTCACCGCTGGCAGCTTGTCCTGTTTACTCCTTTTTGTATCATCCAGTTCATTAGTTTGATTTTTCCGGGCACGGTTGTTGATTTATTAAATTGGTCGAGCACGGCGAGACTGGTTTATTATGGAATCATGATTATTGTGACGATTTATTCACAAATCTATCAATATAAAAAAATATCCACCCAGGTCGAACGGCAGCAAACCAAATGGGTGGTCTTTGGATTATCGCTTTCATTTCTGGGGTCAATCATCGTAAGCGGTTTTTTTGTCTATCCGATTTTTGGCGAAAACCCTGTATCCTATCTTTATTTAAGTGCATTACTGTATGGCGTTGTGGCCATCATACCATTAACATTGGCATTTGCGATTCTTCGTCATCGCCTGTGGGACATTGACCCTCTTGTGAACCGGACGGTTGTTTATGGCATTTTATCGCTGGCTATTATTCTTCTATACTCATTTTTAGTTCTCTATTTTAGCAGCTTGTTTAAGACAGATAACAACTTCATCATTTCCTTAGTGGCAACCGCCATTGTTGCAATTCTTTTTGCGCCAATAAAAGAAAGATTGCAGCGCCTTGTGAACAGGCTGATGAAGGGAAGACATGATGAACCGTATACCATACTGAAGGAGCTTGGGGATCATTTGATCAGACCGATTGCTCCTGAAGAGATGCTAAACGTTGTGACGGGAACAATACGGGATGCTCTTCGCCTGCCATACGCCGGGATATTCATTAATATAAACGGAAAAGAGACACTTGCTGCAGCATCGGGAAAAGTAAAGTTTGATATCCACACATTACCGATTATTCATGGAGGGGAAGAACTAGGGACACTTCATTTATCAAGCAGGTCTTTAAATGAGGTATTTACTGGTGAGGACAATAAACTTATTGAGGTTATTCTCCGCCAAGCTGGTCCTGTTCTTCAAAATGTGAAAATGACTTTGGGTATGAAATTACTGGCAAATGACCTGCAGCAGTCACGGGAAAGATTGGTGCTGGCCCGTGAAGAGGAACGGCTCCATATTCGCCGCAACCTTCATGATGACCTTGCCCCCCGGCTCATGTCATTAGCTTTTAACGTCGCGGCAGCCGAGCAATATATTGAAAGAAATCCAGCGAAAGCTTTGGAGTTAATGGAGGGGCTGCGTCAAGTAATTCGTTCAACTGTGGATGAAATTCGTACGATGGTCCATGGATTACGCCCACCGACTCTTGATGAATTTGGACTGCTGGGTTCAATCCAGGCGAGGGTGGACGAAATCAGGAAAACCTCGGAAGAAGTGTCTGTCACATCGGAAGTTAGTTCTATTGAAATTTACTTGGAAGCCCCGGAAAGTTTGCCTGTATTGCCCGCAGCAGTTGAGGTTGCAGCGTACCGGATTATAACGGAAGCACTCGTCAATGTAATCCGCCACTCGAATGCGACCAAATGCACAGTTCGTTTAACAATTGTCGAAAACACACTAGAACTTGAGGTTACGGATAATGGCGTTGGGTTTCCTGATAAGCTGAGGCCGTCCCAAAACGGAGGAATTGGTTTAACATCGATAAGAGAGCGAGCATTGGAGCTTGGCGGGAAATGTGAAATGGAATCTTTGGAAACGGGTGGAGCACGAGTAAGGGCAGTTCTGCCTTTTTCGACAGGAGTGAAGAGGGATGAGAATAGTTTTAGCTGATGACCATCCGTTGTTTCGCGGAGGAGTTCGAAATTTGATTCAAACAACGGATGACTTAGAAGTGATTGGCGAAGCTGCCACAGGAGAGGAAGCTGTAGAAATGGCGTCCTCACTCCAACCGGATGTCATTGTCATGGATATACGCATGCCAGGACTAAATGGAATTGAAGCCACTCAAATCATAAAGGAAAAATTTCCGAAAATAAAAATTCTAATTGTTACGATGCTAAAAAATGATAAATCTGTTTTTACGGCAATGAAAATGGGTGCAAGCGGGTATGTGTTAAAGGATGCCGGAGAAATGGAACTTCTTCATTCTATTCGCATGGTCGGAAATGGCGGCGCCGTTTTCAGCGCTGACATTGCCGCACGGATGATACATTATTTTTCAAAAACAGAAGAGATAGAATCGGTAAATCCTATATTGTCCGACCTAACTGCCCGTGAAAAGGAAATATTGGAGTTGATTGTCGGGGAAAAAACAAATGCACAAATTGCTGCAAAGCTCCATTTAAGTGTGAAAACTGTAGCAAATCATGTTACGAATATCCTTAATAAATTGCAGGCCTCCGACCGGCATGAGGCTAAGAAAATATTTAAAACCGCGCAAAGCTGGGAAGAATCTGAAATGGAATCATGACAGGAAACAACACGCGGCAAATGAAATTTTTTGTTTACAAATCCTACTCCCGAGAGTAAGATATGATTCATAAATTTATCCAAAATTTACACATTTGATATCTTACCAAACAAAGGGGAGTATTTGTGGAGTTAATCAAGAAAAAAGGGAAGTTTATCCAGCTGCATCCTGCGCAAATTTTGGTTATCGGATTTGCGGTACTTATTTTATTAGGTACACTTTTATTAATGCTGCCCATTTCGACTTATGAGGAGGGAAGGGGCCTCCGTTTTGTCGATGCCTTATTCGAGGCAACGTCTGCCGTCTGCGTAACAGGTCTCGCAGTTGTGGATACAGGAACAACCTTTACCATTTTCGGCCAGCTGGTAATGCTTTTCTTAGTTCAGATTGGCGGTTGGGGATTTATGACGATCGGCATATTCATGTTCATCATCCTCGGAAAGAAAATTGGCTTGAAAGAAAGATTGCTACTTCAAGATTCGCTAAACCTATTTACACTTTCAGGTGTGGTAAAACTTGTCTCCAAAATCATCATGATAACTTTAATTGTAGAGATAACAGGGGCGCTTATTTTA
>NZ_JAGYPE020000025.1 GCF_018343545.2 Neobacillus citreus | reverse complement strand
CCCGAACGTAACAATGGATTTAGCAGCGGACATCATGCCGCTGTTTTTATTTTTTCAGTAAATTTGAAAGTTGGGATCACGGGGACGATGTACATTTTAGGGGCATGAAGTCTTTTTAATAACATGAAAATAATAATGAAAAAACTAAGGTCTTTTGATACAATTATACACACTATCATCTTTCATTTATCGTGTAAAAAAGTTTTCATTTCCTGCTAAACTTTTTTTTTATTAAGTCGATAAAATTATATAAGTAATAGGAGGGAACTGCTATGCGAATTAATGATACGAAACTAGGGTTTTATTCATACCAAAATCAGCAAAAAAATTCAAATATAAGCAACACTTCAAAAAAAGTGTCAAATTCCGCTGAGGTGAAAATCTCATCTCGAGGCCGGGAGATTTCGGAAGCGCTGCAATCGGAACAAACACAGCGACACCAGCGGATTCAAGAGTTGAAACAGCAAATTGCTGATGGCACATACCATGTGGACAGCAGTAAAATTGCAGATAAGATGCTCGATTTCTGGAAGGATAATACGAAGTAGGAGAGATAATAATGGAATCTCTGGACAAACTTACACAAGTCATGGTGTCATTGGTCGATGCACACGAACGGTTACTGGGATTGGCCAAAGAAAAACAAGCTGTACTCATTGATGGCAGCGGGGTTGAGGAACTGCAACGGTTTCTTTACAGAGAGAGTACACTAGTGGATGCCATCCAGAAGCTGGAACATCAAAGATTGGCTTGCGTTCAAGAATATTCACTGCGGTTAGGTGTGAAGGAAGAATCGTTAACAATGGTTGATTTGATTAAAATGCAAGAAAATACAGCAGTGAAGGCCGGTTTAAAAGCAATCACAGAAAAGCTGAGAGTTCTCATTAACGAAATTTCTCAAGTAAACAACAGTAACCAGCAATTAATCCAGACATCGCTTTCCTATATACAATATTCACTTGAAATGCTTGTACAGAAACAACCGGCAATCGGATATGGACCGAACGCGGGAAGTCGCTATGCTAGTCTGTTAGATGCACGGATCTAGAAGATTTATCTTGGTTTTCAAGGAGGGGAAACAATGGGTTCAACGTTTCATGGCCTGGAGTTGGGGAAAAGAGGCCTCTTTGCTCAACAAACAGCCTTATCAACTACTGGTCATAATATTGCTAATGCAAATACTGCCGGGTATACACGGCAGCGTGCGGAAATGCAGGCTACCAATGCTATTCCGCAACCTGGTATGCAAACGGACCGTTCGCCGGCTCAATTGGGGACGGGTGTAGAAGTAAATAAACTGGTCAGGTTACGAGAAGAATATCTGGATGTCCAATTGCGCGGGGAAAATAAAAATCTCGGTTATTGGGAAGCAAAAAGTGATACGCTGTCGAAAATCGAGGAGCTCTTAAACGAACCCTCAGACACTGGTCTTGCGTTTGTTATGGACGAATTCTGGAAAGGCTGGCAGGAGCTATCGAAAAACCCGGACAGTGCAGCGGCGAGAGCGGTAGTAAAGCAAAAAGGGATTGCTGTCACGGAAACGTTCAAGTATATAACTGATGCATTAAGTCAGATGAAAACGGATCTAGTTACCGTTGTGAAGACAAAAGGCGACGAAATTCAGTCAATCGCTGATCAAATTGGAAAACTCAATGATCAAATCTCCAGATTAGTACCGCACAACTATGAACCAAATGATTTATATGATCAAAGAGATGTACTCTTAGACCGCCTTTCGAAATTGGTGGATGTAAACGTATCTCCAGCGGCAAACGGCATGATCAATGTCTCAATCGGCGGTAAAGAACTTATTGCAGGGAAAACGGTGAATTCCTTTTCGGTTTATAACCCTGTTACAGGAGAGGTAACTCCTCCACAAATCAATAATGCTGATATTAATCTAGTTTCAGGCGAATTGTTCGGGCGGCTTGAGGCTTATAACAAAGTAATTCCTGACATAGAAACTAAAATAAATAAACTAGCTGAAGTATTTAAAGATAGTGTAAATACAGTTCATAAAAGTGGGTTTGACCTGGATGGAAACCCTGGGGTTGACTTTTTTAGCGGTACAAATGCTACTAATTTAAACGTCAATGCTGTGATCATGACATCTCTAAATGCCATTGCAGCTGCTAAGAAGGACAGCGATGGTGCCTTCTCGACGGGCAACGGCAAAAATGCGCAAGACATTGCTGCTATTAAATTTAATAATAGCCTTGATTTCAATGGAACGAAATCTACAGCGGATGATTTTTATCGAAATATCATAGGTCAACTGGGGATTGATTCTCAGGAATCGCAGAGAATGTACGATAATTCCCAAATCATTATCAATCAGGTTGAAAACCGCCGTCAATCGGTATCGGGTGTATCAATTGATGAAGAAATGGCCAATATGATCAAGTTCCAACAGGCATACAATGCGGCTGCACGGGTAGTGACCGTTATGGACCAATGCCTGGAAAAAATCATAAATGGTATGGGTAGAGTAGGTTTGTAGGAGTGATAAGATGAGTTTTCGGGTAACACAAAGCATGCTGAATTCCAATATGTTATTTAATTTATCACGAAACAACAAAGCGATGGATAAATTACAAGAACAGGCATCTTCAGGAAAGAAGATTAATAAGCCATCAGATGACCCAGTTACAGCAGTGAGGGGAATGTTTTACCGCTCTTCTTTAAATGAAATCGACCAGTATAAACGAAACGCTGACGATGGATACTCCTGGATGACCTCAACGGACGAAGCGCTTGATGAGGTAACTAATGTTTTGCAAAGGGTGCGTGAACTGACCGTTCAGGGCCTTAATGGCTCTAACAGCGAGACAGCCCGTCAAGCAATTGCCAGTGAAATTAGTCAGTTACAAGAGCATCTCGGTGAAATTGCCAACAGTCAAATGGCGGGGAAGTATATTTTTGCTGGTACTGATGTGAAAAATGCTCCTTTTGATACGTCCTCCAAAGCGTTTTTAAATCAAAATAAAGAGAAATTGGAATTGCAGGTAGGACAGACCAACAACGTGCAAATTAATGTACTGGGAACAGAAGTTTTTAATAATGATGGTAATGGGGGCGCTTTTAAAGTATTATCAGATATTGTGGCAGATTTCCAGTCAGCTAACGTCAGTTCATCAGATTATTTAAGCAGACTTGACAGTCAAATTGATAATATTCTTAAAGAACGTGCCGAATTGGGTGCACGCATGAACCGAATGGAGTTAAGCATGTCACATTTAGATGGCCTAGAAGTATCCACAACTCGATTATTATCATCGGAAGAAGATGTTGATATGGCTTTAGTGATTACAAACTTAAAGACTCAGGAAAATGTTCAAAGGGCTGCGCTATCGATTGGAGCAAGGATTATTCAACCGTCATTAGTAGACTTTTTAAGATAATTTGGCAATATGTAAAAAAATCTCCATATGGGCTGAATCTAATTTATATGAAAAAACTAGAAAAACCTTTGCGAACTGCAATAAAACGCAGTTCTTTTTTGCAGTTCGCATTTTTTAGAAAATTTATATATTTTTTAATATTTAATAATAAAACTTATATTGTTTTTTAGATTATTTTTTAGGAGGAAAGAAGGAGAGTTTTATGTATCCGAAGGTAAATCAAAACATTGTGATTGATTTTTATGATCAAGACCAAACCTTTCGATCCATTGTAGCTGAAGTTGAAGATGAAGAAATTCTAATAGGATTTCCTGCAGATGATAGAGTTAAGGAATATTTCAAGAATGGTACAAAATTTGCAATCAGCTACGTGATAAATGAAAATAAGTACTCCTTTCAGACGGAGGTACTTGGCAGAAAACGTGATACCATATCTATGTACCGTGTCGCTAAACCTGTGGAAAATCAAATCTTTAGAGTCCAACACAGAGAAAATTTTCGAGTTAATGCCAATTTACAACTAGTGATCAATGACATCCAATTATACACCATAAATATTAGTGTGGGAGGTTTTCTTTTTTCCTGCGGTGATGAATTCCGTTTCCGCGAAGGAGATGTAGTGGAGGGTACCTTGTTTCTTCCAGTACAATTAACTAAAGACCCTGAACCGATATCCTTCCAAGCGCAAATTTTGCGCATTAACTCACAAAACGGAAACAGGAAGAATATTGGTGCTAAGTACATACGTCTTGCTGATCGTGATGAAAGTAAAATAATGCGTTATTGTTTTGATAAACAAAAACAAAATAGAATGAAATAATCGAACATGAAGAAAATGAATCAAACTATGAAATTAAACAAGCCCTATGATATGAAAAAGGGCTTGTTTTTTTGGAGTATATTCCAGAATACATCAAATTTGCATCAATCCGTTTTACAAATACTTACAAATGAAGTATAATTATTATAATGTGAAAACTATTTTATAAGTGTAAATAATTTTTTTGATAGACCCCCAAAAGCTTATTTTAACGTGCGTAGTATTTATTAGGATTTCATATCAAGCAAAATCAAAATTTACATTATTTTATAAATCTATTTAATACTATTACCATGAAACATAGTGAGGAGGTATTTCGATGAGTTTAAAATCAGCATTGTTTGAGTTGAAAGAGGCTATGACAATACAGCGGCCCGGAAGCATTGATGATGAGTTCATCAAACAAATTGAGACAAACAATCAATTGAGCCCCGGCACATTAGTATTTTATTTTAATAACTTAATGATTTCCAATCTCGGTAAAGCAGAACTAAAAAACAATCAAAAGAAAGTAAATCGGAAATGGACAAAAAACGAGATTGGCTTTATGTTCCAATATATTAAGGAACGTCAGGAAGAGGGCGGATTGAACATAACTGAAATACTTGATGAGGTCTCACAATTATTAGATCGTGGATACCAGTCAGTCAATTATAAATATTATACACTCGTCAAGGAATTAGAGAAAAAAAGGGAAGAGATACAAAAAGATTACCATTTTACAACAATTACAGAAAAAGATGTCCCAGTCGTATCTACAAAAATCATTGGCAGGTCTCAGTCAGTCGTGCCGTTACAGTTTCATCCTGATAACTCTGACGCTCGTCCTGACCTGATTGACATCTTGTCAGGCTTAATTACGAATGTGCAGCAGCTCCCAGGGATTAATCTTCATGAGCTCCTAAATAGCTTATACCAATTAACAAACATGGCTCTTCAAAATCAAAATGTTGCACAAGAACTAGATAGTTTGAAGAACGAAGTTAATCAAGAAAAAGAAGTGCTGCAGGAACGGTTACTAAAAAAGGAACAGCAATTATTGCAGGAGAAAAGGCGTAATGATAAATTGCAGCTTGAGGTTGCTAAGCTGGCCAAGGAAATTGCAGCGTTCAATCAATTAGGAGATGCTGCCAAAATTCAAAATCTTAAATCGTACAATCAACGATTAAATTATATCATTGATGGATTTGGGGTAGTTCTTCAAGTTGGAAGTTAGCATTTTGATAGGAATTCAAAAAGTTATTCCTTAGTGGAATAGCTTTTTGTATTTATCACTTAACTTTTATTAAGGTTTTCCGATACTAATAACTAATAATGGATTTAGATAGAAAAGGAGCAATGAACGATGGTTTTACGTAATCCTTATCAAACTTATCAAAAACAAGCAGTCAATACTTCAAAGCCAGAAGAGTTAACATTGATGTTATATCAGGGTATGGTCAAATACATTCGGCTTTCTAAAATTGCCCTGCAAAACCAGCAGATTGAGGATAGCCATCATTATAATTTAAGAACCCAGGATATTTTAAGCGAACTCATGGTTACTTTAAAACAGGAATATAGTATTGCTGAATCCTTATTACGGGTATATGATTACATGAAAATTCGTTTGATAGAAGCAAACCTTCATAAGAAAATTGAATTATTGGAAGAAGTTGAGCAGTTTGCGGTACAATTAACGGAAACTTGGGCTGCTGCTATGGCTATTAATAAAGGACAAAACTAGGTTTGTGATGAAAATGAACGAATTAATTGCCGAAATGCTTGAAACCACTAACAATATGATCCGAGCAGTAAAAGAAAAACAGTTTGAGGATGTAGTTGAATTATTATCTTTCCGCGAGACAATTTTGAAAAAAGTTGATGAGGTAAAGTCGGCACAATCTTTCTTTGAGTATTCCCCTGAAGAGAAAATGATGATAGAAGAAACCCTTCTTCTCGATCAGCGTTTAACCGCTTTATTAAAAGAGGAAATGGATACGATTGATAAGATTCTTAATCAAAATAAACTAAATAAACGTGCATCACAAAAGTATCAGTTATATTCAAAACAATTAAATGGAGCATTTGTTGATACAAAAAAATAGTCAATTATTAAAAGGGAAAATTTTGATAATAATTAGGTAAATGTAAGGGTTTTAATAGACAAATAGTAAAAAAGACCTATTATCTTCGACAAAAAATGAGAAAAAAGTAGGATATTCGACGTAAACAAAACATTCTATGATGAATAAGGGGTTAATTTATCACATTAACCTAAAAGTTCATAGGCAAAACTGATGAAAATCAGTTACGCAAAGCTAAAGGGGCTAAGGTTTTCGGACTATGCCAGCCAGTTGCAGAATCATCAGGGTGTTTTTAGTGACAAGCTCGATTTTTTTTGTCCTAAAATAGTATACCCCCGCAAATGGTTTTGCGGGGGTATTTTTATATGCGCAATTCCGTAACCAGTAGGACAAAAGACCTTATTTTTGCGTGACTCCGCAATGAATTTTTCGGTTATATTTTGTCGTTTTTTCGGTAAAATTACCTATGTTGATATAGTGATAGAGTATTTTGGAAATTTATATTTCATGCTGTCCTCGCAACTATTTAAGTAGATTTCAATAAAATAACTGAAATGCTCTTTAAACAATCGAGTTGGCGGAAGAGGGAGAAAAGTATGGTTTGGGAACAACATATATTATCCGAAAATCGAGAGAATGGGAAGGTCTATAACTTTTTTGACTATAAGAGAAGGAAGCCGTTTTTTCGGGAACCGGTAAAAATTACAATCGAAAATCCTATAAGTGATACGTACTACATGGTAAAAAACCTTGTTTATGAAGGTAAACAAATACTTGCATTAAAAAAAGAGCAAGATCCGAATACAATTGTTTTAGTTGAAGGGAAAATTAAAGACGGACAACTCATTCATATTTCCAGGCTATCTGAAGAATGTGTAGGGAAAATCAGCAGTATTTTAGGAAGAACCATATAAATTTAATTTCTATGTTCATTTCTACAAATAAAATGTAATTAAAAGGGGTGCTTTGTTTGATTATTGGTGACGATTGGTTAACAAAAACAATGCTCATAAATACATTATCGAAAAATCCAAAGCTGCAATCCCAATTAAACTCACCAACATCACAATTTGGTAATTTATTTACGAAAGTTTTGGGAGAAATTTTAAATAACAATGAATCAGAATTGACAACCCGAGTAAACGAAAATTCTTTTTTGCCTCATTTGGAACTTATGAGCCCAATATTTACCAAAGCTAATACTGAAGCAAGTTTCAAAAAGGAAAATATCACCAGCGATGACTCGCTTCAGTTTCAATCGATTAGTGCTGAGAAAATTAATGAAACACTCGGTGGAAAGTTAAAGGGTTTTGGAGAGATGTTTGTCAAGGCAGGACAACAGTTTAATATTAACCCCGGATTACTAGCGGCTATTGCCAAACACGAAACAGGCAATGGTACATCAAGGGCATCTATAGTGAAGAACAATATTGCTGGGATGATGGGGAAGAGTGGTTTAAAAACATATGCATCAGTGGAAGACAGCATTATGGATATGGCGAGGAATTTAAGCAGCAATTATCTAGGTAAGGGTCTGTCCAGTATCTCAAGCATTGGTTCAAAATATGCTCCGATCGGTGCTGAAAATGATCCTACGGGTTTGAATAATCATTGGGTCAAAGGAGTTTCAAAATATTTTAATCAAATTACTGTATGATATTTACCACAAAATATATATTTATACCAAACTTTTGTTATAAAAACTTGTAGATTTATCCCTTTTTTTTATGTATATTGATGTAGTAAGTTTTTTGATTTTATAATCAAAAACAATCAAATTAGTCCGTGCTGAGGCGGAAAGGAGAGAATGGTTTGAATAATATTACCCTTCTGCAACGAGCTTTAGATGCTTCCAGTTTACGACAACAGACGATCTCAAACAACATTGCAAATGCGGAAACACCAGGATATAAAGCAAAGCAGGTGGTGTTTGAGGATATTTTAAAGCAGCATTTATCCAATCAAACTAACTTTGTCGGAAAAAGGACAGATTCCCGCCATGTTGTTATAGGCAGCCCGGGAGGTATTCCTTCAGCTTCGGTAATCGAAAATACCGAAACAGTAATGCAAAACAATCTTAATAATGTTGATATTGATGAAGAAATGACCCGTATGGGGAAAAACACATTGTGGTATTATACACTGACTGAACAGCTGAACAGTGAGTTTCAGCAGTTTTCGATAGCGATTAGAGGAAGGGGGTAAGTAAATGTTTGATTCACTAAATATAAACGCATCTGCTTTAACCGCCCAGCGATTACGGATGGATGTCGTCTCTTCCAACATTGCAAATGCTTCCTCCACCAGAGGAACATACGTTGATGGGAAATGGGAACCCTACCGTCGTAAAATGGTTGTTATGGAACCAAGAGAGAAATCATTTGACAGAGTCTTGCAGGGAGAACTTGAAAAACAAACCCAGGGCAATCCTGAGTTACAAGGAGTAAGAGTCACTGGGATTGTCAATGACCGTTCTCCATATAAAATGGTCTATGATCCTGCCCATCCTGATGCAAACGCAAATGGCTATGTTATGATGCCAAATGTCGACCTTTCCAAAGAGATGGTGGACCTGCTTTCGGCTTCTCGAGCATATGAGGCAAATGTAACAGCATTCAATTCAGGGAAGTCAATGATGTTGAAAGCATTAGAAATAGGCCGATAGGAGGTATTTAAATGGATATTACAAAATTAAATAGTACGCCAATCAAATTTAATCAAAATCCATTTCAAAAAATAGAATCGACTAGTACACAAAACTCCTTCGCTAATGTACTAAAAGGTTATTTGGAAAATGTTGATTCCGCTGTGAAACAGTCTGCCGAACTTAGTGCTAAAGCGGCTGCTGGAGAGATTGATAATATACATGATGTTACAATTGCGGCACAAAAAGCAAAGCTGGCCTTGGAGCTAACGGTAACAATCAGAGACGAAGCGGTTGAAGCTTATCAAGAAATGATGCGAATGCAAATCTAATGATTGCTTGAAAGATGGGCAGGGTGAGAAATGAACCGATCATGGATAGATCAACTAAAAAATTCAACAGAGCGCTTTCATACATATTGGAGTGCTCGCAGCGTCAAACAAAAAGGGCTTATCATAGGGACATTCTTATTTCTTTTCGCTGCTTTATTTACTTTTGTTTTTTTTGCTTCCCGTCCAGAATATGTACCACTATATACTGGTCAATTATCTCAAAGAGAAGTTGGGGATATTAAGGCGGAATTAGATAAAGAAGGCTACACTGATTATAAATTATCAGAGAACGGTACAATGCTTCAGGTGCCCAAAAAAGATGCTCCAGACCTGTTGGTTTCTCTTGCTTCTGCCGGCTATCCAAAAGATAACAAAATAAATTATGGAATCTTTGGTGAAAATCTCTCCTTCGGCGCGACAGACCGTCAATATGACATCTTAGAACGTGAAGCAATGCAAAACCAAGTTGCTGAAATAATCAAACATGTCGATGGTATCAAAAATGCGGAAGTTATTTTGACATTACCGGAAAATTCTGTATTTATCCGACAAAATCAGGAAGCAGCCAGTGCATCGGTTATGGTTGAAATTGAACCGGGGGTCAAATTAAACGGGCAGCAAATCCGTGCGCTTTATACCCTGGTATCAAAAAGTGTACCTAATCTGCCAATGGATAATATAACGATTATGAATCAATACAGTGAGACTTTGGAACTGCAAAATAGTGAAGATACGGATATGGCACTTGATAAATACGATCAGCAGCGAAAAGTCCAAAAGGATATTGAAGGAGATATCCAGAAGAATCTCCAAAGTTTGTTGGGTACGATACTTGGGACAGATAAAGTATACGTTCATACGTTTGTCAAAATGAATTTCGATAAGGTTAAAACAGAAGAGAAATTAGTGAAGCCGACAGATGACAAAAACAAAGGAATAGCCATCAGTTCGGAGAAAAACTCCAAAACTTATAACGGAACTGGTTCAAATCCTGGTGGAGTTGTAGGAACAGGAGAAACGGATGTTCCAGGGTACGTTGGGGCAGATTCAGGTAAAAGTGATTATGAAGAAGCACAGGAAAAGGTAAACTACGAGGTTAATCGTATCAATAATGAAATTATCAAAAGCCCTTATCAAGTCGAGGATATTACGATTAACGTAGGAGTTGAGCCTGACCCATCTAATCCTAAATCATTGCCAAAGGCGACTGAGGAAAACATTCGAAACATTGTCTCTAATACAGTTAGAACTGCTCTAGGACATCCAGATATTACTCAAAAAGAAATAGATCAGCGCATTACTATCTTCCCGCATACCTTTGCAAAAAATACCGAAGTTCAAAGCGACTCTAAAAACAATTGGATGTATATCATTGGTGCACTTGTCGGCGGAATGCTGTTGGCAGGGGGATTGGTGTGGGGAATCTTACGCCGAAGAAATCGTACCGAAGAGGATTTGGTTATCGATGAGCCAATCATTACAAACGACGTAAAAGAACCGGATTATTTTGAAGAACAGGAAATGAACGTGGAAAACCAATTAAAGAAATTGCTTAACCAAAGACCTGAGGATTTCTCCAAGGTAATTAGAACATGGCTGAATGATGAGGAGGCGTGAAAACCCATGGCTACAGGATTAAAATTAAACGGAAGACAAAAGGCTGCTATATTGCTTATATCTATGGGAAAGGAGGCCTCCTCAAAGGTCTTTAGCCATTTGCCTGAGGATGAGATTGAACAGTTGACACTTGCTATTGCCAATATCCAAAAAGTTGATTCGAAGGAAAAGGAAGAGGTTTTAAAGGAATTTCATGAGATGTGCATGGCGCAGGATTTCTTGACAACTGGCGGGATTACTTATGCTCAGGATGTTTTGGAATCAGCGCTTGGCAAGGACAGGGCTAAAGCAATCATTCATCGCCTTACCACCCATCTTCAGGTGAAACCATTTGATTTTGCCCGCCGTATTGACCCTATGCAAATTTACCATTTCCTGCAGAATGAGCATCCGCAAACTATTGCTTTAGTATTGGCGCACTTGGAGCCGCAACAATCTTCGATGATTCTTTCATCGCTTCCAGGTGAACTTCAATCAGATGTCGCCCGCAGGATTGCCTTGTTGGAACAAACTTCCCCGGAGGTTATCAAGGAAGTTGAACATATTTTAGAGCAGAAACTTTCGGCAACGATTCGTCAAGATTTCAGCGTGGTCGGCGGTATCGAATCTATTGTCAGTATCCTTAATGGAGTTGACCGGGGTACAGAAAAGATGATTCTTGAGGATCTTGGAACGCAGGACCGCGACTTGGTGGAAGAAATTAAAAAGAGAATGTTCGTCTTTGAAGATATTATTAGTCTGGATAGGCGTGCTATTCAACGTGTTATCCAAGAGGTAGAAAACCAGGATTTACTGCTTGCTTTAAAGGCCTCCAGTCAAGAGGTCAAAAAGATTATTCTCGAAAACATGTCAAAGAGAATGGCAGAGTCGTTCGAGGAAGATATGCAATATCTAGGGCCTGTTAGGGTAAAGGATGTCGAGGAAGCACAAGGCCGGATTGTATCGGTCATTCGCCGATTAGAGGATACAGGAGAAATTGTCATTGCCCGGGGTGGAACTGATGAATTCCTACTCTAAAGTATTTAAAGCCTCCGATGTATCAGTAATGAAGGAAGTTCGAGTGCTTTCCCAGCATATTCTGCCGGTCCGTGGTCGTGATGGTTTGAAAACTATCGCTCCTTTTCCAGAAGATAGTGAATTACAATCTGAAAATTTCCTTCAAGAAGTGGAAGAAAAGGCAGCGGAAATAATCAAATTAGCGGAAGAACGGGCGCTAGCAATCGAACAACAAGCACATGATAATATCGGCCGATGGTGGGAGGAAAACCGAACAAAATTAGAGGCCGCTGAAGAGGAAGCAAAACAAAGAGGCTACCAGGAAGGCTTTCAAATAGGCAGCGACGAAGCACGGGTAATGATTGAACAGGGTTATCAGGAGAAAATAAATCATGTGCAGCAGTTGTTGGAACAAGCGTATAAAGATAAGGAAACAATTATTGCCGAGGCGGAACCGTTTTTGCTGGAGCTAAGTACAACTATCGCCGAACATATTATAAAGAAGGAATTAACAGCTCAACCTGGAACTTTAATCGAGATCATCAAACAGCATATTCTCCGTTTTAAGGAAAAAGAATTCATCACCATTTGTGTCCATCCTGAGGATTTTGAGTTCATTCAGTCAGAGAGGAATCACCTGCTTGCTGTTGTTAACGGAGAAACGGAAATCAAAATTATTCCTGACCACTCAGTTACCCCAAAAGGCTGCATTATTCGAACAGCATACGGCAGTGTAGATGCCAGGATTGACACACAGATAGAGGAAATTAAAAAAGTCATTTTGGGGGAAAAAGGAAGGGATCAGGGAATTGGTTCTATCAGCTGAAAAATATATTAAACTGATTCGGAGCATTGATCCAGTTCGAGTCAATGGGAAAATAACGCAAATAATCGGACTAACCATTGAATCCCAAGGTCCGGACGTCCGAATCGGTGAATTGTGTTCGATTTATCCAGCTCAATCACAAATTCCAATTCAAGCAGAGGTAGTGGGAATTAAAGAAAATAAAGTTTTGCTAATGCCTCTTGGAGAAGTAAGAGCCATAGGACCAGGCTGTGATGTGATTGCCAGCGGTAAACCGATGACTGTTAAAGCAGGGCATCAATTGCTTGGAAGAATTCTTGACGGATTAGGACAGCCGATTGACGGAAAACCGATGCCTTTGGGTTTAGATGAGGTTCCAATACATGCCACCCCCCCAAATCCCCTCAGCAGGCCACGTATTCATGAGCCATTAAACGTCGGAGTAAGAACCATCGATGGATTACTTACCATGGGAAAGGGGCAAAGAGTGGGAATTTTTGCTGGAAGCGGGGTAGGGAAAAGCACTCTGCTGGGCATGATTTCCAGAAACACGACGGCCGATGTAAATGTGATTGCTTTGATTGGGGAGCGTGGCAGGGAGGTTCTTGATTTTATTGAACAGAATTTAGGTGAAGAAGGTCTGAAAAAGTCCGTCGTAATTGTGGCAACATCTGACCAACCCGCCTTAATTCGCCTAAAAGGAGCACTTACTGCAACCTCTATTGCCGAATATTTCCGTGATCAAGGTAAGGACGTCCTCCTTGTCATGGATTCGGTGACCCGATTTGCGATGGCACAGCGTGAAATTGGACTGGCTATCGGCGAGCCTCCGACAACGAAGGGTTATACACCATCAGTGTTTGCAATGCTTCCGCAATTATTGGAACGAGCGGGAACTGGACCAAAGGGTTCAATTTCAGCTATCTACACCGTTTTAGTAGATGGGGATGATATGAACGAACCAATTGCCGACGCGGTTAGAGGTATCTTGGATGGCCACATTGTTTTGAATAGAGAAATTGGAAGCAAGGGCATTTTTCCAGCCATTGATGTATTGAAAAGTGCAAGCCGGGTTATGACCGAAATTACTTCTAAAGACCATTTACATGCCGCCGGAAACTTTAAAAAGCTGATGGCCGCTTTTTCAGAAGCTGAGGATCTAATTAATATTGGTGCCTATAAGAAGGGGTCTAATCGGGAAATTGATTTAGCAATCCGCTTTAAGCAGCAGATTGATCAATTTCTACGCCAAGATATATACGAACCCTCACAATTTGAAGAGGCACAATCCTTTCTAATTTCACAATTTGGAGCGATGTTGCGATGAAATATCATTTTTCTTTCCAAAAAGTCCTTGATGTTAAAGAAAAAGAAAAGGAAATTGCTGAACAGGAATATGGGACCAGCAAGGTTCGGCAATTGGAGCTGGAGGAACAAATGAATCACCTTGATTCAACTATGGAAAAGACCTTTAACCAGTACAATGACGTAAGCAGAAAAACGGTTCGCGATATTTTGGAACTTCAGGATGAAATTCAGAGCATCCATCATAAAAAGCAACAGTTGGAAAATCAGTTCCGTTCAATACATCAAGAAGTGGAAGAAAGACATCATCTGTTATTGGAAAAAACAAAAGAAGCGAAAATGTGGAATCAATGGAAAGAAAAATCAAAGGCGGTTTTTCAAAAACAACTCAATCAAAAAGAGCAAGAAATGCTTGATGAAATGGCTGTATTGCGTTACACCCGAAAAGTTTAAGGAGAGAAGCCAGATGGAGAAAAAAAAAAGCGGAATACTAGGAACTTTATTAATTTGGTTGGTTTCTCTAATAGTATTAGTTTTTATTGGTGCCTTTGTGATGAATTTTCTTGGCATTCCGGTGTTGAAAACAATGAAGGATGTGGGAAATAAGATTCCTGTTGTAAATAAAATTATCCCTGATTCTTCGAAACACACTGTACAGTCCAAAGAGGAAGATTTGAAATACTGGAAAAATTTATATTCAAAAGCAGAGAAATCGTTACAAGAGAAGGATCAAGAAATAGAAGATTTACAAGAACAACTAAAAGCCAATCAAATAGATGCAGAAATAAACAACAGTAATATAGATTCTCAGAAACTAGCAGAGGCGACTCAAAGCCAAGCAGACCAGGAGCAGAAAAGCAAAGTAACTGCTATTTTTGAAAACCTGCCGGCATCTAAAGCTGCTGCTATGATTGAAACGATGTCCTTAGAAGAGGCGTCCCATACTCTTTCACAACTTGACCCGGAAATTCAAAGCAATATTCTTGGTAAAATGAAGGATGCACAAAAAGCGGCGCAAATTACGATGCAATTAATTAAATAAACGATACTTTTAATCAACTAGAAAAAACTCCATGGAAGGAGAAACTCATGAAACGGTTCATGTCTTTAATGTTAATCTTTATTTATCTTTTTTCAAATCAACCCACTATGTCAGCCGCAGGGACATCCACTGCCGGCGACCCCTCCGTCTATGACGCTATCCACGATGGTGGAAAATCCACCCCACCCAAAGCGGAAAAAATTGAGGATAGCGGGTCATCAGCCATTTTTCCTTTATTTATTAAATTTGTCTTCTCATTTATATTAGTTATTGGTTTATTATTCTTATTTATTAGGTTTCTTTCAAAACGGGGGCGTCTAATGCAATCAAGTGGTCCAGTTCTGCCGTTAGGAGGACACTCACTGGGAAATAATCGCTCTTTACAGGTTGTACTCATTGGACAAACGATTTATATCCTTGGTGTGGGGGAAACCATTACATTAATTCGTTCGATCAATCAAGGAGAGGAATACCAGCATCTGCTTGAAGGCTTCGAAACCCAGGCTGATCCGCTTCAGGTCAAATGGTTAGGCGGGGAGACAAGATTCAACTGGCTGTCTACTTTTCAAAAACAAATACAAAAACTGAAAAAAGGCAATCAGGGGGAATAGAAAGCGATGATTCGTAAATTATCATTACTTGTTCCATTACTAACGTTTGGCATTTTTTCTGTCGCATATGCTGCTGACCCATCGGCAAGTATACTGCCGGGAATCGATTTGGGCTCAAATGAACCAGATAAAGTATCAAATACACTGCGAATTATATTAATGATTACTGTATTATCCGTAGCGCCAGCTATCTTGATTTTAATGACCTGTTTTACACGAATTATCGTGGTATTAGGGTTTGTAAGAAATGCCCTAGGCACTCAACAGATTCCACCTAACCAAGTTTTAGTGGGTTTGGCGTTATTTTTGACTTTTTTCGTGATGGGCCCGACGTTTTCGGTGATGAATCAGGAAGCCCTGCAGCCTTTTTTGGATGGAAAACTCACACAGCAGGAGGCATTAAATAAGGCTGGCGAGCCGTTGAAAGAATTTATGACAAAACAAACTAGGGAAAAAGACCTTGCTCTATTTATGGATTACGCCGGAATGAAAAGACCTGATGAAGTGAAAGACATTCCCTTAAAAGCATTAGTTCCTGCATTTGCCATCAGCGAACTTAAAACTGCCTTCCAAATGGGCTTTATGATATTTATTCCATTTCTAGTGATCGATATGATTGTTTCAAGTGTATTAATGTCGATGGGAATGATGATGCTGCCACCGGTGATGATTTCCCTTCCATTTAAAATTTTACTTTTTATATTGGTCGACGGTTGGAATTTAATTGTCAAATCACTGCTATTAAGCTTTTAGGAAGGGAGTGACTATCAATGACAACGGATATGATTTTAAGAATTGCCCAACAGTCTGTTTACACGATTTTGATTGTCATTGCACCAGTCGCGGGTGTTGCTTTAATTGTAGGATTATTGGTTAGTATTTTTCAGGCAACAACACAGATTCAAGAACAAACTCTGGCATTTGTACCAAAAATAATTGCGGTTTTTCTGTCCTTGCTTTTTTTTGGGGCGTGGATGTTGCGTGAAGTAGTTGATTTTACGGAAAATCTGTTGGGAAACCTATCTAAGTTTGTAGGATAGGTGATGACAATGGATATCTCCTCCGTATGGACTTTTTTACTTATTTTTGTTCGGATTACCACCTTCATGATGACAGCGCCTATTTTTTCCGGACAGCAAATCCCAGCAACTTATAAAATCGGATTCAGCGCGGTCCTCGCTTTGCTTTGCACGGGTGCGGCAGACTCCTATCAGCCTATAGTAGAAAATGGAATTTTATATTTACTTTTGTTGAAGGAAATTATAGTTGGACTGGTATTAGGGATGGCTGCGGCTTTTTTATTCTATTCCATCCAATTTGCCGGTCAATTGCTAGACTTTCAAATAGGTTTTTCGATGGCTAATCTGTTTGATCCAACCTTTGAAACAAGTACACAGTTAACCGGTCGTTTTAAAAATATTCTGGCCATATTATTTTTGCTTGCTACAGACGGCCACCATCTTTTGATCCAAGGGATTTTGGCCAGTTTTGATTGGGTTCCGTTACAAGCTATGCTGCCATCGTGGATGGATGGGAGGATTTCCACCTTTTTACTGGAGTGTGTCCAACAGTTGTTTATGATAGGCTTTATGATGGCTATCCCAATAATTGGTGCATTATTTGTAGTTGATGTAGGCTTGGGAATCCTTGCAAAAATTGTACCTCAGATGAATATTATTGCGATTTTTCCACCCATCAAAATTTTAATGCACTTTTTGATGTACATTCTGGTTTTACCAAGTTTTTTTTATCTGCTTAAAATTCTATTTGAAAATATGTTTAATTCTATGCATTCTATCTTAAAAATTATGGGGGCATAACCATGCTTCTTCGTCTAGATTTGCAGTTCTTTTCTGATGAAAAAACAGAAAAAGCTACACCTAATAAACGGCGCGACGCTCGAAAAAAAGGTCAGGTGGCAAAGAGTCCTGAGATTTCATCAGCATTAACACTGCTCCTTAGTTTTTCATTTTTTGGGGTAGCGGGAAAGTCCTTTTTGGAAGGTTGTTTTCAAATTTTCCAACATAGCTTTCAAGAGTATTTATTATGGGAATTGTCCATTAAAAGTACACAGCTGATGTTTAATCAACTTCTATGGGATGCAGTAAAGCTTGTTGGCCCTATTTTTGGTGTAATTCTTATTGCAGGATTGGTTGCCAATTTTGCACAAGTTGGCTTCATGTTCAATACCGAGTCTTTAAAAATGAAACTTGGAAAAATAAATCCAATCCAAGGGGCAAAAAATATTTTTTCCCTCCGCTCTGTGGTTGAGATGGTCAAATCAATTTTGAAACTTGTAATCATTATAAGTGTCGCTTATTGGGTTATATGGCGTCAGAAACACGAATTTTTGATTATCGGAGGAAAAAACATTTGGGATGCAACAAGATTTATCGGTTCGATGGTTATTCAGGTCGGGATGGCAGTATCACTTAGCTTGGTGGTGCTTTCTGGGGCAGACTATTTATATCAAAGATTCGAATATGAGAAGAAGCTGCGGATGTCCAAACAGGATATCAAGGATGAACACAAAAAGATGGAAGGTGACCCTTTTATTAAAGGAAAGCGTCGTGCCAAACAACGGCAAATGGCGATGAACCGGATTATTCAAGAAGTTCCAAAAGCGGATGTGGTAATCACGAACCCAACTCATTTTGCTGTTGCAATTCAGTACGACTTTGAAACAATGGCAGCACCTCAGGTGATTGCCAAAGGACAGGATTATATCGCTTTAAAAATAAAAGAAATAGCAAAAGAACATAAAATAATGACGGTCGAAAATCGGCCATTGGCTCGTGCATTATTTGCAGCGGTAGAAGTGGGGGATACAATCCCCGAAGAATTGTTCAATGCAGTAGGGGAGATTTTGGCTTATGTATACTTTCACGAAGGCCGGTATAGGGGGATGATGACATGAAAGCAAAAGATTTATCAGTATTGATTGTCGTACTTTTGATTGTAACCATGATGATCATTCCACTTCCAACATTATTATTAGATGTTTTATTAATTTTCAATATTTCAGTTTCATTACTGATTCTTTTGGTGGCTATGAATACAAAGGAGCCTCTGGATTTTTCTATATTTCCAACGGCATTATTATTGACTACATTATTCCGTCTAGCGCTGAATGTGTCGACAACTAGATCAATTCTCTCTAAAGCTGATGGAGGAAGGGTAATCGAAACATTTGGTTCCTTTGTTATTGGTGGTAGTCCAGTTGTTGGTTTTGTAGTTTTCTTAATTCTTGTCGTAATTCAATTCATTGTTATTACAAAAGGTTCGGAACGGGTTGCCGAAGTTGCAGCTAGATTCACTTTGGACGCCATGCCGGGTAAGCAAATGAGTATTGATGCTGATATGAATGCAGGTTTAATAAGCGAACAAGATGCCAGGGAACGTCGCAAGAAGGTAGAAATGGAATCAGACTTCTACGGAGCAATGGATGGTGCCAGTAAATTTGTAAAAGGGGATGCCATCGCAGGCATTATTATTCTTTTAATTAACGTTATCGGTGGGTTTATCATCGGTATGGCCATTCACGGTATGGGCTTTGCTGAAGCAGCAAGTACCTTTACTTTGTTATCGGTAGGTGATGGCCTTGTCAGCCAGGTACCTGCTTTGCTCATTTCAACCGCTACTGGTATTACTGTTACACGGGCTGCGTCGGATGGAAATCTGGGAACGGATATTTTAAATCAAATTTTTAATTATCCTAAGTTGTTATACATTGTGGCAGGAACCATTCTGGTATTAGGTCTATTTACCCCTATCGGCCTTTTCCTAACATTACCTGTTGCTGCAATACTAGCATTTAGCGCTTTAACGATGCAGAAAAATGTCAAAAAAGAAGAACTTCTATTAGAACAAGCTGTTACTGATGAAACAGAAGATGATATCCGCAGCCCTGAGAAGGTAATTAACCTGCTTCAGGTTGATACTTTAGAGCTTGAAATTGGCTACGGCTTAATTCCCTTGGCCGATCAAAAACAGGGCGGCGACATTCTTGACCGAATAGTGATGATCCGCAGGCAGTTTGCGATTGAATTAGGACTTGTGATTCCTACTATTCGAATAAGAGATAATCTCCAATTGCCACCGAACCAATATGTATTAAAATTCCGTGGCAGTAAAATTGCGGCCGGAGAGATCTTTATTGACCACTTCCTCGCAATGAGTCAAGGGCCAGGTGCTGATTCTATCGAAGGCATCCAAGTAGTCGAACCTGCTTTTGGGCTCCCTGCAATTTGGGTTAGCAAGGAAGAAAAGGAAAAAGCCGAATTGTTTGGGTATATGATTGTTGACCCGCCATCTGTAATTGCGACTCATTTAACCGAGGTTATCAAAAAGTATGCCCACCAATTATTGCGCAGGGAAGAAACAAAGGAGTTAGTGGACAACCTAAAAGAAACTCATCCCAACTTGGTTGAAGAACTGGTTCCTAACTTGCTTTCAGTTGGTGAAATTCAAAAGGTTCTTCAAAACTTATTGCGTGAACAAATTTCAATCCGTGATCTGGCTTCCATCTTTGAAACTCTCGCGGATTATGCAGTCTATACAAAGGATCCGCGAGTACTCACGGAATATGTACGGCAATCTCTTACCCGACAAATCACTGAGCAATTTGCTGAAGATGGCATTATACATGTTTTGACGGCAGGAGCTACTCTTGAAAAAGGATTTTCCGATAGTATTCAGCAAACAGAAGCGGGTGTACATTACTTGTCAATGGATCCGCAATTGTCTCGGAGAATCTCAGAGGAGCTTAAAGTTGAAATCGAACGGGTTATTAAGGCAGGCGGCCAGCCAATATTCTTAACTTCCCCGAACATTCGGATGTATTTAAAGCAATTTGTTGATAAGATTATGCCAACAGTACCAGTACTTGCTTATACAGAATTAGAGCCTGAAATTGAGATTCAAAGTATAGGAGTGGTCAATATATGAAAACCAAAAAAATTATTGCGGACTCCATGCCCCTAGCCCTTAAAATGGTACGGCAGGAATTGGGGGATAACGCCATAATCGTTAATACCCGGACGATAAAGAAAGGCGGTATGTTTGGCTTTTTCGGGAAACAGAAATATGAAGTAACGGCTTATTCGATTGAAAAGGAACAACCCTCAACTCAAGGCAATTTTGCTGCAGGATTAAAGGAAAAGGTTGAAAAAAATTATCTTGAGAAAAGTACTCCACAAAATGAAGATGTCGCAGAAGAAAATCAGATTTCCGGTATTTATAATAAATCAAAAAATCTTTATCACTTTTATTCGCAAAAGCCAGAAGACAACCAAAATGTGGGACAGGAAGTATCTAAACCCGTTAACGATGGTGCTATGCCTGTAAAAGTGCCTGAACGGTATGCATCGAACAAAGCTGAAAGTAACAGCCAATTACTTGATGAAATACAAAACATGCGAAAAATGATGATGAACTTTATGATGGGTGACAAAGTAAGCGGCACTTTGCCGCCTGATTTGGCAAAATGGGTTAATCGTCTAAAAAAACAAGGTGTAGACGAAGAGGTAATTGAGCATCTTTTGACAGGTTTGATGGGAAAACATGAAAATTTCAATCACCTAACAGATAAAGAGTATAAGCAGGAGTTGTCCACGGCGATAGAGAAAATTATCGAAAAGAGAATCCCTACAACACACATGGTCAATGAGGATACGCATTTAATTAATGTAGTTGGCCCTACTGGGGTCGGCAAAACCACATCTATTGCGAAACTGGCGACCGAACAGGTTTTAAGACAAAAGCGCAGGGTCGCGATGATAACAACAGATGTATATCGGATTGGGGCAGTTGAACAATTAAAAACATATGCCGGAATTTTGAATGTTCCAATCGAAGTGGTACGCTCCACTAATGAACTTGATGCCGCTTTACGAAAGCTTGACACATATGATTTGATATATATGGATACAACCGGACGGAATTATAAAGAGGCAAAATTTCGTGAAGCGATTAACGAATATTTAAATCATCCGTTAAAAAGTGAAAACTATTTGGTCATGAGTATGACAACTAAATTTGAAGATATGCAAATTCTCTTGAATGAGTTTCTGAACAGTCCAATTAAAAAATTGATTCTTACGAAGTTCGATGAAACGGGAAGTTACGGCTCGATTCTTAATATTGCCTATCAATATCCATATCAGTTAGCCTATCTCACCAACGGCCAGAGTGTTCCAGAGGATATAATTCCTATTGACGCCGGACAAATAACAAGATATCTGCTCGGAGAGGAATAATAATATGGACCAGGCACAGACCCTTCGCGAATATATGAATCGCTTTAATGTCCAGCAGCACAATAAGCCAGCTTCCAAGGTTATTACAATTACAAGTGGAAAAGGGGGCGTGGGGAAATCTAATTTCACCTTAAATTTCGCTTTAGGCCTGCAAACTGCTGGTAAAAAAGTGGTTGTCCTTGATCTTGATTTATCCACGGCAAATATTAATATTCTCATGGGTGGTACCTCGCGATATAGCCTAGCTGATATATTCCGGAAGCAAAAAAACATCTGGGAGGTACTGGAAAAAGGGGCGGCTGGAATAGAGTATATTGCTGGCGGGTTAGAAATAGAAGATTTGTTAGAGTTTGATAAACATTCATTAACTTTCTTTTGGAGCCAAATTCAAGAACTACAAAGTTATGCAGACTTTATTCTTCTTGATACAGGAGCTGGAATCTCAAAAGAGCTAGTTGATTTTATTTTGGCTTCTGATGAAACGATTTTAGTCACAACACCCGAACCTACTGCAATTGCTGACTCATATGCGGTGTTAAAAACAATTTTTCAAACGGCTAAAAATTCAAATCCTAAATTCCGGTTAGTCGTAAACAGGGCACAAACTTATGGAGAAGCAGTAGAAACATCAAGGGCCTTAAAAAGTGCAAGTAATAAGTTTTTAAAAATAGAACTTAATACACTTGGCTTTATGATGGAAGACCTCTATGTTCGCAAGTCTGTTAAATTGCAAACGCCATTTTTCAATGCCTTTCCTAATTGTGAGGCATCAAAAAATATCAAACAAATTGTAAATTCGTTCATCCCGGAAAACAGTTTGAACTCTTCCACTGCTCCAAAAGGGATTCGTGGTTTCATTGAAAAACTTATGATAAGAGGAAAAATCTCGCAAGGAGAGAAATAAATGTCTTCAAGTTGGAAAATGAATTTGTATTTGGGCAGTATAACCTTCCTTTTAACATATCTTTTTTCTATCTATACCAACACTTGGCAAACAAGCTTGTTTAGAGCAAGTATTGGGTTCCTTCTTTTCTTCATTTTGGGGTATGTTTTGCGGTATTTATTATACCATGCCGTGGTTCGGAAGGATCTCAAACAAACGATGTTAAATGAGGAAGTGGAACATACTTCAAACGAGGCCCAGGCCCCTTATGTAGATAAAGTAGAGGGGGAAGAACCGTCTTTCCAATCGGTTCCCCTGCAATCTTTACATACAAAGAATTAAGCAGGCCGATGTGGATGATAATTATTTATCATTTCAAACAAAATCTTTGATCAACCAGGAGGGATAAGCTTGAGACCAGCCATGAAAGAAACCATTCCCCATTTTCTCTTATGGAGAAGCTACCGGGAAACCCAAGATGCCATGTTACAAGAGAATCTCGTGAAACAATATGGATATTTAGTCGAACAAATGGCAAATCGAATGAGCTCGAGCATTCCTCATAGCATCATCCCTAAAGAAGATTTACTTGGATTGGGTTATATTGGTTTAATTGAAGCAATCAAAAAGTTTGATTATAAAAAAGGTTACCAATTTGAAACCTATGGATTATGGCGGATAAAAGGTGCCATGTTGGATGGAATCCGGAGAATGGATTGGATTCCTCGAGGATTAAGAGAAAAGGCTAAGAAACTAAATACTGCATACCGCCATCTGGAACAAACTTTAATGAGATCTCCGACAGAAGAGGAGTTAAGCAATCATTTAAATATGTCTTTACAAGAAGTTGATCATGCCATGGCTGCATTATCTTTGTCTACAATGCTTTCCCTAGATGAACCTATGAATTCTCATGAAGATGAGGGTAAACAGCAAAGCCGTCTTGAACTAATTCGGGATGAAAAATCTTTTTCGCAAGAACGAAATTTGCAAATGGGGGAATTTCGTAATTTGATGGCTGAATGTATAGAAAAAATGCCAGAGAAGGAACGGCTCGTGATTTCTCTTTTATATTATGAGGGGCTTTCACAAGTGGAGATTGCTGAGATCTTGAACCTAACAAAGGGGAGGATTTCACAAATTCACTCAAAAGCCATCCTGCGATTACGTCAAAGCTTTGACAAGCACGGCTTTTCATTGGATTCATTTCTTTAATGACAGGGATATGAATTATAAAAAATATTAGTCTCTCGTGCTTGAGAGACTTTTTTCATTTTTACGATAGAAAAAATTACTAGTATATTATTATTAGTATAGATACCAGTATATCAACTTTTATGCCAATTCAAAATAATTTAAAAATTGATTCATTTATTAAATTAACCACAATTAACTTGTTTGAAAGGAGCACCTTTCCAATCATGTCATATTTAAGTATTATTGCCCTAATTTTAACCCTCTTGCTTTTGGGGGCGATGATGATTAACCGACGTCTAACAAAATTAAACTTCAGATTACGGGAAGAAAATAAGAAAATAAAGGCAAGTGAACAACAATTTCGTTACTTAATTGAAGAGGCACCTAAAGCGATTCTCACACTTACCAAGGATCTCCAATTAATATACGCAAATCGGGCCGCACTGCATATCCTTGGGGCAAAGTCAAAGAATGAGTTGGTAGGAAAGGGTGCTTACGATTTAATTATTCCTACAGAACACCCATTACTGAATGAAAATATGAAAAAATTTGTAAATGGGGAACGGATGTATGACGTCATTTATAAAGTAAAAACCCTTAAGGAAAATATCATTAACTTTGAAATGTCGTCAATTCTTCTCCACTTTAATAATGAGGTATGTATTCAAGTTATAGGAGAAGATATTACAGAAAAATTGAAAGAAAGTGAAGAACGCTATCGCATCCTGCAAAGAAGCCTGGATCACTTTACTCAGGACCTTTCTAAAGTCATGACTACTACAGATTTAGAAGAACGATTGATACTCGAGATAAAGGAAATATTAAAAATCGATACCGTATCAATTATAGAAATTGATGATAGGCTAAATTTATATCGCTGTACTGGAGCAAATTCCGACTTTCACGAGGAAATACTGAAACATTTTGATGAGTTGAAAACTATCGGGGAATTAGTGAATTTTGGTCGTGGCTGTTTTGTGAAAATCGGAGAAATCCACGGAAGGATTAATCTATTGTGTATTGAACATAATGATCAAGCTTGTAAAAGATTGTCTCAGGCTGTTTGGTTGCAGTCCATTAGCAGGTATGTTAGTGTTTTATATGAAAATTTATCCATTATAGAAGACTTGGCACAAGAATTGGAACAAAAATCCCAGGACAAAACAACACCGCGCTGGATACTTAGATTACTATTTCATATTGCTGAAAAGGAAAGATTTAGACTTTCTGCTGACTTACATGATTCCGTTTTGCAAAATCAAATTCTTTGGTATCGAAAACTTCAAACACTGCGATCAGATAAAGAACTGCCCTTGTCAGTGGATCAAGAATTACTTCTAATTGAGAATGGTCTTTTGGAGATTATTCAGCAGATTCGGATTACCTGTAATTTTCTTCGACCGCCATATTTAAAGGAACAAGGATTAATTGTTGCACTTGAAAGTCTCTTTTCTCATGAGCAGAACAATGTTAATTTTAAAATACAGTTTGATTACGAGAATTTAAGATTAAGAATAACTGAAGAAGAAATGATTACCCTATATCGTATTGCACAGGAATTGCTTGCTAATGCAAGAAAGCATTCCCAAGCTGACAAAGTGGAATTTTCTCTTTCAACTTTTGAGGGAGTTGTTTACTTTAATTATCAAGATAATGGGGTCGGCATGGATTTTGAAAGATTAGATTACTCCTTTGAGCATATTGGCATGTCTGGGATAAAAAAACGGGTTGATAGCATTGGCGGTGAAATCGAACTGCACTCTGCACCAGGGAAAGGCTTCCAATTATTAATCTCAATTTCTGAGGATAATCACAAGTCTGGACATAGCTTGCTTTCTGAGGTGTTTAAATGATTAATATTTTACTTGTAGATGATCACCCATTAGTGGGTGAAGGTACGAAATTGATTATAGAAAATGAACAGGACATGATAGTTCATTTTGAGACATCTTGTCGAAACGTATTTGACAGAATTCAAAATGACAAGTTTGAAGTGATGCTATTTGATCTTCAAATGCCGGAAATAGATGGCTTTGAGTTAACTAAGCAGGTGCTTAAGATCGTTCCTGCTGCAAAAATTCTAATTTATACCGGATTTGATATACTCCCTCATTGGGAGTTATTTATCGAGTCAGGTGCAGTTGGGTTTGTTTCAAAGACAGCAACGAAGGAACAATTGATAAGAGCAATACGATGTGCCCTAAATAGGGAGGTTGTCATTCCATATTCCTTCTTAAAAGAACTAGTAAGAAAGGGACACATTACTGTTGAAAAAAATGCATCAGGAATAACTATTTTAAACGATAGGGAAAAGGAAATTATCCAGGAATTAGCAAAAGGGAAAACGAACAGGGATATTGCCCAAGCCTTGTTTATTGGCCAGCGTTCATTGGAATACAGCTTAACAAACATCTTCCAAAAACTTGGGGTGCAAACAAGGGTTGAGGCGGTGGTGAAAGCAAGTGAACTTGGATTAATTATCAACTGAAAATTGATGTTTACATACTAAAATAAATATTAATGTTAAACACTCTAATTAGGAGTGTTTTTTAGTTCCTTAGTGATATAAACATTTATGAAATTTCACCGATAAATAATACAAATATAGTTTAAGTGGTTTTTTGAGAAATTGCCCCGCTCCTAGGCAAATATTAAATTCAACTACGAATTGGGAGGTTAATGGCATTGTGGATAATATATTATTAGAATCCAGTTCACTTTTTGAAATTTATCGGACTCTTTTTGAAAATCATCATGCCCCGGGCTATGCGCTAGATGAATATGGGGATTTTATCCTATTCAACGATGCTGCGGTTGAAATGACTGGATATTCGAAGGCTGAAGCCCTTCAAATGTCCTTTATTCAAATAATTGACGAGGATTGCATAAATCACGTGATCCAACTCTTTAATAATATCTTAAATGGAAAACGTGAAACTTTTAATGTTAGAATTCGCCATAAAAAGGGACACAGTATAGAGTTAGTATTAATCGGGGTTCCAATTATCCATGATGGGAAAATTGCTGGCATCGTGGGAATGGCAAGGGGCATAACAGAAAAAAGCAAATTTGAAATTTTGCTTAATGGTCAAAATAAAGTTCTTGAAATGGTTGCGATTGGGTCTCCATTTAAAGAAGTCTTAAATGAAATTATATATCTTGTAGAAGAGGTTTCGCACGGTGGGATTTGTTCAATTCTCCTAGTTGATGAAAATAAATCTATGTTAATTCATGGAGCGGCCCCTAATTTGCCCGCTGAATATATTGAGGAAATAAATAAAGTCCCAATTGGTCCGGTTTGCAGGAGATGTGGATCCGAAAGCTATTTTAAACAAAATGTAGTCGTAACCGACATTGCAACCGACCCGTTGTGGCATGGTTTCAAGGAGGTTGCGTTAATGAACGGATTAAGGGCATGCTTGTCATCTCATGTGTTAGATAATCAACAAAATGTCCTAGGTGTATTTGGTATGTATTATAATCATCCATTCAAACCTTCTCCTCGAGATTTGAAAATCTTGGAAAAGGCCACCCATTTAATAAGCTTAGTCATTCAACATTATCGAACTGAAGAAAAGTTTCAATACTTGGTTTATCATGATGAAGTAACAGGACTTCCCAATCAAAGACTATTTAATGAAAAAGTGAATTTCGCCATAGAGTTATATAAAAAAGATAACACCAAAATGTTTGGCGTTTTGCTAGTTGACTTAGATCGCTTTAAGGTAATTAACGACTCACTTGGTCATAATATTGGGGATAAATTATTAATTGAAGTGGCAAAAAGATTGCGAAACTGTTTGCACGGAAAGGATACAGTTTCAAGAAAAGGCGGCGACGAATTTACTATTTTAGTTGAAAATGTTTCGAAGCATGAAGTACGGTTGATAGCCCAAAGAATTCTCAGTATTTTTTCGAAATCCTTCTTTATTGAAGGGCATGAGGTTTTTGTAACACCAAGTATTGGCATTAGTGTATACCCATCTGATGGAAAGAATTCGGATGAGCTAATTCGGAAAGCTGATTCAGCCATGTATCAGGCCAAGAAGGAAGGACGTAATAACTTTCAATTCTTCGATACAACCTTGGATATAAAGGCCCATTCCATTCTTGAACTAGAAAATGAACTTCGGAAAGCATTAGATAGAAATGAATTCATCCTTCATTATCAACCTATTATGGATTTATCAAGGAACCAATTTTCTGGTGTAGAAACTCTAATCCGTTGGGAACACCCTTTTATGGGAAGGGTCCCTCCAGACAAGTTCATTCCTATTGCAGAGGAAACGGGAATCATTGTACCCATTGGCGAATGGATTCTTCGGACAGCATGTCAGCAATTAATCTCTTGGGAAAAAAGAGGCTGCTATGTTCCGAATATTTCGGTAAATATTTCAATAAGGCAATTCTATCAACCACAGCTCGTTTCAATGATATCGAATATCCTATCTGAAACTGGTGTTGCCCCAGAACGGTTAACTATTGAGATTACCGAAAGTATGACGATGGATGTTAAAAGCGCATCCAAAATTCTTTTCGATTTAAAAAGTTTAGGTGTTAATATTTCAATTGATGATTTTGGAACAGGTTATAGTTCGTTAAGTTATTTAAAAACATTCCCCATTGATTTTCTTAAGGTAGATCAATCGTTTATCAGAGACATTGAAAAAGGCAAAGATGACAAAAATATTGTAACTACCATTGTGTCAATGGGCCATAATCTAGGCTTAAGTGTAATAGCAGAGGGAGTAGAGACGGAGGAACAGCTCAAATTTATTAGGCAGCTGCGTTGTTCAAAGGCGCAAGGGTATTTATTTAGTAAACCTTTGACAGAACAGGACTTAATCCAGTTCTTGAAGAAATCATCAGTTTATTTGGTTTAAAATTAAATTCGGAAAAGTTTCAGGACGTCAGTTTATTACCATAGATATAAATCTTTTAAAATTAAAAAAGATACTTTGAATAATGAATCGTATTAATATATAATTTCCGATAGGGAAACCTTATTTGGCTTGTCCTTACATAATTTAATACGGTTAGGAGTAGGAATATGGAAAAAGTACTTATTTTTGGACATAAAAATCCAGACACAGATTCGATTTGTTCTGCGCTTGCGTATGCAGACTTGAAAAAACAACTTGGAATGGAAGTTGAAGCAGTTCGTCTTGGCCAAATTAATGGCGAAACACAATATGCGTTGGATACCTTTAAGGCAGAGGCACCACGTCTTGTAGAAACTGTTGCTTCTGAAGTTAATTCTGTTATTTTGGTAGACCACAATGAACACCAGCAAAGTGCGAACGACATCACTGATGTTAAAGTGCTTGAGGTAATTGACCATCACCGCATCGCAAATTTTGAAACAAGCGATCCGTTATATTACCGCTGTGAGCCAGTCGGTTGTACGGCCACAATTTTAAATAAAATGTACAAAGAAAATGGCAAGGAAATTAAGAAAGAAATCGCGGGACTTATGCTTTCAGCCATCATTTCTGATTCCTTATTATTCAAATCGCCAACATGCACGGCTGAAGATGTGGCTGCAGCTCGTGAATTAGCAGATATTGCCGGTGTAGATGCCGAAGCGTACGGTTTAGAAATGCTGAAGGCCGGTGCGGATTTAAGCGACAAGTCTGTATCTGATTTATTAACACTGGATGCAAAAGAATTTGACATGGGCGGAAGCAAAGTAGAAATTGCCCAAGTCAATGCTGTAGATACTGCGGAAGTTCTTGCCCGTAAAGAAGAATTAGAAGCAGCTATTTCTAAGAAAATTGATGAGAAGAATCTGGACTTATTCTTATTGGTAGTGACTGATATCCTTAATAATGATTCAGTAGGGTTAGCGCTTGGAAGTAAGGTTGCTGCAGTGGAAAAGGCTTATAATGTGACCCTTGATGCCAATACTGCAATGTTAAGAGGCGTCGTATCCCGTAAGAAACAAATTGTGCCAGTATTAACGGAAACTTTCACAAAGGGTGTTTAAGATAACAGAACGTTCATGCATTTGATGGCATGAACGTTTTTTGTTGTTATCTTTTATGATTTGTCCGTCTGCTTTGTGTGCTCATCATGATGCTGATTCATCAGGAAGAAGGTCAGCGGCTTATCAGAGCCTGTCATCAGTTTATAGACATAGGACGAGGTGAGTTTGTAACCATCTTCGATTTTGGAGGCCAAATAATTGGTCCGTTCAAATAGAATGGACCGAATAAAGTTCAACTGCCGTGAAATTTTCTCGGTTAATGCTTCTTGATGATCCAATCGTTTGAGGACGTCTTCTTGAAATTCTTCTTGCTTGTTCATTTTGGCAGAGATTTGATTTTGAAAATCCTCTTGGCTGTTCAATTTCTCCGTTACTTCTTTTTGAAAAACGGCTTGTCGATTTAATTTGTCCGCCATTTCCTCTTGAAATTTTTCCTGCATTCTCATCATTTCTTGATACGATTGGCTGCTTTTTTGCAAGTCAATCAATTGGCTGCCGATATCATTCCAATGGCTAGTTTGGGATTCTTCCTGCTTAATAGTTCGAAGTTGCAGTTCCCTTAATGTTTTTTTTAAGGCGGCATTCGCTTTTTCCTGTTCCTTGATTAATTCAGTCAGGAAATCCTGTCTGGAATATGACTGATTAGGGGCATTGATCGTTTGTTTATTTTCAAAAACATTGGGATGTTCACGCTTATTAATGTATAAACTCATACCTCACTCCACTCCTTTTATAATATTTTATGCTTCCAAAACATTAGAGGGGACACGTTTGGGCTCGACTATTAATCCGGGAGAAGAATTTGAAAATCCTCTTTAAAACACGGTTAAAACGTTATAAATACTGCCAAATCAGTAATGTCAAACCTGTGTCAGAAAGGGATTTTCAGCTGTGAACGTTTTGTAAAATCTTCCTAAACCTTCCTCTCAAAAACACTCAGCTCGATTACTATTAAGCTATAGATTTACACTTTTGACCTATTTTAAAAGGGAGGAAGATTGCATTGGAATTAACCAGGAGATCATTGCTAAAAGCAACGGCGATTTCGATGACGATGGCAGCCGCAGGATGTAGTACAAAAGACAACAGCGCTGATACGAAAAGTGCGTCAGCGGCAAATATCGAACCGGATGAATGGAAAACTACCGTCTGTCGTTTTTGCGGAACTGGGTGCGGGATTCTAGTAGGTGTTAAAGATGGAAAGGTAATTGCTACAAAAGGTGACCCTGATAACCGTTCGAACAAAAGTCTTAACTGCATTAAAGGTTATTATGTAGGAAAAATTCTGTTTGGCAAAGACCGGTTAACAAAACCGCTTATTCGCGATGATAAATCGAAAAAAGGCACGAGAGAGGGATTTAGGGAAGCCAGTTGGGAAGAGGCATTAGATTTGGTTGCCACTAAGTTAAAGGAAGCCTATGATGCCGACCCTAAATCGGTGGCCTTTTACGGATCCGGCCAGCAGTCCATCATGGAAGGTTATGCATCAGTCAAACTGTGGAAAGCCGGATTATTAAGCAACAATATTGACCCGAACGCCCGCCTTTGCATGGCAAGTGCGGTAACTGGCTTCATGTCGACGTTCCAGTCAGATGAACCAATGGGGTCTTATCGTGACCTTGATGAGGCGGATTTGTTCGTCACCTGGGGTGCCAACATGGCGGAAATGCACCCGGTTCTATATTCCCGCCTCACCGCTCATAAGCTGAAAAACAGCAACGTTAAGCATTACGATCTAACAACAAGAAGGTCCAGAACATCCGAAATAGCCGATGTTGTAATGGTGTTCCGTCCACAAACAGATTTGGCCATTGCCAATGCAATCTGCAATTACGTAATTCAAAATAATTTGTATGACCAAGCTTTTGTAACCGAACATACGCAGTTTAAGGCTGGAACAGAGAATCTTGGTCATACGTTTGATGATAACTATGAGGCAACGGATGTCGGAAAAGTTGCTGACGTCGACTGGGTCATTACCTTTGATGAATTTAAAACAAGAGTTACGGAGTACACGATTGAAAAGGCGGCTGAAATGTCAGGGGTGCCTGCCAAAGACATTGAAGCACTGGCCAAAGAATTTGCCGATCCGAAGAAGAAGATTATGTCGCTTTGGACAATGGGTGTCAACCAGCATACCCGCGGCACTTGGATGAATAATCTCATTTATAATATCCATTTGCTAACCGGTAAAATTGCCAAACCGGGAAACGGCCCATTCTCATTAACCGGGCAGCCAAGCGCCTGCGGCACAGCACGAGAAGTCGGGGTTTTCTCTCACCGCCTGCCTGCTGACTTAGTTGTCAAGAATCCGGAGCATCGCCGCTATGCCGAATTAATCTGGAATCTCCCGCAAGGCTACCTGAATCCGATAGAAACCCCTGGTTTCCATACCGTTAAAATGTTTCGCGAATTAGGCAACGGCAAAATCAAGTTTTTATGGAGCATGTCCAAGAACTGGGGACAAACGATGCCGAAGTTGAACCGTTTCAGGGGAAATGATGCGAACGGTAAAGGTGTTATCGATGGATTCATCGTCGTTTCCGAAGTCTATCCAACCCGCTCAACTGAACTGGCTGATGTTGTTTTCCCGGCCGCGATGTGGGTGGAACGTGAAGGTCAATTTGGCAATGCCGAGCGCCGGACATCAATTTTTGAAAAATGCGTTGAGCCGCCAGGTGAGGCTAAGTGGGATTTATGGGCGATCGTGCAAATTGCTAAGCGTGTCCTTGACGGAAAAATGATAGGTGATAAACCTGCCTTCGATGTCTTGTTCGGCATGGTTTGGGATCAAAAGAAAAACGATTTAATCGCCGATGAGCACGAAGTCAACAAGCGACTCTGGGATGAGTATCGCTCCTTCACCAATCCCCATGAAAGCAAAAATCCAGAGGTTCAGCAATTAGGGGGAAAATTGAAAATGAAAGCGAAGCAAATGGCCCCTTATGATGAATATCTAAAGCAGCACGGTATTGCTTGGCCGGTGCGGAACGTAAACGGCAAATGGGTGGAGACCAACTGGCGTTATTCATATGGCAAGCAGGAAGATGGCTTCGACCAATATGGGGTTGAGGAATTTGGCCATCAGGGGAAATACATGGATCTTGATTTCTATAAGTCTACCGACCATAAGCCGGCCATCCTATTCAGACCATTTGAAGAAGCGGCGGAAGTGCCGGATCAAGAATACCCTCTCTGGCTCTGTACGGGTCGTGTGCTTGAGCACTGGCACAGCGGCACGATGACGAGAAGGGTTCCAGAGCTCCATAAAGCTTTCCCTGAAGCCCTTTGTGAAATCAATCCGGAGGATGCGAAGGCACTGGGCATCAAAACAGGTGACATGGTAAAGGTCGTATCCCGGCGCGGCGAAGTAAAAGTGAAGGCGACGACAACGGGCCGCGGAAATCCGCCAAAGGGATTGGTGTTTGTGCCATTTTTCGCCGAAGAAACGTTGATCAACCTTGCCACTTTAGATTGTTATTGTCCAATTTCCAAACAGCCCGATTTTAAAAAATGCGCCGTTAAAATTGTGAAGGCTTAGTGAGGTGAAATGGTCGTGAAGGAAAAAGGAATTCTTTATATCGTCGCATTTGTCGTTGTGTTGGGTTTGGCAATTGGAGGAACGAAGCTTCAATGGTCAATGGAATCTTCGGCTAAAGTCAGTACTAAAACCACAAATGTACAATTGGTGCAATTGGCTGAAAAGGGCCGACCTAATGCGGAAACGATGGGGCTGATCGGGGCTCCTCCATTGCAGCCTGCAAGTCACGTCGACCGATGGAACCCGCAGGCACACCAAGACAGCTGCTTAGCTTGTCATGGAAAGCCGGATACTGGAGCACCAACGCCGCCGGATAATCACTTCTACAACAATGATACAAAGGGCAAGATTTTCCGCGACAACTGTGTCCAATGCCATGGTCAGCAAAACGAAACGAAGACAAAGACAGCTTTTAGCAAGTAATTTTACAACTGGCGGGGTCTGTTGGTTTTAGGCAGCAGACTCCCTTTAGTCTCAGGGAGGGAATTGAAATGGTGATATCGGGAATTTATGTTGAAACAATCCAGGGCAAGGCTTGCGGTGCTGCGGAGAAATTGGGCGAATTAAACGGTGTCGAGGTTCACCACATTCATGAAGATAAAAGGGTCATTTTGACTTTGGAAACTGATACTGTGGACCAAAGCTACCGGACAGCCGAAAAATTCAAGGCGATTGAAGGCGTGCTGGGCATCTGTCTTGTTTATACCAACTTCGAGGACGAACCATTTTATCAGGAAGTGGCTGGTAATGGATAAGGAGAAATTAAATAGACGGCAATATTTGGCGTTGAACTGGGAATCAACGATTCATTTTTTAGGGAACTTCCTTGCGCCGGCAATGGAATTAGAGCGTGATTTTATCCGGCCGCCAGGTGCCGGGGAGGAGCTTGAATTTCTGACCTCTTGCACAAGATGCAGCAAATGTCAGGAGATTTGTCCGGAACAAAGCATCCGCTTATTTGCCTTATCTGACGGGGCCAAGCTTGTAAATACTCCGTACATGAACTTGAATGAGTCACCATGTACGTTTTGTATGAAATGTGTAGAGGTGTGCCCGACAGAGGCGTTAAACCTTTCTGATTATCAGAAGTGTCCATACCTTGGAACTGTAAAAGTAGAGAAGTACAGCTGTTTGGCATATAAACAAGTGATGTGCGATTATTGTGTAAGGGCATGTCCGGTTAACGGTGCGATCAGGTTAGAGGATGGAGTTCCGGTCGTATCCAAGGAACTTTGTACAGGCTGCGGTATATGTATTACGAACTGCATTGCTGAAGGCGGTGCATTGAAAGTATTGCAAAAAGAGCATTCTTAAAACGTGGTCTGTTTTAGGTGCTCTTTTTCGCTTTTCTAGTCCCGGCAAATTATAATGGTAAAAGGGGAAGAGGTGATTTTTTCGTGGCAAAAAAAAGAGCTGCGTTATCATTCAGTGGAAAAGACTCTACACTGGCATTGCACGAACTCCTTCACGGTGAAGAATATGAGGTTGAATTGTTGTTTACGACAGTAACTGAAGGCTTTAATCGGACAAGCATTCATGGAGTAAGGGAGGAACTGCTGGAGGCGCAAGCGGCATCGATTGGCATTCCATTAAGAAAAATCTTTATTCCGGAGCAATGCTCCAATGAAGTCTACGGGGAAATAATGAATCGGGAATTGGCTGATTTGAAGGCGAATGGGATTGACCATATTGTATTTGGCGACCTATTTCTTGAGGATATCCGCAAGTACCGTGAAGAACAGTTAAAACCCTTAGGTTTTACAGCGGTTTTTCCACTCTGGGGACAGAATACTGCAGATTTAATTCACCGCTTTTTATCGCTAGGGTATCAAACAATTATAACTTGTGTAGACTTGACGAAACTGCCTGAGAATTTTTCCGGTAAGGAAATTAATGACGTGTTTATGGAAGTACTGCCTGAAGGTGTGGACCCTTGCGGTGAAAACGGCGAGTATCATTCATTTGTATATGATGGTCCAATTTTTAATAAGCCAATCCGGTTTCAAGTTGGCGAGAAAAAGTTTTCAAAGGATGTATACACTGGTGAAACAAGATTTTGCTTTACCGATTTAATTCCATTAAGGGAGTTTTGATTTATGAATCGCTGCGGCTGGGTTAATCAAGACCCATTATATATTGATTATCATGACCATGAGTGGGGAGTCCCCGTTCATGACGACCGTTTGTTGTTTGAATATTTGAATTTGGAAGGGGCGCAAGCTGGCCTTAGTTGGTATACGATTTTAAAAAAGCGGGAGAATTACCAGAGGGCGTTTGACAACTTTGAGGCGGAGAAGATTGTCCTGTATGACGATCAAAAGATTGAAGAACTTTTACATAATGATGGTATTGTACGGAATAGACTAAAAATTAATGCGGTGATTGGCAACGCCAAAGCTTATTTAAAGGTGGTCGAGGAATTTGGTTCCTTCAATAGCTATATTTGGTCATTTGTTGACGGGAAGCCGATTATCAATCACTTCAAAGAAGCGAGCGAGGTACCTGCCTCCACGGAAATAAGCGACAAATTGAGCAAGGATTTAAAAAAGCGCGGCTTTAAATTCGTCGGCTCCACCATCTGCTACGCCTTCATGCAAGCAGTAGGAATGGTCAATGACCATATCGAAAGCTGTGAAATGAAACGCGGGGACGGTTCTTTTGCCTCAAAAATTTGAGGCATTAGAACCGTCCCCATCTTTTATCCGTTTTGCTTTTGGAACTGTTCCATAAATTCGCTGAATGCTTTACAGGATTCGTATGGAACGGCGTTGTAGGTGGATGCGCGGCAGCCTCCAATGGAGCGGTGGCCGTTAACACCGATAAAGCCTTCTTGCTTGGCTTGCGCTAAAAATGCTTTTTCCAGCTCTTCTGATTTTAAGTTAAAGGTAATATTCATTAGGGAGCGGCTGTCGTTTTCAGCGTGCCCGATGTAGAAACCATTGCTATGATCAATAGCATCGTAGATAACCTTCGCCTTTTCCTCATTCCGTCTGACAACTTCCTCAAGGCCGCCAATTTCCTGTACCCAGCCAAGAACCTCACCGAGCATATAAATGCCAAAGGTTGGCGGAGTGTTATATAAGGAATTGTTTTTTGCATGAGTACTGTACTTTAACATGGTAGGGATATTAGAATTAGCCTTTTCAAGAAACTCCTTGCGAACAATTACTACCGTAACACCGGAAGGTCCAAGGTTTTTCTGGGCACCCGCATAAATCATGGAGAACTTGCTGACATCAACATGCTTGGATAAAATATCGCTGGACATGTCCGCAATTAACGGAACATTGCCAGTAGCAGGGAATTCCTTCCACTGCGTTCCGTAAATTGTATTATTGGAGGTCAGATGTAAATAGGCCTCGTCACCTTGATATTGAATTTCCGCTAGTCTAGGAATGCGGCGGTATTTGCCTTCTTTTGATGACGCCGCCTGAGCAACTTCACCAAATAGCTTGGCTTCGGCAAAAGCTTTTTCTGACCAAGATCCAGTCATCACGTAACCCGCTTTTTTTCCTTCTCCCAAAAAGTTCATCGGAATCATTGAAAATTGCAGGCTTGCTCCACCTTGCAAAAAGAGTACTTCATAATCTTCAGAAATACCCATTAAATCCTTTAGGCGCGCGATCGCCTGATTATGTACTTCTTCATAGGCAGCACTGCGGTGGCTTAATTCCATGATTGACATTCCTGTGCCACGGAAATCAATCAGCTCCTGCTGGGCTTTTTCCAGTACAGAAAGAGGAAGAGCAGATGGGCCGGCATTGAAATTATAGGCCCGTTTGATGTCTAGTTTCATTTCGTTCACTCCCATGTTTTTTTAATATAAATGAATATAACATATTTTCGTATTATTTTGACAGGAAATTTTATTCCTTTACAGAGTTAAAGGCTTGTTCAATTTTTAAACAAAAAAATGCCTGCCACTAATGCAAGTAGCAGACCGACAAAATGCTTCTATGTTTAAATATAAATCACTTAACTTTCAGCAAGAAAATCCTTTTTTGGCAGCGTAATGATCTTTCCGCCAATTTGGACGTGAACGGTATCGTTGAAAATGGCTTTTACTATTCCTTTTAAGGAAATAGTTGAATTTACGGAGATTTTTTTAGAGTCAGATTGATTGGCCATATGGATCAACACCTTTCAAAATTTATAAACCCAATATAAAAAATAAGATTACCCTATATTATTCGGAAAAATATGGTGATATCCTTCCTGACAAAACCTGTTTTTTAAAAAATTTTTAAAAAAGTTGTTCATGTTAGACGAATTCCTTTAATCCAGGGGTGTTATGGAAGGAATTGAATAACATGAACTATAGTTCAAGTATTACATTCAGCTATAAACATATCAACAAAAAGATGAACTGTAGTTCACCTTTAATTTTTGTGCTATAATAAGCCCGAGGTGGTCCTATGACTGAACGTGAAGATTTGCTTGTAGGTGAATTTCCGATTCTTCCTAAACAAGAACGGGCCCAACAAAAAAGAAATGCTCTCTTGGCAAGCGGGCGAATACTGTTTATTGAAAAAGGATATGAGCAAACAACCGCAAAGGAAATCGCGGCCCATGCAGGGGTAGCTACAGGAACCTTTTATCGCTATTTTTCAGATAAACGGCAGCTGTTAATGTCCCTTTTGGAGGATAAAATAGATGAATTGCTCCCTCCTGAACCAAATTGGACTGCCGGTAATCCTGAACTTTTATTGGCATCCTTATTAGAAGCGCATATGAAACGGCTTAACGGGATGGGACTTCACCGTGTTTTGCCAGAACTACTGCATAAGGATTCGGAACTTGCCGAGGTGTTAGGAGAAGCCAGAAAAAAAATCCATTTAAGAATTCTTACCGGATTAAAGCGTGCTTATGATTCAGGGTTAACTTGGAGGGACTTGGATTTGGATAAGGTTGCCTGGTCTATTATGGTGTTGGCAGAGAGTGGAAATACCAAGATAGGTCAACACTGTAAAAAAGAAGATTTTATGGAATTGGCAAAGGTCATTTGCCGCATTGTTTTCCCTCCTGATGTACTAAAGAAATTCCTTATTGAAAATGAAGAATAAACTAAAGAGTGGTGACTAGCGATGAAGGTAAGAGATTTTATGATAATGAATGTCATTACAGCAAAACCAACTGATACTATTAAGGATGTTATGAAAATTTTTGTAGAAAAAAAAATTGGCGGCATGCCTGTTGTGAATGGCGAGGGTAAATTATGCGGCATTGTAACAGATGGGGATATCTTAAGAGCTATTAAACCCATTGATCGGCAAATTTATAATTATTTTACCTTTATGACTTATATCGCCGAGGAGGATTTAGAAAGCCGCTTGAGTGAAATGGCGGGAAGGGAAATCATAAAGATTGCCAAAACAAATGGGATTGTCACTGTTCATCCTGATGATGATATGAAAAAAGTTGTCTCCCTCTTATCCAAGCACCATTTTAAAAAATTGCCTGTGTTAAACGGTAATAATCGTGTAATCGGTGTCCTCAGCAGGGGAGATGTGATTCGAAGCATCCAACAAACCATTATTGATGAGATGGATTGAAGAATAAAAAGGTGCCAGGTACTTTCATGAAAGACAGCCTGACACCTTTTTTTAGAGTTAAGTATGAAATTTGCGTCCAATATCGGCAAGCATCATTTGTGATGTAATATAATCCTGTTCCCGTCTTTTTTCAACTAATATCCGTATGTCATGATTCCGGCAATAAACCTTATAACAAACACCATGGGCATTAAGAAGTGCTTTCTCCATTTCACTCGTGTACTTCAAACGTAAATGTTGGATGTTAAAACCCTCCTTTAGTTATTAGGTTTTCATCTTACCATTGAACAGTTTTTTTCGACAAAGCCCGTAAAGTGGGAAATCTTGTTATATTTAGGACTGAGATGGCCTCCTGTTCCCTGAACCTGCTGATTCATACAATCCCTCCAATATCCTCTTGATTAAACCTTGTTTTCCACTGATTTTCCAAAAATACGCAACTTGTATTAGGTTGATAGTAAGGATGTATTATTTTTTTCATCATTCTGATGACTTACACTATAAGAGTAAGAAAATTCAGAATGGGGGGTTAAATATGCACAAGAAACGGTTTCAGGCCGGCGGCATTCTGTTAGTAATGCTTGGTTTTATTTTTTCAACCGCATTTTCCTTAACTGGCACTTCAATAGGCGAGGAAACCCAAACAACATCCATAGACACAACTACTAATAAAAAGTGGGAAAGCTACGACAGATCTGAGGAGTATCAAAGCTACATTACAGAAAAAGATGTTTTCATTACAATGAGGGATGGCGTCATATTGACTGCCGATGTTTATCGGCCAGACGGACCGGGGCCATTTCCAGTTATTTTGACTCAGACGCCATACAATAAAAATGTTAATGGCGTTAATGAATATTTTGTTAAACGCGGCTATGTCCAGGTAGTGGTAGATGTCCGTGGGACAGGTAGTTCGCAGGGCACATGGGAATCATTTGGGATTGCTGAACAGCAGGACGGAAAGGAGCTTGTGGAATGGGCGGCCAGTCAGGCGTGGTCAAGCGGCAAGGTTGGCTTATACGGGGCTTCCTATATGGCGATTAACCAATTCTTTACGGCAGCCCAGCAGCCCAAAGGCTTGGCTGCGATGTTCCCAATTGTGCCGATGGGAGACAGCTACCGGGATATCGTGATGTCAGGCGGTCTGGTCAATACCGGGTTTATCCCTCTGTGGCTGGGGCTAGTCACTGGTACGGGTTTATTGCCGCCAAGCTACACATTGACAGATCCTGTTCAGGCAGCAGGAGTTCTTATTAACCATGCAGGGCAAATCTCCGGTTTTCAGACAAATACGTTAACATCCGCTCTTGCAGGCGGGGAAGTTGCCTATGATGGGCCATTTTCTTGGCAGCGTTCGCCTCTATTAGTCGCAGATAAAGTAAAGGTGCCGGCATTTATAACCGGCGGCCTCCATGATATTTTTCAACGGGGTGAACCTTTACTATTTGAAAAGTTGAAGGCAAATGGGGTCAAAACGAAGCTGTTGATCGGTAATTGGACGCATGGAGATTTTGGAAGCGGATTACCGGCGGATAATGTTCCAACTTTAGACCAAATTACCTTAAAATGGTTCGACAAATATGTGAAGGGCATGAATGTGGATGTGGAAGGGATTCCTGATGTAACGCAATTTGTGTTAGGCGATGGTCACTTTGCAGTGCAGCCAGGCTGGCCGCATGCCAAGGCACAGGCTGAAAAATATTATCTTCGTTCCGGGAACCTACTGACAAAGGATACTCCTTCCATGATTGAAGGCTCCGATTTCATGCTGCAGCAGCCAGTGAACGGGATTTGCTCTGGCAGTGCCAGCCAATGGACGATGGGAATATTGGGGGTCTTTCCATGCACAAAGGATAATCGCTTAACCGAGACTACAGAAGTCACCTACACAACACCTCCGGTTAATCAGGACGTGAGAATTTCCGGTCCGATTGCTGCAAGAATTTATGTAAGTACAACCGCTAAAGAAGCAGTCCTATCTGTTCGTGTAACAGATGTGGCTCCGGATGGCACCTCAAGCGAATTGACCGCCGGCTGGCTCGCTGCTTCGCATCGTGCTGTAGATAAGTCAAAGAGCCGCTTTTTAAATGGCGAAAATATTCAGCCATGGCATCCATTTACGACGGAAGCGGTTCAGGCGGTGGTACCAGGCAAGGTTATGGAATTAAACATCGAGATTTTTCCGACCAATGCACAGATTAAAGATGGGCACCGCCTACGGGTCAGCGTGGGGCCAAGTGACTTCCCGCATTCGTTATCAACGACACCGATGCTGCTTAATCAATTAGGCGGTGTGGTTACTATTATGCATAACAGCCAATATCCTTCATATGTGACCTTACCAATAGTAAAATAAATCTTTTTAATAAGCTGTTGATTACTGGTTTTTGCGGTGATCTGCAGCTTTTTTCTAATATATATGGTTCATAACGCCCGAACGGTTAAAGGGAAGAAGGATTCGGTCGTTATATGGGTTTATAACCCCCGAACGGTTAAAGGAGAGAAGGATTCGGTCGTTATGAGTGGGTTCATAACGACCAAACGATTAAAGGAAAGAAGGATTCGGTCGTTATGACGGGTTTATAACGCCCGAACGACCGAAAAAAACAAGGCCCCAGGCGTTATGGTGGGGTTATAACAACCTCAAAACTTAAACGAACAAGTCCCGGTCGTTATGATGTTGTCCTTACCGACCTAAACAGTATCGTCGATGCCATCTTTATAAGTAAAAAGACAATTCAAAGCATTAAACAAAATCTATTCTGGGCATTTGGATATAATACATTGGGGATTCCAATTGCCGCAATCGGCTTTCTAGTCCCATGGCTTGCCGGAACTGCTATGGCATTTAGTTCTGTTTCAGTCGTATTAAACGCACTGCGTTTACAAAGAGTGAAGCTTTAACTACTAATAGAAATGGAGGTGGCGGGAAACTTGGCTCCTAACCAATAATCTTACCATTTTAACTAAAATTACTTGTTGTACTCATCGATTTACGGTAGGGGGGTATGATATAATTAGCAAAAAGGGAGGCGGGTCAAATGTCAATGAATGAAAAGGAAATAATGGATGAATCCTGCTGCCATACCGAGGAAAATCACCGCAAGAGTCACCATTCTGATAAGGTAAAAAGCAATCTTGTGACAAGGCTGAATAGAATTGAAGGCCAGATTCGCGGCATTAAAGGGTTAATTGAAAAAGACACGTACTGTGATGAAGTGATCAACCAAATTGCCGCCACGCAGTCGGCTTTAAATAGTGTAGCGAAAATCCTGCTCGAAGGCCATATGAAGAGCTGTGTGGTGGAACGGATTCAGGAAGGCGATTTTGACGTGATTGATGAGGTTCTTGTAACCGTACAAAAATTAATGAAAAAATAACGGAGGAATAAAAAATGGAAAATGTAACATTAAATGTAAGCGGTATGTCTTGCGGCCATTGTGTCAAAGCGGTGGAAGGAAGCGTCGGGAAATTGGATGGCGTAAAAAATGTTTTCGTTAAGCTGGAAAAAGGTCAAGTTGATGTTGTGTTTGATCCAAGCATAGTATCCCTCAGCACGATTAAAGAAACAATTGACGATCAAGGATACGATGTAGAATAATGATGATTGGCACCCAGATTAGCTTGGGTGTTTTCTTTTTACAAAGGGTAAATTCTTTTATAAAAATAGCTGTGGTAGAATGATAGTTAAAGCTTTGAAAAGAGGTGCAGCTTTGAGCAGGCAAGGTGTGATATCCCTCGGGGATGCGTTTATTGATTACATATCAAAGGATTCAACTAATACAATATTTCACCAGTTTCCCGGCGGGGCGACGGTAAATACCGCTGTTTGGACAAGCAGGATAGGGGTGCTTTCTTATTACTTAACGAAACTTGGAACGGACGAAGAGAGTGCTTTTGTGGAGATGGAGCTTGTAAAAGAGAAAGTGAACGTCGATTATTGTGTCCGTTCGCCTGAAAAAAGAATCTGTAGTGTCAAGGTACATATAAATCAATCAGGTGAGAGACAGTTTCATTCCTATAATAACCCAACTCCAGATTTACTTCTGACCAGCAATGATCTTCCTGAAGAATTGTTTCAGCAGGGGAAACTCTTTTATTTCGGTTCCGGGACACTTTTTCATGATATAGCAAGGGAAACGACACGCCAGGCACTCGAATATGCCCGCAAACGGGAGTTGCTGACGGCATTTGATACAAATATTCGCCTGCAGCGTTGGGAAAGCGAAAAGAAATGCCGGAAGACTGTCATTTCTTTTGCCAAACAAGCCGATATCGTTAAAATGGCTGAAGATGAATTATTCTTTTTAACAGAAACAAATAACCTGGAGGAAGGTCTGGGGCTTATCTCTGAATGGGGGATTCCGTTTCTGTTTATCACGATGGGCGGGCAAGGCTCCTGTGCCGTACATAAGGGACGAAGCATTTTCATTCCGGGTGTGCAGGTTAAAGCTGTAGATACCACCGGGGCAGGTGATGCCTTCATGGCAGCCATTATATCCCGCTTTCATAATCATGGTGTTCCTCAAGATGATTTGCAATTAGAAGAATTTGTCCGATTTGCTAATGAAATCGGTGCGCGGGCAACGACGAAAATGGGGGCATTGTAAACAAAAACAGCGAAGCACATGACTTCGCTGTTTTGTCTTTTTAATGGGTGATTGAATTTGATTGTGTAGCTTGATTTGATTCCGGTACCCTCATTAAAATAATCCCACCTATGATGAACAAAACAATTAAGCTAAAAACACCGCTGTTGGTGTTTCCTGTCATCTGTGCAGTAAAACCGACTAAAAACGGTCCAAGGATGGCTGCAAATTTATAAAAGATGCTGTAAAATCCAAAGAACTCGTTGGCACTTTCTTTCGGCACCAATTTGGCGAAATAAGAGCGGCTGAGCGCTTGGATGCCGCCCTGAGAAGAGGCGACAAGCATGGCCAGAATCCAAAAGTCCAAAACAGTTTTTAAGAAATAGGCATAAGTACAAATGATGATATAAACGAAAATGCCAACGAGCAGCATCGTCTTACCCTTAAACCGATCGGCAAGCTTGCCGTACAAAATGGCAAACGGCGCGGCCACCACCTGGGTGGCAAACAGGATGATTAACAGATTGGTAGAATCAATCCCCAAATCCGATCCGTACGCGGTTGACATCGTAATAATTGTGTTAACCCCGTCAATATAAAAGAAATAGGCAAGTAAAAAGAGAAATAACGGGCGATAGAGTTTAATTTTTTTAAACGTAATAAATAACTGTTTAAAGCCGTTGGAAACAGGGTTTGGGACGCGTTCTTTGTAATAAACTTGATTTACATTTTTTAACATCGGAATCGTGAATAGTCCCCACCATAAGGCGGTGATGGCAAAAGCGACTTGGCTGGCAACGGTGACAGACAATGGGAGAATGCTTTGTTGGGCCAAAATGATCAGGGCAATTCCCATAATGAACGGGATGGTACTGCCGATATAGCCCATCGCAAAACCGCGTGAGGATATTTTGTTCATCCGCTCTTCAGTAGTGACATCAACCAGAAAGGCATCATAGAAAATGTTCGTTCCGCCGAAGCCAATAACCGTAACCATATAGCAGATTAAAAGAATCATCCACTGGCTGCTTGGAACCACGGCGAGCAAAAAAGTAAAAATAACTCCTAAAGCAAAGAAAAAGGTGAAAAATCGTTTCTTAAACCCTCGGAAATCTGCAATGCTGCCAAGGACGGGGGCACAAATAGAGATTAATAGTGTCGCAAAAGAGTTGGCATAGCCCCAATAGGCGGTTGATGTTGCACCGGCAAGTCCTGCCTCTTTGGCGGCTGCTTTGAAATATAACGGAAAAACAGCAGTGGTAATCAGGATAGAATAGGCGGAGTTGGCCCAATCGTAAAAAACCCAGCTTTTTTCTTGCTTTGTCATCCGGCTCATATTTTTTCCCCCTAACTAAGTTTTTATCGTTTCAATATCTCCTCAATTACTCTTCCATCAGTATCTCCTAAGCTGACACCAAGTAATCTTGCGAAGGTGGGCCCTTCATCAATAAGCCGGATGGATGGAAGTGTGACTGATTGGACCCCTTTTCCTGCCGCCATAAGGATGGTTCCATATGCCTCTTTTACGGGAGAATAGCCGTGAGTAGCCAGGGTATATTTTTTATCTGCCTTTACATCTTCAGCTGTAATGGTTTTAATATAATCCCCCTCATAATCTTCTAAAAAGTAATACCCCAGGCTTGCTTCAATCATAAAGGCACATTCCCCATCCGCACCTCGTTCGGCAGCCTGACTGCCTGAAAGCACCTGTTCAATTCCCGAAGTTGGGTCCTGAATCATTTCTGACAATAAGGATTTTACTTTTTCATAAGTAATGGTGTCACACGGATCTTTTACATAAATATATGCCGAACCGTCACAGCTTTTGCAGTATGCCTTCCAATTTACCAGCTTTCCGCGAGAGTTGGTGGTAATCAGATTGTGTTCTTTAAAAAGTACGTTTAAGTGTACAGCCTTAGTTTCATCTAACGCGCTGTGGTCGCCGAGTATAACCACAGTGGAGTTATCTTTGATGCCGCTCTCCTCAAGTGCTTCCATGATTCTGCCAAGCCTGCTGTGATGACGGTAGATGGCGGCAATCGCCTCATCTGAAGAAAAACCATGGAAGTGACGCATGGAATCCAAGTCTGTAAAGTGGACTAGCATTAGGTTTGGTTTCTTTGTTTTAATCGTATCCACCGCTGCTTCTAAAACAAAATCATCCAATTCCGGCTGGCTTAAGCCGTTGCGGAGATGACCATACCGTTTATTGAGGTCCCATTGGAAGCGGGGAGTCCCGCTAGTGAGAGATACAAGAATTTGATTTTGCCATGGACGGTTTGCGAAGATCTCGGGCATGTTATAATCAATATCCGCCTTTCCGGTAACCGGCCATAGTAAGGCAGCTGTGGTCATGCCTGCTTTTTTTACTTCATCATAAAGGGTGGTTCCGCGAATGGAGCTCCGAAACCAATTCCAATCAGGAGATAAGCGTCCTGGCTGCAATAGGGTATTATTAATGACACCGTGTCTGTTCGGATATTTTCCCGTTACGATAGTGGCATGGCAAGGGTAGGTGACAGATGGGTATATACTCTCGACATTTTCCACCAAGGCCCCGTTTTGAAGAATTGTCTGAAAGTGAGGTAATTCTTTAATGATGGGAAAATCTAAAGCAGAAAGACAGTCGAATGAGATAATGATGAGATGGTCGGTAAGTCGATTCATAAAAACCCTCCGAATTGGTAACTACTGCTAATCCAATTGTACAATAAGATACTGGGTTGTTACAGAATTTTTACAATATTTATGAAAAAATTAGGATGTTTTGGTGTTGGAAGATATATGTAATTAAGTTTTTTCAGTATAATGTATATAAATGTCTAGGGAGGGGGATGACCGTGATGCCAAGCATTCAAAGTTTATTAATCGAAAAAATGATAAAACTATCAGTAAAAAGAATGGCGAAAAAAGGAATCAGGAAAACAGAGATGGAGGAAACACGGCAGAGGTTCAATGAATTTGGTGCCAAGCTTGGCCAGCTGCCAAAGGGCTGTGTTAGGGAATCCTGCAAAATTGGCGGCCTCTATTCTGAATGGCTTTCCTTCACTGATACTAAGGAGAAGAAGGTAATCCTTTATTTGCACGGCGGTGCATATGAATATGGGTCGGCAGATACCCACCGTGTGTTGGCTGCGAGAATTGGCAAGGCTTCCGGTGCCAAAGTGCTCTTGCCGGAGTATCGGCTTGCCCCTGAACATCCATTCCCGGCGGCGATTGAAGATGCTGTTTTAGTATACCATTGGCTGCTTGACCGGGGTTATGAATCTTCTAATATTATTTTTGCTGGCGATTCAGCAGGTGCAGGCTTAAGTATTGCCGCCGCCTTGACACTGAGGGAGCAAAACGATCCCTTGCCGGCAGCAGTTATTTGTTTATCGCCTTGGGCGGACTTAACAAGCAGCGGAGAGAGTTATGAGAAAAACAGGAAGCTGGACCCGTATTTAAACCCAGAAGCCGTGAGAAAGGCAGCTGCCATGTATGCAGGTGCCAAACCGCTAAATCACCCAATGATTTCGCCTGTTTTCGCTGATTTGACCGACTTACCGCCATTGTTTATCCAAGCGGGAAGTCATGAAATTTTACAAAGTGATGCCGAAATGCTTGCAGCAAAGGCGCGGCTTGCTGGCGTTGATGTCACCTTGAAGATATGGGAAGGAATGTGGCACGTTTGGCAAATCTTCGGTGGCGTTCTGCCCGAGGCCCGTAAAGCCATTCGCGAAATCGGGCATTTTGCGAAGCGAAGCTTTAAAAACTCCACAATTAAGTGAATGCCCGCAAATTGGAAATTGTAATAATATTGCCAATGTTTTTGCAGCCAGTCTTTTTTACAGGCTATATAATGAGAATTAATAGGAACATCATTTTGAAGGAGGAGCAAATCATGAAAACGTTAATTGTTTATTGCTCATCCCATGGTACGACAGAAAAGGCTGTGAGTGTATTATGCGAGAATATTGAAGGAGAGGTCCTCGCTGTAGATTTGAAACGGGATAAAATTCTTTTTGATTTAGAGGACTATGATGGGGTTATAATTGGCGGATCGATTCATGCAGGGGAAATTCAAAGGAAAATTAAACAATTTGTCAAACAGCATCATGATGAGCTTTTAGAAAAAGAAGTGGGACTATTTCTGTGCTGCATCCGGAATGGTGATATCGCTGTGGAGCAATTTAACCGCGCCTTTCCGCAGGATTTACGGAAAAACTCCGTGGCAATGGGCTTATTTGGTGGCGAATTCTTAGTTTCTAAAATGAATTTTTTTGAAAGACAAGTAGTAAAAAAAGTGGATAGTGTAATAAAAGACGAATCGCATCTAAACCTCAACGCCATCATGGAATTTGCCCTAAGATATAATAATATAAGAATCCCGGTCTAGTCAGCCGGACTATTATTCCAAAACGCTTCTGCAGCAAAAGAGGCGTTTTTTTATTTTAGAAAAATATTTATCTGTTTAAAAAAAACACGTTTTGAACATAATGGAAGGGTCAAATTACAACATGAGAGAGGATTTTTATGAAAATTTGGTTTAACCGCTGGTTTACAACTGTTTCCCACTATATTGAGATGATTCGGGACAATCCCGATAACCGGAAATTTTCAATCTATGGAACGAGTCCGAATAAGGATGCTCTATATTTGCAGTATTGTGATAAAGCTTTTACCGAACCGGAACTCTCCGGTGATGAATATATCGCCTTCTGTATGGAGTTTTGTGAAACACATGGGATCGACATTTTTATACCCCGCAAGGAAAACGTGTTAATTTCAAAAAGACTTGCTGATTTCGAAAAAATTGGCGTCAAAGTGTTGGTCTGTCCAGATGCGGAACTAATGGAGAAGATGGATAATAAGGCCCTTGCTTATCGAACCGTTATGGAAAAAGCGGAAGAAGAAGGCCCTATATTTTCCATTCCTGAACATTATGTGGTTAATACTTTAGCGGAATTTAAGTCCGCTTGCGAAAGGCTGATAGAAAAGGGACATAAGGTTTGTTTTAAACCGGTCATCGGCGAGGGTGCCAACGGTTTTCGTGTGATAAAGGATGAGATTGATTCCGTCAATCAGCTTTTTCATCATGGCACTAGTTTCCGAATGCCTTATCGGTACGCTTGCGAAATTCTTGGCCAGCAGGAGACATTTTCAGATTTAATGGTCCTTGAGTATCTAGAGGGCCGGGAATATAGTATTGATTGCCTGGCAACACCAGACCGATTACTTGCCGCGATCCCAAGGATGAAGGGAGATGGAAGAATCCGTGAGCTAGTAGACCATCAAGAACTGATTCAACTCGCTCATCGGTTTCATCTTGAGTTTAAGCTGCCATATATATTTAATATTCAATTAAAATATAACAATGGTATCCCAAAGCTATTGGAAATTAACCCACGTATGAGCGGCGGCATGCATATCAGCTGCCTTTCCGGCATCAATATGCCCTATCTGGCCATCAAAATTCTCCTCGGGGAGAAAATTGAAGCGGTCAGCCCGCGTTTCGGCATTCGCGCCAGCCATCTCGAAAGAGAAATGATTCTTAAGGATGATTGGTGTCAGGCACCGTAAACCATATAAAGATTTCATTTGTTTAGTAGATAGTGTAAAATAAAATAAATATGGAAAATTCAAAAAAATAACGGTGCGGCTGGGGAAAGGTGAAAAAATTGACTTATTCTGAATTAGAGCTAATCGCAGAGACAAAAACATTTCATGTCAGTAATGTGAAGATTTTTGATTATTTCGACCTGGGGCGTAAGGAATGGTACCGTTTTTGTACCCAGCAGCTGGGTGTAGAGGCAGTAGCGGTCCATATTGGCGTTGATTATAAAAAAGAAGTGTTTAATAATGATGAAATAATCGTTCGCACATGGCTTGAGCGAGTTGGGAATACAAGTTTTACCCTTATGCAAAAGATGGAAAATAAACAAGGCATTCTGCTGGCGTCTGCTGAAGTCATTTTGACAACAATTAATCGGCAAACAAGAATTAAAACCACTGTACCTGATGAAATTCGCCGACTGCTCCATCAAAATGCTGAGCTTGCCGAACTAATCAACTGCTAAAAAAAGGACGAACACCATGTCTGATGGTGCTTGTCCTTTTTTCTTTTAAAGACTATATTGGATACTGTTAATCAAACATTTTATGCTATAGAATGATAGATAGGTTTAAAAAACGGAGGATTCATTAATGGAAGGAAAATGGCTGATAGCAGATCGTGACTTAAACGAACGGGAGGGGTTGAAGTGGATGTTAAAAACCTCCTCTATTCCTGTTGCCAACATCTTGTCGGCGGCTGATTATCAGGAATTTATCGTCCTTTTTGAGAAAGAATCTCCTGAAATCGTCTTAATCGAATTAGATATGATTAACAAAGAAGATTGGCCGGCTTTTCGTGATTTAATCCAAATTTATGAACCTATTCTGCTATTAACTAGCGCTGAGGCCACTTTTGAGAAAGCGCGCTTGGCCATCGACCTACAGGCACTAGATTTAATGATCAAACCTTTTTCGACGGTAAAAATAAAGTCTGCTTATCAAAAGGCATCCCGAAAGCTTTCGACCAAATTGAAACCAAATGGTCTAATGCAGTCAACCCTTTATAAAGATATTACCTATGAGTCCTTATTTATTTCACAAATAGGTTTTAGCGAAAACTACCATATTGCTGCATTTAAGGCTGAAGAGATTGAAATGAATCGTACCTTGCATTCCTTTTTATTAGAATATTCGTTTAAGGATTTGCATGGCATTTTTCCGTTAAGTGACATGGTTATTCTTTTGTTTATGGAGTCCTGTACCACCATAATGGAGCAATGCCGGAAAGCAATGAGAAGATGGGAAGAGGAATTTTCCGACTCTCTTGCGATTGTCGTTCATAAAGGGAATTCCCCAACGCCTCTTAACGAAAAATATCGCCAAACCAGAAAAATGCTGGATTTCACTTACTATAAAGGATACCGGCAGGTGGTTGAGTTTGAATACTCTCCGAAATGGGTTTATCTCGACCCATTCTTAACGCCTCCCGAGCAACGAAATTGGATTGACATGCTGACCAATTTTGAATTGGAAAAAATAAAGAAATGCCTTTATGATGAATTTCTACATTTAGAAACTCCTTATCCGGACCCCGGGCTGGTCAGAATCAGGTTGACAAGTATTTTGGCGCAAATAAGAAGATTTATGAAGACCTATACTCTTGAGGAAGACGAGCACTTTGAGAGGGAATATCGGTACATTTTTAATTCTATATTATATGATACGGTTCTTTACCGGACGGTTCAAAATCTGATTTTATTTATGCAAAAGATTTTCCAGGGTGTGGAGGCTAACATCCGCAGCTTAAAAAACGATCCAATCGAAAGAGGCATCGCCTATATGGAAGCTAATTTTTCAAATAGCCAGCTGCGGCTTGAAGAAGTAGCTCAATATGTGGAGCGAAATCCGTCTTACTTCAGTCATCTTATAAGCTCGACGACTGGTTCAAGCTTTACGGATGTGTTGACTGGAATCAGGATGAAGGAAGCGAAAAGACTGCTGCGGGAGACGAACAAGCCCATCAATGAAATTGCCGCAATGGCCGGCTTCCAAAATTCCAATTATTTTAGCAGGCTGTTTAAGGATTTGATGGGTTCCTCACCAAGAGAATATCGAAAAGAAATGAAACTATGACTCAGTGCTGATTGAGTCTCTTTTTTTGTTTTTTCTAAAAAAATTAACCTTTTCTAAAAAAAGTATATTTTATTGAGGGTTTGTCCTAAAAAAAAGCATTTTATTATAAAAATTGTATCTGTTTTCTAATGTTTTATTCGTATTTTTCAGAAGATTAGCTTTTTATAATAAAAATAGATTTAAACCAATAAGGGGTGTAAAAATGGAAACGAAAACATCACAACCAAGAGTAGTTAAAAATTATAAAGGCACTGAACTGCATGCAAAGGGCTGGATTCAAGAGGCAGCGCTCCGCATGCTTTATAACAACCTTGACCAGGAGGTTGCCGAACGACCAGAAGATTTAGTTGTCTACGGCGGAATCGGAAAGGCAGCACGTAACTGGGAATCTTTTGATGCAATTGTGAAAACGCTTTTAGAGTTAGAAGATGATGAAACATTATTGATCCAGTCAGGAAAGCCGGTTGTAGTTTGGAAATCTCATAAGGATGCGCCCCGTGTATTGCTGGCAAATTCAAACCTTGTTCCTGCATGGGCTAATTGGGAGCACTTCCATGAGCTTGATAAAAAGGGCTTGATGATGTATGGACAAATGACAGCCGGCAGCTGGATTTATATCGGCAGCCAGGGAATCGTTCAGGGAACCTATGAAACTTTTGCTGAGCTTGCTCGTCAAGAGTTTGGCGGTTCATTAAAACACACGATTACACTAACTGCTGGTCTTGGCGGGATGGGCGGCGCTCAGCCACTTGCGGTAACAATGAACGATGGTGTTTGTATCGCTGTGGAGGTCGATGAGTGGAGAATCGACCGTCGGATCGAAACAAGATACTTGGATGTAAAAACAAAGGATCTTGATGAAGCATTACGTTTAGCGTTTGAAGCGAAGAAGGAAGGCAAGGCACTTTCTATTGGGCTTATTGGAAATGCGGCTGAAATTTTACCATTAATGATCGAAAAAGGTTTCAATCCAGATGTGTTAACAGACCAGACATCTGCACACGATCCATTAAATGGATATGTACCAATTGGGTATTCATTAGAGGAAGCAGCGAAGTTAAGAGCGGAAAATCCGGCTGAGTATGTGAAGCTTTCCAAACAAAGCATGGCTGTTCATGTAAAGTCAATGCTGGATATGCAGGCAAAAGGTGCGGTTACATTCGATTATGGTAACAACATCCGTCAGGTAGCAAAAGACGAAGGTGTGGAAAATGCCTTTGATTTCCCAGGATTTGTTCCAGCTTACATTCGCCCGTTATTCTGTGAAGGAAAAGGACCTTTCCGTTGGGCGGCATTATCTGGCGATCCGGAAGATATCCGTAAAATTGACGAAGCATTACTTCGCGAGTTTAAAGATGATGAGCATCTTTGCAAATGGGTAAGAATGGCCCAGGAAAGAATCGCATTCCAAGGACTTCCTGCTCGTATATGCTGGTTAGGATATGGAGACCGTGCACGTTTCGGTAAAGTGATTAATGACATGGTGGCTAGTGGTGAGGTTTCAGCACCAATTGTTATCGGTCGTGACCACTTAGACGCTGGTTCTGTTGCTTCACCTAACCGTGAAACTGAAGCAATGAAAGACGGTTCGGATGCAGTTTCCGACTGGCCAATTCTAAATGCGATGATTAATGCTGTTGGAGGAGCGAGCTGGATTTCATTACACCATGGCGGCGGCGTTGGGATGGGATATTCCCAGCACTCTGGTATGGTTATCGTAGCCGATGGTACGAAGGAAGCAGAAGTCCGCTTGCAGCGCGTATTAACAACTGACCCTGGGATGGGTGTAGTCCGCCATGCTGACGCCGGGTATGATCTGGCTATTAAGACTGCTAAGGAAAAAGGCATCAAAATGCCAATGCTTAAGCAAGACTAGTACTACCAGGATAAGGGTACGCAATCGTGTTTGGCGGATATATCTGCGAGTTTGGCGGATATGTCCGCTATTTAGGCGGATATCTCGGTTAATTCGGCGAATATGTTGGTGTTTTCGGCGAATTACTTGCAATTTTTGGTGGATTCCTATGTTGAAATGGAAATGTAGCCCGAGATAATCCTGCAAAACTATGTTTTGAGAGGAATGACTCAAATTGACCAAAGCAATTTTTATTAGAAATGCATCTCAACTAGTTACTTTACATGGTGGCTCTGATGCGCCACGGGTAAAAGCGGAAATGTCTGAGCTCGGCATTATCGAAAACGGAAGTGTATGGATTGAGGACGGAGTTATTCAGGCTGTCGGCACTGATGAAGAGCTTGCGGCTAAATATGCCAACCGTCTCGCTGAGGCTGAACTAGTTGACGCCAGTGGAAAGCTTGTAACACCAGGTTTAGTTGACCCGCATACGCATCTGGTACATGCGGGCAGCAGAGAAAACGAGTTCAATATGCGCTTACAGGGTAAAACCTATATGGAAATCATGAATGCCGGCGGCGGGATTCACGCGACGACAAGAGCAACAAAAGCCGCATCACATGAGCAGCTCTACAAAGAAAGCTATAACCGCTTGAATCAGTTCTTGCGTCATGGGGTTACCACGGTTGAGGCAAAAAGCGGCTACGGTATGGATTGGGAAACCGAACTGAAGCAGCTTGAAGTGGCAAAGGAGCTGCAGGAAAAGCACGTAGTTGATGTCGTTTCTACCTTTATGGGAGCACATGCAGTTCCGAAGGAGTATAAGGAAAACCCAGATGAGTTTGTACGCGTGTTAGTGGAAGATTTGATTCCGAAAGTTGCCGAGCTCGGACTCGCGGAATTTAATGATGTGTTCTGTGAGCATGGCGTGTTTACACCGGAGCAATCAAGGGTCATTCTTGAAGCGGGAAAGCGTCATGGTTTGATTGCGAAAATCCATGCCGATGAGATTGAGCCATATGAAGGAGCTGAACTTGCGGCAGAGGTTGGTGCCATTTCCGCAGACCATCTTCTAAAAGCTTCAGAAAAAGGTATGAAAGCAATGGCTGAAAAAGGCGTTGTCGGTGTGTTACTGCCAGGTACAGCATACTTTTTAATGGCAGAGTCTGCTAATGGCCGAAAAATGATAGATTTAGGAGTACCGGTCGCACTTTCTACTGATTGTAACCCCGGATCATCACCAACGGTTTCGCTGCCGTTTATCATGAGCCTTGGCTGCTTAAAAATGGGAATGACTCCGGCAGAGGTTATCACCGCTGCCACCATTAACGCTGCCCATGCCATCAATCGCGGCCGCGAGATTGGGAGTTTAGAAATCGGTAAAAAAGGCGACGTGACAATTTTTAACATTGAAAACTATATGAAGCTTCAATATTCCTATGGTGTCAACCATACTGATACTGTCGTGAAAAATGGCCGGGTGGTTGTCAAGGGAGGTCAGCTCATTGAAGAGCTTTCTTTATCCTAAACTAAATCCGCCTAGCTTTACATGGGTACGGCCAGAGGGAGGCAGCGCGGAAGCTAGCAAAGTTCATGAATGGATTGAGCCTTTGTCAGCTGCAAGCGACCCGGAAAAAGCAAAGGACGCTGACTTTCTCGTTGTCGGCGTCCCGCTTTCTCGTTCGTCCATCAGTGCATCAGGAGCTTCGGAATTTCCGGATGCCTTCCGAAGAGCATGGAAAGGATTCACGACTTATAATTTGGATGAAGATGTGGATCTCACGGATATGACGGCAGTGGACGCAGGAGACGTCCCGATGCATGTCACTGATATCCGCCGCTGCCATGATAATATTATCGCGGCATCTACGGCACTTCATCAGCATTTTACGAAGTCCAAGATTTGCGCTATTGGCGGTGATCATTCGATTACGGCAATGATGGTAAAGGGTCTGCATCTGGCCCGGCCTGACGAAAAGATTGGAATTATCCAATTTGATACTCATTTTGATTTACGGGACATGAGTGATAATGGACCTTCGAATGGGACACCGATGCGGAACCTGATTGAAAGCGGCGTCGTGGACGGCTCGAATATGTATAATATTGGTCTACACGGATTTTTTAACACTAAAGATTTAAAGCAATATGCAGATGAAAAAGGTGTTAATTATATTACGCTGGGGCGTGCCAGGAAAAAAGGCATCGAGGCGACGGTCCTTGAATGTCTGGACGCACTCGCCGCTAAAGTTGACACTATTTATTTGACGGTTGACATGGATGTCCTTGACATCGCCTATGCCCCAGGGGTACCGGCCTCAACGCCGGGGGGCATGACCACAACTGAACTGCTTGAAGGGGTACTAGCAGCAGCAAAGCATCCAAAAGTCGGTGCCATGGATATCGTCTGTCTAGACCCGCTCAAAGACAGTGCCGTCCAACCAACTGTTAAACTCGGCACCCACGTATTTTTAACCTTTGTAACAGGGGTTATGTTGAGATAGGTGTCAGGCGGCACAGAAAGACAATTTGGGGTATTTGTCCACCTCAGGTGGACAAATACTTAATTTTTTGATTTTGTACTTTAATGAACTAAAGGGAGTTTATTTCAAGGGGGATGGAGTATGGCAAATCATTCAGTTGAACAAGTAAAGGCTGTACAGCCGGAATTACAGAACAGCAACATGGCAAATATTGTGAAGTTTTTTGTTTATAGTGCAATTGGTATTTTTGTCTTTTTTATTCCGGTAACAGTAAATGGGAAATCATCTATCATGCTGGACCACATTGTTTCCTACATTCAAACGGCGGCTCCAGGAGTTCTGCCATATTATGCATTGCTCGTGATTTTATTGGGTGCTGTTTACCCATTTATTAAAGGCACTTGGAAAAAAGACACGGTAACATTAGTCTTTTCAATCCTAAAAGTGTTTGGTTTTGTGGCAGGTGTGATGCTTGTATTTAATGTCGGCCCTAAGTGGTTTTTTGACCCAAATATGGCACCGTTTTTATTTAACAAGTTAGTCATTTCAGTTGGCTTGCTGGTACCAATTGGCTCCGTATTTCTGGCTCTATTGGTCGGCTATGGATTGCTTGAATTTGTCGGAATCTTTATGCAGCCGGTGATGAAACCGATTTGGAAGACACCTGGACGTTCTGCTATTGACGCAGTGGCATCCTTTGTAGGAAGCTACTCAATTGGATTATTAATTACCAACCGTGTTTTTAAAGAAGGAAAATATACTATTAAAGAAGCAGCAATTATTGCAACAGGATTTTCTACTGTTTCAGCCACCTTTATGATCGTTGTTGCCAAAACGCTGGATATAATGAACATTTGGAATGCCTATTTCTGGGTAACGTTTATCGTAACATTCATCGTAACCGCTATCACCGTCCGTATTTGGCCATTATCCAAAATGAGTGATTCCTATTATCAAGATATGGAGGGCGACGTAGAGGTTATCATTAAGAAAGACAGAGTGAAGACTGCATGGAAAGAAGCGATGGTAACTGCAAACGAGTCTCCTAGTCTTGGCAAAAACATTTGGGACAACCTAAAAGACGGCTTTGTCATGACAATGGGGATTCTTCCTTCGATCATGTCAGTTGGCTTGCTGGGTCTTGTATTAGCGGAATTTACCCCAGTTTTTGATTGGCTTGGCTACATTTTCTATCCTTTCGCAAAGCTCGTGCAGCTTCCGGATGCCATGCTTGCTTCAAAAGCCAGTGCTTTAAGTATTGCCGAAATGTTCTTACCGGCACTTTTAGTTACAAAGGCTGCAATTGTTACAAAATTTGTCATTGCTGTTGTGTCCGTTTCTTCCATCATTTTCTTCTCGGCAGTGGTACCATGTATCCTTTCAACTGAAATACCACTTACAGTCGGCAAACTTGTGGTCATCTGGTTCGAAAGAGTAGTCCTGACGATCCTGATTACAGCACCAATTGCATTTTTAATTCTATAAGCCAAGGAATTTCGTTTTCCAAAAAAACCTTGATTATCAAGGTTTTTTTTTATGAAAAAATGCTATTTTCAAAAATTACTTTCACATTTATAGGATACAAGCCTTAACCATTTACAGCTAATATGAATTAACTATAAGAAGAGGCAGATGTTGTTAAGATTTTGGATGGTTATTGTTATGTGGAGGTAATATTAATGAATTATGCTTCATGCCTAATGGCATATTTTAAAAAATACAGGAGGGAGGAAATAAATGGATATTAAGCGTCTCGAAAATATATTGAGCGGCATTAGCGTCCAAAATGTACCGAATGCAGATGTGGAGGTTGTGAATAATACCCTGTTGACGATGATTGGTAAAGGCAGGCAGGGAGCAGTTTTTCACTATACTAATGACATTTGCGTTAAGGTGTTTGGAAATGAAGAGGATTGTGAACGGGAGTATTATGCTTTATCGCTTGGCCAACAGACCACCCTTTTACCGCGAGTATATGCAAAAGGAAAGCTTTACATCGCAATGGAGATTATCAAAGGGGTTGATTTGCGGGAATATTTGCAATCACAGCCATTAACGGAGGAACTCTCTGCAAAACTAATAGACATGCTCATTACTTTTAAAAAGATAGGTTATGAACGGATAGACCATCATAAACGGCAAATCTATTTGCAGGAGGACGGGAGCTTAAAGGTGATTGATGTCGCGAGGACCGTATGGCGCGACCGTGTTTACCCTTATCCTAGAAAATTAATTAATTCCTTAGGGAAAGAGTATAAAGAAGTATTTTTATCCCATGTACAAGCATTATCGCCTGACTTATATGAGGAATGGCAGAACTTCATCCGAATGGAAGAACTTTCACGTCATATTTATGAAATTATACTCAAGCAGAAATCCAACAAAAAAACTTTAAAAAAATTAAGTGAAAAGAATCTAATAGTAGACAACGAAAAAAAATACGTATTACAGCTTGAAGGGCTAATGTACAAGGTTTTTAAGGAAGAATGGATCAAAACCATGCTGGCCCGGGGTACTGACCCAGAAGTAGTTATGGAAAAGATTGATGAGTACTGGGATAAACGTGAACAAAGTTTCGAGAAGAATTACCCAGTGAAAGAGCGCAGCAAGAAAAATAAGGATAAACGCTCCCGCCGATATGAAGGATACAGTTATGATGACCGAAAAAAAGATCGACACCACAGTAAAGGTCATCATGATAAAGATCGTAAGCGTCACAAGCATGAAAAAGATAAAAAAAGACATAAAAGGTAAACTACAAACCTATTAAAAAGAGAGGTGAAGCGAACATGAAGATATTGGTCATCTGGCGCTTGCTCACTGTAGGAGGAGTAAATGCCGGTTGGCGAAATCGAGCCATTTATTTTAAAAAACATGGAATTGAAACCGAATTTCTCTATACGACGGACCACGGCGGCCTTCATATTATGCAGGATGTGGCTAAAGTTTATTTAACGAAGGACGACAATGAGATTATTAACATTATCAAAGAAAATGGATATGATGCCATCATCGTAGTCGACACCGGTGCTGCCTACAAGTGGATTCGAAAAGCGAAATACGAAGGTCCTATATTAATAGAGGCCAGAACCCCCGAGCTTATCAAATTGATGCCGCATTTGAAAACCTTCAAAGGAATCGAGCCTAAACTAATCATTGTTCCTTCCCACTATCAGAAAAGGCTTGTTTCCATTCTTACAGAGGATATTCCTATTCACGTTATATACAACGGAGTCGATACGTCCTTTTTTCGGGCACTGCCTGTGGAGGAAATCGATTTTGCAAGCCTGCCTCTTAACCAGCTTGGTAAAAAAATTGTCGGCTGGATAGGCCGGACTGACAGGCGGAAGAATTGGCCGATGCTATTGGAGGTAGCCAAGAAAATAAAACATGAACGCGATGATATAGAATTCTGGCTCATTGGCGGTGCACAAAGCGTCCAGCGGGAAGAATTTGCTGCCGCCTGGAAGGACGGGGAACTAACTGACATTGTGAAATGGTTTCCAGTTATTCCGTACCAGCAGATGCCGCATGTCTATGCCAAAATTCGCGAATCGGGTGGCTGCACCCTAGCGACAACCAAGTCGGAATCGTTTGGGAATACTTTTATTGAATCGATGGTGTGCGGGGTTCCTGTTGTGGCTTCGAACATCATGCCAATTAACGAACTGGTGGTAAATGGTGAGACAGGCTTGCTTTATCGGGGCCAAAACGTCGACGATGCAGTCAAGCAAATCTATGAGATTGTAGACAATCCCGACATGCATCGAAATATGTCGGAAGCTGCAGTTCGTCGGGTGGAAGAAAATTTTGCCATTCAAGTGGTCGCCGATCAATACGTTCATTTATTAAAATCATTCATTCAATTGGAGAGGAACGGAGATGGGGAGGTGGAGGCGACTTGATTAAACCTGTTTCGTATCAGAAAAAATTACAAGGAAAATCGAATGCTCATTTAATCACGTTTGATGATGGCAGGGAGTATGTGGTGAAATTTTTTCAGCAAGGTTTTGAAAGATCACTGCCCAATGAATGGGTCGCCTACTGCCTTGGGCGATATCTAGGATTGCCAATTCCATTTGGCAGAATCGTAGAAATTCCGCAGGAATTCTCGTTACAGGTACCTGAACTTGCCAAGATGGGACACACCCAATACCAATTTGCATCCTTGTATATTCCTGATTGTCTGGATGGCCACAAGGTTTCAAAAATTTCTTCTATTGAAAACCACCAGTCATTAGCAGGTATTATTGCATTTGATTATTGGTTGTTTAATCGTGATCGGACCCGTATGAATGTTCTTTTTCAAGAAGTTGCCTCAGGTGGATATAAGCTTTGGATGATCGACCAGGCAGAGGTTTTTGGTTCTTTTAATTGGACCCAGGAGGATATAGAGAATCTCCCTGCCGATATATTAAAAAGTGCCACACATGAATTGATGTCGGCCTATATCGAGGATGAAAAAATATTCTATGGGTACTTGGAAATCATTCAAACAATCCCCATATTATTAATAGAAGAAATTGTTGATCTTATCCCGGAAGAATGGGGCGTCACAAAAGACGAAAAAAAAGCAATAGTAACAACACTCGTAACAAGGCGAAAAAAAATTCTTCCTAAATTGGTCGAAAGGTTTATGAAAAGAAAATGGGTGTCAGACACCACAAAAAGACATTTTGGCAATTTGTCCACCTAAGGCGGATGAATTGTAAAATAGTCGGTATACAGTGTTTAAACCGTCATTTTTTGACGGTTATTTTTTTGTTTTTTCGTGGTTTTTGGTTGAATAGGCTGTTTTGTGATGGGAAATTATTGTGTTTATTCCTTGGGAAAGCGCATGAAGTGACATTTCTCGAGTTGTGAGGTCGGTAGAGTGATGTACAAAACGACATGACCCGACATAAAGCTTTATTCCCACTGTTTGCCTTTCTATAAATCATTTGCATTTAATCATTTAAATTGCTTTTTGTAGGTAAAATGAATATTGTGTATGTTAGACATAATCGGACAGGGGAGAATTTTATCTTGAGCAAACAAGTAATTGTTTATACCACCAACGACTGTATCGAATGCACAATGGTTAAGAAAGTCCTGACTGAAGAAGGAATTCCTTTTGAGACAAGAAATGTGGCAGAAAATCCTGAGTATCAAAAGGAAGTGGAAAAATACGGTTTTCTCGGTGTTCCTGTTACGGTAGTGAATAACCGTGCGGTAAAGGGTTTTACAAATGATCTTAAAGAATTGATGGAGCTTGCGAAAGAGAGCTAATAAGTACAAATTTCGGAAATCGAGTATTTCGGAGTTTTTAGAAGCGGGTTAAACAAAAGTATTTTTAAGTTATTTTTCTTTACAAAAAAGATTCTTAGGTTTATTCTGATGATAATTTCATATTTGATGTAACTACTAGGGGTGCCCTGTTAGCGGGCTGAGAGAAAACGGCTAGTTTTTAACCCTTCGGACCTGAACTGGATAATACCAGCGTAGGAAAGTAGACCATGTTTAATTTTTACGGTTTCTTACTTAACTTAACCAGGTCCTTTATGAGGGTCTGGTTTTTTTTATTTTTTAAAAGGAGGAGAAGGATTTGCTTAAAAACAACTTGTTTGAAACGTTGCAAAAAGTAAGAGAAGTAAAACCGCTTGTACATAATATTACGAATGTAGTGGTAACCAATTTTACTGCTAATGGACTTTTGGCTCTTGGGGCATCACCGGTAATGGCGAATGCTGCTGAGGAAGCCGGAGATATGGCACGGATCGCCAGTTCACTAGTTTTAAATATTGGCACTTTAAATTCACAAACGGTAGATTCGATGATTTTGGCAGGGAAGGCGGCCAATGAACAAGGTATTCCGGTTATTTTTGACCCGGTGGGTGCAGGGGCAACCCCTTATCGGACGGAAACAGCGCAAAGGATCATGAGGGAACTAAGAGTATCCATAATTCGAGGGAACGCCGCTGAAATTGCCAATGTCGTTGGAGAGAAATGGGAAATCAAAGGTGTCGATGCGGGAAGCACAAATGGTAATATTACCGATCTCGCTATGACTGCTGCAGAAAAATTAAACTGTATCGTCGTCATTACAGGGAAGGAAGATGTCGTTACGAATGGGAGTACCACTTATGTTGTGGCTAATGGACATCCATTGTTAACAAAAGTGACAGGTACTGGTTGTCTTTTAACCTCCGTTATTGGTGCATTTACCGGGGTGGAGAAGGATTTACTGCAGGCATCTGTTGCTGCAGTCTCGATATACGGAATAGCCGCAGAAAAGGCGGCGGAACTAACGGTGGAATCAGGCCCAGGAAGCTTTCAAATCGAATTTTTGAACCAGCTTTCGAAGGTTGCTGCAGATGACATCAATCTTTATTCTTCCATAAAAAAATTAACAGGAGGAGGGCAATAATGAATAAGGCGTTAACGATTGCAGGTTCCGATTCAGGCGGCGGGGCCGGAATTCAGGCGGACCTAAAAACATTTCAGGAGTTAGAGGTTTTTGGCATGTCCGCATTAACCGCTGTTACAGCGCAAAATACATTAGGTGTCCATGGAGTTTATCCAATGACAGCAGAAGCGGTTATCGAACAGATGAAAGCCATCGGTGAGGACATGGGGACCGATGCGGTGAAAACGGGTATGTTATTTAATGCGGAAATTATTGAAGCTGTATCTGTTAATCTTACAAAATATCATTGGGATAATGTTGTTGTCGATCCTGTAATGATCGCAAAAGGCGGGGCTTCCTTGCTTAAGATGGAAGCAATTTCTGCGATGCAGAAATTTTTAATGCCGCTTGCCAAAGTGGTTACCCCGAATATTCCAGAGGCTGAGGTCCTAACCGGGATGTCTATACGTACAGCAGAAGATAAGCAGGAGGCAGCAAAAAAATTACATGCCTTAGGGGTGCAAAACGTTGTGCTGAAAGGCGGCCATGATGAAAACCCTTCAGAATCAACAGATCTCCTCTTCGATGGAAAAGAATTCTATACTTTTACGAGTAAGCGAATTCCGACTAAGAACACACACGGCACTGGCTGCACTTTTTCAGCAGCTATTACTGCTGAACTGGCTAGGGGAGCAGATGTATATCAAGCGGTCATCAAGGCGAAGGATTTTATTCAGGCTGCAATTGAAGATGGGATTGCGATTGGACAGGGACATGGGCCGACAAACCATGGGGCTTACCGGAAAAGAATCATGGAGATGGTCCAATCATGATAAACTTACGGGAAGCCTTGAAAGTATATTTTATTATGGGAACAGCCAATTGCAGGAAGGACCCGGTTGAGGTATTGAAAGAAGCCATCGCCGGAGGAATTACCTTTTTTCAATTTCGGGAAAAAGGCGAAGGGGCTTTAATTGGGGAAGAAAAATATGCTCTTGCGAAAAAACTGCAAAGCCTATGCAAAGAACACAGAATTCCGTTTATCGTTAATGATGATCTTGAACTGGCAATCGCGCTTGACGCAGATGGGGTTCATATTGGTCAGGAGGATGAACCGGCTGAAACAGTCAGAAATCAAATTGGCGATAATAAAATTCTTGGTGTATCCGTTCATACGCCGGAGGAGGCCGAAGCAGCACTTAGCGCTGGTGCCGATTATTTCGGAATTGGACCGGTTTATCCAACAAAAACGAAGGCCGATGCAAAGCCATCAAGAGGGACTGCCCTGATCGAGGAACTGCGAAGCCAAGGAATTGCTGTACCGATTGTTGGAATTGGCGGGATTACAAGTGAAAATGCGGCAACTGTCGTGGAAGCCGGAGCGGATGGCGTTTCAGTTATTACTGCCATCAGCCTTGCCGATTCACCGCACTTAGCTGCAAAGGCTTTGCGAAAAAGTGTAGGGGAGTGAAGAGGTCATGAAAAAAACGTATAAGCTTACGTTAACTGCCATGATGATTGCGATGGGGACTCTTTCAAGTAATTTGGTCGTGATTCCGATTGGCTTTACAAAGGTTTTTCCAATGCAGCATTTTTTAAACGTTCTTTCCGCTGTTCTGTTGGGCCCTTATTATGCCGTGGCCCAGGCCTTTTGTGTTTCCCTGCTTCGGAATATGATGGGCACAGGTTCGCTTTTTGCGTTTCCTGGAAGCATGGTCGGGGCATTTCTAGCCGGACTATTATTTTGGAAAACTAGAAAAATCTACTTTGCTGTTATAGGAGAAGTTATTGGGACGGGAATTCTTGGAGCATTGCTTTCCTATCCTATTGCAACCCTAATCCTCGGGCAGAAAGCAACTCTATTCGGGTTTATCCCATTATTTATTTTCAGTTCCTTTGCGGGAGCACTGCTTGGATTTGTGATTTTAACGATTTTCTTAAGGAAGAAAGTGCGGCTTGGCGAGAAAAATATCACAGTAACTAAATAGAACCTTCACTGGGGGAAGCCTAAAAGGCTTGAGATGGGCACAGCTCCGAACCCTTTGAACCTGAACTGGATGATTCCAGCGGAGGGAAGTGGAACGATCAGAACCCACTCTTACCCTTGCTATAAAGAGTGGGTGTTATTTTTTTAAAACCTAGAATGAATTTAGGAGGCTTTAGGAATGGTTGGTCTGGAAAATTTAATAGAAACGATCGGACAAGAAGTGGAAGCTAGGGAAGCCGAACTGCTTAAACTTTTGAGCGACCTAATTGCGTTTCCGACTGAAAGTCCTCCGGCCCGGAATACAACGGGAATCCAGGAGTTTCTTAAAAGCTATTTAGGAGACATGGGATTTCATACCGATATGTGGGAAGTATATCCTGGGGATTCGAATGTGGTTGGAATTTTAAAGGGTGAATCCTCTGAGCAATATAGCAGCTTAATTGTCAATGGACATGTGGATGTTGCTGAGGTTGGCGACGAGAAGGAATGGGGGGCGGACCCGTTTTCTGCCAGAATCAAGGATTCTTATATATATGGACGCGGTGTTGCCGACATGAAAGGCGGTATTGCCGCATCCCTCATTGCTATAAAACTTTTAAAAGAGCTTGGGGTTCCGCTTAAAGGAGATTTGCAATTTCAGTCTGTTATCGGAGAAGAAGTTGGCGAGGCAGGAACGCTTGCTTGTTTGGAAAGGGGCTATTCTGCTGACTATGCAGTGGTAGTTGACACAAGCGATTTACATATTCAAGGGCAGGGCGGCGTCATAACCGGCTGGATAACGATTCAAAGCAAAGAAACCTATCATGATGGGATGAGGAGAAGGCTGATTCATGCCGGCGGGGGCATCAATGGTGCCAGTGCGATTGAAAAAATGACGAAAATCATCGAAGGCCTTCAAGACCTTGAACGCCACTGGGCTGTGACAAAAAGTTACGAAGGTTTTCCACCAGGTATGAATACAATTAATCCTGCTGTAATCGAGGGCGGAAGGCATGCTGCGTTTGTTGCCGACCGCTGCGCCTTGTGGGTTACCTTTCATTTCTACCCAAATGAAGATTACGAAGAGATTATAAAGGAGATTGAGCAACATATTGGTGCAGTGGCAGCTGCGGATCCATGGCTTCGTGACAATCCACCGGAATTTGTTTGGGGCGGTAAATCCATGATAATCGATCGTGGTGAAATATTTCCTTCCTTGGAGCTTGATGTGGACCATTCAGGAACCCGAATGCTGGCAAGCTCCTTTGAAAAAACGCTTATGAAAAAGCCTGTACTGGATATGTCAACGACGGTAACAGATGCAGGCTGGCTTGGCCGTGCAGGAATTCCGACAGTTATTTTTGGGCCGGGAAAACTAGAGGATGCCCATGCTGTTAATGAGAAGGTCGAGATTCGGCAATTGTTAGACTTTACAAAAGTGTTAGCTCAATTTATTGCTGTCTGGTGCAACACACTAAAGGAGGAGTAAAGCCAATGAAATTTTCTGATCGGCTTTTTGAAAAAGTTAATGGAATTTGGGAGAAAACACATGAGCATCCATTCGTAGTCGGGTTGGGACGTGGCGATCTTCCGGTCGAATCTTTTATCCGCTATATGAAGCAGGACTATGTGTTTCTTATTGACTATTCAAAGTTGTTTGCGTTTGGAACGGTGAAGGCGAGAGATGTTGAGACCATGGCAGCTTTTGCAAAGCTTTTAGATGAAACCTTACATGGTGAAATGGACCTGCACCGCGAGTATGCGAAACGGTTTGGAATTACGGAACAGGATCTTGAAGGCACCGAACCTACTCCGATTAATTTAGCTTACACCCGCTACATGTTAAATGTGGCTCAAAATGGTTCTTTGGAGGAATTAATATCAAGTCTGCTGCCATGTATGTGGAGCTATTGGGAAATCGGTAAAATGCTAGCAGAAAACTATCAAAACTCTAGCGATCATCTATTATACGGCGACTGGGTGAAAATGTACTCTTCTGATGAATTCGGGTCGCTGGCTCTCTGGCTAATCGATTTGTTAGATAAATTAACGGAAGGAAAACCAGAGCGAGAATTGGCGGTTTTAGAAGAGCATTTTCTCACCACATCCAGGTTTGAGTATATGTTCTGGGACATGGTCTATGAGGGAGGAGATTGGCCTGTCTAATTCAAATATGTTACACATCGAAGATTTAACATATACGTTTGATAGGGATATGCAGCCGATTTTTCAACAGCTTTCGCTCGATTTAAAGGCGGGGGAGTTTGTTTCCCTTATTGGCCCAAGCGGGTCAGGGAAAAGTACACTTTTTAAATTAATTACCGGACTGCTTAAACCGGGCCAGGGAAAAATACAAATTGCTGGGAATCTATCCTCAGGCAGACTAGGAAAAGTTGGCTATATGCCGCAAAAAGATTTACTGCTGCCTTGGCGGACGGTAATGGAAAACGTGCTGTTGCCCTCAGAAATCGCGAAAGAGGACAAGCGGGAAAAGGCACACGAAATCCGTGCTTGGTTATCCCGTTTTGGCCTTAAGGAATATGAGAATGCTTATCCAGATGAATTATCAGGGGGAATGAAACAGCGTGTCGCCTTTTTACGGACCATTATGACAGGCAGGGAACTTTTATTGTTGGATGAACCGTTTGGGGCGCTGGATTCGTTAACGAAACGAACCATGCATAGCTGGTTATTGGGGCTATGGGGTGAGCTTAAAAAGACCGTCCTGTTCATCACACATGATCTCGAGGAGGCAATTTTATTAAGCGATAGAATTCTTCTCCTTCAAAATAGAGGAGTCTTGGAATACAAGGTCAACCTGCCAAGACCACGAAATTCAGAATCTATTTATCAACCAGAGTTTATTTCGATGCGTAAAGAATTGGAGCGGCTGATACAACATGAGGAGTAAATGGAAAAGATGGGCCGGAGAATACGGTTTGTTTTTGCTGACGGCCATTTGTTTAATCAATATTTGGCAGTGGGTAGTTGAAGCTGGAATGGTGCCGTCATTTATATTGCCTGCACCTACGGCAATCGGCGAGTCACTTGTGAATAATCGTGAGATTCTTTTGGGCGAGCATTTACCAGCGACATTCTTAGAGGTTTTGATTGGCTTTGGAATTTCGCTTATAGGAGGGCTGCTATTAGGCGTTAGTATGCATTTTTCTAAGATATTAGAAAAAGTGCTTTATCCTTTTCTAATCATCTCGCAAACGATCCCGATGATTGCCATTTCGCCGATTTTTATCATGTGGTTCGGCTACACGATATGGAGCAAGGTTGCTGTGACAATATTGGTAGCCTTTTTCCCAATCGTTGTGAGTACTTATGACGGGTTGAAGGCGGGCGGAAGCGAATATCGTGAATTACTGTTAACAATGGGGGCCGGACGCTGGACAATTTTTAAAAAGGTGCAGGTTCCGATGGCCTTGCCATCCATCATGTCCGGTTTGAAGATGGCGGTGGTTTATTGTGTCGTCGGCGCCACTATCGGAGAGTGGCTGGGGGCAAGTGAAGGGCTGGGCTATTTTAGCCGGAGGATGTCTTCAAATCTCCAGTCAGATTCGGTCTTTGCAGCTATTTTTCTGCTTTCTTTAATGGGAATTGTATTGTTTTTGTTTATAAGCTTACTAGAAAAAAAGTTAATAAAAAATAAGATTCGTTAATTTGCTGAAAGGAAGTTATTATTGTGAAAAAAAGTTTATTGGTTATGGTGAGTTTGCTGCTTCTGTTGGTTAGCGCATGCGGGAAGGCAGGGGCCGATAAGTCCCCCGCTAAAGAGGAGGGCCTCCAGAAAGTCAGCTTGATGCTTGACTGGTATCCGAATGCCGTTCACTCGTTTCTTTTTGCAGCACAGGAAAAGGGCTATTTCAAAAAACAAGGACTGGATGTCGACATTCAAATGCCTGCAGACACGAACGATCCTTTAAAACTTGTGGCCGCTGGTAAATTTGACATGGCGATCAGTTACCAGCCGCAGGTATTAGTAGCACGTGGAGAGGATATTCCTGTCCGGTCATTCGCTGCTCTCGTTAGACATCCGCTTAACCAATTAATGGTTGCAGCCGATAGCCCGATTCAATCACCGAAGGATTTGGCTGGACGGACCATCGGCTATCCATCGATTCCCTTAGATGAGGCGATAATTCAAACGATGGTAAAGGCAGATGGCGGAGATGCTGGAAAGATAAAAATGGTCGATGTCGGCTGGGACTTGATTCCGGCGATGGCTACGAAAAAAACCGATGCCTTGATTGGCGGCTATATCAATCATGAGAAATTATTGCTTGATAAAGAGGGACACCCAATGCGTACGTTAAATCCAGCAGATTATGGTGTACCAGACTATTATGAATTGGTGCTGGTAGGAAGTGAAAAAGGGTTAAAGGAAAAACCTGAAGTATTTAAGAAGTTTATGGCTGCCATAAGAGATGGACAAAAATATGTTGCGGACCATCCGGAAGAGGGGCTGTCCATTCTATTAAAGCATGAAGACAAATCATCGCCACTGGAAAAGGACATCGAGACGAAGAGCCTCGAAATTCTGCTGCCGTTGATGGATGCAGGAGATAAGCCGTTCGGCTACCAGGATTCTGTAGTCTGGGAACATGCTGCTAAATGGCTAAAGGATACCAAAATCATCAATAAAGATATCAAACCAGAAGATGCCTATATTAACTTTTAATAAATAATAATCTTGATGTCATGGTCAGGCACCGTAAGTGGACAAATGTCCACGCGCGGTGCCTGAAACCATTACTGATATGTTAGAAAATATGAATAATTTGGGCGAGAGATCATGTTCATCAGGTAGGCTGAGTGGTTGGGGCTGGGTTTTCGTTTTTTGTTTAGGAAGTCTATAATGACTTTGGCGTTTCGGATACCGATTCCGTGGCCATAGTATTGATCGCCGCCAAAATAGATGACATTTTCCGCTCTCCAATGAGGTTCCTTTGGACTGAAATCTGGATTGTTGAAATGAAGAGCATCTCCTGGTAAATAATCATCACCGAATTTTTGGTAGATTGGCAAATCCTCATCAAATTGCCAGTCCATTAAATATAGGCGTTCAAACAGCAAATCAAACCGCGTTCTGCCAATTGAATAAAGGGTAGCAATATATAAAACAATGGCTATAGCAGTGGAACACTCAAAAGCATACAGCTTTCCGTTTTTTAAGATGTCTAGAATAGCAGTCGAAGGACTTGCTCCTGGCTTCAGTAGGAACCCTCCGTTGCCGAGCCGGTCCCAATATTTTTTATTGCAGATTGCATAGGTAAAGGTTGTAAATATTGCGCCGCTCTTGTTCAGTTCACGGGCAGCTCTCATCGTATTGGACCGAAAAGTCAGTTCGAATTTAAGCTGCTCCACGGTTTGATACGAATAAACCTCTTCATAAGCAGTCATTTGTTTTATTATTTTACGCTGCTCTTGGTTGGTGATTTGTTTATAAAGCTCCTCTGCCTTAACAACCTGATTATTGATACGAATCATATTTTCCCCCCCGAAATCAGATATCAGCCTACCTTTACATTATGAATAATCCTTAGTTGTGACACTTAAAATAAATTCTTCACTGCCTAGTTTGAAAAACAAAAAGTTGGGATAAAAACCCCAACTTTTTAAGAGCAATTTCTATATTATGCGTCCGTCTCAGGGGGACATTGTCATCAAGAGGTGCCTGACACCTTCGTACGGATTAAAACCTTCATTGAGATACCTTCATTGACACTTTCAAGGATTTCATGTACATGAGCAGAAAGACGAGGGCGCTCATGAATCTAAATACGGTGCTGATGTTGAGGGCGGTGATGATTCCGCCGATTTCGAGCAGGCAGATGCCGATTTGCGGTGCGATGAAGGCGACGAAGGAGAGGAGAACGTTGTAGGTTGTAATGCAATAGGTTCTCTTTTCCTTCGGTGATTGCTCAAGCAATAGGTTAAACAACAGCAGCACGGTCCCTGATACAAAGAATCCCGAAGTCATGCTGACAAACGTTAAATAATAAAGGTTCGTAGATAGAGCATTTAAGAAAGGCGCAGTAGCCATTCCAGCTGCCACCCACACGAGCATTAATGTATTGGATTTTTGATCCGCCCATTTTTTCCAGAGCGGATAGGAAAATATTTGTACTAGCTGATTCGCAACAGAGAAAATACTAATCCACAGAATCGTGGCATGAGCATATTTTACGTTATAAATATTGAATAGACCCCAAGCCATTTGCCAAGTGAAATTAAAACAAAGGGCAGCGATCAGAAACCATTTATAGCCCCGGTCCTTAAAAATTGACCAATCCATCGAAGAATTCTTCGGTTCCTTCACCTGTTTTGACTTTATCGTTTCCTTATGCTTCATTAAGAAAACAACTTCCAGTACACCAAAGGTAAAGGCCATAAAAAATAAGGTCTGGTATGCAGCCGCGTTATCTGTTTCTTTCTTCATGACAATCCCGATAATCAGTGTTGTTACCATTCCTACCAACGTTAAAAGCCGGTTACGGTCGCTGAAAAATGTACCTCTTCGTTCTTCGGAAATCATCCCGCTGATTAATGTCTGCCAGCCTACGTTTGAAATGGTACCGGGAACATTCATTAAGGCAATAATCAATAAAAATGTCCATGCCTGCATGGATGACTGCAAATAAACCACACCAATGAGCAATAAAAACAATACCCTTGCCCAGAGAACGGACAAGGCAACGGTTTTCTTTTGCTCTTCCAACCGATTTAAGATAACAGCAGCAGGAATGGTCATAATGAGGGCGACAAGCGGCGGCAGAGAACTGATTAATCCGACCTGATAATTGCTCGCCCCGAGGATGGAAATAGCAAAGATAGGAAAATAATTGCTTGCCAAGTTTGTCGCAACTGTCGACACCATTCCATGATATATGCTGATTTTTTCATTATAAGTACGCATCTGTCTCCACCGTTCATCTTTAAATATACAAAGCTATTATACATCCAAAAATCTTCGTTGCACTAAGTATTTTTCAAAAAATAAACCCATCATCACTGTAGCTGTTTTTAGGCCAGTCAAGAAGAACATGCTATAATAAAATACAAATTAATAATGGAAGGATGTGCAATATTTGGCAGCACAGCAGTCTCAATTGACGAAAAAGAAGTTAACCCAATACATACCGCCAATGGGAGAATATGAGAGCTTTCAAAGCGAAGAGGATTTTAAAGGGAAGTTGAAGGAATGGGGGTTGTCAGCAGCAAAAAAAGAATTTTGGTATAAGGACAGAGGATTTCAATGCCTGGTAAGCATAAAAGGCTATGAAATGTACGGAAATCAAAACTACACCCTTGTAATAGAATTTTCAGATGGAAACCTTAGCTGTATTCACCCGGCTTATTTAAAGGAAATGCAGCAGGCAAGTTTCGGGAAGGAAAGTATGCTTACGCTGGAGGATCGGGATGTGAAGGTAGAGGAAGTAGATACCGCAGTTAGTCAGGAGGAATCTGCAAAAATCGACCTGGAAAGTAAAGCAGAAAGAAAGGGAATCAACTCCCAAGCCGAGCCGGCCAAACCGGCAAAAGTGAAGGAGGCTAAACCTAAAAAGGAAAAGGCGCCTAAAATAGAGCTGCCTGCAGATAAAGTGCATTTTACAGCCACTGTGAAGCAATTCGCCCTGACCTACAACGCGTTTAACGAGGAAAACGATGAAGTCGTTGTCCTTGAAAATGTCCGAATCGTCCAGGAAAATCCTCTCGATCTAGGGCTTGCCTGGTGCAGCCACAGCAAAACATTGAAAAAGTTTGAGCTTGCCCCTGGGGATATGCTCGAATTCGATGGGAAGGTGGCCGCAAAAAAACTTGCAAAAGGGAAGGACGCGGCGGAGGAGTTCACTGTCGAAGTGCCCGTGTTATATAAAATTAATAATCCTTCAAAAATAACGAAACAATAAAAACAGGGACCTTTCTTGGTCCCCCAGGCTGTCAAGAAACTATCGACAGCCTTTTATTTTACTCATATTCTTTAATGATTAACCGCGTTAATTTGATATTATATTATTAATATCAGTCTTTTCAACAAGTCTGTTGATTGGCGCTCCAGGCACTTCGCTTTCCGCGGGCGTGCCGGGGAGCCTCCTGATATGAACGAAACTGTCAAGGGCTCCCACACTAAACTAGGTTTTGGTCCATTTTTGACCAACTCTAAGAAGAGAAGCTATTTCTCACTTCTTCGCTTATTTGGTTAGATAGTTAGCCGTTCTGGCTAGAGTAGCTCCTTCTTTAGCTTACTGACCACTTCTCACCTCTTTGAATGGCTGTCAAGTGCTTTCCTTGACTGCCATTCAAAGAGGTGAGACACTTTTTTAAGCTAAAGATGGAATAATCGTACCTCCCTCATGTTTTTTGGAATAGATGTTAAGGACACGGCACGAAGGCAAAAATCTCTACTGCGGTTAACGCTCTGATATTCGTGGGTTCTCACATTTTATCTTTCCGTATAAAGGACATATCCACTAACTCGTGACGTGCGTTAATCTAAATAGATATAGCACAGAGGAGGCACGTGGGTTTTCCTTCCCGATTTTTCTCTTTGCCTTCGAGCCCTATTCTCATCCATCTATTTTCTTTCTAATGTACTGATCGTCATTTGAGAAAACGTACTTATTTAAGCTTTTGGTACTACTTCGTCTAATTCCTGCGTAATTGCCCAGATAAAACCTGCTAGCTCTCTTGCCACTGCCGTAATGGCTTTACCACTTTCTTTGCCTCTTGATAATAATCGAAAATATTTCTTATGAAGTCGGTTTTGTGCTTTCCAAGATATTGCTTGAATGGTTGGCGATTGTCCATTTTGTCTCTTTTGTAATTCACCTTTGACGGAAGGTTTATATCTATAACTCCAAGCCGATTCCACTAGTAGACGCCTCACATGACGATTCCCTGTTTTAGTGATCTTTCCTTGTCTTCTACTTTCACCACTAGAATATTCACTAGGTACTAATCCCACATACGCCATAAACTGTCTAGGAGTGGAAAATCGTTTAAAAGAACCTATTTCTGCCGCAATGCTAGTCGCTGTAATCAGTGCTACTCCTCTTAATGCTTGTAAAGCTTGGATGGTTGGGGCATGAGCACCTTCCGTTGCTTGTATTCTGATTTCTTCTTCTAGTCTTAAGATTCGTTGTTGTATCTCTTTAATTTGATGATAATACTCTTGAAATACCACTTGTAGTTTAGAGTTTTCAAACTTTACCGTGTCCAACCATCTATAATATCTGACTGTCCATTTTTTTCCCTTTGATGGTGGTTGGATATCATAACGGAGTAAAAATTTACTTAACCGGTGTTTAGCTCTTAATTCGTCTTCTTTTGCATCTTCTCGACATCGAACAAGATCACGTAAAGCTTCATCCTCTGGAGTAGGAACGTAAACAGAAGTTAATTCCCCGGCTCGATATAATTGAGCTAGTCGAACAGAATCTCTGCGATCCGTTTTAATACGTTCACCAGGTCTTTGAGGAATTAAAGATGGTGCTATCACAGTACAGTGAATATTTAGCGCAAGGAGTAACCTATACAATGGATATCCAGTAGGGCCTGCTTCGTAACACACTCGTAAGTTCTCGCTGCTTCCTATCTTTTTCATCAATTTCGTAACTGCTTCTGGTGTATTCGAAATCATGCCCCAGTATCTAGGCTCATCTCTTCCTTCATCAGCAATCGCGACAGCTATTTTTTCTTTTGATACGTCTAAACCTACGTATTTTATGGTATCCTTCATAATAACTAGCTCCTTTCGTAATGTAGCTCTGATTTGGTTTGGATTTCCAGTAAACATTCTAACCAAATTAACCTACGTATTTACGAATAGGAGCTAGTTTCGTTCATGATAACTCGTCGCTAAAGCTCCTGCGGGGTCTCCCCTGCCCCGTACTCCCGCAGGAGTCTTCGTGCCTTCCGCGCCAATCAACAGGTGTATTCA
>NZ_JAGYPE020000024.1:14995-76369 GCF_018343545.2 Neobacillus citreus | reverse complement strand
CCTGTTCCGGGACCCCCTGTTAAGATCAGCATCGGTGACATTAACGCTGTTTGGATGGCTTCCCTTTGGGTTGGCGCATACTGGACCCCAAGCCGTTCTTCCAAATCACCTAATGCCAGCAAAAATTCCGATTCCGGGAATTGGTCCTGATACTCTGTTTGCTGGAGGATTCGTTTAATGCTGGTGACGAGTCCTTTTTCCGCAAAGTACAAGGAAGGCAGGTAAACTCGTTTCTCTTCGCCAATAATTTTACCTTCCTTTTCAAGCCCGATAATTTCGTTTGAGATAGCCAGAAAATCAATGACGTCACGCTGGTTCTCTTCTAGGAGGGCTTTTACCTGCTCAAGCAGTGCTTCGGCTTGCATGTAGACATGCCCTGTCTGCATACATTCATTTTCTAATGTATAGAGGCAGCCTGCCTTAATTCGGTCAGGATGGCTGCCTGATATGCCAAGCTGGTAACCCAGCTCATCCGCCCGGCCAAAACCAATACCCTCGACATCCTCAACCAGCTGGTAAGGGTTTTTTTGGATAATCTCAAGTGTCTTTTCTTTATAAGTTTGATAAATCCGCATCGACAGCTGCGGGCCGAAACCATACTGGTTTAACGCGACCATCACCTGTTCGAGACCTTGATGTTCCATTAACGTCTCATAAAGCTGCTTTGCTTTATCAGGAGGGAGTTTCGGTATGGTATCAAGGAGGGAGGGCTGATTGAGAATTTTTGAAATCGCATCCTCACCCAAGGTTTCCACAATATTTTCCGCCGTTTTTTTACCGATTCCTTTGAACATTTCGCCGGATAAGTATGCAATAACCCCTTGCTTCGATTGGGGCATGTCCTTGCGAAAATGGTTGACATGAAATTGTGTACCAAAGCGTGGATGCTCTTTAAATTCCCCGTAAAAAATATACGTTTCCTGCTCATGTACTCTAGGAAAATAGCCAGTAACGACGGCTTCTTTGTCATCATACTGATGATTGGTCTCATCTACCCGGATTCGAATCACGGTATAGAGGTTTTGCTCATTGTGAAAAATCGTCACAATTGGCCGGCCTTTAATAAATTTGCCCTGCTCACTGAACAAATCAAGCGATTCCTGCTTTTCAACCATAGCTGCTCCCTCCTTCCTTGTGAAAAATCAATTGGACTACTGGTTCATTTCTAATATTTTCTTGGCATTCCCGGCCAATAGATGGTCCGGCTGGATTTCTATCGCTTTGTCGAACATCTCCAGCGCTTGCTGGCCTTGCTCTTGGAATGCGTAGGAAACGCCCAGGTTATAGTAAGCATCTGAATGGTTTGGATCGAGTTCAACGCATTTCTTAAATTGGCTGATGGCTTCGCTAATCAGTTCCAGGTTTGCCAAGCATAATCCGTACTGGAAGTGTGCCTCGGCATCATTTTCATTCAGTTCGACACTTCTTTGGAAGTAGGGCAGGGCAAATTTGCTCTGGTCAAGATTGACTAATGAAAGCCCCAGCATAAAATAGTTGTCGCTAGTTTCCAGTCCTTTTCTCATCGCCATTTCAAACATGTTCTTGGCTTCTTGGAAACGGTCATTGCTAAAATATAGATTACCTGCGCTGTAATAGGCTGCACCCGCATTTTCGTCAAGTTCAATCGCCTTTTGGAAAAATTTTAGCGCTTTTTCAGCCTCACCGACAACGCTGAGGACGTTGCCAAAATTAATATAGCCGACTGGGTCAGCAGGATTTTCCTGGATAGCCTCATTGAAAACCTTCACAGCCATTTCCCAGTTGCCTTCTTGCATATATTGAACACCTAATTGGTTTTTGTCCATGTTTTTCAACTCCGTTCTACATGGAAGTATACCATATTTTTATTAAAAGTTGAGGTTGTAAAAGGGGGTAGGCAAGTGATTTGAGATATCCGCCCAATTTTGCTAGGTATCCGCCAATTTGAAGAGATTATCCGCCAAAACTGGCCGGTTATCCGCCACCCCTGTAGGATTATCCGCCGAATTCCAGCAGTTATCCGCCAAACCTATTTTCCTGCACCAAAAAACCCCGACTCCAAAACTGGAATCAGGGTCCTTAAACTTAGCCAACATATGTCAAACGTTCGCCACTTTTATAAACTTCATCAATCGTTCCACCGCCAAGACACTCGTCACCGTCATAAAAAACAGCGGCTTGTCCAGGTGTGACAGCACGAATCGGTTCTGCAAAAATAACTTCAACCTTACCGCCATCTAATAGACGAACTTTAACCTTGTGGTCTTCCTGGCGGTAACGGAATTTCGCAGTACAACTAAATTCCACAGGCTTTTCCCGGTCAGAAACCCAGCTAACATCCGTCGCAATAATCGAATCGGAATAGAGCTTTTCATTATGGAAACCTTGGCCAACATATAAAACATTTCGTTTTAAGTCCTTGCCAATGGCAAACCAAGGTTCACCCGATCCGCCAATGCCGAGCCCATGACGCTGACCAATGGTATGATACATCAGGCCTTCATGTTTGCCTTTGACTTCGCCGTCAAACGTTTCCATGTTGCCGGGCTGAGCAGGCAGGTATTGACCTAAAAACTCCTTAAAATTCCGTTCTCCGATAAAACAAATTCCGGTCGAGTCCTTTTTCGCCGCCGTAGCAAGACCCGCTTCCTTCGCAATTTCCCGCACCTTCGCTTTTTCAAGATTTCCAATTGGGAACATCACTTTGCCGATTTGCTCTTGCGACAATTGATTTAGGAAATAGGTTTGATCCTTATTTTCATCAAGGCCTCGCAGCATTTTATATTCACCGTCGCGATATTCAACGCGGGCATAGTGACCTGTCGCGAGATAGTCGGCACCTAAATTCATCGCATGCTCCAAAAAGGCTTTAAACTTAATTTCCTTATTGCACATGACATCGGGATTCGGTGTCCGGCCGGCCCGATATTCAGCAAGGAAATAGGTGAATACCTTGTCCCAATATTGCTTTTCAAAATTAACCGCATAATAAGGGATGCCAATTTGGTTGCAGACACGAATCACATCATTATAATCCTCCGTTGCTGTACAAACACCGTTTTCGTCGGTGTCATCCCAGTTTTTCATAAAAATGCCGATCACATCGTAGCCCTGCTTCTTTAACAACAGTGCCGCAACAGATGAATCAACACCTCCGGACATCCCGACAACAACTCGGGCATCTTTTGGGTCTTTTCTTTCCATCTAAAAATTCACCTCTCTTTATACACAAAATAATCTTGCTTTTATTTTCTAAGACGCGAAACAACCTTTGCTGTTTCCTCCGCCGCTTGTAGGATTTCTTCGGTAGTCGTGGTAAAGCCAAAACTAAAACGGATTGCATTCGACAATCGCTCTGAGCCTTTTCCGAACATCGCCACAAGGACATGCGATGGTTCAATTGATCCGGCCGTACAGGCAGAACCGCTCGAAACCGCAATCCCCGCCAAGTCAAGATTGACCAGCATGGCTTCCACGTTAGTTCCGGGAAAGCTTAAGTTTAATACATGCGGCAAGGAATTTTCAAGCAATCCGTTTACAGTGAACTCAATCCCTGATTCTTGAAGCTTGTTCATCAAAAGCTGCTTATACTCAGCAAACTGTTCTTTCTTTGCAGAACGTTCTTCCATCGCAATCAGAACCGCTTCATGGAACCCGGCAATAGATGCGACATTTTCTGTTCCAGCGCGCCGTTTTCTCTCCTGCTCGCCGCCAAATAAACGTGGTGAAATTTTAACATTTGACTTTACATAAAGAAAACCGATCCCTTTTGGTCCATTTATTTTATGAGCAGAAACCGATAGCAAATCAATATAGCTTTCATCGACATTTATTTTTTCCATCCCATAGGCCTGGACAGCATCTGTATGAAATTTTGCCTGATGATCCTTCACAAGCCGGCCAATTTCTGCAATCGGCTGGATGGTGCCAACCTCGTTGTTTCCATACATGACGGAAACTAATATGGTATCGTCCCTTAAAGCCTCCTGAAGGTCAGTAACGGAAATCCTGCCTGTTTCATCAACTGGCAAATAGGTGACCTCAAAGCCCATTTTTTCAAGCTTCTGGCAAGCATGAAGAACAGCATGATGTTCTACCTGGGTAGTGATAATATGCTTTCCTAAATGCTGATAGCTTTCCGCGACGCCAAATAAGGCCATATTGTCCGCTTCGGTACCGCCGCTTGTAAAAATAATCTCGTTTTCCTTTGCCCCAATGCTCCCCGCGAGTGTTGCCCGCGCCACATCAATATAATGTCGCGCTTCCCTGCCAAAAGCATGGATGCTTGATGGATTTCCGAAAACGGATTTCATCGTCTCATGCATTTTTTCAATCACTTTTGGATGCATCGGAGAGGTTGCGGCATGGTCGAGATAAATTCGTTCCATTATGACACCTCAAATCAACATAATTCTCTATTATTAGCTTCGTCATTAAATATAAAACATATAACCTTCCATTTCGCCATCTTCACTGTGGCTTGCTAAGTCCTCAAGAGTCGTGTTGTCTAATACACCCTTAATTGCATCGCGAATGCGAATCCACAACTCCCGTTTAGCCGGTTCTTCATCTTCAATTCCTTCAACCGGTGTAATCGGGCCCTCAAGCACACGAATTACATCGCCAGCGGTAATTTTAGCAGGTACATCAGTTAATATATAACCCCCGTATGCGCCTCTGATACTTTTCACCAATCCAGCATTTCGTAACGGTGCAATCAATTGCTCCAAATAATGCTCAGATAGGTCATTCGCTTGGGCTATTGTTTTTAAAGAAGTTGGCCCTTCTCCGTAATTTTTTGCTAATTCAATCATAATTGTCAGGCCGTAACGGCCCTTTGTAGATATTTTCATAAAATAACACCTCTATTTTTTAAAAAATCTATATTCAAAAAAATCCGTAGTATTTTGGTAGGCATTAGAATTATAACATATTCTTCTTTAATATGCTTTTCCACGAGGAAATGGTATTGTTAAGATATAGCAAAATATTTATTGGAGAGATTACTATGCAGCAAAAACCGTTGGCATTTCGAATGCGGCCGCGAACAATTGAAGAAGTTGCCGGCCAGCAGCATCTTGTCGGTGAGGGCAAGATCATTGCTAGAATGGTAAAAGCCAAGCAGCTGACTTCAATGATTCTGTATGGTCCTCCCGGGATAGGAAAAACCTCGATAGCGAGCGCCATTGCCGGCAGTACCAAATATGCCTTTCGAACATTAAACGCCGTTACAAATAATAAAAAAGATATGGAAATTGTCGCTGCCGAGGCGAAAATGTCCGGAAAAGTAATCCTGCTGTTGGACGAGGTCCACCGGTTAGATAAGGCCAAACAGGATTTCCTATTGCCCTATTTGGAAAACGGAATGATTGTATTGATCGGGGCAACAACCAGCAACCCTTATCATGCCATTAATCCAGCCATTCGCAGCCGCTGTCAAATTTTTGAACTTAAACCATTAACACCTAATGAAGTTACGCAAACATTAGTTCGGGCATTAGAAGATGAGGAACGGGGTTACGGCAGATTAAAAGTTGATATAACCGAGGATGCGCTTCAGCATTTTGCCCAAGGCTCAGGAGGAGATGTCCGCAGCTCTTTAAATGCCTTGGAATTAGCCATTCTTTCATCAGATCCAGATGAAAATAACGTTATCCATGTCGATGTTCAAACAGCTGAAGAATGCCTGCAGAAGAAAAGCATTGCCGCGGATAAAGACGGGGACGCTCATTACGATGTATTGTCAGGCTTCCAAAAATCAATACGCGGCAGTGACGTAAACGCCGCCCTTCATTATCTTGGCAGATTAATTGAAGCCGGGGACTTAGTAAGCATTAGCCGCCGGTTAATTGTAATTGCCTATGAGGATATCGGACTTGCCAACCCGCAGGCGGGAGCACGGACATTGGCAGCCATTGAAACGGCAGAAAGGCTAGGCTTTCCCGAAGCACGTATTCCACTTGCCAATGCGGTGATTGAATTATGCCTGTCGCCCAAATCCAATTCTGCTATTTTGGCGATTGATGCGGCCCTATCCGATATTCAAAGAGGAATAACCGGCGATGTCCCGGACCATTTAAAAGACGCCCATTACAAAGGGGCGAAAGAGCTTGGCAGAGGCATTGGCTACAAGTATCCGCATGACTATGAGAACGGGTGGGTACCGCAGCAATATCTGCCGGACCGGATCAAGAACAAACAATACTATCTGCCGAAAAAGACAGGGAAATTCGAACAGGCACTTGCATCTGTCTATGAAAAGCTTACACGAAAAAATTAAACATGTATTAAAAAATGACGTGTACCATTCACACGTCATTTTTTTATATAAATAAGATTAGCTGTTTTTAACTGAAAACTCTTCGCCAATCTGCTGTAATCTCAATTCAACGTCTTCTTCCGTTAACTCATGTTCCTTCACATACAAGTTCCTTGGGTGCACTCGGCATTCATGTGTGCATCCCCTAAGGTATTTGTGCTCACTTTCCTCTGAGCAAATAATTTGTTTATTGCATTCTGGGTTTGCACAATTTACATATCGTTCACAAGGTTCACCCGTGAAATAATCTTTTCCGACGATAACATGTTCAACCTGATTAACCGGCACACTGATCCTTCCGTCAAATACATAGCATTGTCCGTCCCACAGCTGTCCTTGCACTTCAGGGTCCTTCCCGTAGGTCACGATACCGCCATGTAGTTGTCCAACATCTTGAAAGCCTTCTTTTACAAGCCAGCCTGAAAACTTCTCGCAGCGAATTCCGCCAGTACAATAGGTCAAGATTTTTTTCCCTTCAAACTGCTGTTTATTTTCCCGAATCCAGTCCGGAAGCTCGCGAAAGGCTGTTATGTCTGGCCGAACAGCTCCTCTAAAGTGACCTAAATCAAATTCATAGTCATTTCGGGCATCAATGACAACGGTCTTTGGATCCTGCATTGCCTCATAGAATTCTTTCGGACTCAAATGTTTACCGGTCGTTTCATTAGGATTGATATCGTCTTCTAAGCGAAGGGTGACAAGCTCCGACCGATGGCGGACATGCATCTTTTTAAAGGCATGTTCATCCTCTTCATCAATTTTAAAAACCATATCAGCAAAACGTTCGTCTTGATGCATGCTTTCCATATACTTTTCAGTCTGCTCGACCGTTCCCGATACCGTACCATTAATCCCTTCGGCAGCCACTAAAATTCGTCCTTTAAGTCCTAGTTCCTTACAGAACTGCAAATGCAGAGCGGCAAATTCCTCCGGATTCTCGATTGGTACATACATATAATATAGTAATACTCTATATGGTTTATTTTCTGTCATTTGTTACTGCCCCTATCTTTGTTAGTAAATTCTCCCTTGCCTGATCCACTTGGTGGCAACCCATTTTTCACCTTCGGATACCGGCACACTGGTGTGTAAGGAAAGTCGATCGACTTGTCCCTTACTATTCCCATAATGAAAGTAAACAGCTGTTCCTTTCTTCGGAACAATCGATACTCCTAACTTTGGGAATACGGTTTCTCCTCCTGAAGCGACATCATTTAAATAGATTAAAAAGGTGCCGATCCGCTGTCCCCCTTTATCTTCTTTAACCTGGTTTGCCGGGAAATAATCGAAGTGGGGTTTATATTCCTCGCCTATTTTATAGTTCAAGACCTGCAGCCCTTCACCATTTTCAATCGGATAGCCAGTTAATTCAGCAATTCTTTTCTCAATTGTGGAGACGTGTCCATTTTCATTGATTGTAAAATACATTCCTTTGCTCGTTCTGCCAGAAGCTGCACGGTTCTCCCCAGTGTTTTTATCAATAATATGAGAAGGCTGTAATCTGTCGCTTGAAAGGCTGATCAGTTTGTCACATTCTTCGTCGCTTAACACATTATCTAAATGCAGAATAAATGGATGCTCCACTCTAGAAAGCACCTTAATTTCCCGGTCCCCTGCATATAGTTTATTGCCCTTATGGCCAATTTCAGGAATTTCATAATAATAAGGGCTTTGCTTATTAGCTGTTACAATCGATTGGTTTCCACCAATACGCAATAAAGTCCTTAATGCAAATGTTTCATCGAATCCCTTACTAATCATCGCATCGACGATTTTCTCCGGGCTTGCACCGCTATTTAATGTCTGTATGATCCAATCTTTAAATTCGCTGGAGATATGCTTGATTTTTTCCACTCTATATTTCTCCTTTTAGAACGAGTACCAAACAATTATCTCTTAACGACAAAAAAAATACCAGCGATGGATATCCTTGTTCCTGCCCGAATTATCCTATTAGGTTATAAATAGCCCGTAAAACCAAGCGGGCTTGCCCCGTGGAGTGATTTAACATACTCATATCTCAATTCATCTTCTTTTGCATCATAATCAACATGTAAATCATGCCCGTCGAAATACCAGACATCACCGTCTTCAACAAAGAAAAGGATCCCATCCAGATCAGTACTGGCTGCTATTTTTAAGGGCTCCTCTTGAGTAAACGCCAAAGAGTACCCCTTCTGAATTGGACTATTTCCATAAACTTGCGTATAAAATCGCAGTTTATCACCCTTCTTAAGGCCAATATCTTCTTTAAACCATTTTAATGCCTGATTGCTGATTTTAATTTCCATAAAAAAGTCCTCCAGATAATTTTTCTACAAAATAGTTTACCCATATCATTTCACTATAATTGGAAAAAAGAAGGCTGTCTCAACAGCTAAGATGAGACAGCCCCATTTCATCTGATTATGCAGCAACATCCCGTTTTTTGAACACAAAGAATGCCAAGAATTGAAAAATAACAAAGTAAATAACTAGAATAAAGATTGAAAAATTCATCGTCATCCCCTCGACCATCGGGGTTCCTTCAAAGTACTGCATTAAATTTGTATTGGCAAATAGAATATATTTTGCCCAGGAAAACTTAAGAGACAGCAGCGCGGTAAATTGTGCTCCAGTAAATAATAAGAAAATAGATAATCCGATGGCAAGTGAACTGTTTCGGAAGACAGAAGAAATCATGAACGCCATCGTCGCAAGCATAATCATATCAATGGAGCTTAAACCATAATAGATTAATAAATGGACCACGATATTTTGCTCAGTAACCGTACCGTTATGGTAGTTTAAATATGGTGCGGCATGCTCGGGCATTCCGAATAACAGTGCGCCAAGGACCGTCGAAAACACAAATAAAATTCCCAGCAAGGTCAGTGCAAACAATAAAACAGTCAGATATTTTGATATTAATATTTTGCTTCGATTGATTGGCCGAATCAACAGCAGTTTAATGGTCCCCCAATTAAATTCACTCGCTACAATTCCGGCGGAAATGATAATCGTAAACAAGCCAGCCAGCGTGATGAGTTCGGATGCTTCTTTGACAAACGACCAAACATTAAATTTTTCCTTTTCCGGAAGATTATGTTTAATTCGATAGTCATTGATGGCGATTTCCTCTTTGAAAAAATCCTTTTCTATTTTGGCCCTGCTCTGTTCCATCTGCTTTTTTAAGGCATCGTTTTCTTCCTGCAACGTTTGCTGCCAATTCTTATCCGGACCAGCATTAGAGCCAGTTTCTTGATATTTAAAAAAGGCACCAACGATGCAGGTTATAACAATCAGCAGCGCAATCATGAAATAGGTGCCGGGACGCCGAAAGATTTTCATCCATTCATTTTTAATTAAATTAAGCATGGGCTTCCTCCGCCTCCTTTTTCGTCACTTCAAGGAAGCGGTCCTCTAAAGTTTTCGCTGTTTCCTTAATGGCAAAAATTTTGATTTCTTCTTGGACGAGGATTTTAACCAGATGAGGGATTTCTTTTTTTGAAAGACTGACAGATATTCCGTTTCGTGACAGATTTGCCTCTGCATCCGGGAAGTAAGCGTGTACGATTGATAGTGCAGTTTCGCTCGGAATTACTTCTAATTCATGGACCGTTTCATTGCCTTGAATGAATTCCTTCACCTGCTGGACATCAATCAATTGCCCATTTTGTATAATGCCGATTCGGTCACACATCATTTCCATTTCGGACAAGAGGTGACTGGAAACAATAACAGCCATATTTTTTTCACGGGCAAGCAGGCGGACATAGTCGCGGATTTCCCTAATGCCAGCAGGGTCAAGACCGTTTGTCGGTTCATCAAGAATCAATACCTCGGGGTCATGTAGTAGACATTGTGCAAGCCCTAATCTCTGCCGCATCCCAAGTGAATAGGTTTTTACTTTATCGTGAATTCTGTCAGACAGCCCTACCAGTTCGACTACTTCAGCAATTTTTTCCTTCGTTATTCCCTTGGCCATTCTCGCATAATGTATCAGGTTTTGATAACCTGTTAAAAACTTGTACATTTCCGGATTTTCCACAATGGCCCCAACATGACGAACGGCGTCTTCAAATTGTGTTTTAATGCTTGAACCGCCAATAATGATGTCCCCTGAAGTAATTCCCATTAAGCCGACAATCATCCTAATAGTCGTCGTTTTCCCAGCACCATTCGGACCCAAAAAACCAAAAACCTCGCCTTTATATACCTGAAAGCTGATATCGTCAATAATCGTTCTGCCTTTAATCACTTTCGTTACATTTTTTAATTCTACGATTGATTCCAAAAATTTTCTCCCCTCTCTTCGAGTGCCTTTACATTTTAACCCATCAGTTAAAATTTTCCTACTAATTCACTAATGATCTTAACTTAATTTTAGGAGGGAATTAAGCGGCTGAAGATGGAAAGAAACTAGGGCTGGAGACTGAGAATGATTAAAAGATCGAAAAAAACGGAAGGACAACAATAGCTAGACAAAGGAAAAAAACGGCTATCGCCCCCAATCTTTGTTTATCCTTCCACAAGGTGATGCCAAAGCCAAGGGAATAAAAGATAATAACAAACAACACAACGATTGATAGGATTCTCACGTTATTTCTCCACCTTTAAGTTTTTCTTTTGCCTTTTACCGAAATCTATTATTTCAACTTCGGGGTATACGGATATTTCTGCTTTTAAATATGATTTCGTCCAATTGAATTTTTCAAATTCCTGATTTGTTCCAAAATATTTCCGAGCGTAAAAGGACAACGGATATGGGGCACCTTTTAATTCCTTTTGTGTTTTTTTCAAAAACTTCTCAAATTCCGTTTTAAAATGGCTGGCGATTTGCTTTTTTAAGACTTCTTGATTTTTCCTTTTAGCAAAGTCAATCCTCGAGGGATTTGACATGATTTCAAATTTTAAGGGTATGGTGATAAAAATCTTTGGACGAGACCCCTTTAGGTCCATTTTGATTTTATTGTTTTCTTTTTTTATCACTCTAACGGCAAATGATTTTCGTTTGCCTGGAAAGGGATTAGGTATATCAAGAAAAAAATCACTCATGTTTGTTGTATCATCAAGAATATTGACCATACTTGTTTCCTGACCAGTTAACTTTCCAATCATTACTCCGTTTCTAAACACTGCCGAACCGATAAATTGAGTATCATCGAACTCCCCGGATGCATTCAGCTGCCCGGCAAAATATTCATCTTCCCCTTTAAATTTAGGATGCTTTTCCCTAACAGCTGATGTGTTCATCGCTAAAAAAAGGTCGGTTCCTCTATCTGTTGTCTTAAAAAAGCGAAAAAGATTAGAATCAGGAATCAGACCGTTTTCTATACCATGGTCAATCATGTATTGAAAGTACTTATGCGGCCTGGTCTCCATTTTTGGTTTATTTTTCAAAAAATACTTAGCGGCCTTTTCTTTTGAAACTGCCAAATAGGCGTTCATGCGAATTTCTTTATCAAAGACTACGTCATTAAGGATATTATAAAATTTTGGATCCTTCGCAAATTCCTCGGAAACCACAATAATCTTTAATAAATCATAACTTATAATTCGCGAGACAACCGAATTTGCCGTCACTTTTGCGGCAATGATATCGTTGGCATCAAAGGAAACAATCTCTCTGGGCTTTTCCGTTGAACCGCCGCCGCCTTGCTGACTCCCTACTTCCGGGTTAGCAAGCAACATGGTCACTTTGATTTTCCCTTTATGGTGAGAACGGTCAATGCCAAGTCCAATCACATAGGATTTATCCTCCATTTCCTCACGATCCCAGCAGCCTGTTAAGGAAAAAACAATCACGGCTATCAACAAAAATTTACATACTTTTTTTGTTTTTTGCATGTTTAAATTCTCCTTTTAACAAGGCAGTCAGCCATAATAGCAGGGCAATGGCAGAAAACACGGGACCGGATATCACCCCAATCAACGGTTTTATTTCCAGCGCCACCTCAATTGGATTGTTTGGCATATTACCAATCAATAAATAAAGGGTTGCAAGCAGTGGAATCAAGTATTCAAAGTCCTTGATTTTGAAAATATGACCGAACATCAGGGCAATTATATACAAAAAAGCAGCGAAGCGGATAAAGACTCCCATAATCCAGATGACAAAAAAGAAGATTTCGATATTGGGAATATAACTTCCCAGTGAAATATAGCGAATCGTCGTATGAAATGGATAACCCATTTCCCCTAAAGATTGATCCATTAAACAAATGAAAAATAGTGTTGAAACACTTGTTTGAATACTGACACTAAAATAAGCAATCCAAGTGCCTTTTCGAAATTCATTATTTGTCTTTAAGTAAGGAACGAGCATGGTAAGCATAAAAAATTCAGCAAACATCGAAATTCTTTGCGAGCTATGCTCTAAAATAGCGAGTTTTCCCGCCCCCCAAATTGGCAGCATGGCTTGAATATTACTATCTTGAGTACTTAATAATAACGCAACAATGAAAGAGAGAATAACATAAAAAATAATCAAATAAGAAACCGAACCGATATGCTGAATTCCTTTCTTCGCTCCGTAAGCACAAATCGTTATTAAAATGGCATAAAGGACCAACAAGGGTGTCGTATTAAAATAAAATGCCCGTATGATATTGGTATAATCTCGAGAATCAAATGAAATGGCAAATGAACTGAGGACAAAAACAACAAGGCAAACAAAAAAACCGAAATAGCGGCCAAGTAATTTTTGAATCACGTAAAACAAGTTTTCCCCCTGAAATAAAGACATTGTTTTAATCAACAAAAAGAGCGGGATGAAGAAGAATACAGCCGATAAAAGTGGAATCATCCACGCTGCATTTTGGACCATATGATATAAACCGGCTGGTGTTTCTTCAGTCGCTTTTAAACCGACCATCAGTATCGCAATTGATACATATTCTCGAATACCAAGTTTTCCTGGCTTCTGATTCATTTTAATCTTAATCCTTTCCTTGTTTAACCATATCTTTCGGCTTTAGATAACCCGGGCGTAACCTATGCCTCATAGGTACTGGCCGGATAATCAAATCTTTTCCCGAGGAGAAATGCGGGGTCATCGGTGCAAAGTAAGGAACACCGAATGACTTTATTGAAACTAAATAAAAGAGACCCAAAACCATTAATGCCCCCATACCATAAATCCCCATAAAACCTGCAGCAAAAATAAACAAAAAGCGGCTTAAACGAATCGCAAAATTCATACTGGTATCGCTGATAATAAAGGAACTTAACCCGCTTAAGGCGATAACGATGATGACAATTGGACTGATGATGTTGGCTTGAACGGCTGCCTGGCCCAAAATCAAAGCACCGACAATCCCAATCGTTGGCCCAATCGGAGAGGGCACGCGCAGCCCCGCTTCCCGAATCAGTTCAAAGGCCAGTTCCATCATAAGAATTTCAATGATGGAAGGGAAAGGGACTCGTTCTCTTGTACCCGCCATGGCCATCAACAAATCGGGCGGAATCATCCCGACATGATAGTTTGTTATCGCAATATAAAAGGCCGAGGAAAAAATTGAGATAAAAAATGCCATAAATCGCAAAAGCCGAATGAAATTACCATACGGTGTCCGCAGGTAATGGTCTTCCGGTGAATGGAACAGGGCCCAAAAAGTTGCGGGAAGAACAAGGCAGTTAGGCGAGTTGGACATTAACAAAACAATGTGTCCTTCTTCTATAAAAGATACTGCCCGGTCTGGGCGTTCCGTGTTTAAAATGGTCGGAAACAACGATCTTGGCCGTTCCTCAAGGTACTGCTCCAATATGCTTAAATCGATAATACTGTCAGTATTCAAAGATTCAAGCTTATCCTTTATCGTCTTCAGCAATTCATCATTCACTAGGTCTTGTTCATAAACAATCAAAACGTCATTTCTGGAGCGCTTTGAAACAACAAGCGCCTCAAAAATAAGGTTTTCGTTTTTAACTTTTTTCCGGATTAACGCAATATTATCGACCAACTTTTCATTAAAGGCCTCTTTTGCTCCTCTGACGATGACTTCATTATCGGATTTTTCGATACTGCGCCCTTGAACTTCCGTTGTTCCAAATAAATAGCATTGATCATCACCATCGATAAATAACGCGGTAAAACCACTGGTGACGATTTCAGTAATATCCCCTATTTGGGTGCTTATCCGCTCAATTGGGGCGGTAACAATATCTTGAATCTCTCTTATCGGCTGATTGCTTTCAATTAGAGGTCCGAAAATATTCTTTCGAATTTGTTCTAAGTCGACCATGGTACAGATATACAGAACAAATGCACGGCGATTAAGAGCACGGATGTTGAACTCGTGAATCTTGACATCGAAGTTTCTTGGTATGGAAAAAATGGACTTAAAAGTTTCTAAATTTTGTTCATAATGACTGCTTATATCCTGTTCTTTTAAATGAATTCTTTGTTGGTTTGATTGTTCGTAAAATTGAGGTTCCGTTTTAAACAAATTGCGAAGCGGCTTTAAAAAGCTTTTTTTCATCATAAACCACCCCACCCAATTTTTTTATAGCTTTCCAATTTTAGGGGTATTTATGATTTTTCAGCAAAAAAAAGCCCTAAGCATTTTTTGCTTAGAGCCTGGTAAACTATTTCTCATCTGCTACGCGCATAATTTTGATATCTTTTAGTAATTGGCTAACCACATAGCTTGCCATAATTAACCCGCATGCAGATGGCACGAATGCATTAGAAGATGGCGGCATTTTCGCCTTCCGAATCTCGGCTTTTTCATTTCCAACAACTTTTCTAACATCTTCACGAATAACAATCGGGCTTTCATCGGAGAAGACAACCGGAATGCCTTTGTGAATTCGTTCTTTACGCAATTTTGTTCTAATTACCTTAGCAATTGGGTCTGTATGCGTCTTTGAAATATCCGCAATTTTGAAGCGGGTGGGATCCATTTTGTTAGCGGCACCCATACTTGATATAATTGGGATATTTCGCTTTAAACATTCCTTCATCAGATGGATTTTATACATGATCGTATCTGAAGCATCAACAACAAAATCTAACTTGTGGCTGAAGATTTCTTCATATGTTTCCTCTGTATAAAACATCTTTAGGGAAATAACTTCACAATCGGGATTAATATCCTTAATCCGCTCATCCATAATTTCAACCTTTGGTCTGCCTACAGTAGATAGCAATGCAATTAATTGGCGATTAACGTTAGTAATGTCAACATCGTCTTTATCTATCAACACTAGCCGGCCGACTCCAGAACGGGCAAGCGCCTCCGCGGCAAAAGAACCGACACCGCCAATCCCTAACACGGCAACCGTGCTGTTTTTCATTATATCAAGGCCTTCTTTACCAATTGCAAGCTCATTACGAGAAAATTGATGCAGCATAGTGTTCACTCCAGAAATTAAATTCGATTTATTTTATTATGTTTTCACCTTAAAAAATATATCATACTTTCCTAAAAACAGAAGCACCTAGAAGGATTTTTTTATCTTTTGGATAATATCTTGATAATCCTCATAGGTGTCGGCATCTAAAATGGTCCCTTCATCGGCTATGGGAATTTGGAAATGTTGATCGGCAAACTTAAATATCGCTTTTGCCCCCTGATCTCCGGTTATTTCACCAACATATGGAAACAGCTGTGAAGATATATAAACCGGATGTCCTGGAACACTGTTGTAGGTTGGCTGAAGAATGTACTTTGATTGATTTACGTTCGTTTTCAGGATTGTCTGGATTATTTGTTGTATTGTTGACTTCTTAAGTAAAGGCTGATCGCCCAAAAAGACAATTAGACCGCAGGTTTCAACATTGCATCGCTGAACAGCAGTTTTTATTGAACTGCTTAAACCTTGATTAAAATGGATGTTGCTTACCCATTTAAAGCGCTGATCAGAAATATGTATGGCATCTTTAATTTTATTTTCATTATGGCCGATTATTGCCATCACATTTTCAAATGGAAAGGCTAAAACATTCCTTAGCACCAACTCAAGCATAGGAATCCCTTGGATAGGCAGCAAAGGTTTAAAATCTCCCATCCTTGAGGAGTTGCCTGCCGCTAACACTACTGCTGTAATGGGAATCAAAGGGACCATATTTAATCCCCCATCTGCTCATTCATTGCTAATTTCATGGCATATTGGTAAACCGTTTGAAACGGTACCTTGTGCTCCCTTGCTGCTCTTGCAACATCCTCATATTCCGGAGCTTGGTGGAGGATTTTATTCCTCTTGCAGGCCTGCTTTACCTTAATATGCCCATAGGGAGTTTCAACCTCAATAAATCTTCTGTCAAGAATATTGCGGCTCCACATGCTTCTTCGGACCCCCAGGGTAGTAGTCTCTTCCAATAAAATTTGTTCACAGCGGTCTGCCAGGTTTAAGGAAACCAAAACGGTTACAAGGGTGCCTGGCCGATTTTTCTTCATGTAAACAGGGGTATAAAAAACATCAAGAGCTCCTTCAGCCAGCAGACGTTCCATCGCAAACCCAAGACCCTCACCAGTCATATCATCAAGCTGGGCTTCCAATATATAGATTGATTCCCGTTCTTGATTTGGGTCTTGCTTAATAGGGGAGATGAATAATGCCCTTAGAACATTCGGGTGGTCAAAATCCGTTTCACCTGCCCCATACCCAATCTTGTCCACCACGTGTCCGCCAATAGGTATGAATTTTTTCACGAGTGACCGTAATATCGCTGCCCCAGTTGGTGTGGTCAATTCCCTTTGGACGTTTAGTTCTGCAAGCGGAATCCCTTTTAGCAGCTCAAGCGTGACTGGAGACGGTATTGGATAAAGCCCGTGAGCTGTCATTTTGTGGCCAAAACCTGCTGGAACGGGTGATGCGAATATTTCTTCGATTTTGAGGCTTTCAAGCGCTAGGCAGAAGCCAATGATTTCGATTATAGAAGCTATTTCAAAATAAACCTCATTGGAGTCAATACCATTTAGCTTTCCTTTGGCATTTGCGAATTCATGAAATATTGCCAAACTGCGTTCCTTAGTTTTAACTGGGAGCTCATTTTCTGCAATTATTTTAGATATCTCATGCGTACTCTGATGTTGATTTTTTTCCGATTGGTAAAAGATGCTTATTTTCTTTGCAGCAATGCCCTGATTCGTAATGTTATGTACTTCGATTCCAAACGGCTCTATTGGTAACTTTCTCAATTGATCAACTATGTAAGAGATGTCGGCTCCTAAATCGATTAGTGCGGCCAAAGCCCTGTCCCCGGCAATGCCAAAAGTACAATCAAGAAAGAGCGTCTTCATGGCTGATCCCTCCTATCTTATTTTTCCATGTGGTCGAGTTCATAAAATCCCTCTATGCTACCCGCTGCGCGTTTTCCATATGTTCGGGCTCATATAACCCCTTTTTGCGACCGGGTAGTCGAAATTCCCATTGGATTGATCGATTACATATAGCAATATACCATTTTTTAAAATAAAAACCTTCTGCCATCACTGACAGAAGGTGTGTTTGCGAAAAAAACGAAGAGTCCCAATAGTGCCGTCGCTTTTGATCCTTCGTTTTGATCCCGCACTCAGCAGGGGGGTGTCCTATTCCTGTTATTGTAAGTCCCCTTACTCGCAATGGAGTGGGGCATTTACGCATTCAGAAAACTCCGGACTCCCAAATAAACAATGTTCGGTCAAAACTTCAGGTAACACAACGTACATTTCAGGACTCTTCTTGATTGACTTAATCATAGCATATTTTCAAAGCACCTTCAAGGTGACCATGTGAGCTAATGCCTGCTATTTATTAATTTTTAGTGACAAATTTAGTTCCTGTAATTGGGCCTCGGAAACCTCGCTTGGTGCTGCCATTAACAAGTCGCTTGCGCTCGCTGTCTTAGGGAAGGCAATCGTATCGCGAAGGTTGGTGCTGCCAGCTAACAGCATAACCAATCTGTCGAGCCCAAGAGCGATTCCCCCATGCGGTGGTGTACCGTATTCAAAAGCATTCAGCAGGAAGCCAAATTGTTCTTTGGCCTGTTCAGGCGTAAAACCAAGAACACTGAACATTTTCTCCTGAATATCCCGTTCAAATATTCTTAACGACCCGCCGCCTAACTCATAGCCGTTTAGCACAAGGTCATAGGCTTGGGCGCGGACCTTGGAAGGATCAGTATCTAAGTACTCCAGATCTTCTCTGACAGGCATCGTGAACGGATGATGGGCAGCATAATAACGGCCATCTTCTTCTGAGAATTCAAGCAGCGGCCAGTCTGTCACCCATAAGAAATTGAAACGGCTTTGGTCGATTAGCTCTAATTCCTTGCCAAGCTTTAACCGTAAAGCTCCCAGCGCGTCAGCTACTACACTCTTTTTATCAGCAACAAACAACAGCAGGTCGCCTTCAGAAGCCTCCAGTGTAGCTTTCAGGGCTGCAGCATCTTCTTCAGAGAAGAACTTTGCAATCGGCCCTTTTAGTCCATCTGCTTCTGCTTTTAGCCAAGCCAGACCTTTCGCACCATAAACAGCCACAAATTCAGTCAGCGCATCGATATCTTTTCGGGAGTATCGAGCCGCTGCGCCTTTTACATTAATCGCCTTCACTTGTCCGCCGCTAGAAACGGCAGAAGCAAATACCTTAAAGCCAGACTCCTTTACAATTTCAGAAACATCGACTAGCTCCAATCCAAAGCGGGTATCAGGCTTATCTGAACCGTAACGGCTCATCGCCTCGTCATAGCCCATACGCGGGAATGGCGCTGCCACCTCTACACCTTTTACTTCCTTCATCAGTTTGGACATCATTTTTTCCATCAAGGCCATAATGTCCTCTTGACTTAAAAAGCTTGTTTCAATATCGACTTGTGTGAATTCCGGCTGGCGGTCTGCACGCAGGTCTTCGTCGCGGAAGCAGCGGGCAATTTGATAGTAGCGTTCTACGCCGCCAACCATCAATAATTGCTTAAACAGCTGCGGTGATTGCGGCAGTGCGTAGAATTCACCAGGATGCACGCGGCTTGGAACTAAATAGTCACGGGCTCCTTCTGGTGTACTTTTGGTCAAAATCGGTGTTTCAATATCCAAAAAACCTTCCTCATCAAGGAAGTTCCTGATTTCTTTTGTCACTTGGTGACGCATCTTTAATGTTTCAAAAATGACCGGACGGCGGAAGTCCAAATAACGGTATTTCAGGCGGACATCCTCCGAAGCGTCAGTCCTGTCAGAAATGGTAAATGGAGGTGTTTTTGCCTCGTTAATGATCGTTACCTGTTCTGCTTGAACTTCAATTTTACCTGTTTTAAGATTCTCATTAATGGTTCCAGGTTCGCGGGCAATGACTGCGCCGACTATATCAAGAACATATTCATTACGGATTTTTTCCGCTGTCTCTAAAGCTTCTTTTGAAACATCCGGATTGAAAACAATCTGAACAATGCCGGATCTGTCGCGCAAATCGATAAAAATTAATCCGCCAAGGTCGCGTCTTCTTTGAACCCAGCCCTTTAACGTTACTTTTTCCCCAACTGCGGTCTCTGGAACTTCACCGCAAAAATACGATCTCCCAAACATACTAAAAATCCTCCTTTATCCTTTTAAACCTTGAAAATAGTTGACGAGGGAATCCAATTCAACCTCTACCTGTTCACCTGTCTCCATATTTTTTACATTAATTTTATTGTTTTGTAATTCATCATCGCCAAGTACTGCTACATAACGAGCTTGTAAACGGTCAGCAGCCTTGAATTGGGCTTTAATTTTTCGATATAAATAATCCCGCTCTGCGGAAAAACCAGCCAAACGAAGCTGCTGCAGGAGGCCGACTGTATAATCCTTTGCTTCCTCTCCAAGTGCGGCAAGGTAGCAGTCAATCCCTTGATTGATTTCCATTTCAATGCCTTCGGCTTTAAGAGCGGCAATAAAACGCTCAATACTTAAAGCAAAACCGATGCCCGGCGTTTCCGGACCGCCGATTTCCTCGACCAACCCGTTATAGCGGCCGCCCCCGCAGAGTGTCGTAATGGCACCAAAGCCCTCGGCATTACTCATAATTTCAAAGGCGGTGTGGTTGTAATAATCCAGACCACGGACAAGGTTTGGATCTACCTCAAATTCAATATCAAGTTGGGTTAAATACTGCTGGACTTTTCCAAAATAAGCTTTGGATTCTTCATTAAGATAATCAATGATGGACGGAGCCGTCTTCATTAGCTCATGGTCGCGGTCCTGCTTGCAATCCAAAATTCGAAGCGGATTTTTTTCCAAACGGTTTTGACAGTCCGAACAAAACTCACCGATTCTTGGTTTGAAATGATTGATTAACGCCTCACGGTGCGTATTTCGGCTCTCCTTGTCACCAAGGCTGTTAATAATCAGCTTCAGCTTTGATAAGCCCATTTCTTTATATAGATTCATCGCAAGTGAAATAACTTCTGCATCAATCGCCGGATCGTTGCTGCCTAATGCTTCAACCCCAAATTGGACAAATTGGCGGAAACGGCCAGATTGGGGACGTTCATAGCGGAACATTGGCCCCATATAATAAAGCTTGACTGGCTGGCCGGGAAGACCGAACATTTTTTTCTCCACAAATGCCCGCACCGTAGATGCCGTTCCTTCCGGTCTTAGGGTAATGCTGCGGCCGCCACGATCTTCAAAAGTATACATCTCCTTTTGAACGATATCGGTCGTGTCACCGACACCTCTGGAAAAAAGATCCGTATGTTCAAAAATAGGGGTTCGGATTTCCTGGTATTGATACTTTTCACAAAGTTCTCTAGCCTTTTTCTCAATCCTTTGCCACAGCTCCACTTCGCCAGGCAATATATCTTGCGTTCCTCTTGGTATATTAATCGACATAGTCGAAGACCTCCTTTGTAATGATTTTTTATGTATGGATGTTTTTAGACAAAATAAAAAACTCCCATCCCTTGTATAAAAACAAGGGACGGAAGTTTATTCCGCGGTGCCACCCTAGTTGAAGCGCGCTGAAGTTTAGCGGCTTCCTCTCAAACAGTTAACGCCTGTCACGTTCTTCTCCTAATAGAGGAATACCCTTTTTCAGAGAGAAACCTCCGGAGTGTTCATTCGTTAAGATTCATGCAAAAATGCTTTCAGCCCAGGGCATTTTCTCTCTTTTCATGGATTGTCTTAACTACTATGCTCCATCATTGGTTTTATGCAAATAATATTTAGATTATTTAATAATAATACGGAGCAACAGCAACTTTTGTCAAGCAAGTTTTAAGATCGCTCCAAACGTTTTTTTAGCTTTCTAACATCCCTCATTGTTAATCCAAATTCAGATGCAAGCTCATAGGAACCAGAATGCTGTTCTTTTTCAATAAAATCATGGAAATCCATACCGAACAGCCGGCCATTCATCGATTGAATGTTCATTCCCTTGTCACTTGACCGCATCGCAAATCCCCCCTGTTAAACTTCCTTTTGTGTTTATTCTTTCCATCTCGGGAGAAAAAATTTCATCACTTTTTATTTTTTAATAAAGCTTGTCCAAAAATGACCATTTAAGGAATGATTTTCAGTATATTTTACGTTAAAATAAAATGGTAAAGGAGGAAGATATGCACAAAAAGTTTAGTCTGCTATTATTATCTATCATTCTTTTTTTGGGGGCCTTCCTGCCTGAAGGAAAAAGCAGCGCCGCAAGCGGCAGCGTATCGATTGCCGTGGATTCGCTTAATGTTCGCACCGGACCCGGTTTAAGCTATCCATTATTGAAGCAAGTGAACCGCGGCGAAACATTTCCAATCGTAAAAGAACAAGGAGAATGGATACAAATTCAAGTTTCCTTTGCCAAAACAGGCTGGGTAGTCAATTGGCTCGTAACAAAGGATAATGAACAAACAGCCAAGGCCGTCTCCTCTTCCGGTCAATCTGCTGCAACTGCCAATTCCAGTCAATTAAGAATCCGAACCGGCCCAGGGACAAGCTTCCGCGTCATTGGTTCTTTAACTGAAGGTCAAGCAGTTAAGGTAATTGACCAAAATGAAAATTGGTACAAAATCTCCTCAATGTTCGGGGAGGGCTGGGTTGCGAAGGAATTTATTGATTTAAAAACAGCGGGTCAGCAGGAAAATGGGTCAACTACTAATGCGGGTAGTAAAACAAGTACACGTGCCGGTGCCGATACGGGCAATGTAATTGGCGACACGTTAAATGTAAGGCAGTCACCAGATGCAGCAAGTCCGGTTATCGGGAAACTGACAAAAGGGACAAGTGTGGCGATTTTATCCCAGCAAAATAAATGGGTACAGGTTAGCTATTTAAATGTGAAGGGCTGGGTCAGCGCTGAATTTATTAACCTTGATTCGGAGGACTCAAAAGATACAGTGAAAAGCAAGCAAACAACCGGAATGTCCGGTTTTGTTACCGCCGATAGTTTAAGTGTTCGCTCCGAGGCTACTTTAAATTCCTCAGTGATTGGAACTGTAACAAGAGGACAGCGCTTTACCATCGTTGAAGAGAACAATAACTGGGCAAAAATAGACTTAAAATCCGGCAGCTTCGGCTGGGTATCCGGGTTTTATCTGGATAAGAGCGGTACAAAGACCTCTTCGGATGCTGGACAAACTGTAAAGGAAAGTGCCATCACCATTCTGCAAAATGGAACTAACATCCGTAAATCGCCTAGCGTACAATCAGATGTAGTGGTACGGGCAAATGAAGGAGAAACTTTTTCTGTCAACAGCGTGCAGAATGATTGGTATGAAATTAAACTGAAAGATGGAAGTACTGCTTATGTAGCCGGCTGGGTCGTCTCGTCTAACGGCTCTGCACCGCAGATTGAGAAAGCAGGAGCAGAAGGCTATTTGAAAAATAAAACGATTGTCCTTGACCCAGGTCACGGCGGCGGCGACAATGGAACAACGGGAGCGAACGGGACATTAGAAAAGGATTTGACACTTCGGACTGCCCGTCTTTTATATGATAAATTGAAGGCAGCCGGAGCAAATGTCTATCTTACAAGAAACAATGATTCCTTTATTTCCTTGCAGTCTCGGGTTGGAATGGCCCATTCATATAATGCGGATGCGTTCGTCAGTCTCCATTATGACAGTGACTTAGATCGAAGTGTGCGCGGAATGACAGGCTATTATTATCACGTCTATCAAAGAAATCTGGCTGACACCCTATACAACGCTGCGGTAGGACAAGCTAAACTGAGAAATCGCGGAGTTCGCATTGGCGATTATCATGTCATTCGGGAAAATAATCAAAAAGCTGTACTTATGGAGTTAGGTTATTTAAGCAACCCGGAAGAAGAAATGACTTTGAACTCCAGCACTTACCAAGAAAATGCCGCATCAGGCTTATACGAGGGACTTGCAAGATATTTCAAGGCAAATTAAAAGAGACTGACCAGGTCAGTCTCTTTTTAACGCATTAAAGCAGTTATTTACTTTCGACAATTAATGTTACCGGGCCATCGTTAGTTAACTGCACATCCATCATAGCCCCGAATTGACCGGTTTCGACATGGACTCCTTTTTCACGTAATAAGCGATTGAAGGTTTCATAAATTTCCACCGCATATTCGGGTCTCGCCGCTTTGATGAAGCTTGGCCGTCTTCCGTTGCTGCAATCCCCGTAAAGGGTAAATTGCGAAACGGACAAAATCTCCCCGCCAACATCCAGCAAGGACATGTTCATTTTTTCGTTCGCATCCTCAAAAATTCTTAAATTGACGATTTTATCTGCAAGATAAGCAGCATCCTCTATCTTATCGTCATGGGTGACTCCAACCAGCAGGACAAGACCTTTCTCAATCTGCCCAATCACCTCGCCACCCACCGTTACTTTGGCCGCCTTGCTACGTTGAACTACTATTCGCATCACAAAAACTCCTTTAATTCATCATCCGGCGAACCGAGTAAATATCGGAAATCTGTTTAATTCGCTCAACGACCTTTTGTAAATGAGCAACATTATGAATTGCAATGGACATGTTAATCATCGCCATCTTATTGCGGTCCGTTTTACCGGATACGGCGGAGATATTTGTTTTCGTCTCGTTCACAGCCTGCAGAACCTCATTTAACAGCCCTCTCCGGTCATAGCCGCTGATTTCGATATCAACATTGTATTCTTTCCGGTCATTTAAGGCCGATTCCCATTCTACCTGAATAAGTCTCGACTGGGCATCACCGGTGTCAATATTCGTACAATCCGAACGGTGAACGGAAACGCCGCGCCCTTTCGTAATATAGCCGACAATTTCGTCCCCTGGAACAGGATTACAGCACCTGGACAGGCGGATTAGCAGATTATCAATACCTTGGACACGGACTCCGGATTCGCGCTTTTTAGACTGCGGGAACGCCTTTAAATCAGTAATCGCATTGGCAAGGCTTGCTGACTGCTCCTGATCTCGTTTTTTGCGCCATTTTTCCGTTAAGCGGTTGGCCACCTGAAGGGCAGTTACCCCATTATAGCCGACAGCCGCATACATATCCTCTTCATTGGTAAAATTAAATTTTTCGGCTACTTTTTTAAGATTGTCTGGTGTTAAAATTTCTTTAATATCAAACTCCAAATTCCGGATTTCCTTTTCAACCAGCTCTTTACCCTTGACGACATTTTCATCGCGGCGCTGCTTCTTAAAGAAAGCGCGAATCTTATTTTTCGCCTGAGATGTTTGCGCCAGCTTTAACCAGTCCTGACTCGGTCCATAGGAATGCTTGGAGGTTAGAATTTCAATGATGTCGCCCGTTTTCAGCCTGTAATCAAGCGTAACCATTTTGCCGTTCACTTTGGCTCCAATCGTCTTATTGCCGATTTCTGAGTGGATCCGGTAAGCGAAGTCAATCGGAACAGAACCGGACGGCAATTCAATTACATCGCCCTTCGGTGTAAAAACGAACACCATATCCGAGAAGAGATCAATTTTTAATGATTCCATAAACTCTTCAGCATTAGCTGTATCGTTCTGGAACTCAAGAATTTCTCTAAACCAGGTTAGCTTTTGTTCAAAGGAAGAACTATCGCTGAGGGATTTTCCCTCTTTATAGGCCCAGTGGGCGGCAACCCCGAACTCGGCGATGCGGTGCATTTCAGACGTACGAATCTGCACCTCAAGCGGATCGCCTTTTGGACCGATAACCGTGGTATGAAGGGACTGATACATATTCGGCTTTGGCATCGCAATATAATCCTTGAAACGCCCCGGCATCGGCTTCCAGCATGTATGAATAATCCCTAAAACGGCGTAGCAATCCTTTATGCTATTGACGACAATACGAACAGCGAGCAAATCATAAATTTCACTGAATTGCTTATTCTGCAAGGCCATTTTCCGATAAATACTGTAGATATGCTTGGGACGTCCAGAAAGATCCGCTTTAATGGAGACATCAGAAAGGCGCGCCTTCACTTCGTCAATAACATCGTCAAGATATTGCTCCCGCTCCGCCCGCTTCTTCTTCATTAAGTTAACGATCCGGTAATATTGCTGCGGATTTAAATATCGTAATGCAGTATCCTCAAGCTCCCACTTAATTGTTGAAATACCAAGACGATGGGCTAAAGGGGCAAATATTTCAAGTGTCTCATTGGCAATCCGACGCTGCTTTTCCAACGGAAGATGCTTTAACGTCCGCATATTATGCAAACGGTCGGCAAGCTTAATAAGGATAACCCTGATGTCCTGTGCCATGGCCACGAACATTTTCCGATGGTTCTCCGCCTGCTGTTCCTCATGAGATTTATATTTAATTTTCCCCAGTTTCGTAACCCCATCGACAAGCATAGCCACTTCGGCATTAAAAGTATATTCAATATCCTTCAAGGAAACATTCGTATCCTCAACGACGTCGTGAAGAAAACCTGCCGCCACCGTTGATGGATCCATTTCCAAATCAGCCAAAATGCCGGCGACCTGAATTGGATGGATAATATATGGCTCACCTGATTTACGATATTGATCACGATGAGCATGCTTAGCAAAATCATATGCCTTCTTGACTAATTCCACATGCTCTTCGTTTAAATATTTTCTTGTCTTGTCGATGACTTGGTCGGATGTTAACACTTGATCATTCGCCATGAAATCACCTTTTTTATTTTCCATCTCGTTTTATGAGCCAATCAGCATTCTTTTTATAGAATTTGATGAGCTTGTTGTTTCTCTATATGCCAAAAAACGGAATTTGTATTTTTATATAAATTCAATCTAGGAAAAATTGTTCCTAAATTAGAATGATTGTTACTATTATCGAAAAAAATAACCAAGATGTAAAGAGTTTAATCTTTTTTTCATTATATAAAGAGAGCACTCATGCTTTCGAGTGCCCTCATGAAACGTTAATACTGCATTAATGTTAGTATATCATAATCATCAAGCTTGCTTCTGCCGTTTAGGTAAGTCAATTCGATGATAAAGGCGATTCCAGCCACTACACCGCCAAGCTGCTCAACCAGCTTAATCGTTGCATCAATCGTTCCGCCTGTTGCCAGCAAATCGTCCGTAATCAAGACACGCTGGCCAGGTTTTATCGCATCTTTATGAATGGTTAATACATCTGTCCCATATTCCAGTCCATAACTGACTTTAACTGTTTCGCGAGGAAGCTTTCCTTCTTTACGAACTGGAGCAAAGCCCACTCCAAGAGAATACGCAACCGGGCAGCCTATAATGAAGCCGCGCGCTTCAGGTCCAACTATAATATCGATGTCCTTATCCTTGGCATAGGCGACGATTTGGTCCGTCGCATATTTATAGGCTTCGCCATCCCCCATTAAAGGAGTAATATCTTTAAAAACAATACCTTGTTTTGGGTAATCCGGTACAATTGCCACAAACTTTGTTAAATCCATTCCTTTACTGCCTCCTCAATTACAACTGACTCACCAATAATCCCATCAAACCAGCCTTTTAATTCTTGATAGGATGAAAACAATAATTCCCTTTCAAGATCATATTGGTTCTTTTTCAATTGATAGGTTGGCGAATAAGTTAAATCGCGCTTTTGCGCTGACCGATTTAAAGTAATAAAACCATTATTTATTGTAACAAAATCCAATTCATAAAACACCTTTGACATAAAATTAATCGTTTCCTTTGACCAGCCGCGGCGCTTGGCGATATCGTCGCCATACCTTTTCAAATCAATAGGTCCATTTTTCAAAAGAAAAGCATAATACCATTTAAAATGTTCTCTTGTCGGTAAAGTGCTGAAAAAATCGCTGGATTCTTTATAAAAATAAGCGTAAATCCTACCAGGCTTATTCCCCTTTAACAATTCCGTTAAAAGCTCTTTTGAAGATGGAAAATCTGCTAGTATAATGTTACCTTCATAGCCATTAAATGCACTCGCTTCCATTGTGTCCCGGATTATAATGCTTTCCTGATGAAGGTTTGGAGCAAGTTTTTCAAGATGGGATTGATTAAAAAAGATAATCTTCCTATTTTCTGCCGGCACCGTAGCAGCAATGCTATTCAGCCGCTTTTGGCCGCGAAAATCAAACAACTGCCACGACTCTACAGCAATGTCCTGTACCATGATTTGCGGTTTACGTATATTGTTCCATTCATTAATCGATAATTCACCAATTAACGAAATTTTAGCCGATGGAGAAATCTCATCAACAATGGAACCCAAACCGAAGCCTACTCCATCAAGATTGGCGTCATTTTCACTAAGCGATAGTTTCAGATGATTTTGCTCGCTGCCGATTTTTCTAATACTGGCAACATCCACCTGATTGATTAACACCTTTGGTTTGGAGTTATCCATTCCAAATGGTGACAGCAGGTTCATTTCTTCCAAGGAGGTTAAATGAATATCCTCTAGATGAACCTCTTCATCAAGAAAGGTTACCGGAATAAAATCCTCATCCGTTAGGAGGTCATCGGCTAACTTATTTAAGCGCGCCCTTAGGATTGGTACGTCATCAATTTTCAGGGTCATTCCTGCAGCCATTGGATGTCCGCCAAAATGCGGCAGGATTTCCCTGCAAGTTGATAAATTATGAAAAAGATCGAAACCGGGAATACTTCGTGCCGAGCCCTTTGCCAGCCCTTTTTCATGGTCAAAACTTAGCACGATCGTCGGGCGGTAATATTTTTCAACCAGTCTCGAGGAGACGATACCAATGACACCGGCATTCCAGCCTTCCTTCCCAATCACCAGAACCTTACCCGCCTCAATCGGGAAATTCTTTTCAACTTCCGCAATTGCCTCTTCCGTTATTGTGTTAACGATAGATTGCCGCGTTTTATTGAGGGCATCCATCTCAGCCGCTAATTCCTCTGCCTCCATAGGGTCATCGGTAAGGAGGAGACGGACTGCCAAATCCGCATCCTCTAGCCTGCCTACGGCATTGATACGAGGGGCGAGTGTAAAACCAATGGTTTCTTCATTTATTGATTGCAAATCAACACCAGCGATTTTAAAAATGGCCTTCAAACCAATGTTCTCAGTAACCTTCAATTTTTCAAGGCCCTTTTTGGCAATCAGCCGGTTTTCGTCTTTTAAAGAGACTAAATCGGCGATTGTACCAATCACCGCAATTTCAAACAAATGCTCAGGCACTTTTCCATATAAAGCATGGGCTAATTTAAAGGCAACCCCCACACCAGCAAGTTCGCGAAACGGGTAAATGCTGTCAGGCAGCTTTGGATGAATAATCGCCAAAGCTTCCGGCAAAACAGGCCCTGGTTCATGGTGGTCCGTAATGATTAAATCCACACCCAATTCCTTTGCCACCGCCGCTTCATGAATAGCGGCAATTCCGGTATCTACGGTAATAATCAATTTTATTCCTGCTTCCGCCGCATGGCGAAATGCAGGCTCATTAGGGCCATAGCCTTCTGTAAAACGGTTTGGAATATAGAATTGGACGTCTGCCCCTAGATCTCTGAGTGTAATCATTAACACGGATGTACTACTGACACCATCCGCATCATAATCGCCAAATATAAGAATCGGTTCCTTCCGTTTGATTGCTTCACTAATTCTTTTAACGGCAATATCCATCCCTTTTAACAAATAGGGGTCGTGGAAGTCACCTTTTCCAAATAAAAAATACCGTGCAGAATCAACGGTATCTAATCCACGGTTGACAAGCAGCGAAGCCACTAGAGGTGTAATTTTCAACTCGTTTTCCAGTTTTTTCACAAGGGACGGATCTGATTCACGAACAATCCATCTCGTTTTAGACTTTAACATGTAGAAGTTCACCCCTTTAGACCTTCTTATTATACAGGAGCATGAGGTCCCTTTCAATGATGGATATATTAGCCAAAATAAAACCGCAGCATGGGCTGCGGTTTTATTTTTTATTATACTTGCGGCTGATCTGAGTATTTTCTCTTTTCTTTAACGGTTTTAATGACGCCCTTCTTTTTAAGCTCACGTGTCTTAAAGACGTACCATAATGGACCGGCGATACAAATGGATGAATATACACCAGTGAGTAAGCCGACAAACAAGGCGATCGAGAAGTTCTGGATTGACGGACTGCCGAAGATAATCATCGCAACAACCGTTACCAATACGGTAAAGACTGTATTAACAGAGCGCGTCAATGTCTGTCTGATACTTATATTCAATACTTCAGCAATATCTGCATTCGTTTTAAGACGCTTCTTCTTATGCATGTTTTCACGCATCCGGTCGAACGTAACGATTGTATCGTTAATGGAATATCCGACAATCGTTAACACGGCTGCGATGAACGTTAAGTCAACCTCCAGCCTTGTAATACTGAAGAAGGCAACCATGAAGAAGGCATCATGCAATAAGGAAACAATGGCGGAGATTGCCATCGCCCATTCAAAGCGAATCGTAACGTAAAGAATAATCCCAATCGATGCGATAATCAAGGAAATAAACGCATTTTTCGCCAGTTCTTTACCAACAGTCGGCGAAACGGTGCTGACGTTTGGCTCTGACCCGAATTTTTGCTTGAAGTCTGATTTTAACTTAGCAATTTCATCTTTGGATAAAACATCCTTAGTACGAGCGGAGGCAATTTCCTTTTTATCACCGGAAATCACAACATCATCCGGTGTAATATGATGCTTATTTAATGCCGTTTCGACTGTTTGGGTTGTTAAAGGGTTATTAGATAGGACTTCAATCCTGGTTCCCTTTGAAAAATCAATGGACAAATTCAAACGGAACACCAGCAGCAGCACTAAACCGGCGGCTAGCAAGACTCCGGAAATAATGAAGAACACCCTTCTGCCTTTAACAAAATCCAGCTTATCAAATCGTGTTGGCAAATCTAATGTATCAAAGTTTTCGGCAATATCCTTAATCGCAGACTTCTTAACAGCAAACCAGCCCGGCTTTTTATTCAAGAAACCGCTGTTTACCCAGAATCCTAAGAATAAACGGGACGCGAAAACGGCTGTCACAAAGCTTAGCAGGATACTCACCAATAACATCGTAGCAAAGCCTTTAACCGAGCTTGTACCATAGAAGAACAGCACGCCGGCGGCCAAAATCGTTGTCAGGTTGGCATCAAGAATCGATGAAAAGGAATTCTTACTTCCTGCTTGGAACGCGGATTTAATGGATTTACCAACCTTAATTTCTTCCCGTATCCTCTCATAGGTGATGATGTTGGCGTCAACAGCCATCCCCACCCCGAGGATTAAGGCGGCAATACCCGGCAGCGTCAACACTCCGTTCATCCAGTCAAAGATGAGTAAAACGAGATAAATATATAGAGATAATGTAATTGTTGCAATGAATCCAGGGAAGCGATAATACACAAGCATGAAAAGATAAATAATGGCGATACCGATAATACCGGCCAGAATTGTTTCATTTAATGCCTGCTCACCAAAACTAGCTCCGACAGATGTAGAATAAACTTCCTTCAGTTTAACAGGTAGAGCACCAGCATTTAAAAGTGAGGCTAATGTTTGTGCTTCCTCAGCAGTAAAGTTACCGACGATAGAAACAGTATTCTGGTTAAAGACTTGGTTTACTGTTGGAGCAGATAAATATTTAGGGTCTTGCTTTGCTGCTTCTGCTTTAAAGGAATCTTTTCCTTCGTTAAAATCAAGCCAAATGACTAAAACATTTGGAGACGAATTGACAATTTGCTGCGTCACTGTTTTGAACTTATCAGCGCTTTTTAACGTTAACGAAACACTTGGTTTACCATTTTCGTCAAAAGTTTGCTTCGCTCCGCCTTCTTTTAAATCAGTACCGTCCATCATTAGGCGGTCATTGGCATCACGGAAGGAAAGATTTGCTTGGGTAGACAAAATTTCCCGCGCTTGATTTTGATCTTCGACACCGGCAAGCTGAACGCGGATTCGATTTGTCCCTTCAATTTGAATGTTTGGCTCGCTGACCCCGAGGACGTTAATCCGCCTATCGAGCGCTTTAGCCGTACTGGCCAGGATATCTTTGTCAATTTTCTGGCCTTTTTTTGCCGGCTGCACCTCATATAAAACCTCAAAACCACCTTGCAGGTCCAAGCCAAGCTTAATGTTGTTCAAAATTCCTTTTGCTGTTACTCCCATCGTACTTCCTAATAACACAACTATTAGAAGGAAGGCCAAAATTCGACTGCGTTTCACCATTATGTATTGTTCCTCCTTAAATAAAACAAAAGCACCGTTTGCTTTTTCTTAGTCCAATACTGCCCAAAATCACTTCCTTCATTATGGAATATGTCAACAGCACTGTCAATTTAGAAAAAGATAGTTAAGACTATTTTAAAAGCTCTTTCCATTCCTCTTCATCTTCAAGAGAGAATTCGGCAGTTTTATATGTTTCAATCGTTGCAAAGCTGATGAAATCACTTACCTTAATGGAGAGAATATCCTGGATGATTTCGTAAAGCTTCTTTTCGTCCGTTACCTTTCTCCACTTTTTCTTGGTCAGGTATTCCCAAAGCTCTTTTTCGCTGACTGAATCATAACCCAGCAAACGAAATTCTTCCAGCTTGCTCACCATAGCAGGTTTTACTTGAGTACGAAATTGACCATAATCCATCTTCATTGCCCCCCGAAAGAAGTATTCATAAATTAAACTGCCGTATAAATGCTTGTCATGCTTTGTCCACCATATCGCATATAGATAATTGTATATGATATCGCCTATTTTGAGAAGGTGGGAAGAGTATGTCAAAGTTTTTAAAGGGGACTTTTATCCTATTAGTTGCTGGATTGATTACAAGAGTCCTTGGTTTCATTTATCGGATTGTCCTGGCGCGCAGCATTGGTGAAGAAGGCGTCGGCTTATATATGATGGCATATCCTACATTTATCCTTGTGGTGACAATTGTGCAGCTTGGGCTGCCGGTGGCGATTTCGAAAAATATTGCTGAGGCGGAGGCAAAAGGTGATCATGCCGGGATTAAAAAAATTCTTGTCGTTTCCCTTGCCACAACGATTTCGCTATCTATCATTATAACACCTGCATTATTATTGCTGGCACCTGTTTTGTCAACAACACTTTTTACCGACCCAAGAACCTATTATCCTTTGATGGCGATTGCACCGGCGGTTCCCATTATCGCTATTTCTTCCGTGTTAAGAGGATACTTCCAAGGAAGACAGAACATGCGGCCATCAGCCGTATCGCAAATTTTAGAACAGCTTGTACGGATTACCTTAATTGCCGTTATGACCAAAGCTTTTCTCCCTTACGGAGTCGAATACGCGGCTGCGGCGGCGATGGCGGCTTCCGTTTTAGGTGAGGTAGTTTCTCTTATTTACTTAATGACAACCTTTAAATTTAAAAAACGCTTTAGGCTGCGCAAGAATTTTTTCCAGTTTGTCCATAAGGGGAAACAAACCTTTAAAGATTTGATGGAGATCGCGATTCCGACAATGGGAAGCCGAATGATTGGGTCGGTTTCGTGGTTCTTTGAGCCAATTGTGGTCGTTCACAGCTTGGCAATTGCGGGTGTGATGGCGGTTGATGCGACAAAACAATACGGCGCCCTGACAGGTTATGCAATGCCGCTGTTGATGCTTCCTTCTTTTGTGACTTTCTCGCTGGCTACCTCCCTTGTGCCAGCCATCAGCGAAGCAAATTCGCAGAAAAACTATAAATTAATAGAGTACAGGCTCCAGCAGGCATTAAGATTGACTTTTTTGACAGGCGGACTTGCTGTCATCGTGCTTTATGTGTTAGCTGATCCTCTGATGCAATTGATGTATGGTTCCACAAAGGGGGCTTATTTTATCCGGCTGATGGCGCCATTCTTTTTGTTTTATTATTATCAAGGCCCGCTTCAGGCCGTCCTTCAAGCATTGAACTTAGCAAGAGCGGCAATGATTAATAGTTTAATCGGGGCGATTGTGAAAACGGCCGTCATCTTTATCCTTGCTGCCCAGCCTGCCTTCGGAATTACCGGTGCTGCGCTAGGGATTATCGTAGGCTTTGTCGCTGTTACCCTCCTTCACTTTGCGACGGTCTTAAAAAGGATTTCCTTTCCCTTTTATATCCGCGACTACTTAAAAGGATTTTTGGTAATGGGGGCATCAGGCTGGATGGGGTTCTGGCTATTTGATAACATGCTTTTATCAGAACCTTTAGCTGTGAGAGTTCTGGCCGCTTTATTCGCGATGAGTATATCCTATTGTTTGATGCTTTTATTATTAGGTCTAATTAAAAAAGATGAACTGCAAAGAATCCCATGGATTAAAAAATTTTTTATAGCAAAATAAATGAAACCTCGCCGATTGGCGGGTCCAATAGGGCGGTTCATGAGGCGTAGTTGAATTTACGCGTTAAGAAGACACGCACATTTCTTGGCGTGTCTTTTATTCTTCGTCTAATAAATCGATAAAAAACTTTCCGTTTTCATAACTGCAGAAGGAGATTTTTTTAATGTCACGATATCCCTTTTTCTTTAATTCCTGACGAAGCCAGAGATTTGTTTTGTTTATTTTTTTTAGGTTCTCCTCATCAATCGTCCCATCCATAATTAATGGAATGGTGATATCGCCATTTTTCGGCTCGTTCTGACTTCCCTTCTGTCTTTCAATTACAGACAGGCTTCCAGATGACTCTAAAATAGCAAACTCAACATCTGCAATGCTGCGAATGTCCTTCTCTCTTAATTGGGTCAATAAATCATCAAAATTATAGCGCTGCTTCCGCATTGCATCCTCGTCTACCTTCCCTCTGTTAATGATAACAGTCGGCTTTCCATCGACCATATCGCGGAACCTTTTACTTTTTAAGGAAAGAAGCGCCATTACAATTTGGATAATCATGAGCAAGAACATCGGCAAAACAGCATGAAATAATTTAACGTTTGGTCTTTCGATTGCGACAACGGCCAATTCACCAATCATGATAAAGACAACAAGATCAAGAATACTAAGTTCCCCAATTTCCCGTTTTCCCATAGAGCGAAAAATGACAAGAATAACAGCATATAAAAAAAGAGTCCTAAAAAGTATCGTTAGAAAATCTTCCACCCTATTGTCGCTCCTTTAATTGCATTCCATTATATTGTTTGCTCCTAAAGAAAAAATCATGAAAGGTATAATATCCCAGATGTGATTTTAGGAATAAACGAAAATTTAATTCTACTTTGCCGCCCTTCTGAATACGCTTGTACTAGGAAGAAAACTGTATTCCGGGCCTTCGTGAATAAAATATCCAAAATAGATTAAATTTAGCCCGGCAGGAACAAAAGGGGGAGAGAGTCATCGAATCAAAGAGCTTTGGTACAGCCATACTGTACGGATTAATTTTTATTTTCGCTTTTGCAAGCATTGCCAGCCTTATTTTTTCCTTTGTGTTAAGATTCACGTCCGCCCAGGAGTCAACACTTCAATATGTGGTAACGGCCCTATCATTTATTGGCTTGTTTGGGGGAGGGTTTCTGTCCGGGGGCAAGCGGAAAGAAAAGGGCTGGCTGATCGGCGGCGTTACTGGTCTGATTTACTCACTAATCGTCTTTTTATTTCAATACCTCGGCTATGACCGGCTGTTTTCTGCTGAGCAAGTAATCTATCATACCTGCTATACATTAATTTCAATGATGGGCGGAATTTTAGGAGTTAATATTGCAACTAATAATTCAAGAACTGCGTAAAAGAGCAAAAAAAGGAAGCTGTTATCGAAACAGCTTCCTTTCCTGTCTTATACTTGTGCTTCCTTACTTGACTCAGTCACTTCACGAATGGCAGAGCGGTCATATGTAAGACGGCTTCCATCGCCACATTTGATGACAACCTTATTTTCATCGATTGAATCGACAAAACCATGTAAGCCGCCAATCGTGACAATCTTGTCACCCTTTTTCAATTCACTTTGCATGTTCTGAACCGCCTTTTGGCGCTTCTGCTGCGGGCGAATTAACAGGAAATAAAACAAGACAAACATTAAAATTAATGGAATAATGGATCCCAGATTTCCCATACTGTTTCCCTCCTTTCAAAAAATATCTATCAGAAATTCTTCGCGTTTGGCTGATTAAACCCGTAACGCTCAAAAAATTCTTCGCGGAAATCACCAAGCCGGTCTTCCATGATGGCTTGTCTGACCTTCTCCATTAATCTTAACAGAAAATATAGATTATGGTAAGACGTTAGACGAATTCCAAACGTTTCATTACAGCGAATTAAGTGGCGGATATACGCCCTGCTGTAATTTCGGCATGTATAGCAATCACACTCAGGGTCAAGCGGGCCAAAATCTCTTGCATATTGGGCATTTTTTACAACAAGCCGGCCAGAGCTTGTCATCAGAGTCCCGTTCCGGGCAATTCTAGTCGGCAGGACGCAGTCAAACATGTCAATCCCGCGAATAGCCCCGTCGATAAGTGAGTCTGGTGAACCAACCCCCATTAAATAGCGAGGTTTATTGGCTGGCAGCAGCGGCGTGGTAAATTCAAGCACACGATTCATAACATCCTTAGGTTCGCCGACAGACAAACCGCCAACAGCATACCCTGGGAAATCCAGCGACACGAGATCCTGGGCACTCATCTTGCGCAGTTCCTCATATTCCCCGCCTTGAACAATTCCAAATAATCCTTGATCCTCAGGGCGCTGGTGGGCATTTAAGCAGCGTTCGGCCCATCTTGAAGTCCGCTCCACCGATTTTTTCATATATTCAAAGGTTGCCGGGAAGGGCGGGCATTCGTCAAAAGCCATCATGATATCCGAACCAAGGGCATTTTGAATTTCCATCGCTTTTTCCGGCGATAAAAATAATTTCTCGCCGCTAAGATGGTTGCGGAAATGAACTCCTTCTTCTTCAATTTTTCGGAATTCACTTAAACTGAACACCTGGAAGCCGCCCGAATCGGTCAAAATCGCCCGGTCCCAGTTCATAAATTTATGCAGTCCACCCGCCTCTTTAATGATTTCATGGCCGGGACGGAGCCATAGATGATAAGTATTACTTAAAATAATGCCGGCACCCATTTCTTTAAGGTCTTCCGGTGACATTGTTTTAACGGTTGCAAGCGTTCCTACCGGCATAAAGGCCGGGGTGTCGAAAGAACCATGCGGGGTGTGAACCCGGCCAAGGCGGGCCCCCGTCTGCTTACACGTTTTGATTAATTCATAGCGAATTGCAGTCAAATTGTTTTCTCCTTCCAAAAGGCGGTGTGATTAGTGCTAAGCAAAAACTTATTTAAGTGAAGAATGTATTTTTTATACCAAGCTTTGCTAAAGTAATTCATTTATGCGTCGCTCCGCCCCTTTTCCACTAAATGATAAACATCGCATCGCCAAAGCTGAAGAAGCGGTAACGTTCCTCAACGGCTGTATGATAAGCTCGCAAAATATTTTCCCGGCCAGCCAAGGCACTGACCAGCATAATTAGTGTGGATTTTGGTAAATGAAAGTTTGTAATCATGCCATCGATGGCTTTAAATTCGTAACCTGGGTAAATGAAAATACTTGTCCAGCCGCTGCCTGCCTTGAAATTGCCATCGTTTGCGGAAGCAATTGTTTCCAACGTCCGTGTTGAAGTGGTTCCGACCGTAATGATCCTGCCGCCGTTCCTTCTTACCTCATTAAGAAGCTCAGCCGTTCCTTCGGTCATTATATAAAACTCAGAATGCATGTCATGCCCTTCAACATCATCCACACTTACCGGCCTGAAGGTACCGAGACCAACATGTAAGGTGATAAAGGTAACATGGACCCCTTTTGCTTTAATCTTTTCCAGCAGTTCTTCCGTGAAATGGAGGCCGGCCGTCGGCGCCGCTGCCGACCCCGGTTCGCGGGCATAGACTGTCTGATAGCGATCGCGGTCTTCCAACTGCTCTTTTATGTATGGCGGAAGCGGCATTTCGCCGAGCTGGTCGAGCACCTCGTAAAAAATTCCCTCGTAGCTAAATTCCAAAATACGTCCGCCATGGTCCGAAGTTCCAGTGCAAACAGCTTTTAAAAGACCATCGCCGAACTCGATTTCGGTCCCTTCCTTCACACGTTTTGCAGGCTTTACTAAGGTCTCCCATCGGTCACCTTCGGTCTGCTTTAGGAGAAGCACTTCAATTTTGGCGCCAGTATCATTTTTGACACCAAAAAGGCGTGCAGGAAGTACCTTGGTATCATTAAGGACAAGGCAGTCTCCCTCACGCAAGTATTCGGTAATATTTTTAAACACTTCATGCTTTATGTCGCCTGTTTCTTTATTTAGGACCATTAATCGGCTATCCGTCCTGTTTTTAAGCGGTACCTGCGCGATTAATTCCTCAGGCAAATGGAAATCAAAAATATCAACTTTCATATTTAAACATCCCTACTCTTAACGAAATCTTCCCATGATGTAAAAAATCAGGGATAACACAATACTAACCAAAATGGAGGTAACCACAGGGAAATAAAAGGTAGTATTCCCCTTTTTAAAAACAATATCCCCCGGAAGCTTTCCGAGATGCAAAAACTGCATTAAAAAACCGATTAGAAAAAGGACTCCGCCTATGATCATAATTGTTTTCGATAGCCCCATCACGGTGAAGGTACCTCCATGCCGAAATGATGATAAACTTTAGGGGTGACCATCCGGCCCCTTGGAGTTCTCTGAAGAAAACCAATTTGCAGCAAATAAGGCTCATATACATCTTCAATTGTTTCTGCCTCTTCTCCGATGGAAGCAGCAATTGTGTCCAGTCCGACAGGGCCGCCGCGAAATTTTTCGATAATTCCCTTTAAGAGTTTATGGTCAATATGGTCAAGGCCAAGCCGGTCGACCTGCAAAAGTTCCAATGCTTCCTTGGCCAGGTCAAGATTGATGGAACCGTCCCCTTTTACCTGGGCAAAATCACGGACGCGTCTAAGAAGGCGGTTGGCAATCCTTGGGGTTCCACGAGCACGTCTGGCAATTTCTCCGGCCGATTGGTCATCGATTTCCGTATCGAACAATTCAGCCGTTCGTTTAACGATATTTTTAAGCTCATCCTCTTTATAATACTCGAGCCTGCCCAAAACTCCAAATCGGTCACGAAGCGGGGCGGAAAGTGCCCCAGCCCTTGTAGTGGCACCGACGAGGGTAAACGGCGGAAGGTCGAGGCGCACCGATCGAGCGGTCGGCCCCTTCCCGATGACGATATCCAGACAAAAATCCTCCATCGCCGGATATAAAACTTCTTCAATGGACCTTGGGAGCCGATGTATTTCATCAATAAACAATACATCTCCCGGTTCAAGAGCAGTCAAAATCGCAGCTAGATCACCCGGACGTTCAATTGCCGGCCCGGACGTGGTCCTGATATTGACGCCCATTTCATTCGCGATGATGACAGCAAGCGTCGTCTTACCTAGTCCGGGCGGTCCGTAAAGGAGGACATGATCCAAGGTTTCTCTCCGCAGCTTTGCAGCCTTGATAAAAACCTCCAGATTCCCCTTCACCTGATTCTGCCCGATGTATTGCTTTAATGTCTGCGGCCTAAGACTTTGTTCCAAGCTTATTTCCTGCTCGTTTACTTCACCGGAAATAATCCGTTCTTCCATAAACCATCACCTATTTCAAAAGCCGTTGAAGGGCCTTTTTGATATATTGGTCAGTTGTCAGCTGTTCCTTTCTTAATTCAGGGGAAATCTTTTTAATTTCTTTATCAGAGTAGCCCAAAGCTTTTAAAGCAAGCACTGCTTCCTCAAATGCCTCGCCGCCGTCCTGTGTATGTACTGGAAGTGTATCCGCATTGAAAAGATTCGGAAAATAATCCGGAACGATATCCTGTAATTTCCCTTTTAAATCAAGGATCATTTGCCGCGCAGTTTTTTTGCCGACCCCAGGGAATTTAATTAAAAAGCCTTCGTCCTCATTTTCAATCGCGTTGACCACCTGCTGGACCTCGCCTGATGCCAGGATCGCCAGAGCCCCTTTCGGCCCGATACCTGATACATTTAACAGCTTTGTAAAAAGCCTTTTTTCCTCACGAGATTCAAAACCGTATAACGCCATGACATCTTCCCGTACATAGTGATACGTATAGACCGTCACTTTGGTTTCGATTTTTCGCGAATAAACGAACGGATTTGGCGTGGCAATCTGGTAGCCGATGTCATTGTTTTCGATAACGATATATTCTGGACCGACAAACTCAACGGTACCTTTTATAAATTCAAACAATCTGGTTCTCTCCCCTAGTTTCCTGCTGTGCTTACACACTGTATTCCATTCTATCATACAATTTTGGGTGAGTTGAAGAAAATCGGTGCCGGAAAAATAAAATTCAAGTCGTGATTGCGATTAGCCGATAGAATGGCAAAATTCGCTGATAGACCCCTTAGATTCGCCGATAAAGTGACTTAATTCGCTGATAGAAACTTAAAATTCGCCGATAGAAGTTTACTCTTTTAAAAAACAGGTAAATATTTCAGAGTTAACGAAAAAAAATCAGGCTGATAACTTAATTTCAGACTGATTTGATTTCTTTTTATTCTTTTTTTATCGAATATGGCTTAAATGTCTCCAAAACCTCGACATATCGATCTTTGTTTTTAATAGGAATTCCTTGAAGCAGTTCTTTTTGCGCCTTACTTTCGAGCTTTTTGATGTCTATTTGAAAAAACGATTGAATAATTCGCGAGCGGTCAGGTCTTCCATTAAAAATAGTTAAGACGCCGTCATCAGTAATTCCAAAATAGCCGTTTCCCTTTAATAACGGGGAAATATCATCGACCTGCTGTTTAAATACTACAGTAGATTCATCAATACTCAAAACCTGCCATTGGTCATATTTTGCCCAAAAGTTTTCCATGGACCAGACTGTTTCCTGGAATGTTTCTTGACTGATTTCACCATCAAGGTAGACTCGTTCTAAAGTCACTGTCATTTGCAGAGGTTCGGTATTTCTTTGGTCATTGAGCTGGGCTGCTGTGACAGTGCTTGTTCCACCAAAGACTTCTCCTCCTATTAAGAGAATAGCAAACCATGACCACGACAGCATTTTTTGTTTGAACCTCATGCTAATCACCTCTTAAATGTTAAGAATTGAACATGTTTACAATTCTAGTTTAGCCTTTTTTTCCTTTTTTATCCGAACTCAAACAATACAAAAGGGCAAAGCATATTTTTGCTTTGCCCCTCAGTTCTATCGGCCATTAGGCTCTGGCTGTGGAAGTTCGTTGTTATGATTGCGGTCCCGTCCTAGAGAACCTTCATCGGTGATAACGTTTATGCTTCTTCCTTCAGCATATTTCTTTACCGCATTCTTGATTGCCCGCTTAGTTTCAGCCGCACGGTCTTGGTTGTTTAGTTTTACCGAGATAATCACCTGATCACCGAAAGAAACCGACCTTATGCTGCGAACATTATCGATATCGGCTACCCTGTCTCTAATTTGATCTGTCACTTGCTCTTGAAACCCTGGATCAGTCACTGTTCCAGACCCTATAGGTTTATTCAAGTGGCCGTGGTAATTCATATCCGCCGTACTGAAACGGTTATCTCGCTGGAAAAAATTCCGGTCAGTTTTGGCTAAAGGTGTTGTAGGATTTTTCGGATTTCCATTTTCATCTTTTGTTTGCAGCGCATTACGTCTGTTTTCATTAATTACGTTGTCCTCGTCGCCAATTGTGTGATCCAATACTTCCGGCAAGGCACCGTCATTATCCCTTAAGTACCCATAATTATTATCGGAATGGTTTTCATTGGAATAATAACCAACCGGCCGCATCAGATTATTATTTTGGTCGGAGCTTTTGTTGTCGTTTGCACAGCCAGCTGCACCCATTAGCATTAGGGCAGAAAAAGGAATCATCCACTGTTTCTTGTTCAAGCGAAAAACCCCCTTCTAAACATCCTGAGCATATGAAGCATGCTCTTTATTAGGGTGTTAATTTCAAGGGAGTTTCATTCTCGTAGAACAGCTACATGATTATTCCAAAAGGTCCTTTAATTGCTCCACAAAGTTTTTTCTGTCAGCAAACTGGCCGACGGATAAATCAATAACCTGCTTTAATTTCGTCTCATCAGAATAAGATTTTTCCCTGATAATCCGATTCCATTCCCGAAAAATATCTGCAGGATATGCTAAAGCATATAAAAAAGCTGGCTCTCTTTTGTATTTCTTCATTTGAGTATAGGTTAGCAAATTGTCGTAGGACCAATCGATAAAAGGAAGAATTCGATTTGCATATTGTAAATAATCAAAAACCGGCGGTCCAATATTAATCAAATCAAAATCAATTAAATGCAGTTTACCTGTTTTGTCCCGTAAAAAATTATGATGGGCAACATCACCATGCAATATCACATCGGCTTCGTTATGAAAAAAAGTTTGTTGCTGTTCCATTCCTGTTAAAGACCAATACGCCCACGACACCATTTCCGAGACAAAAGGCTCCTTTATAAAATGGCGAAGGAAGGGAAGATTATTTAAAAATAAATGATACCTTTCCGTCCATTTTGCCAGAATATCTCCATTCGGCATCAATGTGCGATACCTTTTTTCAAAAGACTTAGTCGTATCGTGAAATTGTTCAATTAGGTCCAATCCTTCTTGGCGGTTACTGCGGGTATGAAAAGAAAAGGCGGATTTATTTGCGGAAAGATATTCGAGACAGCCATAATGGGTTCCTTCAAAATATAACTGTTCCTTTGAGGGAGGTTCTAAAAAACGATAGGTTTTCTTGAATCCCTCTTTTCTCAGCGTTGCAGTAAAAGCCTCCTGCAATTTCAGCTTTCGATGGTTCGAATACCCTTTAAGGATATAGCTTTGTTTTTTCGTCTTGATTAAAAAAACATTCCCACGAATTGGAACAAATTTGCTTATTTCACCCTGAAACTGTGACTGAAAATAAGAGAAGAGACGATCAAAATATGCATCGTCTCCGTTTCCACTTCTTATATTAACTGCTCTCATCAGGAAAACCCGTCATGCCATAGCCTGCCGGCCCCATTCCATAAGGGTTCATAAATGGCGGCTGGGCAACATTTAATGGTGCTGTATATGGCGCACTGTAAATTGGCGGGGTCGGTGGAACAAAAGCTTGTGGTGCTGGTGCTTGAGCGGGCGCTCCGCAGCCGCAGTCAACCATTGCTCCTGTTCCTACTGGCAGACCCTGTGCAGGATTTTGCATGAATGGTGCTGCAGCTCCTTGCACCATATCGTCTGACGATGGGAAATCCATTGCCCCCATTACCTGAGGGGCCGGCCCAGACATTTGCGGATAACCGTAGGGCAATTGTCCATATGGTGCTCCCGCTCCGTAAGGAACGCCCGGTGCCTGGCCGCCAAATGATGCTTCAGGCCCAGCTGGCATGGATGGACCAAATTCCATTCCTGCCGGATAACCTCCTTGTTGAGGAACTCCTGCTGGAGTAGGGCCATATCCGACTGGCATCTGCCCATATCCTGCCGGCATTTGGCCGTATTCCATTGGCATTTGACCATACCCTCCAGGCACGTGGCCATATTCCATTGGCATTTGGCCATAACCAACTGGCGCCTGGCCATATCCTGCCGGAACTTGACCGTATCCAACCGGGGCCTGGCTGTATCCTGCCGGGACTTGACCGTATCCAACCGGAGCCTGGCTGTATCCCGCAGGCATCTGTCCAAAGGCTGCCGGGTCCATGTAAGTTGTTTGCATAGCCGGATTGAATCCTGGGTTTTGAGCGCCCATAACAGCACCTGGGTTATAACCCGGATTTACAGCCGGCATATGCGGCATGAAAGCTGACGATTCATCATCATAATGATATGGCATATAGCCCGGGCCTGCAGCTGCAGGATATCCGGCTGGGCCCACCGCACCCGGTACGCCGGCCATTCCTGGAACACCAGCCATTCCTGGTGCCATTGGCATTCCAGCGCCACCTACCATACCCGGATCCATCGGCATTCCAGGACCACCTGCCATACCCGGGGCCATCGGCATTCCAGGACCACCTGCGTACGGCATATACGGCCCTGCAGGGAAACCATCGTATGGCGGACAGAATCCCGGTCCAGGCATGACTGGAGTCATCGGTACACAATAATCCTGCGGCATTTCTTGTACAGGAGCAACAGGTGCTGGAAAAGGAATTTCTTTCTTTGGAACTTCTTTTACTTCTGGAAGAATATTTACTGGTTTTGGCGGGAGATTCGGTTGTTCTTTAACCGTCATTTTTTGCATGTTCACTTGGTAGTAGTTATTGATGTCAATTTCAGGGACGACTTGTAGAGGCATTTTTGGAGTATATGGTACCTTTGGTACTTCTTTAACGATAGGCTGCTCTTTAATCGGCACTTCCTTTACTGGCATTTCTTTTACTGGCATTTCTTTAATGGGTATTGGTTTCTCCTTGGCAAATGGGTGTTCTTTCAGCGGAACCTCTTTTTTCGCTCCTAAATTGATTGCGCCTTCTTTTTTTATGGATCCGCCAGCTGTCGGAACCTTTATTTTCATACCGGGCATAATCATATCAGGGTTGCTGAGCTGCGAATTCAACTTCTTCAGCTCTTCAAAATTCACGCCGTACTTCTTGGCGATCTTCCAAAGAGTATCCCCTTTCTGTACGATATGGATCTTCACTCTGATTTCCCTCCTATGGCATAAGTCCATATAGTGTATGTGGAAATAGGCAAAATGCTAATATTCTTCACAAAAACTTATGCTATTTATTGAAAAATTATGAATAGGACCATTGCAGGGCAAAAAAAATAGATGCAGTCACAGCATCTATGTCATGAATGGTATAGCATTCTCTTTAAAGCTAATTTAGCGTTTTCCGCGATCTCTGAACTCACTTTAATGATATTATTGTTATTTTCGTCTTCAATGGTATCGAGGCTCCATACAAGATGCGGAAGGTCAATCCGGTTCATCGTCAGGCATGGGCACATATGAGGATTTAGAGAAATAATCTGCTTATCCGGATGATTCTGGATTATGCGGTTGACAAGGTTCATTTCCGTACCAATGGCCCATGAAGAGCCTGGTTCCGCCTTTTCAATCGTATTAATGATAAAGCTTGTTGACCCGGCCAAATCGGAAATTTCTACAACCTCACGACAGCATTCCGGATGGACGATGATTTTCATGTCTGGATATTGTTCTCGTGTGTCAATCACATTTTGCACCGTAAAGTTTTCATGGACGGAGCAATGCCCCTTCCATAGGATGACTTTAATTTTTGAAAAATCACCCTCGTATTCGAGGCTGTCGCTGATAGGATTCCAAATCGCCATTTCATCCAACCCTACACCGAGTTGTACGGCGGTATTTCGGCCCAAATGCTGATCCGGCAGGAATAGAATCCGCTCCTTTTGTTCAAAGGCCCATTTGACCATTGTTTCAGCATTGGAAGAAGTAACGGTTGCACCTCCGTTTGCACCGACAAAGGCTTTAATGGCTGCAGTAGAATTGACATAGGTTAATGGCAGAATGGTGTCTCCAAATAAACTTTGGAGTTTATCCCACGCTCTTTCAGTTTGGTTTAGGTCGGCCATATCAGCCATTGAGCAGCCTGCCCTCATGTCAGGCAAAAATACCTTTTGACTTTTGCTGGTTAAAATATCTGCTGTTTCCGCCATAAAATGGACTCCGCAGAAAATAATGAACTCTGCTTCGGTATTTTCAGCCGATAACTGCGCTAATTTCAGGGAATCCCCAGTTGCATCGGCAAATTGAATTACTTCATCCTTTTGATAATGGTGTCCCGGTATAAACAGACGGGAGCCGTATTTTTCTTTTACTTCCTTAACACGCGCTTCGAGCTCGTCGCGGGACATCTGCTTGTATTTATCAGGAATCATTTTATTTGCCTGGAAGGCTGCCAAAATGCTCATCTTATTCCTCTCCTTTGCTCCATAGCACTTTTACACTAATATCTAACGCTTTATAGGAATGAGTCAAAAATCCCAAGGAAATGTAATGAACACCTGTGTCTCCATAGGAAGCAAGATTGCTCAATTGAATCCCGCCTGAAGCTTCAGTGATAATTCCCGGCGGCACCAATTTAATCAGCTCTTTTATTTCATCTGGTGTCCGGTTGTCAAACATGATGACATCCGCACCGGATTGGACGGCTTCTCTTACCTGCTCCTTGGTTTCAACCTCTACTTCCACCTTCACCATATGACCGGCTTGTTTTCTTACTGCCTCCACTGCCCTGCTGATGGAGCCCGCAAACGAAATATGGTTATCTTTAATCATCACGGCATCATACAACCCAAAGCGGTGATTATAGCCGCCTCCAGAGCGGACTGCATATTTCTCCAGCATACGGAGCCCCGGCGTCGTTTTCCTTGTGTCGCAAATCCTTGTAAAATCGCTATTAAGAGTTGTCACGGCTTTGTTGGTAAGCGTTGCAATCCCGCTCATCCGCTGCACCAAGTTCAACACAACCCGTTCCCCTTTTAACAAGTCGGAAATTTTCCCGGTAACGGTTGCCAGCTGCTGTCCCTTTTCGAATGGTTCCCCATCCTTTATAAGAACCCGGGTTAAAAGATCCTGATTTAATAATTCGAATCCCGTTTTGATAATTTCTTCCCCACAAAAAATTCCTTCATCCTTGGCAAGAAAAACGATTTCGCCTTGCGTATCATCCGAAAAAATTAAATCTGTTGTGATATCCTGTTCGCCGATATCCTCGATAAAAAAGCTTTCAAGTAGTGAGCGCAGTTTTAATTTGTTCATGATTCCTCTCCACTTCTTTTTTTGTATGAATGATGGATTTCTGAAGCCAATTTTCATCATCCTCGGCTGGGTAATCGCTTCGGAAGTGCCCGCCGCGGCTTTCTGCCCGTTTTAGGGCTGATTCTGTTATCAATTTGGCGGTAATCAGCATAAAGATTTTTGTTAATTCTTGTTTTGAAAAAGAATCAATCGTTTGCAATTTATCGATCTTAAATTGCTCAAGCCACTTTTTTTGATTTGTTAAGGCAAGCTCATTGCGGACGATTCCTACTTGGTCCATCATCGAATCTTTTATTTGCTGGATGGAAGGCAGCTTTAGTTTTTTATGGGTGTGCCTGCTTTTAGTTGTAACTGAGATTGCTGAAATAATCTCTGTCGGTGCTTTATTAATCCATTCCGCCAGTTTCTTTCCTTGATACAGTCCTTCCAGCAAGGAGTTGCTGGCCAGCCGGTTGGCTCCGTGCAGTCCTGTACAAGCCGATTCCCCAATGGCATACAATCCTTGGATGGATGTGCGGCCGATAAGGTCCGTTTTTATTCCCCCCATTAAGAAATGGCTTCCGGGAACAACTGGAATTTTCCCTTCAGTTAAGTTAATTCCATTGTTTTCACAAAGCTCAGTGATGGTAGGGAATCTTGTCTCAAAATCTCTTACATTCGTTATATCTAAAAATACTTTATGGCCATTTTTCAAATAGTCATAGATGGTTTGCGAGACAATATGTCTTGGGGCAAGGTCCTTGAAGGGATGAACTCCTTCCATCATCGGAGTGCCTTCCTCTGTTATTAGCTTTGCCCCTTCTCCTCTCACCGCCTCAGAAATAAGGCCTTTGGTTTCACCATTGACATATAAAAGCGTCGGATGAAACTGAATAAATTCCATATCGATAATGTCAGCACCCGCCCGGTAAGCAAGGGCTATCCCATCACCATTGACTGTTTGGGCATTGGAGGTATAGCGATACAATTGCCCGCAGCCGCCAGATGCAAGAATGATGTGGCTGGAAAAATGCTCTTTGAGGTTACCTTTTGAGTCTTTAACTTTTACGCCAATACAGCGGTTGTTTTCAGGGTTGATGACCAACTCATATGCAAAGGCGTCCTCTTCAACCGTGATATGTGCTTTAAGTGTGCTAATAAGGTGCTCCACGACGTTCTTACCCGTCGCATCACCGCCTGCATGGACAATTCGGTGTTCACTATGGGCACCCTCCATTCCAAGCAGCAATTTCCCTTCCGAATCACGGTCAAATACCTTGGAAATATCTTGTATTAGGTTAGGTGCTTCATAAATGATTTCTCGAACAGCTTCCGGGTCATTATGAAACGCCCCCGCCTCCAAGGTGTCCTCTACATGTTTTTCCGGATGGTCTGCTGGTCCGATGGCTGCGGCTATTCCGCCTTGGGCAAGGTAAGAGTTTGCTGTTCGTAATTTCGACTTTGTGAGAACTCTCACATTTTTATGTTCACTTAAGTGGGCAGCCAGCTGTAAAGCCGCTATCCCGCTTCCAATAATTACAACATCTGATTTTGTCATTGTTTGACCCTCCTGGATTAACAGGTGTCTTGACATATATATTTACACAGAATTACACTAAACACAAGATATTTTTCTATTAAACTTTAGGGAGAGCGGATATGAAATATTTTGATTATGCTGCCACCACCCCGTTGGATCCGGAAGCTGCAGAGATTTTTGTAAAGGCGTCGACCGAGTTCTTTGGTAATTCCAGCAGCCTCCATGATATCGGGGGACAATCTGCCGCATTGCTTGAGCATTGCCGGGAAGAAATGGCCCAGCTTTTGGGCGTGGATAAACAGGGGTTGTTTTTTACAAGCGGGGGTTCTGAAGGAAATTTCTTGGCTATTGAGGCGTTATTATCCGCTCCAAAAAAACCAGGCAAACATATCATTGCCGGAATGGCGGAGCACTCGTCTGTCCATGGAATCTTGAAGCGGCTTGAAAAAGATGGGTATTCTATTACCTATTTACCGTTCAATTCATCCGGGGTGATTGATCCTGGAAATCTATTAAATGCCATCAAGCATGATACCATTCTTGTTGCCATTCAGCATGTTAATTCTGAAATAGGCACCATCCAGCCTATTGAGCAGCTTGCTAAAATATGCACTGGACACGAAATCCATTTTCATACCGATATGGTCCAGTCGTTTGGAAAAATCGATGTACGAAACATTACATCTTTGGTAAGCAGCTTTTCTTTTTCCGGACATAAAATTTACGGTCCAAAAGGAATTGGAGGAGCGTATGTTAATCCAAAAATTGGATGGAGTCCGTTTTTTCCGGGAACTTCTCATGAAAAAGGATTTAGACCCGGCACGTTGAATGTGCCAGCAATTGCCGCGATGACCACCGCAGCCCAGAAAATTACGGGCAGAATTCAGGAGAATGCGCGAAGATTTGTTGAACTCCGGCACGCATTTCTTAACGCCCTTCAACCTATCAGTGAACGAGTCCACGTCTATCAGGCTGAAGGTGATTCACAGCTGCCGAATATCATCGGCATGCGGATTACCCGCATCGAGGGCCAATGGATGATGCTCGAATGCAACCGGTTGGGCTTTGCAATATCAACCGGAAGCGCCTGTCAGATTGGCATGCAGACGCCTGCAAAGGTTACCCAGGCATTGGGGCTGACAATTGATGAATCCAAGGAATTTATCCGGATCTCCTTCGGCCATCCCACAACGATGAATGAAGTCGAAGGTTTGGGCGCAGGGATATTGAAGATAGCCAATGAATTTGCGGTCTCATCTGTTATTTAATTAGCCGATATTATGTTAGAATAGGTTCACAGATATCAAATGGGAGGGTTTATATGACGGAGCAAAAGAAAATCTTAGGGGAGGAAAGGAGGACTCTGATATTAAAACTGCTAAAGGAAAGTGCTTCGCCACTAACTGGAAGCGACCTTGCTGCCAGAACTAATGTAAGCAGGCAGGTCATCGTAGGCGATATCACTCTCCTTAAAGCGAAAAATGAACCGATAATTGCGACAAGTCAGGGGTACTTGTATTTTAGCCAAACTCCCGGCGCCCATGTATATGAAAAAACAATTGCCTGCCGCCATAACCCAGAGGACACGGAAAAAGAGCTGTATATTTTTGTTGATCATGGCGTGACCGTAAAGGATGTTAGAATTGAGCATGCTGTTTACGGAGACTTAACAGCTTCGATTATGGTTTCGAACCGGCAGGAAGTGAAGCAGTTTATCGAAAGAATCCACAGCAATAAAGCAGCTTTTTTATCGGAGCTGACAGATGGCATCCATCTGCATACAATTACTGCCTCTAGTGAGGAAGCAATAACGCGTACGGAAGCAGCCATGAAGGAAGCAGGATTTTTGATGGAATATTAAAAGGACTCGTCGGTTGACGGGTCCTGATTTTCCCTTATAGTACTAATTCATCTCAACCATAACCGAGGGATAACTCCCTAACAGCTTCACGCCGCAGCCCAATGCTTCCAACTCAGCCATGGCCCCTGGAATTAACACTTCATCAAGCTTCATTTCTAAATCAATAATGAAAAAGTAATTGCCGATACCGGTTTTCATTGGTCTAGACTCTATTTTCGAGAGGTTAATCCGTCTCCACGCAAATGCAGACAGCACCTGATGCAGCGCACCTGCCTGGTCTGATGGAAGAGTAACCATTAAGGTCGTTTTATGGTGAGCTGACCCGCTTAATCCCTTTAATTCGGTTTGTTCCTTTGCTAAAACAACAAACCGAGTATGGTTATAATCAAAATCATGGATATTTCTGCGGACAATTGAAAGGCCGTATTCCTCCGCCGCAAGTTCATTAGCGATGGCCGCAATATTAGCCTCAGGTGCTTCCATCACCATTTTTGCAGCCGCCGCTGTGGATGACACACTTTCAAACGGAACACCTTTTAATTGCGTATGTAAAAATTTATGGCACTGGGCAATCGCATGCGAATGGCTGTAGACTTTTGAAACCTGCTGCCAGTCCGAAGCATTTGCAGGATGAACCATTAAATGCTGCTTAATAGGAAGCGTAATTTCGCCAATAATCGGAAGATCGACTTCCTGGGTTAAATAATCAAGGGTAATATTGACGGATCCTTCGAGGGCATTCTCAAGCGGAACAACAGCGAAATCCACTTCCTGTTCAACAACAGCGTCCATGCATCCCGGAATCGTCTGAAACGGTATATGTTCAATTCCCGAAAAAACTCTTCTAACGGCTATCTCTGTAAATGTCGCCTTCGGTCCTAAGTATCCTACCTTCACTTTTCTCTACTCCCTTTCTAAAAAGAAAGCTGAGAGCCGGGCCAGTGAACTTTTGTTCACTATGCACCTGTTCCCAGCACTTCAACCTTTTCTACAAATTCAAGCTTTCTCAGTTCGGCCAGCAAAGAATCTATATCATGTAACATACCGGCAGTGTTTAATGAAAGTGTAACATTAGCTCGCCCCATAAGCGGAATCGTTTGGTGAATCGTTAGAACATTGCAGCCTGAACCCGCAACAACACTTAACAGTTTTGACAGGGTTCCGGAACGGTCCTCTAAATGGAAAAATAACGAAATGATTCTGTCCTTTGAAACCGAAGAAAAAGGAAAGACAGTATCTCTATATTTATAAAAAGCACTTCTGCTTAAATCCACCTTTTGAACTGCATCCCAAATGGATTCTGCCTTCCCTCTTTCCAGCATGTCCTTCGCTTCGATGGTTTTCTTCATCGCATCCGACAGAACATCCTCACGGACCAAATAAAATTTTTTATCAAAGTTAGCCATGCTCATCTCTCCCTCTTAGGGACCTCAACTTATTCTAAAAACTCAAATTCAAATTCCAGCAGCCTCACGATATCCCCATCTTTGGCTCCTCTTTTTCTTAAGGCATCGTCAACCCCAAGGCCGCGGAGCTGGCGTGAAAAACGGCGCACAGATTCATCCCTTGAAAAATCAGTCATCTTAAACAGTCTTTCAATTTTATCACCAGAAAGGACAAAAGCTCCATCCGGATCTCTTGTAATGTTAAACGCATCAGCATCGGCTTCGTGTTTATAGACAACGCGGTGAACGCCTGTTTCCTCTTCTTCTTCATGCTGAAGCGGGAATTCCGGTGTTTCCTCAATTTTATCAGCAACTGCAAACAACAGCTCACGAAGACCTTTTCGTGATATCGCAGAAATTGGAAAAATCGGATAATCCTCCTGCAGCTTCTCTTTAAATATTTGCAAATTCTCTTCCGCATCAGGCATATCCATTTTGTTCGCGACAATAATCTGCGGCCGCTCGGTCAAACGGAGATTGTATTCTTGCAATTCCTTGTTAATCGTTAGATAGTCCTCATATGGATCTCTTCCCTCAGCCGCCGCCATATCGATAACATGGACGATGACCCTTGTCCGTTCAATATGACGTAAGAATTGGTGCCCCAAGCCAACTCCGGCATGTGCGCCTTCAATAAGCCCAGGAAGGTCGGCCATAACAAAGCTGCGGCCATCTTCGGTTTCAACCATTCCGAGATTAGGAACGATGGTCGTAAAATGATATTCCGCAATTTTCGGCTTTGCTGAAGAAACAACTGATAATAATGTTGATTTTCCGACACTTGGAAACCCAACAAGACCTACATCGGCAAGAAGCTTCAATTCTAGAATGACGTCGCGCTCTTGGCCCGGTTCGCCGTTTTCAGCAATCTCAGGAGCTGGGTTTGCCGGTGTCGCAAATCTGGTATTCCCACGGCCTCCGCGGCCGCCTTTGGCAATAACCGCGCGCTGACCGTGCTCAACTAAATCGGCAATGACCTCATTTGTAGCCGCATCCATAACAACCGTTCCCGGCGGCACTTTAACAATCATATCCTTGGCGCCTCTTCCATGCTGCCCCTTGGACATGCCGTGCTCACCCCGTGGTGCCTTAAAATGACGCTGATAACGGAAATCCATCAGCGTACGCAAGCCTTCTTCCACCTCAAAAACTACATTTGCACCTTTACCGCCGTCACCCCCAGCTGGACCGCCATTAGGTACATATTTCTCACGGCGAAACGCAACCATTCCGTTACCGCCATCGCCGCCTTTTACATAAATTTTTACTTGATCGACAAACATGTTGATCCTCCCGTCGTTCTTTAAAATAACTGATGAATGCGACGAGATCGCGGGCGTATGCACACAGAATTAAACAGCAGGCATAAACACCTCTAACGCGAATTCGCTTTCGGTAAATTCCTTAATGGTCACCTCTTGTGAACCAGCCAGGAATTGTTCAATCAGTTCCTTATTATTTATTATCCCGCGAAAATCAAAAAAGAAACGAATTCCATCTGACTGCGGTTCAATTGTTATGGATAAATGGTTTTCTTGAAATGCTTCAATCGTCTGATTTAAACGGGCAAAAAGGGATTTTGTCCATTCAGTTAATTTGAAGTCATTAATCTTTATGTACTCAGAATCCTCAAAAACCTCATATTCTAGCTGAAAGGCATGACTTTCCCAATTAGCTGTAAATAATAATGAGGCAAATTGCGGAAGTCCCAGATTAGACAGTTTTGTCTCATGCTGTGCCTCCACTACAATTTCCGTAATGACCTCTTTAACCCGGTCAATTCGATTTAAGTCGAGGTTACCTTTGATGAGCTGCAGCTTATTTAACCAATCATGTCGTGAATGCCGCAGCACTTCGATAATATCCCATTCTTTCTCCATGCGTACTCTCCCAATCCTTTATCGGAAACTATTTTCTGTTAGTATATCAAAAAAACAACCATGAGTAAGCAATTTTTATGTTGAATGATACGATTTGGAGAGGCAAAAGTGCAATGATGATGAATAAACAGGTGAGGGTGTTAAGGTAAAAAGAAAACTCTAACCGTTATGGTTAGAGTTTTCTAGTAACTTTAAGCTTCTTGAGCTACTGGATATACGCTCACTTTTTTGCGGTCACGACCAAAGCGCTCGAATTTTACAACGCCGTCGATTTTCGCAAATAGAGTGTCGTCTCCACCGCGGCCAACGTTTTCACCTGGGTAAATCTTAGTACCGCGTTGACGGTACAGGATAGAACCGCCAGTTACAAATTGACCGTCCGCACGCTTAGCACCAAGGCGCTTTGCGATAGAGTCACGTCCGTTCTTTGTTGAACCTACTCCCTTTTTAGAAGCGAAAAACTGAAGATCTAATCTTAACATTTGTTCCACCTCCTACTGTTTGAAGGTTAATTTTATGTGCTTTCCGTACTCCTTTTCAATCCCTTCAAGTGAGACAATCATCGCCTCAAGCAACAACTGAACTTTCTCTTGTGTTTCGTTTGAAATATTCTCTGGAAACGTACATTGGAGAAAGCCGCCATTCCCTTGTTTAACCTGTGCTTTGACTCCCGTAAGAGCCTCGATGGCATTCACTGTTCCAAATGAAACAGCCGATGCACCAGCACAAACAATATCTCGGCCACGTTTTGCAAAGTCAGCATGTCCGCTCATCGTAAAGGAATGAACGAGTCCGGATTCAGTACGATTAATCGTAATGTGAATCATCTATTACTCAACACCTTACGCGTTGATTTTTTCGATGACTACTTTAGTATAAGGTTGACGATGACCTTGCTTCTTACGGTTGTTTTTCTTCGCCTTGTACTTGAAAACAATGATTTTCTTTTGACGGCCTTGTTTTTCAACTTTAGCTGTAACAGTAGCGCCTGCAACAACAGGGCTTCCTACTTTTACATTTTCACCGCCAACAAAAAGAACCTTGTCAAAAGTAACTGTTTCGCCAGCTTCTGCATTTAGTTTTTCAATGTAGATAGCTTGACCTTCTTCAACTTTCACTTGCTTTCCGCCAGTTTCGATAATTGCGTACATGAACTGCACCTCCTTATAAACTCAGACTCGCCAAAAACAGGCGCTTATGCTAAAGCGTAAGACTTACTACCTGTCATGTGCGGTTGTAGCACGGGTGCGCTACAAACATAACATTAAAATCATACATAATTTAGACGAAAGTGTCAACAGCTTTTTGGGATATCTCATCCACTGTCCCGAATTGCTTCAATAAATAATAATGTGCTGGAGCTATGGTGGTTGTAAAAAACATTTTAAAATGAAGCATTTCTTCTAAGATTTCTAAATGGGGAAGAAACTGCTCTTTAACCTCTTTTGTCGTTTCTACCAGGACTGCTTCAAATTCAGAATAGCGATGCTCCAATAGCTCCCTTTCTAGCCGGAACGCAACCGTCTCTGCACTTAAGATTTTTCCTGTCCCCTCACATACCGGACATTTTTCCTGCAACGTTTCCGACAAGGTAACCTTCGTTTTTTTTCTAGTCAGCTGCAGAATCCCTAGCGGCGTAAAGCCAATCACTTTCGTTCTTTTTTCATCCTTTGACAGCTCTTTTTCAAAAAGATTTAGAATCGATTGCTTGTCCGAGTCACGATTCATATCAATAAAATCAATGAGCACAATCCCGCCAATATCACGAAGACGCAGCTGTCTGACGATTTCTTTCGCTGCCAGCTGATTGGTTTTAAGCACGGTATCCTGGTAATCTTGCTTGCCGGAAAATTTCCCGGTATTTACGTCGATAATGGTGAGGGCCTCTGTTTCATCAAAGATGAGATAAGCACCATGGTCAAGCCAGACAACCCGCTTTAGAGCTTTATCAATTTCATGCTCAATTTGGTGGGCGGAAAAGATATTTTCTTTTCCATTATAATAGATGCAGGCATGCTTTTCTCCGAGTAGTTTTTTTAGTTCCAGGTCATCTACGATGATTTCACCTGATGACATTTTTTCAGCTTGATGTTGAATCATTTCCAAAAAGGTATCTTTTTGAAAAATTAGTCCCGGCTTTTTTAAGGCAGCGACTTTTTTGGTAAATTCTTGATATTTCTCACGCAGGCTGCTTAATTCATCGCATAGCTCATCTTCGGTTGCGGTAATGCTTGATGTCCGAAAAATCAGGCCTTCTTCTTCGGTTTTTACGTGGTTACCTTTTTGTCGAAGCCGTGCTTTTTGTTTTTCGTCCGCGATTTTTTTGGATACTGCGACATATCGCCCTTTTGGCATGTAAATCAGGTTTGTGCCTTGTATTTCGATAATACCTGTAACTTTCGGACCTTTGGTACCTGTCGCATCCTTGTCAACCTGTACAAGCAACTTTTCCCCTTGATGGACGTAGGACGAGACATTTCCTTGTTTTTCTGATGCTAACACATATGCTGGAAGATGATCACGATGTAAATAAGCATTTTTCTCTTCCCCGATATCGATAAAAACTGCATTCATCCCGGGTAAAACCTTTGTCACGGTCCCATAATAAATATTACCAACCAGCGATCGATGTTCTGGCCGATCAAAAATAATCTTTTCTATACGATTTCCACGAAGATAAGCGAAACGCTTTTCCCGTCCTATGTAATTTATAATTAATGTTTCCAAACCTTGTTTCCTCACCTTTTTATAATAGCTTATTGGGTTAACCATTATTTTACCCAAAGTTACATGAAAAAGCGCTCGTACCCAGACGAGCGCTCTCTGCTTTCTATACTATTATACCTTACTAATACAAAAAGAGAAGGTCGCTGATTTTGTCGTTTAAACGTTTTTCTGTGAAATAGGCATGCAGCAATTCGTTTTCATCGAGAGTGCCTTTTTCCCTGCCGTCGACCTCGACAATTATAGGGTGCTTGCAGCCGCGCTGGAATTTTTCCAAGACGTTAATCAAAAGATCCTGCTCATCTGCCTGGATAGGTTTCAAGGAGTCTGGACTTGATGATTTTTTCCCGTAATAACGTTCAAGTAAAAAGCGCATGAAAATAAAGCGCCGCTGCTTCCATTCGTAATAAAGCGAAAAGAATAAGAAGCCGATTACTACCCAAACATTGATATGGGCTGGTGCTGTGGCTAATATTACAAATGAAAAAATGCATAAACTGACGAAGGAAATCATCAGCGTGGTGCGATGGGCGCTTGCAAAAGAATTTTTCAATGATAACAGTAAAAATACCAGTTTCCCACCATCGAGCGGCCAAACTGGAAAAAGGTTAAAAATTAAAATCATCAGATTATATTCAATAAATAATGGAAATAAATCCTCGGGAAACAGATTGAAATGAAGGAGAGCAAATGCCGCTCCCACCATCCATACATGCTGGAGCGGACCTGCTAAGACAACAATGGCCTCTTCCTTTAACGGTCGATTCCCGTGCTCATCCATCTCCGCGACCCCGCCAAATGGCAGGAGGGTGATCCTTTTGATTCTCCAGGAAAAAAAAGAAGCCGCCGCCGCATGCCCCATTTCATGAACAAAAATGATGCCCAGGAGTAAACTGACTTCCATAAAATGGGCCGTGGCGATTGAGAGTGCAACGATTAACCATAACAGCGGGTGGATATGAACATGCCGGAGTAACTCAATCACTTTATTCAAGACGAATCACCTGAATCGGGTCGATGAACTCTTCGCCTTTTTTAACAGCAAAATAATACTGGCCTTTTGCTTTGTCTTCTCCCGCTGAATCGGAAACTGTCCCCACCACTGCTCTCTTATCGATATATTCATAGAGCTTGACCTTGATATCTTTTAAATTCCCATACCATGTTTCTGTTCCATCGGAATGCTGGATAACGACGGTTTTCCCGATCCCTTCCTTTTCTCCAGCATCCATGACAAACCCGTCACTGATCGCTTGGACTGCCGCTCCTTTGCCAGTCTCAATCATGATTCCCTGGCCGTTCTTCTCAAAGTTCTCAAGAATTTTTCCTGTTACCGGAACGGCCCCTTTTTGGACCTGCTCTTTCGCTTCTGATTTGTCTTTTTCAGAAAAAGGCAACAAAGCAAGCGGCTTGCCAAACTTATCTTCATACCACTTGGAAACAACGGCAAACTTGAAATCTTGATCCATTGTTTTTAGGACGACGTCCCTCGCCGGCTGAAAAGTGGCCGTTTGATTGCGGAACATAATCGCCACTACTAAGAACAAGAGGATCGATGCTAGAATTTTGAAAAAGAATACTTCCTTTTTAAATAAGGGGTGTCCATCATCACCATCACTGCCTGAAGACGGGGGTATATAATTAAATTCATATTTTTCCTCATCCCCTGGCCATAACAAATTCCGATCTGGCGCATTTGCCTTGCTGCCGCCCATTTCTTTTTTTCTCTTTGCGATTCGCCGCCGTATTTCATCCGGAGTAGACCGCGCCATACCCATCAACCCTTTTCACACAGTTTGTACAAGTTTATGTAGAGTTTTTATAGAGTATGACAAGCATATAAAAAAGCCTGTCCACAGATGTTGTGAACAGGCTTTGATTTTATCGAACTCCAAAGAATTTCTTCAGTTTTGAAAATACACCTTTATTTTGGTCTTCGAGTGATTGAAGTGGGATGGACTCTCCGAGAATTCTTCTGGCGATATTTCGGTAGGCAATCGATGCCTTGCTGTTTGGGTTTAGTGCAATCGGCTCACCATGATTCGATGCTTTGATAACCTCTTCATCGTCAGCGACAATGCCAATCAGTTCGATCGATAAATGTTGGGTAATTTCATCAATATCAAGCATATCACCGGTCTTCATCATATGATTGCGAATCCGGTTGACGATTAGCCTTGGCGGCTCCATGTCTTTTTCTTTTTCTAAAAGGCCGATGATCCTGTCGGCATCGCGGACAGCAGAAACCTCCGGCGTTGTAACTACAATGGCTTTATCCGCACCGGCCACGGCATTCTTATAGCCCTGCTCGATTCCGGCCGGACAATCGATGATTATGTAGTCATAGTCCTGCTTTAACTCAGTAATTAACTCTTGCATCTGCTCGGGTGTAACAGCTGACTTATCGACAGTCTGTGCTGCCGGAAGCAAGTACAAAAGTCCGTCAAATCGCTTATCCTTAACGAGTGCCTGATGGGTTTTGCATCTTTTTTCAACCACATCGACTAAATCATAGATAATTCTATTTTCTAACCCCATTACGACATCTAAGTTTCGAAGGCCGATGTCCGTATCTATTAAGCATACTTTCTTTCCCTGAAGAGCCAGCGAAGTGCCGATATTAGCAGAGGTTGTTGTTTTGCCGACGCCGCCCTTACCAGATGTAATTACGATTGCTTCTCCCACTTTAATGTCCCCCTTCTAATCTCGTTAAATTAGGCCTTAAATGATTTAAAGCTTGTAATCTATCGATAATAATATAATGGTTCTCATTTATGTAAGCACATTCCATTTCTCTGTGCTCATTGGCAGGATTCGAATCTGGGGATCTATTTATATATTCGCCGATTCTTAGCTGCGATGGCTTCATGCTCGAAGCGGCAATAACTGCCTGTTCATTGCCAAAACACCCTGCATGTGCAATTCCTTTGAGGACACCCATTATAAAAATATTCCCGCCTGCAATCACGGTTCCACCTGGATTCACATCTCCAATTAACAGTAAATCCCCTGATACTCTTAATACCTGCCCGGAACGGACGATTCTTGAAACCGTTACGACCTCGTTTTCTTCCTTTAGTCGATTGGCTTCTTCCTTCGTAATCACATTCGATTCAATATCATCCACCATTAAGTTTTTCTTTTGGCGGATTAATTCTTTTAGTTCTTCCTTTTGATCGTCCGTTAAATAGCGATTGCCAATATCCACTTTCACAGAAATTAAGTGGCGTTCCTCCTGCGTTCTGGAGTTGGCGGAGAGCTTTTGGTCGAGTTCTTGCTTTAATTCCTCATAGGAACAGGTATCATCAAGATGAAGAACAAGCCCGTCCTTTGTTCCTTTTATTGTAACATTTTGCCGATTTTTCATGGAGAATTTTCACCTCAAAATACAAAAACAATTTCGGATTTTAGCCATTATTTCCCAAATCCAAATCATAAACATCCATCTTTAAAGAGTTCGACACGAACTTTCCATTTTCCTTTTTTTAAAAAAACATTCCCCAAACTTTGTCATCAGGAACAATCTGTGAATGAGGGAGCGGCCATACCAAGACTTTTACCCGATTCATAAATCCTCCCGCAGTGCCTCGGCATGTTTTTCAAAGCAGCGTTTTAAAGGATAGGCTGCTAACACGAGAAAAATTCCATTTAATATAAGAGTAGGATAGAAACGCAAATTGACAAAGCTCATAAAATCAAGATTTGTCACATGGATTAAATAATTAATTTCATACACGCCCACTTCTAACAGCGCAACTCCCAAAAGGGAAACGAAGAAAGCGACAACGATATTGGACTGGATCACCTGCATAACCTTTGCTGCTAGGTAGCAGATAAATGGAAACAAGAAAAAATAAATGCCGATAATTTCGACATATACGATATCAAATAGAAGTCCAAAGATGGCCGCATAAATAATCCCCTGGTTTTTCCCAACATATATCGTCAAAAAAAGCAGAGTGGCAAACAGGAACCGCGGAACTAGTATACGGTTTCCAAAGGAATCAGCGGGCAAAAATTGAACAAACAGACTTTCAAAAATAAAAAGGAGCAAAAACAAAAGAGGGAGAAAGAATTTTCTCACAAGTCTTCCTCCTTCCCGGATTTCATCGCACTTTCCTCAGGGCTCGTCATTAACCTTTTAATGACCATGACATTTTCAATATCGTAAAAGTCCGCTCCCGGCTTCACTAGTGCAGTTTGATTTAAGCCATATTGATCCGGTTTCACCTCTTCTACCTTGCCAATCATCAGCCCCTTAGGAAAGACACCGCCCATTCCTGAGGTGATGACCGTCTGCCCTTTTTCCACCTTAGCTCCTGATGGAATAGCTTTAACGAGAAGCATTTTTTGTTTATCATCAAAGCCCTGAACGAATCCGTAAACCTCGGTTTCCCCCTGAATCACAGCGGAGATCCGGTTTTTCGGGTCCATCGCACTCAATAGCTGCACTGTTGAGCTAAATTGGGTGACGTTTTTCACCTTTCCAATCAATCCTGTTGCTGTTACAACAGCCATATTTTTTTTAATTCCATCTAACTTGCCTTTATTGATAATAATCATTTCATGCCAACGATCAGGATTTCTGCCAATAACTGTTGCCGGCATTGGTTCCAAATCTCTCAGGGTCTTTTTTTCATCGAGAACGTCACGTAATTCTTTGTTGTCTTTTTTCAGTTCTTGAACTTCTGCTTCAAGGCTGGCAATTTTCTCAACGCGTGATTTTAATTCCTTATTCTCATCATATGTATCTTGCAAATCCTGAAGATTCTCAAAAAAGCCTGCAACATACTGGGCAGGCCTTGAAACCAGGGATTGAACCCAGCCGGTTGAGTCCTTGACGAACTGCTCCGGCCAGGTAAGTTTACTCCTCTCCCTTAAAGAAAACCCAATCAATGCCACGAGAACAATGATGCTGACGAGCAAAATGATCAAACGCTTATTCAAAAAGAACTGTGGCATGATATTACACCTCTATTTTTCATTGTCCAGCTCCAGCGCCTAGGGGCTCGGGGTCATAAGCCAATCCGTCAAGAAGGCTAAAAAACAGCCTTCTCGCCGACTCGTCTTATGCCCGTCGCCCCTGATCAAGGCGCTTCCGCTTTTCTATCTATCTTGAATCTTTAGCTTTGTTTTTGAACAAATGGATATGGTCTAAAGCCTTTCCTGTGCCGATTGCCACGCAATCGAGAGGGTTTTCTGCAATCAGGACAGGCATTTTTGTTTCTTCGCTAATGACACGGTCAATATTGCGCAGCAACGCTCCACCGCCGGTGAGGACGATTCCCCGGTCCATAATATCGGCAGCCAATTCCGGTGGTGTTTTTTCAAGCGTATTCTTCACTGCTTCAACAATGGCATAAACAGTATCACTTAAAGCGGAGGCAATTTCCTTGGCGGAAATTTCAATTGTTTTTGGCAGACCAGTCAGAAGGTCACGGCCGCGAATCTCCATGTTATCGATACCTTCTGGCGTGCCTGCTGAACCGATTTCCATTTTGATTGTTTCCGCAGTACGGTCACCAATCATCAAATTATATGTTTTTCTAATATAGGAAATAATCGCCTCATCCATCTCATCACCAGCAACACGGATTGATTGGCAAGTAACAATTCCCCCTAAAGAGATAATCGCTACTTCCGTTGTTCCGCCGCCGATGTCAACAACCATGCTTCCCGTCGGTTCCCAGACTGGA
>NZ_JAGYPE020000024.1:0-14895 GCF_018343545.2 Neobacillus citreus | reverse complement strand
GCGGCAGCAAACGGCTCTTCAATCGTGTAGGCATCCTTTGCTCCCGCTTGTCTTGTTGCATCAATAACCGCTCTCTCTTCAACCGCTGTAATCCCTGATGGTACACAGACCATTACATACGGCTTACCGGCGAAAAAGCCTTTATTCTTTTGCGCCTCGCGGAATAAATGCTTCATCATGACAGCTGTTGTTTCAAAATCAGCAATGACACCATCCTTCATCGGACGAACGGCAACCACATTTCCCGGAGTCCGGCCAATCATGTTTTTCGCGTCATTTCCAACCGCAACAATGTGTTTTGAATCCGTCTGCATCGCCACCACAGATGGCTCCCTTGTGACAATCCCTTTCCCCTTTACATACACAAGGGTGTTGGCAGTTCCTAAATCTATCCCAAGATCCTTTGTTCCAATTCCAAACATAACGTTGTATCTCCCTTTCTGATACTAAATGCTCTGTCCTAAGGCAGGTGTTTATCGTAAAAACTTCCAATAATTGTAACGTAAATAATTAGGCAGTCCTAAAAAATCATAAACAATATTATAGCCTAACGTCAAATAAAATCATAGCATTACAAATATCCTTTTTCCTTCAAGCTAACAAACTTATTTTCTCCGATGATGATATGATCAAGGAGATCGATGCCAATGATTTTCCCGCATTCCACCAGCCGCTTTGTCACCTCAATGTCCTCCCTGCTTGGAGCGGGGTCACCGGACGGGTGATTGTGAAGAGCAATGATGGATGCAGCAGACCGCTTTAATGCCTCCCGATATACCTCACGCGGGTGAACGATGGAAGCGTTTAAGCTGCCAATAAATACCGTTTGTTTATGCATGACCTGATTCTTGGTATTTAAATACAAGCAGACAAAATGCTCCTGTGACAGAAAGCGCATATCGTTCATGACATACTTTGCTCCGTCTTCTGGCGAGCGGATTACATAGCGGTCATTATATTCCAAATTGGCAATTCTCCTGCCAATTTCGACAGCCGCCAGAAGCTGTATCGCTTTCGCCGAGCCAATCCCTTTTATTTCGGTAATTTCCTCCAAAGTGGCCGCTTTTAACAGCCTTAAACCTTCAAAATGAGTTAAAAGGCGATTCGATAATTGCAGCACTGATTCATCCTTCGTTCCGGTCCGAAGTAATATTGCAACTAACTCGTGATTGGATAAACTTTGCGGGCCATGCTGGATAAACCGTTCTCTTGGCCGTTCATCTTGTGGGAAATCACGAATCATTAATGTGTTGGTTGACATAACTTTTCCCTCCCTTAGTGTCGGGAGTCAATGCCAGAAAAAATTAGTACGGCAAATGATAGCCTAACCGTTTCAATTCCCTTCTGGTTCTTGCAACCGGCAGGCCGACAACCGCAAAATAGTCCCCATGGATTTTTTTGACAAGCATGCTTCCAAGCTGCTGAATGCCATATGCCCCTGCTTTATCAAGCGGTTCACCGCTTTTTACATATGACCGTATTTCATCATCCGTTAACTCCCAAAACCAAACTTCTGTTTTTTCATAAAACTTAGTTGAGCTAGTTGGAGATAGTATTGAAACACCTGTAAATACATCATGCTGACTGCCTGAAAGGGTCTTTAACATTTGTACGGCTTCTGCCTCATCAGCTGGCTTTCCCAAGATTTGATTGTTCGCAACCACAATCGTGTCGGAACCAATCACAAAGGCATCCCTGTTTTCTTTAAAAACAGCCTGTGCCTTGCGTTCGGCCAATTCCATTACGACTTCTTCCGGAGAAAGCTTGGGGTCAAAGCTTTCATCCACATCACTGCTTGAAATTGTGAATGTTAAATGGAGATTTTCTAGAAGTTCTTTTCGCCGTGGAGAAGAAGAGGCTAAAATGAGGTTCTGCATTTTATCACCTTACCTTTTTTTGCAACGCATTAGGGAGATACAAGTTAATCGTATCAAAAAAGAGCGGTGCAAACAATTTTTATATTATTAAATTTTGAAGAAATTTGTCAGATTATACAACTTTTATCAATATTTGCCGAATGGTGTGCTATAAAAAGCCCGCCGTCGATTCGGCAGGCTTTATTTTGCAATAATTTCCCGGAAAATATCGAGCGGTAGTTTAGTTTGTCAAAAGATGCTACAACGAATTGTAAATGGACAGGAAGTTTAGTAAATGCTGCTCAGCATCAACCAAGCTTTTTGTATCCTTAGATTTTTGAAAAGCTTTCACCTTTTCGTCAGCACCCATTAACTCTGTTTTCATTTTGTTGATGCTATCGTTTTTAATGTTGTTTATTTTTAGTTTTTCACTTATACCAGCATCAGCAGACACGCTGCTTGATACGAGCGCACCAGAAACCATGGTTGAAAGAGATTGATAGATACTAGGAAGCGATTCGATAAAACTCTTTTCATTGTCTGTAAGGTTTGAAAGCTTCTTTTCATCTAGCATCAACGGTTTGGCGAAGGCCCCCTCGGCACCTTTATCTTTATATTTGGTACTTATTGATTTGGCCGTTTCAAGCGAATCCGCCACGCTCAAAAATAAATAAAACTTTCCGCCGATTTCTACCTGTTCGGAAGGAATACCTCTAGACTTTAATTGTTTAGCAGTATCCTCAGCACCTGCTTTCGAGGTAAAAACACCGCCTTGGACTACATAAGTAGAAAGCTGTTCGATCGAAGTGGCCGCTGTTTTATCTGTTGTTTCCGTTTGTTCTTTTTCATTTCCAGTTTCTCCAGCTACATTTGGTTCGGTGACAGGCTTTTCACCGGATTCTGTTATGACTAGCTTAAGCATAAAAAAGCCAATCGTTAAGCCAATGAGAATTGCGCAAACGGCGGTAATGACAATAGATCCAATTGGCCGGCGATTGTTTTTGTTCGAAAAACTAGCAAATGAAATTGAAGATTTTTTTGGTCTGCTGTTTTTAATGTTTTGGGAATTGACTATTGTAAATTCCTCTACATCATTTTCAGAGGATTCCGGAATAATCCAATCAAAGCTTTCTTCGATAGATTCCTGAGCAGCTGCTGCCTCATTGATTCCTTCAGATTCTTGTAATTCTGAATCTATTTTTATTTCGTTTGGAATAGGTTCTGGTTTAGGCTCCGGCACATTTTTTCGGGGTTCTTCACGAAAGGATTTGGTTTCTCCATTTAATTTAATCGTGATGGTATGGCCCTTTTTAGGCTTGTCCACTTTACGTTCTCCTTTCTGTTCGACAGTAATATGTTCCATCCTAACATACCGGCAAAAAAAAATAACAAGACTTTTGTCGTCTTGTTATCTTAGAGTTTCGTCAAATTATTCGTTGATTTGCATGAGTAAGACTATGGCTGTGTTGAAGCAGTTGGAAACTGGCTTAAAGGATTTGTTTTACCCGCGGGGGCTTCGGCATCAATTTTCGGCAAATCCTGCTTAAGGTCAGCCAGTTCTGGCATATAGAACGCAGAAACTGTTAATGAAAAAGTAAGCTTCTCAGTTTCCTCCTGTTGCGTTGTCACTTCTTTGCTACCCGTATAATTAATGCTTTCCACCACCACGATCCGCTTTAACGTCTCGAGCGTTTCAACAAATTTTTCAAATTCTTCGTAGCTTGGCGCTTCAACAGATAGCTGAACAGTCAGCTTCTTCAACGCCGGTGCTGCCGCCTGCTGAGCAGCTTGATCACCGGAAGCTTGACTATTCGCATCTGTTCCTTGAGAAGCTGTAGTCGAAGTTTGGGGTGTCGTACCTTGACTTTGACTTCCAGTATTCTGGTTTGAATTTGCTTGATTGCTAGTACTCTGCTGATTTCCGGCAGCTTGCGAATCTGTCTGAGGCTCAGCAGCAGCAACGGCACCATCCTTAGAAAAACCCATCGAAAGAATTTGACTGTTTGAAACAGCTTCGGCTTTTTCCAAATCCAGAATAAGCTGCTCCTGTAACGGGTTAACAGGCAGCACTTTCTGCAATTCTCTAGTATTCTCAGCAACCGTCATCGAGCTATCTGCCTTTTTCCGGCTCACAGCTTCAAGAAGCTTTTGCTCTGTCTTTAAGGTTTGCTGTTGGCTTTCTAAGTCAGAATGTAAAGGAGATAGCTTCAAAAATTGAGCATAAACAATGAGTAAGACTAACAAGAGAATAGCGGCCAGTAAAATTAATTTGTCCCTTTTTGAGATAGCAAGTTTCATGATCCGCTCACTCCCTTCTCATCCCAGCTTTTCTTAATATTCTCCTTAACAGCATCCTTATTAAGAGTGATTTCAAACTGAGCTGTATAACGCGGCAAGAGATTACTATCCTGGGTACTTGCTGCAGTTGTACTAGTAGCAGCAGATCCACCAGCCGTGGTCGTTTGAACAGCTGCAGTTGTTGTGGCAGCGCCAGTAGTGGCCGCAGCTTGTCCTTCCGTATTGCTTCCGGCAACCGTCACTTGACTGTTCGGATTAACGGAGCTAACAGTACCGCTTTGAGTTGAAGCAACCTGCGTGCCCGAGGCTGCTGTGTCACTCTGGACAACAGCAGTTAAAGAACTTAAGCTAGCATCTTCAATCCAGTTTGATTCATGAATATTATTTAAAAAGAAGGCCGCTTCCCGCTGACTATCAAACTGAACGGTTAGAGTTATGGTTCCAGCCTCTGTGTAAGCAAAGGATTGAATGAATCCCCGCTCCGGCAGCAATGATGTAAGCTTACGCATAACCGGAATGGTCCGAATGGGATAGGTATGTGCCCATTCAATGGCACTTTTAAGCTGATTAACAGAAGTTGATGATTCTGCCGTCGTATTTTTCTTTTCCTCTGCTTCACGAATCTTTTTTGTCATCGTAATTTCCCGATTAACAGAGGCAATATCGGATTTCACCGAGCTGATTTGAAAATAATAGTAGCTGCCAGCCAATAATAAAATCACAAGAATTCCAGCTAGTGTACCAAAAAAGGCAAATTTCCTCGGCTCCTTTTGAGGAAGCAGGTTGATTTCAACTAACATTATTGCACCTCTTTTAAAGCAAGACCTAAAGATAATAATAGATTAGCTGGCAGGCTATTTTGTTTATCAGTGGCATCGTATTCAAGTGAAAGGATATCCACAGGAATGTCAAATCTCTCATTCAACTCATCAGTAATGGCAGTAAGCATCGGATGATCTCCACTTAACAGAATCCGATTGATGTCAGTATTCTCGTTATTTAAGGTGTAACGATAAAAATCGATTAACTTATTAATCTCTTTAAGAATATCTTCAAACAGGTCTGCCAATTCATCTGTATCCCCTGCATACCTGCAAACCATCGATCCTAAACTATCCCGTTTAATTTCCCATTCATCCAAATCAAATGGAAAATTAAACGGCCGCATCACGACCGGGACGGAACCTTCAAAGATACACAGATTAACACTAGTCAGATCAAATTGAACAGAGATGGTCGTTTCATCTTGTTCTGTAATACCAAGTTGATAGAACAATCGATATAGTGCCAGCGGCGAAATATCGGCCGCAACGGGGTTCAGTTTTAAATTGGAAAATAAATCCACATACTCCATGACAAACTGCTCTGGAGCTGCAAACAGAAGAATATCTTTTGTTTTTCCATTGTTTGTTAGAGGGTAATAATCAAATACCGGTTCTTCAAACGGCAAATGAATCGTTGAACCAAGTTCAAGGTATAAATACCCTTTTATCTCATCATCTGCTATATCTGCCGGAATCGATACCTTCCGAATGATCACCAGCTGGTCCGGTACGATAAACCGGATTGGCCGTCTCTGGATCTTCCATTCAGCAATACATTCTTCCAAAATTGCAGATAAGGCTTCCGCTTTGACAATCTTCCCATCGCTAATAATGCCTGGCGGGAGAAATCGCTCTCCCCATTTTTGGGCAGCAGGTGGATTTACTTGCTTTAATTCGAGACAGCGAATGGAATGGTCATTAAGGACTAGATTGATTATTCGGTTTTTGGGTGTAAACAGGGAAAAAGCCATATCTAAAAAACCCCTTAGTTAAAATCCTTGATTAAGAAAATCTATATAGAAATTTATTATATTCGATCCCCAAAAGTAAGCAGAAAGTGTTCCTGCGGCAATAAACGGCCCAAAAGGAATGGGCTGCCGTTTGTTCACGATCCTAAATAGAAGGGCCATTCCGCCAATGACGGCGCCGTATAAGGTTGATAGAAAGAAGGATAAAAGGACAAGCTTAAATCCTAAAACAAAACCAAGCACGGCATAAAGTTTGACGTCTCCAAAACCCATACCGCCCTTGCTGACTATAGCTATAACCAAAAGGAGAGTAAATCCTGTAACAGCACCAACCAGGCTGTCCCACCAAGGATTGAGCGGGAAGAAAATTCGTTCCAATAAAAAAATCCCTGCAAACCAAATTAAAATTTTATCAGGGATGATCATATAATGAATATCTGAAACAATGATAATCATAAACAACGAAATGAGTGTTAAGGCGACTACTAACTCTCCTGACCATCCAACCAAGTATGGTGCTGCTGCAAACAAAATTCCCGTCAGCAATTCCATAATCGGATATATAGGAGAAATCCGCGACTGACAGCCGCGGCATTTCCCTTTTTGAAACAGATATGATATTACTGGGATTAGTTCTAATGGTGTTAATTGATGTCCACATGTGGGACATGCTGATCTTGGTCTAACTATTGATTGTTTCAATGGAACACGTAGACCTATAACATTAAAAAAAGAACCAAAAACTAAGCCATAGACTATCAAAAAAATATTAATCACTTTTTATCAGCTTTAGCAGCTAATTGTTCTTCTGTAACCGTTGTACCTGTTGCTGTTCCGGCATCTATTTCTGCTTCTGTTAAGGTCGATGTTATTACTTTTGCTGCATCATGACTAGTAATTGAGTAAATACCAGTTGATTTATTAAGCGTTACTGTCCATGCATTGTCTTTTAGTTTTGAAACATATCCTGTTAAGTCACCAGGGCCCCATGATGCTTTTGAAGTATCATCAGCATACGCTAACCTGGCCGCATCAATAATTTGAAGTGCTTCTGCCACTTTTGCCTTATCCCTGGTGTTGTTAATAACATTTGTAATACTTGGAATAGCTATAGCGGCGATAATCCCCAAAATAACGATAACTGCTAATAATTCAATAAGGGTAAAACCTTTTTGTTCCTTCATCTTTTGCTTTAATGATTGAATCATGTTTTCTCTCCCTCTGGTTCTAAAAACCTATTATTATTTCACTATGAGTATACAATAATTGTAAGATGCAGAAAAGAAGTTTTTTATCAGTATTTGTCTTTATTTTTTTGTTTTTGTCCGTTTTAGTACAATAATGTCAAATCAGCTCATTTGATCATACATACTAAACATTGGCACCATTATTGCCATGACAATTACCCCAACAAGACCAGCTAATAATACGATCATAATCGGCTCGATTAAAGATTTCAGCTTATCAGTAGCCGTTTCTACTTCCTTCTCATAGAATTCTGCAATTTTTGCCAACATCGCATCAAGAGCACCGGTCTCCTCGCCAATTGAAATCATTTGCGTGACAAGCGGAGGAAAGGCCCAGTGCTTGTTCATCGGTTCGGTCATTGACCGACCCTTTTCAAGAGATACACGAGACTCGCGGATCACCTTTGAAATGACCTCATTTTCGACAACTTTTTCAATAATCGACATGGCCTGAAGAATCGGAACGGAGCTGGAAAATAAGGTGCTGAGTGTCCGCATCATCCTTGCCAATACCCCTTTTTGCATCAGTTTTCCAAAAATCGGCATCCTTAATAGCGCATAATCCAAATAATATTTTGCTTTTATATTCTTTTTCATAAACATAAAAGACAAGTAAATTAATATAAAAATGAGAGCAACAAGCCACCAAAATGATTGCATGAATTTACTTGCACTTAGGACAAATTTAGTAATTGCCGGTAGCTCTGCACCCATATCATTAAACATTTGTACAAATTTAGGAACTACCGTGACAAGCAGGAAAATAACGGCAAGTATAGCGATTGCGCCAACTACCATTGGATAGGTGAGAGCAGAAACAACCTTTTGCCTAGTATGGTGCTGTTTTTCAAAGTCATCAGCTAGTCGCTCAAGCGTAACATCCAAATTACCGCTGACTTCACCTGCTTTTAACATGTTAACAAACATAGGGTTAAATATCTTTTTATGTTTAGAAACTGCATCTGAAAGAGGATTTCCTTCCCGCAATTCCTGCTCTACCTCTAATAACGCCCTCTTCAATGCTTTACTCTCAGTTTGATAAGAAAGGATTGATGTTGCCTCAACAACTGTCACGCCGGCTTTAATAAGCGTGGCAAACTGCCGTAAATAGATAACAAAGTCCTGAAGTTTAACTGGGTTTCCGAATGAAATATCCTTTGTCAGCAAAGTTTCCGGTACTTCATTCATTTCAATGACACGTATTCCTTGTTCCCTTAGCTTCTCCAATGCCTCGCGCTTGGATGCAGCATTAACGGTGCCCTGACGTTTGCCTTTGCGGTCGCGTCCGGAATATTTAAATTTAGCCATTCATCATCATCTTTTCATGTAAATATTGGGAAGCAGCTTCCTTTTCAATCTGGCCGCGTTCAATCAATTCGCGGATGCTCATTTCAAGCGTATGCATTCCCTGGGCACGGGAGGTTTGCATAGTACTTGTAATCTGATGGATCTTTTCATTTCTGATTAAGTTGGCTATTGCCGGGTTGTTGACTAAGACTTCCGTGGCCGCCTTCCTTCCCTTTTTGTCCACCGTCGGGAATAGGCGCTGGGAAATGATTCCTATCAAAACGGAAGCCAGCTGGACCCGAATTTGCGGCTGCTGGGCGGGCGGGAAGACGTCAATAATCCGGTTAATGGTAGTCGGTGCACTGGATGTATGCAGTGTCCCTAACACAAGGTGTCCTGTTTCCGCGGCCGTGATGGCAATACCGATTGTCTCAAGGTCACGCATCTCCCCGACAAGGATGACATCCGGATCCTGGCGGAGGGCTGCCTTTAAGCCGCTTGCATAATTCATTGTGTCATAGCCCACTTCACGTTGATCGATAATCGAGTTACCATGCCTGTGAAGGTACTCGATTGGGTCCTCAAGCGTAATAATATGTTTGCGCATATTGCGGTTCATATAATCAATCATGGAAGCAAGGGTAGTCGACTTACCGCTTCCTGTTGGCCCTGTAACCAAAATCAAGCCCTGTGGTTTTTGTACTAATTTAGAAATTATCTCCGGTAAATCAAGCTCTTCCATCGTTGGTGTTTTCGAGGCTACCGCTCTGAGTGCCAAAGAAACACTTTTCCGCTGATGGTAGGCATTGACACGGAACCTTGAACTGCCCGGAACACCATAAGAGAAATCAAGCTCGCCTTTTTCCTTGAACAAATCCCACTTATCCTCAGGAATAATCGCTTTTGCCATCGCCTCAGTGTCGTCCGGCAGCAATTTATCTGAACCATATCGTTTTATTTCACCATTTATCCGAAATACCGGAGGCACTCCAACCGTTAAATGAATATCGGAAGCTTTATATTCAATAGCCGATCTTAAAATAGCATCAATTCTTTCCTTCATCATCATGTTCTCCTACTCTGGAATTGCGACACGTAAAACTTCTTCTGTAGTGGAAAGGCCTTGTTTTACTTTCAAAAGACCATCATCGATTAGAAAGATTGTCTTATTTTTAATGGCAATGTCCTTCATCTTTTGGAAGCTTTCCCCATTCATCATGACTCTGCGCATTTCATCATTGATCACGAGTACCTCATGAATGGCAATTCGGCCTTTATACCCTGTCATATTACAGGAAGGACAGCCTTTTCCCCGGGTTATTTTATCAATTTTCATTCCGCGTTTGGCGAATATTTCTACTTCCCGTTTGGACGCTTCTTGAACTTCCGCACAGTCACGGCAAACCTTCCGGACCAGACGCTGGGACACGATCCCAGTGAGCGAGGCAGCCAGCAGAAATGGCTCCACGCCCATATCAAGAAGACGGGTAACAGTCCCAATTGAGTCATTTGTGTGTAAGGTACTTAACACTAAATGCCCCGTTAAAGAGGCTCGTATCGCGACCTCAACCGTTTCCGTATCCCGAATCTCCCCGACCATGATAATATTTGGATCCTGACGGAGTATTGACCTTAATCCGGCAGCGAACGTCATCCCGACATTCTGATTGACTTGAACCTGATTAATCCCTTCCAATTGGTATTCAACCGGGTCCTCAACCGTAATGATATTTACTTCATCGCTATTCAATTTATTGAGTGCCGCATAAAGGGTAGACGATTTCCCAGAGCCGGTTGGCCCAGTAATTAAAACAATTCCCGTTGGCTTTTCAATCATTTCATTGAAGCGTTTAAGGTTTAGTGCATTAAAGCCCAGTTTATTTAGGTCGTTTAACGTAGACCCCATATCAAGCAGACGCATGACAATCTTTTCGCCATACACAGTCGGCAGCGTTGATACGCGAAGGTCGACCGGATGAAAATCAAGATTTAATTTAATCCGCCCGTCCTGAGGAATTCGATGCTCAGTGATATCAAGATTGGAGATAATCTTAATCCTAGCAATCAACACACTTTGCATATTCTTTGGCAAAACCCGTTCCACCTTTAATACACCATCAATCCGGTAGCGGACGATGACCTTTGTTTCCTGCGGGTCAATGTGGATATCACTGGCCCTTTGAATAACGGCATTGGATAAAATCTGGTTTACCAACCGAACAATTGGAGAATCTAAATCCGTAATGTTGTCGGACTGGCCGCGGTCATTTTGCGGAAGTTCATCCATGAGCTCGTCCAATCCGTCGTCCACGTCATAATACTTATTGATGGTCCGGAGAATTTCATCCTTCGTGGCAATGGTTGGCTCAATCTGGAATCCAGTTGATAAACGCAGGTCATCAATCACAATGAAGTCCATCGGATTGGCCATTGCCACATATAATTTGTTCCCTTCTCTTTTTAAGGGAATAATTAAATTTCGCCGTGCTGTTTCTTTTGAAATAAGCGAAAAAAGACTGGTATCAAATGAATATTGAAACAGATTGACATGTGGAATCCCAAGCTGATACTCCAACACTTCGATAAGCTGCTGCTCTGTCAGGTAGCCTCTTTGCAAAAGAGCCTCACCTAATTTTTGGTTTGGGTCTTTATCCTTTAAAGCAGCTTCAAGCTGTTCGGCTGTAATCAATCCTTCTTCAATTAATAAATTTCCAAGTCGTTTTCTAGTTTGCCTCATTTTATACCCCTGCTTTTATTTTGGTTGTTCATTTGGCTTACCCCATATGTCACTTTCCTGCTGTTCCCCGGTTGCTGTGGACTGCGCCTGGTTAGAGGTATTTGTTGAACTAGAGCTGTTGTCTATACTTGTTTGATTGGTTGTAGCTGTTGAGGTTTGCTGCTCGTTTGCGGCTGTAATCCCCTGAACCTCCACCTGATAAACCGGCGGGTAATAGTCTTCGGAAATATTCTCACTTTTGACAAGTTGTTCACCCTGATACACTTCACGATACACTTTGATGATTAGTCCTTCTTCCCCAGCGGTTTGAATTTTTTTCTTCCCAGGGGAAAGGGCTGGACTATATTGAACAATCGTTTTCGGCTTTAGTTTCTGCTCATCTTTTGTGGTAATTTTATAATCGTATAAAAATTTTTGGCCCTTTAACGTTACCTTTAACAGGCCATTATCAATTTGAAAATTAATGGAATAGTTGCTTTTGTTTGGATTAGAAATCGCCAGGTCTACCATTTTTGCCGGATCAACCTTCGCTTCATAGCCTAACTCTGCATAATTTGGAAGATGGATGCTGATATTTCTTTCTATGATGGTAAAATTAGAAGCCAAAACCGCTTTGTAAATCCCTGTTGCCAATACATTCAGGGTTTCAATGTTATCGATATGATTCTTTTTTGCAAATTCCAATAAAGAGACTGTCCCATTCTCCGGTATTTCCATTTTTATATTTTTATCAATAATGGTTTGAAGATTAGAGAGATTAGTTGTTTTTACAGTCGCCACGTTAATGACTGCATCCTTATCGATATGGTCAGCCAGTAGGAAATCATTATAAAGATTAAAGGAATGGGTACCCGTCTGGAAATTGGCTGCTTTTTCATTTAAACTTTGAGTAAGCTTTCCCAAATCATAATCCGCTAATTTCATTTGTGGAAATAAGGTTTGCAGCTGTTCCTCCACCTGTTCTTTATCAATCGAAAGGTAAATCGGATTGCTTTGCCCTTCTTTGATCGAGGCAACTGTTGTATTAGTATCTAATGCAAACAAATTCAAGTCAAAAGATGCCGTTTTTTCTCCATATTGCATCTCCATTGAAGTATCTTTCACCCAATTGACATACTGTTCTTCGAGCAAGGACAATGCTTCATCTGGCGTCTTCCCAGATACATCCATCGATCCGACTGTTGTCCCTTCAGAATACTTACCGTCGGCGTTTGACATGCTTTCAAATGCCTTGGCACCAAAATGGGAGAAGCTGAAAATAAATGCCGTGCTGAAAAAAAGCACTACAAACAATTTAAACATTTGTTTATTTTTACCCAAATCTTATGTCTCCCCTCATCACTGCCTATATAGAATGGGTATTTATTTGCTCAAGCTAAGCTTTTTGTCTAACTCTAATTCCTTAAGTGTATCTTCTGAATGTACTGCTGCAGCCTCCTCACGATCAGCACTTAAAAACTCCAATAGTGCATCATCTAAAGGAGCCTCCTCATCCACTACTACTAATGCCTCATCTGGAATTTCAACGGGATGATCAGGAATTTTGTCCCATCCTTCAACTTCCTGAGGCTCTGTATCTACCTGTGTTTCCAACTCCAGCAAGCTTTCGAGCTCAGACATATACCCTTCTGGTGAGTCCAATATCTCAGCATGGTCTACTACTTCTTCTGTTTCTCGATCTAGCAGGAAGGATATATTCTCTTCTTTAATATCAGAAGCGTCTTCCCTGTATGGAACAAACGAATTGAGTTCTGCCATCTCCGAAGCTTTAACAAGTTTTCCAAGAGTGGATTTAGGCAATAGATCTTGCTGTTTTATTTCCATAGCACTTATCTCTTGTCCTGGCTGTTCCAATTCTACTAACGAATCAAATTCATCTGCAAAAACGGAAGTCTTTTGATAGATTGCCGGCCCCATTCGAGCATCAAGTACATAGGCAATCAGAAAAATGAGCAACAGCAGCATTAATGCAGTCTGCCACAATGGGAAGGTAGAAATCGCTGCATTCCCGCCTAGGGCAATAACAAATGCTGCCAAAGCAATCAGCAATTTCCCTTTTAAGGTAAGGCCAATTCTCAATATTGTTAGTACAAGTAAAGTTAACAACATAGACCCAAAGGCCCAAATTATCATTTGCATCTATTTGTCCCCTAATCTATCCATCTATTATCCTTTTAAACAACATAATATTCCAAAAAAATACATTTTTTCGTTACTAACTTCAAAATTTATACAAATTTCGACTACTAATTATTGTATAATACTATTATATATTTTAAAAGAAGGCGGAGAATTTTTTATGCTGGAAAATTTCAAAAGCCAAAGAGGGCTAACATTAGTGGAAGTTCTTATATCCATAGTCCTACTTTCCATTTTCCTGACATCCCTATTAGGTTTTTTTACCCAATCAGCTATGTTTACCAAGAAAAGTGAGCAAAAATTGGGTACCCTCCAAACCGCCCAAATGGTTGTGAATATGATAGAGGAGAACGTTACACGGGAATCATTAAGGCTGCCTTTAAAAGACATAAATGGAATAGTACTCTATACAACACCGATTACAGATGGTACCGGAGCTGTAAATTCTAATATGCAGCCCGCAAATGGAACATTTTTACTAAAGGATAAGGGTGAGCTTGAATCGCTACTCAAAAAAACGATTACCACCAATTATAGTGTCAGCACGATTATCTCTAATGATACACTTACGGTTAATGACACTGATCCTTCTAAAAATACATACATAAAATTAATCAAATTTAAGGTAATGGTCATCGATCCTAATAATGCAGCAAGCCATACTGAAACCCACACCTATATTCGAAAGTGAGCTGACGAAATGAATAATCAGAAGGGAATGACATTAGTTGAAATATTAGCCGTATTAGCTATCCTCATGATTATTTCTTACATAATATTTAGTGTTTTTTTCGGAATAAACAAAAACTTCGCCAAAATATCGGGGAAAACAGATTTGCAAAGAGAAACGAATCTGATTATTTCTACTATAAGAAGCTACCATTTAAAGAATACAGCCTATAAGCTATCTTTTAACTCAACAGATAAAAAAGCCTTTATCGGTGAAACAACGGCAAATAATCGATTAAACCGAGATGATTTGGAATTGCTCGCCTTTACCATTACATACAAAGAAACAACTTATACAAATAGCGATGTCACCATCGACCAAACAAACAAGCCGATAGAAATCACCATAACACTATGAGACAAAGAAGGTCAGACCTATGAAACTAACACGATAATCAAAAGATATTAAAGGGAGGAGATTCCAATTAAAAGCGAGAAAGGTTATACATTAATCCTTGTGTTGGTCATCATTGCCATTTCTATGATTGTTGGACTCGCACTCAGTGGAGCGACCCTGACTGCAAGTAAACAATTTCATAAAACAGATGATCGCAACAAGGTTACGGATGTAGCGGAAATGGGAATTGCTTACTATCAGACCCTTGTCAACCAACTGGTAGTCAAAGCGGAAGAGGCAGCCACAAAGAAAACCGCTATTGATGTAAAAACACAAATAGACCAAGAAATGCTGCAGCATAAAAGCCGATTGATTACGGATGCGCAAATTGTGTTAACCTACAATCGTAGTTTCTGCGAAAAATTCAAGCAGCTGCAACAAGAATCCCTCGCAGCTAATACAAATTTTAAAAA
>NZ_JAGYPE020000023.1:69248-77119 GCF_018343545.2 Neobacillus citreus | reverse complement strand
ACGCCCGGATTTCCGAAGGCTGTCGCCGCTTCCTGCTGTGTGATATTGATGCCTTTGATTAATTCCTGCTCGTTTCTGGCTACGCGGATTCCTTTACCGCCACCGCCGGCAGTTGCTTTAATAATCACCGGATACTGGATCTTTTTGACAAGCTCAAGGGCTTCGTCAATATCATTAATGATCCCTTTCGATCCAGGAACAATTGGAACCCCCGCTTCCCGCATGGTTTCCCTTGCGATGTCCTTGGTTCCCATCTTTGTAATCGCTTCAGGACTTGGGCCCACAAAGGTAATATTACATTCGCGGCAAAGCTCGGCAAAATCGGCATTTTCTGCCAAAAATCCATAACCAGGATGAATTGCATCACAGCCTGTTAATTTTGCGACACTTATAATATTGGTAACATTTAAGTAACTGTCTTTTGATGACGTTGGTCCAATACAGTAAGCTTCATCAGCCAGCTGAACATGCAATGCTTCACGGTCCGCTTCAGAAAATACCGCAACCGATTCAATTCCCATTTCGCGGCAGGCGCGGATAATCCGAACTGCAATTTCTCCTCTGTTTGCAATTAACAGTTTTTTTATCATTCCGTTACGCTCCTTATTCTGGCTTTACTAAAAATAACGGCTGTCCGTACTCGACTAATTGGCCATCTTTAACTAGCACTTCGACAATTTCTCCGGTTACTTCTGCCTCAATTTCATTAAATAGCTTCATCGCTTCTACAATACAAACGATGGAATCCTTCGTTACTTTTGAACCTGCTTTTACATAAGCCTCTGCTTCTGGACTTGGGGAAGCATAGAATGTTCCTACCATTGGTGAAGTAATTTTATGTAAATTCGTATCCTCTGTTTCAACAGCTGCAGCCTTTGGTGCTTCCTGTTTAACAGCTTGAACAGGTGCCTGCGGGGCCGGGGCCGGCACTGGGGCTGCTTGAACGGCCACAGGAGCTAGGGCAGCTGCCGGTTGTACAGCAGGCTGAACAACAGTTACACCATTATTCTTTTTCATTTGAATTTTAGAGCCTTCGTTTTCATATACAAATTCTTCAATACTGGATTGATCAACAAGTTTAATTAATTCGCGAATTTCTTGAACCTTTAACATTGAATAACACCCTCTTGTTCAAATTAAAATTATTACTTGCTACTAATACTATACCTTAAGACTTCATGTGAGTTCAATCATCTTAATTATAAATGAAAACTCACCGATTGGCGAGTCCGCTAGGACGGTTCATGAGGTGTAGTTGAATTTATACTTCCCTATTAGCTAAAACACAAAAACAGGAAAGCGCAAAAGCGCTTTCCTAACCTCTCTTTTTATTTGGATGGCTGGAAAGTAACGGCTACAAAATTACTTTCACCGATCTCCTTTTTCACTTCTAAGATTATTTTATTTGCAGCTGAAGCAGATGGCTTTTTCTTGGATTTAACGGTTACTCTTACCTTTTCACCATCAGCTCTTACCAATGCATCCTCATAGCCCATTGTTTTAATCATCGTTTCTAATAATTCTTCCTTTTGAGCAATGTCATTCAGCTTTTGCATTTGATCCTTCGCTTTCATCCGCTCTTCTGCTGGAAGATCAGTGGAAGCCATAGTAGCTGTTAATTCTTCCTTCTGTTCGCCACGCAGTTCATCAAGCTTTAAGCGAAGCTCTTCAAATTCCGCATCACCGGCAACTGTAGAAACGACTGTTTTTCCATCCTTTGCTTCGGTTTTCGTTTTAGTATCCTTATTTGCCACCTCGTTCTTCACATTTTTCTCCACAGAGGCAAGGTCTGTGCTCTTTTGCTCTGGAGATGTGATGTAATAAACCGACAATACCACGACCAGACTCAACATCGTTAATAACCAAACTGTTTGCTTTTTCAATAGCATTCTAAAAATCCCCCTTTTATTTTTTAGGAACAACTGATACACGATGGCTCGAAACTCCTAAAACCCGTGTAACAGCTTCGACTATCCATTTTTTCACTTGAATATTTTCTGCACCTTTCGCTACGACTAAGACACCGCGAATATCCGGCTTCTTGGTTTCCACGACAACCGGCACTTCTTTTTCGCCATTTCGGATAATCACCAGCTGCTCATCAACGGTATTATCCTGAACCTTGCGCTGGCCGCCCTGAGTATCCGATTCCTCGGTTGTTTGCGATTTGTTTGACCGATTCTTTTCGAAAATTTTCTTGTCTGAAGAATCAATGTTAACAATCACGGTAACATCATCGACACCCAGCATTTCCTGGAGTGCTTTCTTTAATTGGTCCTCATATTTTTCTTCATATTCAGCAATGGTTTTATTGCCAGAGCTTTTATTCAATCCAAAAGCGGCGACATCCTCATCGCCACCCGTCTTTGCGGTTGCGGCTGCCGGAATGGCCGTGGAGCCAGTGTCATTTTTTAACACGATATTTCCAATAAGCATTAGGCTTGCTCCAATACACAGAACAAGAAGCATATACTGGAATTTCCCCGGCTTTTTACCTGATTTTTCATCCTGCTCATCCATTCTAAGCAGTTTTTTCAGCCATGAAATTGGCCCTTTATTATTACCCATTTTTCTTCTGGATCCCCCCTTCAATCGAAACATCAACTGTTTCTTCTGTTACGTTCCATTTTTTAGAGAGAAATGCGGCAATTTTTTCTGTTTCTTCTGCCCGTTTTTTAGATGGAAGAGGTGCTTCTGTGTTGATTACTACTGGTTTAACTGCTTCGACTGTCTTTTCTCCTGTTTCTGGCTGTTTCAGAAGAACCATTACCTTTTGGAGGTTTTCAGGGAATGCTCGGTCACTTTCTGCATTTGTTTCTACATCAATTTGTGCGATTTCCAATCCATACTGCTCCATTAACTCCCCCTCTACACCCTTTTTTAGCTGGACAGCCATTTCTTTTAAAATATATGCATGCTGAGAGGCTTGTATTTCTTTTTTCTTCGAATCTATTAAATTTTTCATATTTTTTTCTTCAGGAGCCTGATAAGAAGGAATAGCTGCGATAGCTCCCTCAAAATCCTTTGAAATAATCTTGAAGAGAGGAGTTAGAATAATGGCAATTAACAAAAGGCCCGTCACCATCTTCGTATATTTCTGCATGCTTGAATTTGGCAGCAGCATATCAATCACCGTGGCCAACAGGATAAATAGAATGATATTTGTAACCCACTCTTTTAAAAATTCCATTTTGCTCACCCACTCCCTATCGCATCATCATCGTCAAATTTCCGGCTGCGATTATGACTGTTATACTTAGAAAAAACATCAATGAGACAATCCCTAATGCGGCGAAAACATAGATGACACTTTTGCTGATAATATCAAGGCAAGTGATAATGGGCCCTCCGCCTAACGGCTGAAGGATGGCGGCAGCAAATTTATAGATAAATGAAATCATCAAAATTTTAAATGCAGGGAAGGCAACTATAATCAGCAAAATGGCCACTCCGGCAATCCCGACTGAATTTTTTAAAAGCACTGAGGCACTGACAACCGTATCCGTCGCATCGGTAAACATCCTGCCAATAACCGGGATGAAATTTCCGGTAATAAATTTAGCAGTCCGTATCGTAATTCCGTCTGTTACCGCTGTAGATGCTCCCTGGACGGAAATTACCCCTAGAAATACGGTTAAAAACAGTCCCATTAAACCGATGCTCCAGTTTCTTAACAGCGCGGCCAATTGAGTGACCTTATATTGATCAGACATCGTGCTGACAATGCTTAGTAAAGCTGCCAGGAACAAAAGCGGCAGAATTACGTATTGCATTAATAATCCACTCATATTCATCAAGAACAAGATAACGGGGTGAAAAAACGCTGCCGACACCAGTCCGCCCGATGCAGCCATCAAAGCAAGCAGCAAAGGAATCAAGGCGAGAACGAAGGAGATCATTGTTCCAATCGCTTCGTTTGTATAGGAAATGGCGATATGAAAACTATTTAAAGCGATAATCACGAGCACCATATACACAATCGCATAGGCCACTTTGCTAATATTGCTTTTTTCAAAGGCATTTTGCATCGTTTGCAGAAACATACTGAATATCGATAGCATGATTAATGAACCGAGCAATTTGCCGTTGGCCAGGAACTCATGGAAAAGGAATTTTAGAAATCCCATACCCCACTGCTTGAACGAAAACTCTTTCTCGCCTTTGATAAAGTCATACAGGCTTCCCTTCTGGCTCTCCGGAAGAAAACCGCCGTATTTATTGCTAATATCTTCCCAAAACTGTTTAAGCTCTGTTAAATCCAAGCTTTCTAGCTGTGAATCCACCAGCTCCTGCGGCGAAAGAGGGCTGGTATTGGCTTGAGTGGGCTCTGACCCCTGTGCAGCTTGGACACTTGGACTATAGCAAAAAAAGACTAAGAGAATGATAATTGGAATAATCTGCAGCCACTGCTTCATCTTTTACTAACACCTCTTCCCGAAAACGATTAATTCGGAATTAGTTTGATTATGGTTTCGATTAATACAGTAAGAATTGGTATAGCCATGGCGAGTATAATGACTTTTCCTGCTAATTCAATTTTTGAGGCGACGGCCCCCTGGCCCGCATCCTTTGTAATCTGAACGGCAAATTCGGCGATATAGGCAATCCCGATTATTTTAAGAATCGTCTCAACATAAACGAGATTCACCTTTGCATTTATGGCCAGTCTTTCGAGCATATGAATGATTTCGTAGATCTTGTCCACCAGAAAAAGAAATATCGAGCAGCCAACAAAGACTATTAATAGGAAGGCGATGTTCGGTTTTTGTTCCTTAATAATTAAGGCAAGAAAGGTAGCGACGAGGGCAATTCCAACTATTTTAATAATTTCAATGGCAAAGCCCCCCTTTCTATTGGAACAAAAAGACCGATTTTATTTTTTGGAACAGATCATCTACGATGGATGCCACTTGAAATAAAATATAAATAAAGCCAAACAAGGTTACCCATTGCGCATATTCCTTTTTCCCAACTTGATCAAGAACTGTATGCAAAAAGGCGACCACAATGCCGACACCTGCTATTTTGAAAATAATATCCACTTCTAAACCCATTGCTTTTCCCCCTAAAATAATAAAATTATCAACAATAATCCTGATAAGAATCCAAGACTCTTGACCATTTTTTCGTACTTCGCTTGTGCTTGGACAGCCTCTGCTTCTTCTCTTTCCAGATGGGAAAGGGTCAGCATGATGTGTTTCTGCTGGGAAAAGCGGTCATGTCGGCCAAGGGTTTCGCCAAATTGCCTCATAATTTCATATTCGCCCTGTTTTAATGCAGTCGATTTCCATATTTCCTTTAGGCTCGATTCCCAAGCCTCTTTTACAGTTGTCTCTGAATTGGTCAACTTCCCTGCAAAGCTCTCAAAAAAAGTGGATAGGGGCTTAGCCATCTGGGCTGCCAGCCGTCTTGCGGCTTCATGAAGAGGCGTATGCCCATACATGATCTCAGCCTCAAGGGATTGCAGGGCAAATTTCAAAGCTCGCAGCTGCTTCGGTCGCTCGCTAAGGTTTCTTGCGGCCTCAAAGCCTGTGAAGGTAGTGGCAACAACAATAAAAATGGCACCAATCAGCTTAACCATCTATGTCACGCTCGCTTTTTGGTTTAATTTTTGTCCGCTTCCATCCAAAATTTCCGTGATCGTCCCCGGACCAGCCTTACGGCTAAGGATTATTAACCGATCAAAGATTCCTTGGCTGAGTATTTCCTTTAACGAAGGCCTTTTGCTGATTTCTTCCAGGCTCGTCCCATGGGTCGTCATGAACAGCTTGATGCCGGCATGAACGGCTTCCTGGATTGCTTCGGCATCTTCTTTACGGCCAATTTCATCTACGACCAGAACTTCCGGGCTCATCGAGCGGATCATCATCATCATTCCCTCCGCTTTAGGGCAGGCATCAAGAACATCCACACGGTACCCGAAGGTTAATTGCGGGATTCCATTTACACATCCCGCTATTTCACTCCGCTCATCGACAATGCCTACTTTGGAGGCAGCAATGTTCCGGTAACCTGTTGAGATAATCCTTGCAACATCCCGCAGCAGTGTTGTTTTTCCTGTTTGCGGCGGCCCGATAATCATCGTGTTCATCCAGTTTCCATTGCAGATGTAGGGAATAATAGGTTCGGCACTGCCGAGCTTTTCTTTCGCAATTCGAATGTTAAACGAAGATATATCCCTTATCGCCTTTACTCTTTCATTCTCCAGAATGACTTTTCCGGCTAGACCGATTCGATGGCCGCCTGAAACAGTGATATATCCGCGCTTAAGCTCCTCTTCCAAGGTATAAATGGAAAAATGGCTAATTTTATTCATTAACTGAACGGCATCTTCAGGCTGAATAATATACGATAGAAAGGTTGGCGCTCCCCTCATCGTTAATTCGATGGGCCGATTAATACGAATCCGAATTTCTTCGATTTCCTTTTTTTGGACAGGAGGGATTTGATTGATCAGGTCGGCGATTTTTCTTGGTAAAAAATTAAGTAAGGTTTCCACGAAAGCTTCCTCCTTGATTTACCCTTCTCATTAATTAAAATGTATGCCTGCTTGGACACATTATGACTGACAAATCTTCTAAAAATTGCTTTCACTCTATTTTTTTACATCTATTTAATAGAAACGAAAAACGGGGACAGTTCTTCTGCTCAAAAGCAGAAGAACCGTCCCCGTGCATCATTTATCGTATTTCTTAATCCAGTTATACATTTGCATTTCGGTAACCGGACCATTGTAGTGTTCTCTTATAATTCCTTGCTTATCAATGACAAAAGTCTCAGGCTGGCCAGTTACGTTATATTGCTTGGAAACTTTGGCATTATAGTCGAATAAATAAACCATTCCTTCTTTATTGTCATTTGTTACCTTTTTAATTCGGTCAATGGTTTCGCCACGGTTTATCATAAGCAATGGATATTTGCCGCCATAATCCTTTTGAAAGGCTGCTAATTCCGGGAACTCATCCTTACAAGGCTTGCACCAGCTTGCAAAGTAGTTTAAAATCACGACTTTACCCTTATAATCTGAAAGCTTTGTCGTTCCGCCATCATAATTAGGCAGTTCAAAATTAAAGGCTTTATCGCCAACATCGGTATGTTTGCCTTTTGTGACAAGGCTATAACCAAAAAATCCGAACATCGCGATAATAAGAATCAACACAAGTGGTTTAATAACCCGCTGGTTCATTCGCACTTCCTCCTGACGGGCTGTCTCCCAGCCTTATTCCTTCCTATTTATCTAACTGCTTTAAAAACTCAATTTCCTTTTTCAGCTTGTCATGCCGTTTTCCAATAATGAGCATATACGCAAAAATCACAACCCAAGCAACAGAATAAGCACCTAACATATATTCATAATTCATGATTGGTTCCTCCTATTTATCTAATGACTCTCTTAATCTTTCCTTATATTGTTCTACTGTTATTTTCATTTTTTCAAAAGAAACACCCTTATGAAGTAGATAGGAATAAAGAATAGTAAAAGCTGTAATCGTGACCAGCAAGGCGACAAGCATTGTATCCTCAATTCCGCCGCCTTTTTGAGAAGGTCCATCACCAAAAACAATTGGGTGGAACTTTGTCTGCCACCAGCGGATTGCAAAGAAGACAATCGGTACGTCGGCAAAGCCAATAATTCCGAAGACTGCGGCGAGTCTTGCTTTCTTATCCCAAACCCCATCCATTTGCCGAATCATGATATAGGCAATGTAAATAAAGAATAGAATGAGCGTTGTAATAAGGCGCGGTTCCCATACCCACCAGGTATTCCAAGCGGATCTTGCCCAGATTGGACCTGTTGTCAGAACGATAATCGTGAAAACAACACCAATTTCTGCGGAAACATAGGCATACGTGTCATAAATCCTTTTCCG
>NZ_JAGYPE020000023.1:0-69148 GCF_018343545.2 Neobacillus citreus | reverse complement strand
GTTGTCAGAACGATAATCGTGAAAACAACACCAATTTCTGCGGAAACATAGGCATACGTGTCATAAATCCTTTTCCGCTTTATTAAAAATAAAATGCTGAAAACGAATGTTACAAAAAACGCCAAGAAGGCAAGCCACGCTGAGCTTACGTGGTAATAGAAAATTTTTTGAGCAGCCCTCATGGTTTTTTCTTCATCTGCAAAAATAAAGATAAAATATAGTGCCGTAAACATCGATATGATGGTTGCGCCAAACAATACTTTTCCTAGGTTAACACTTTTCGTGTCTGTCAATTGCGAAGGGGGCAGGACCGCTTTTTCCCGTTCGAGATTCATACTCATCACTTAAACCTCCAGCACATAATCAATTAATAAGAAACAAACAACAAAGAAAATCACATCATACGCTGTAACCAGCTGAATCCACGCCAAAGCGCTCGAAAACTGATCCAGGTTCGTTAAAATGATTTTAGTTGCCTGAACCACACCGATTAAAATAGGGGTGGTAATTGGAAATAACAACAGCGGCAGCAGCATTTCACTGCTTTTGGAATTCGCCGCAAGAGCTGCCAAAAAAGTCCCGATGGCAATAAAGCCAAAGCTTCCTAAAAAAATCACCAATAAAAAATACGGAAAACTGCCAAGAAATTTAAAATCAAATAATAAGAATAAAAACGGAACAGAAACGATTTCAACAACTAATATCATCGCAAAGTTTGCCAAGAACTTGCCTAAGTAAATACTGGCGGCCTCCATCGGTGCAACAAGCAGCCCCTGCATCGTATCGTTCCGCTGCTCCGAAATGAACGACCGGTTAAGACCCAAAATACCGGAAAACACAATAATGACCCAAATAATCCCGGGGATTACAGCCTTTGTCGTGTTATTGGCCGGATCAAAGGCAAAACTGAATACAACGATGACGAGTCCGGCAAAGATAATTTGCGTGACCAAAATTTGTTTTGTTTTTAACTCTGAATATAAATCTTTTTGGGCAAGCAAGAAGGCTGTGCGAAATAGATTCATGATACACCCTCCACCTGCAGCTCATATTTTTGTGAAACATATCCCAAGCTTGAATTTTCAATTCTGAAGTCATCGACAATTTTGCCGTTTTTGACAATAACAATGCGGTCGCAGATTTCTGCTGCCTGCTTGAAATCATGGGTGACCATTAAGGTTGTCGTTCCTTTCTCTTTCATGGAGAGAATCACATTGTTTAAAATGGCAATAGCGCCCTGGTCCAGCCCAGTATGCGGCTCATCCAGCAGCAATACTTCAGGTTCATGAATAATCGCTCTGGCAATGGCAATTCGTTGGATCATGCCGCGCGAGAAATTTTTGACCGGTTCATTTAAAAAGAAGGATAAACCCACTTCTTTAACAAGCTCGGCCGCTTTTTGTTCTACATTTTTAACCCCATATATATTCCCGAAGAAGACGAGGTTTTCTAATGGGGAGTAATGGTCGTAAAGCAAGCTGGAATGAGGCAGATAGCCTAATATTTTTTTTATTTCAAGCGAATCTTTCTTCAAGTCCAAACCATTGATCTTGATCATTCCTGATGTCGGTTTAATCAATGAGGCCAGCACCTTTAGAAGCGTGCTCTTTCCTGCCCCGTTTGGACCAAGAATCCCGACAGTTTCCCCTTTATGGATAGAGAGGTCAACACCACGTAAGATCAGCTTGTTTTCAGCCTGCTTCGTCAGTTTTTTAATTTCTATCATTTGCGCATCCCTCCCACTCCAGCTGCTATTCTACAAAATTGCGTAAATTTAATTTCACGTGAACCAAGTGCTGTTTGTAAGCATCAAGCTTGGCATGATATTCCTCTTCAGTCAGCTTTCCATCACCGAAGGTTTCTTCCAATTCGATAATCTTATCCATGATCGCTTTCTGCTTTGACATTAACAGCTTAAAGGCTTTTTCCTCCTTATCAGCACCAAGTCGCTCACTTTCAAATCTCGCTTTTCTTCTAAAGTAGGCATAATAGGATAATCCTGCGATAACGATTGCTCCTAAAATAATCAGAAAAATATGCGGATTAAAACGATGCAATGGTGATTGCGCCCACATCCTGAGGTGGCCCGGATTATGGAAAGCCGGTGCAGTGTGGGTAACGGACGTGTTTTTAGCGGTTCCCCCAGCTGCCTGTGTTTGCGTGGTACTATCAGCTTTGGGCTGGATATCCTTGTTATACTCCAGCTTAAAGGACTGACCTGCTTTTAAATTTTCAATACTGTATCCCCAATAATTTTGATCATCAAATTTAAACAGACCCTGATTGGTTGATTGTGCCCCTTTTATCTCAATGCTTCCCCTGCCCTCTGGTACGAGAATTTGGAGCATCTGAACCGGGTAGTCAACCGTAAGATTGATTTCTTTATCCTTTGGCATCCGATAGCTATATGGCAGCACCATGGTTTGGTTGCCTGGAATCGACGTAGTTGTAATAAATCCTTTATCCACCTGTTTAAACGCAATTTTGTTATCTAGAAAATTTAAATCCTTGGCCCCTTCTGGCAGCGTTACAGTTAGTACCGCTTCATTCTGGTCATCGCCTTTATACTCTTCTGCCGATTTATTGGTGTAATCGACCATATTCATCAGATTTGTTGAACCGTCTTCGGCCGGACTGACAACGAGGTAATGCATATCAATCAAAATATTGGAGTCGGATGCTGCCAAACCCTTTACAGGAATAAACAGCATCAGGCCCAGGAGGATAACGGTGATTTTACGAATCACTTTTCATCCCTCCTTTTGCTTTTGTAACTTTTCATTTGTTCTTCAATTTCTTTTTCCACTTCTGCCATTAAATCTTTATCTGTGGTGCCGCTGATTATTTCTTCTTCCTTCATAATGCTCGCTATTTCTATTTCATATTGTCTTTTTAAATTTTTATAATCAGCAGGGGAAATCTTATCCATTTTGTACTCAAACTCTATTTCGTTTAACGTAGTCAATAGGGCTTCCTTTGTTGAGGCTAAGTCTTGATTTTTCGAACCGAGATGTAAGTACGTATCCCACTTAAATAACGGTGACAAAATTAGAAACAAGCAAGTTAACGCCAAGGCAGCGGAAAAAATCATTGAAATGATGGAGATATCGTGCATTTTGTTCACATCCTATAGATACTTTTTACGTTCTTCATCAATTATAGAAGAGAGAATTTCGCCTTCCACTTCTTCCTCAGCCGTCTGATTTTCCATCACTGGTTCTTCCGTCCCTTTTCGTTTGACCCATTTACGAATAACAAAGAACAATCCACCACCAGCGGTACCTAATGCCACAAACGGCAGTACCCAGGCAGTCAAGCTAAATCCGTTTTTCTCAGGAGCGGTTAAAATTTCTTCGCCATAAATATTCACGTAATAGTCTCGAATCTTGTCCTTATCCCAGCCCTTATTCATCATATCGACCAGGTCAGATTTAAAATCCTTTGTTAATTGGCAAGTATTAGGATCACATTCATAATGGTCCTGTCCGCACCCGCATGTACAAGCAAACTGCTGCGCAACGGCTTTAAATTCTGGTGATTTATAGTCAAATTCTTTTGCTTCGGCATGAAAGATTGAACCTTGGAAGATAAACGCAATAAGGAGGAGCCCCAGATAAATTTTATTTCTCATGCTAAGCCACCTCTTTGCGTACCCCGGTGTATCTCGGAGTAACATTTCCATATTTTCCGTTCCAAACGGCGAAAAGTGCACCAATGACAATCATAAATGAGCCCATCCATAACCAGTTCATCATCGGATTAACCTTTACCACAAATGTGGCCTTCCCATCATCCTCCCAGGCACTTAAAACAATATATAAGTCTTCCTTCATTGAGGAGATAATCGCCACTTCAGAAGAAGGCTGCTCCCAGTTCCCATAGAAAACTTTTTCGGGCTGGAAAGTGCCTAATCTTTTTCCATTTTTAAATACAGTTACATCAGCGTAAACAATATCGTTTATTCCTTCCCGTTTTTGATCAAGCCGCTCGTAATTTAGCCGGTAATTATTAATCTCAAGCGAACCGCCTAATGGTACAGTTTTCATTGTTTCAACATCATAGTTTTGTGAACCAATAATCCCCATGGTGATGAAGGCAATTCCAAGGTGGACAATATATCCCCCGTAACGGCGACGGTTTCGAATCATCAGGCGGTAAAGGGCAGTTAACGGTTTTTCCTTCGTCATTTTTCTTCTTGCCTGAACCCCTCTATAAAACTCTAAGAAGTGAGTGATAAATAATAGAGTAATAACTCCGTAGCCAATGACGGCCCACGCTTTCTGAATACCCAGCACCACCATTAAAACCATAGCGATAACAGCAAGAATGGCAGGAATCAAAAAGTTCTTCCGAAGATTTTTCACGCTTGAACGCTGCCAAGCCAAGAGCGGACAAACTGCCATCACAAACATCATGGACAATAGAATCGGCGCTTCTACTTTGTTGAAGAATGGCAAGCCGACCGTTACCTTTGTGCCGCGAACTGCTTCTGAAACGAGCGGGAAAATCGTTCCCCAAAAAACAGCAAAGGCTGCACCAACAAGAAGTAAGTTATTAACTAAAAAGCTGCTTTCCTTTGAGACAAAGGATTGAAACTCTCCCGCACTGCGTTTTAACAGACTATAGCGGCTCATTAGCACATACAATGCACCAATTACGGCAATAGCCATAAAGATTAAGAAGTATAATCCCAAATTGGAATTCGCAAAGGCATGCACTGATGTCAATACTCCGCTTCGAACCAGGAATGTGCCGAATAGTGTCAGGGCATAGGAAACGATAATTAGGCAGATATTCCAGATCTTCAGCATATTCTTCCGCTCTTGAATCATCACAGAATGCAGGAAGGCAGTAGCTGTCAACCACGGCATAAACGAAGCATTCTCAACCGGATCCCATGCCCAGTAGCCGCCCCAGCCTAACTCTACATAGGCCCATTGGCCGCCAAAGATATTTCCGAGACTCAAGAATAACCACGCGATAATGGTCCAGCGTCTTGTCATTTTAATCCAGAAATCATCGACGTTTTTCATGATTAAGGCCGCCATTGCAAAAGCAAATGGGATGGCAAGACCTACATAACCAAGGTAAAGTGTGACAGGGTGGATAATCATCCCTGGATTTTGCAGCATTGGGTTTAATCCTTTTCCTTCAAGCGGGATCTCATCAAGCAACACAAATGGCTTTGCAACAAATCCCAAGATAAAGAAGAAGAAAACCGCATTGGCCATTAGGATCGCTGAAATGTATGGAACCATTGGGTTCCCTTTCATCTTCCTTGAAAAAACAATCATGACGGTGTATAAAGTTAAGAAGAATGTCCAAAGTAACAAGGAGCCGGCATTACCTGCCCACAGGGCAGTCAGTTTATAAATAATCGGTAGTTCGCTGCTTGTATAGTCTTTTACGTATTCAAATTGGAATTGGGAAGTAGCTAATAGGTAGAACATCGACAGCATAGCCATTGACGTACAAACTAGCAATGCAATATTTCCGCCTTTTCCACTATTTATGAGCTTTTGATTTTTCGTGCTGATTCCCAGTGTTATAACTAAGAGTGAATAGATTGCAACCGCAAATCCAATATAAATGGCCGCATTAGCAAATAGATACATTTCGTCACCTTCTTATGTTTGCCTGTTATTTTTCTTTCGGTGGCTGATTCAGCTTGTCCTTATGGGTTTCCGGATCGTAGTTCTTCATGTCTTTTCCTTCATATTTGGATGGGCATCTCGTTTTCACTGTTTCAGCAGCGAAAGTATCTTTTTTGGTCGGCGAGCCTTGGAGAATAGTGATTACCCCTTCAGAGAAATTGTCAGGCTTTGGCCCATTATGAATAACATGCATGATATGTCCTTCGTTGTCTTTCACATCAAATTTCAACTCTATTTTGTCAGGATTCCATTTAATAGAGTCTTCGATTAAAAGTCCTTCAACGGTTACAAAATCATCTTCGTGCTCATCTTGGGTGGCCAAGAGATCTTTTAAGGTTAATTCAATTCCGCTCGAACCTGGAGTGGCAGCCATTAAGAGAAAAACAATTGCACCGGCAATAATAAATCCCCCGAGGAGAACTAACGTATTTTTCTTCATTCTTCTCACCTCATTAAATTAATTTTTTCATTTCCTCATCGTACGTTTCTTGATCAATCTTGCCTGTTAACAGCTTTTTCCTAAGTTCCTTTTTAGCTTCAACATTAATTGTCTTATTTTCCTTTTTACTCGAAGCTTGTTTCATAACTTGAGGTTTTGTTTGTTTCTGTTTTTTGGCCGCACTTTGAACATTTGCCTTCATTCCTAGGTAGACGAATGCTCCGGCAATAATCAGGGCGATGCCGATAATAGACGCTCCGCCGATGCCGATAATAGGCTGTTTTGCAGTGTCCTTAGTACCATTGCCATCTAAAACTTGATCTGTCGCGCTGCCTTTCACGCCGGAATGGTTTTCATCATTTGGTGGTTGAACCTTGCTCATCGCTTCCATCGTTGATTCTGTTCCCGGTTTCTTGTAAGAAAAGGAATATTTTAAATTTTCACCGGCTTTTACATTTTTATATTGATAAAAATAGAGTTCTTCTCCATATTCATTTTTTGAATTCTCCTGCGCCTTTGGCTCAGCTTGAATATCCTTGGCATTCATCGGCGCGTAAAACACAACATCAAGCTGTTCTGTTTCAGCTCTGTTTGTAAATTCGTATGTAAAACTTTTTTGGTCCTTCACAGCAATAGACTGCGTATAGTATTCAATTACGAATTGATAGGTTTCGTTATTTTTAATGGTCTTACCTGGTTTCCAGGCAACCACTCCCTTGTCTTTGTCAACATCATACGGCCGCTGAACCTCCGGCTTATCTTTTTCTGGAAATTCGGCTACTAGGAAGGCCTCAAACCCTTTATCCTTTGCAGGAACAGGAATTTCTATTTTCCCATCATAATCTTGCCCGCTTTTATTGGTAATTGTTCCGTACATTCCGACCAGCAAGGAAGGAATCTCCCTCGACGGCCAATCCTCCGGATAGTCAAACTCCGGCATGACTTGAACCTGCATACTCTTATATGGAAACTTTTCCGGCTGAAATATTGTCTCTGCGCTTGCCTTTGGTACGATCAGGCTTGTCATAAATGCTAAAATAACGAATAATGCCATCCATTTCTTTTTCCGCATAGTTATCCTCCTTGAATCAAAAAGCTCGTTAAAACCGTGACTTTTTCACTATAGTCCTCTTTGAAATAAATATAATCTTTCTCGGTTGCCTGTTGTTGATGGACTATTGAACATTTTGTTAACCGGCAAAAATCGTTACCTTTTCGTCAAAAAATAACCATAAATTGTTCACATTTGTAAAAAAGGGATATTTTTTACATAATAAAAAAACAGCCATAAATCCTTTAAAAGATTCAAGGCTGTTTTTTATGTCATTTCGGTTCTAGTGAACGGATATAGGCGGTTATGTCAGAAATATCCTGTTCGGTGAGTTGTCGGGCACCTTCTAGGCCTTTCAATGATGGTCCCATCCGGGTTTCTTCTCTCCCATAAGCTGTCCCAATCCAAATTTGTTTGTCACTTGTATATTTCAAGTATTGGGGACTGGAAAGGGCTGTTCCCATTTTGATTTTTCCTGCTCCATTTTCCCCGTGGCAGGAGAGACAATAAAGCTTATATTGTTCCTTGCCTCGTTCAGGGTCTCCTAATACAGTTGCAGATGCTTTTAAGTCGAGTTCTTCAGTCTGCCATTCTCTCATAAACGCAACTAGATTCTTCAAATCCTTGTCGGACAAACGAGTTTCATAGGAGGGCATGCTTGTCCCTTCACGCCCATATTTCACATAATTGTAAAGGTCTTGATCAGAAACGGAACTTAAAAAATGTTGATTATTGATCGCTGTCCCGTCCTTTGCTCCTTCACCTTTTCCTGTTTCGCCATGACAGGCAAGACAGTTTTTTGCATACACTTTTTCTCCTGCCGCAATGGCCTTGGAATTTTCACTGCTGAAAATGCCGCTATTGGCAATGCAAAAAACAATGCCAATTGTAATTAAAATATAGGTTCCGATTAAAATTTTCTTCATGGGCTGCTCCTTATTTTGGTTCAGGTGTAGGAGTCGGTTCCCCAAAATCTTCGTACTTCGTCGTAATTAGGTCATAAATCTTCTTAGGGCTTTTACCGTCAAGATGCATCTCTACCGCCTCCCGGGCGATATCTATACAGACGTCTCACGATATTCCCATCGAATCCCATTCTTTTACGGCATTACCAGACCCGAATTGGTCAACGAAGCAATCGAGGTTACTCTCATGGCCATCCTGCGCAAAACAGCCGCAATAGCATGGGACCTGCGCCAGTACCTTTGGGTATGTAGCTGCCATAATATAGGTTTCTTTAATTTGATCAGATGAATTTAACACATAATCAGGCAGCGGTTCGTGCTTTTTATCAAGGGCCCATTTTTTATCACTGACATTGGATCCGCACCCAGCTGCTATAAGGACAATAGCAAAACAAAGAACAAAAAGCGAAGGTATTCTTTTCAAAAGTTGTCACCCCTTCCAGCTTGATATCACAAATTTATTTTAACAAAAAGAATGACAGCCATCAGACGCTAATTCTTACTATTTAGTGAAGTTTTTAAGCTTGATAAAGTACAAATAATAGATTCAATGAAATAAATATAAATCGCCGGAGACTCCGAAAGGAATGTCCGACGATGGGTATCTACATGTTCATCATGTGACCGCCTGTGCTTGTACCAATGGATGGGTCAACCATTCCAAATATCATTGCCACATGCGCAACTACTAAGAACATTCCTACAAAAAAGGCATGTGTTTTTAGTTTTTCAACAGCGTTTTTATTTTTAAAGACGATACCCAGGTCAAGAAGCGCCATGCCTAATAACGGCACAACCCCCAGCAGGTAGAAGGTAACGGCGGTTACGTCAATCCATCCCTTCCATTCGCCGTTAGCCGTCAGCGGGATATACGCATTCATTAAGAGATATATAAATATTCCGGTGAAATAAATCCCGGCAAAAATGCTGACTGCCTTATTTACTTTCTTTAAGGAACCATCGAGCTTACGGGAAAATAAGATTCCCAGTTCAGTAACAGCGATTGTTTCCGCACATATGACTGGAATGGCCATAAAGATAATTAAATTCCAGGGCTGATTATCAGCAAGCAATCCCATATAATGTGTCATGTTCATAATTTCTCTCTCCTATCAAATACTCTATATTATTTAAGAAACTGCTTTCTCACTACCTCTAAGTCAACAGCCGTTACATCATCAACAGCTTCAATAATCCCTAGTAATTCCTCCTCATTAAGATAAATTCCATAAGTTCCAGTGCGGTCCAGTGTGAAATCAACTTCGGCAATCGCCTCCTTACCGGTAAATTCAGCCGCAATTTGCTTTGTTTTCGTATTCAGGATTAAAAAGCTCCCGGCAGCTTGATCAAATTGCGATAAATCGATTGTCAGCTTCGTCTTAATTCCTCTATTAACCACCATAACTAAAGGTTCAAACTCGTAGCCAATTCCTTTGACAGCTAAGGATTGTTGATTATTAGTAACCTCAGCCTTTCTTACCAGACGCTCAGTTGGGACCTTGCTAATATCATTTCCATATATGCTTGCCTTTGTCTCGGAAGAGCTTTCGGCTGTTGCCTTAGTCGAGGCATCGATTCCGTCCGCATTGCTGCTTGAAGCAGAAATTTCCCCAAGATTATCAACCACCTTGATCATGCCCCGCTTCATTCCCATCCAGCAGCTAAATGGGATATCTTCAGTTCCCGGTGTAAATTCAATAACGTTTTTACCGTTTTGCAGCTTTTGCTGCACATTCATATCAGGAACCACGATCGTATTATTGCATCCGGTCAGCTGTTTGACATCAACGACCCACTTGACGGGCATCCCTTTTTTTACATATAAAACTCTTGGGGTGTAGCCGTATACGTCCGCTGTCATATTTAGAACCTGCACGCCATCCTTGATGGTTGCTTTAATCGCATCAGTGTAATCCGCCGACGAATTTGAGCTGGTTCCGCCAACGCTTGCCATGATGTCCAGCGGACCAGTTTGCACACCGGCAAGTGCCAGCCCCCTGTTGCTCATAATCAGCCCGAGCACAATAATGAGAATTCCACTGAATTTAAGGATTTTCTTTGTATACCCGTTGCTTAACAGTCCCGAAAGAGCTCCAAAGCTTAGCATTAGCGGGACCGTACCAATGGAAAACATAAACATGGACAATGCCCCAGTTAAAGCACTACCCGTACCAAGCGCATAGATTTGCATCGTCTGCAATGGTCCGCAGGGCATTAAGCCATTAAGAAATCCAACCAGAAAGGGCGTTCTTGGCATTTTCACCTTCTTACAAGTGATAGCAGGCAATTTAAAATGCAGCTTTCTAAAGACGCGGAATCCGGCCATATTAAAGCCCATAATCATCATAAATGCCCCTGCAAATATCTGAAGTCCGGCTTTGGCTGCCAACGAAAGGGCAAACACCGACCCGATTGCTCCAATAACTCCGCCAATGATGGTGTAAGCAGTCACCCTCCCTAGGTTATAAAGAAGCGATGGCTTTACGGCATCCCATCTATTATTTTTTTCTTTACCAATTGTCTGGGACAGCATGATGCCACCGCACATCCCTACACAGTGGAGCGAGGTGATTAACCCAACGACAAACAAAACGGCATACGAGGCTGAGTTAAGTTTTTCCTCCATATTAAAACTGCCGGTATTGATGCCAAGGAGGACAATAGCAGCAACAATGATAAATATGCCGATAAATTTATAACCCTTTGAACCCTCTGTACTGTATCCGGCCTGTCGGATTGCGTCTTTCAGCAAGCTTAAAGTACATTGGTCTTCGTCAAATTCAATATCAGCAAATTGACCACTGAAACTTGCTTGAACATTTTTTACCCCCTCTAGCTTTTTCACGGTTCTTTCTACCCGTTTTTCGCAGGACGAACAAGTCATATCGTAAACTTTTAATCTGATCCGTTTGACACTCATAGCGGCCACCAGCCTTTAAACGAATTCCTTTACCTTCTTGATAGCTAAAGTATAAAAAACTGATATGTTGGTGGTATGAAGAAAAATAAGGGCTTGGTGACCAATTTGTGGACATAATTTTTCTAATTCTTGAACAACCTTCAAGCTGCCCATAGGGGGTTATCCACTAAAATATTTATCTTGTCTCCCGTACTATTTTGTAAAACAGCCGCTTAAAGATGTAACAATGAGTACATCATTGGGAGTGGCTGCCATGAATATTGATGGAGTTTTTTCCGGAGGAGGAATAAAGGGATTTGCGCTTATCGGGGCGTGTGAAGAAATTGAAGAACGAGGTTTTAAATTTGTCAGGGTCGCTGGAACCAGTGCTGGCTCCATAATAGCCGCTTTAATTGCCGCTGGTTATACAAGCAAAGAAATCTATCAGCTCATTGACGAAGTGAATCTAACTAAACTGCTTGATACCCGCAAAACCATCATACCTTTTAAACTCGCCAAATGGCTGTTACTTTATTGGAGATTAGGGCTCTACAAAGGGAACGAATTGGAAAAGTGGCTTAGGATAAAATTAGAGGCCAAAGGACTGAGAACATTTTCCGATTTACCGCCTCAAACGTTAAGGATTATCGCTTCAGACCTTTCTACCGGACAAATGGTTGTTATTCCTGATGATTTACCGAAATACGGAATTTCACCGGGCTCTTTTCCAATTGCCAAGGCCATCCGCATGAGCTGCAGCATCCCATATTTCTTTGAACCTGTAAGATTACGGACAAAGGACGGGACTAATGTTTTAGTGGACGGAGGGGTATTAAGCAATTTTCCAATGTGGCTTTTTGACCAGGAGAATATAAAAAAAACAAGACCTGTCCTCGGCATCAAATTAAGTCCAAGTGAATACGAACATGAAAAGCATAAAATAAACAACGCGATTGAGCTTTTCGGGGCATTGTTTGAAACCATGAAGGATGCTCACGATTCCAGATATATTTCCAAAAAACATGCCGAAAATATTATATTTATCCCTACAGAAGGGATAATGACCATTGAATTTCATTTAACCGAGGAAAAGAAACAGGAGCTTGTAAACTTAGGCAGGGAACGGGCGAAGAGATTTTTGAATAAATGGAGTTTTTAATAAAGCAGTTAGAAAAAAGAAAAATCGAGCGTTTAAAAAGACGCCCGATTTTTCTTTTTTCCTTTTTTTCCATCAATGACGGTAAGATGGGCAGGAGATTTCTTTTTGGCCTTGCCTTTCTTTAATGTCGTCAATGTACCTAAAGTGGAACCTTTTACATTTGTCTCTCCACTTCGATGCTGCAAGCGTTTTTTAGACCTTCTTGCTGCTTTAAGAAATGCCCGCTGCTCTTTTTTCTGAGGGCTCGAATTTGAAAACTTGCGAACAACAAAATATATGACCAAACCAATTAAAACGAAGACAGCTATTTTTTGCAAAAATGCAGCCGGGTCAGCCGTAAAAGAACCATAAAGCCCAAGTAAAGCAAGGATAATTAGTACCCCCACAATATATGCGGATGTCCGATTTTTCAAGAAAGCCACCTCCCTAAGAGCATCATAAGCATTTTTTTATCCTTTTAAACACTTCCTAACAACGATTTAGACAATTTCTTCTTGTTTGACGAATCTGTCTGTTTCCTCTTCCCTTCTTAACAATTCCTTAAAGGAGAGTATGGCTACTTCCACCTGTTCATCATTTGGCTCCTTGGTTGTAAGAAGCTGAAGCCAAAGACCTGGCAGACCTAGATATTTTAAGACAGGAACGTCTCTTAGTTTATTTGTAAATTGGAGAATTTCGAAGGAAATCCCCAACACTACCGGTATTAATAAAAGGCGGTCAACAATCCTCAACCACAACGGCGAGGTCGGTACCATCAAATATACAAAAACACCGACAAAGACAGTAAATAGGATAAAACTACTTCCACAGCGGTAATGAAGCCTTGAATGGGCCTGAACGTTAGCTACTGTCAGCTCAGCTCCGGACTCGTAGGTATTTATTACTTTATGCTCAGCACCATGATATTGAAACACCCTTTTAATCAACGGAGTTAAGGAAACAAAATAAATATAGGAAAGGAGAAGGATAAGCTTGAAGAAACCTTCAATCATGACCTGGGAAAAATCCGATGAAAAAATGGGCTTTGTCAATTCCGCTAAGAAAACAGGAATAAGCGTGAAGGCAAATTTACCAAATAAAAATGAAATAACCCCGATTACCGCCACACCCAGGTACATCGTCATTTTAGAAACTTCTTTTTCCTTTAAGGTGTCATCCTCCTTTGGGTCTAAATCAAATCTTTCAGTTGAAAAATTTAAATGTTTAGAACCATTGGCACTTGCTTCTATTATAGCAACGATTCCACGAATAAACGGAATTTTTTTAATTTTCGTTAAATAAGGATTCGTTTTACGTGGCAGATGGAAATATTCGACCGAATGGTCCTTTCTCCTTATTGCGGTAACATAATGATGTTTACCGCCGAACATAACTCCTTCAACCACGGCTTGACCGCCATAAACATTCTTTTGTGTATCAGACATTAGCTAGAACACCAACCTATGCAAAAGTAGCACGATAGCAGAAATGATAAATCTGTATGTACTTAAATGTATTCTACTAGAAAAACGAAAAAACCTCTAGGAAATGACATACATTTTCCATTTAAATTAGAAAAAAATTTTTTTATGCAAGGATTGTTGTTACAGGGGCATAATAAAATTGGTATTTATTAAGGTACGAATCAATAATTTGTATCAAAAAGTTATGGAGGTTGTTGTAATGGCTTCTGAAAAAAAAGCGGGAAAATATCCTAAGCCGATGTCCTTGCCGGTAATGGTCTTTTGGACTGGTTTATTTGGAGGTGTTTTTTGGGGAACGATTGGTTTTTTTGCAAGCTACTTTAGTTTAACGGAAATTCGTCCAAATATAATCCTTGAACCATGGATGCTGGGGAACTGGAAATATGGCTGGAAAGGAACGATTTTGTCCATTCTCATCATGGGCGTGCTATCAGTTGGTGCAGCCTACCTATATTATGCGTTATTAAAAAAGCTGAAAGGTATGTGGATTGGCTTAGGATATGGAATCATTTTATTTTTAATTGTTTTTGTTGTTCTGAATCCTCTTTTTCCTGGGATGAAACCAATATTCGATTTAAGCAGAGATACCATCCTGTCTTCCCTTTGTCTCTATATTCTGTATGGGATTTTCGTTGGTTACTCGATCAGCTATGAATATCAAAATCAAGAAGTACAAAAAAACGAACCAGCCACTTAAACTGTTATTAGTCGTATTTGTGTGGTTATGATAAAATAATTGTGTCCGTTAACGGATTGGAAAAGGAGAGTGGACACGATGGAGAAATTAGAAAAATTAAGGTCAAGTTTTTCAGCAGAGGGAATCGATGGCATACTTATTACAAGCCCCTATAACCGCCGTTACATATCAAATTTCACAGGTACAGCAGGCATTGTTTTAATCAGTGCTGATAAAGCTCTATTTATTACAGATTTTCGTTATGTTGAACAAGCCCAAAAGCAATGTGAAGGGTTTGAAATCATTAAATTTTCAGATACGCTTCCTAAAGAAGTCGCTGAACAGGCGAAAAAAATAGGGATCCAAAAATTAGGTTTTGAAGAGGACTATTTAACATACTCTTCCTTTAAAGTATATGAAAAAGAGGTAGAAGCTGAACTTGTCCCTGTTTCGGGATTAATCGAAAAGTTACGCTTGATAAAGACCGATTCAGAGATTAAGATATTAAAGGAAGCAGCGGATATAGCTGATGCCGCATTTAAACATATTTTAGACTTCCTTCGGCCGGGAAAAACGGAGCTGGAAGTATCGAATGAGCTGGAATTCTTTATGAGAAAAGCCGGAGCAGTATCTTCTTCCTTTGATACCATCGTCGCTTCAGGGTATCGCTCGGCCCTTCCGCATGGTGTTGCCTCTGATAAGGTCATTGAAAAAGGGGATATGGTCACCCTTGATTTTGGTGCCTATTATAAAGGATATGTTTCCGACATTACAAGGACTGTTGCTGTCGGCGAGCCTGACGCCAAGCTGAAGGAAATTTATCAGATTGTCCTCGACGCTCAATTACGCGGCATCGATGGTTTTAGACCTGGAATGACAGGAAAAGAAGCGGATGCTTTAACTCGGGACTACATAACAGAGCAAGGGTACGGAGAGTACTTTGGACATTCCACCGGACATGGGATTGGGCTTGAGGTTCACGAGGGACCGGCTCTTTCATTAAAATCTGACATTATCTTAGAACCAGGTATGGTTGTAACTTGTGAACCGGGCATTTATATTCCTGGACTTGGCGGCGTTAGAATTGAAGACGATACGCTTATTACGAAGGATCATAACGAAAGGCTCACACATTCTACAAAAGACTTAATTATTTTGTAACTATTTTAGGAGGATTTGCCAATGATTTCTGTTAACGACTTCCGTACTGGATTAACCATTGAAGTGGATGGCGGCTTATGGCGCGTCATGGACTTCCAGCACGTAAAACCTGGTAAAGGAGCAGCGTTTGTCCGCTCTAAATTGCGTAACCTGCGTACCGGAGCCATGCAGGAAAAAACATTCCGTGCTGGCGAAAAAGTAGAAAAAGCACAAATTGATAACCGTAAAATGCAGTATCTGTATGCAAGCGGCGACCAACACGTGTTTATGGACATGGATTCCTACGAGCAGGTTGAACTGCCTGCTGCAAGCATTGAATATGAATTAAAGTTTTTAAAGGAAAACATGGAAGTTCATATCATGATGTTCCAAACCGAAACACTTGGAGTTGAACTGCCAAACACGGTTGAACTTGAAGTAACTGAAACTGAGCCTGGCATTAAAGGTGACACTGCATCAGGCGGCTCCAAGCCGGCTACGATGGAAACCGGTCTTGTTGTTCAGGTTCCTTTCTTCATTAACCAAGGTGACCGCTTGATCATCAACACAGCTGAAGGTACTTACGTATCCAGAGCTTAATTGTTAAATGAAAACTCGCCGATTGGTGAGTCCGTAAGGACGATGACAGAGGCGTAGTTGAATTTATGCGTTAAGAAAGTATAAAATTTGGGAAAATTTTATACTTTCTTATTAGCTAAAAGAGCCTTAAGACCCTATTTGGGCGCTTAAGGCTTTTTTATTTTCGGAAAACAGATGGTAAATTTACTACCTATTCCTTCTTCACTCTCTGCTTCAATGGAGGCATCGTGCAGTTGTAAGATGTTTTTAACAATGGTCAGGCCAATTCCATTTCCCTCAATTTCCTGCCTGCTTTTATCTCCCCTGTACAATCTTTCGAAAATAAAAGGGAGGTCCTCTTTGTTAATACCAATGCCAGTATCAACTACTTCCACAATAATATCATCATTCTTTTCATATAATTGGACAAGAATCCTGCCGCCTGCAGTAGTGAATTTAATGGCATTTGCCAGCAGGTTAACAAATACCTGCTTGATTTTATCTTTGTCTCCGGTAATTGAAAACTTTTTATCCGGTTGAATGGCGAGATCGATTTTAAGTTTTTTCTTTTCAGAAGGTGCATGAAAATCACGACAAAGCTCCAGAAGCAATTGATCAAGTTCGATGATTTCATAACTAAGCTTGGTGCTTTCAGACTCAAATTCCTTTAAGACATTTAAGTTGTTAATCAGTCTGCCAAACCTGATTACCTCCTCATTTAGATAATGAAGCTTTTCTTGCGTAACTGGATATACCCCGTCAATCATGGCTTCTAGATTGTTTTGCAGGACATTTAACGGTGTCCTTATTTCATGTGAAATATCTGAGATTAATCTCTGTCTGAGCATATCCTGAAACTGTAATTTACCAGCCAATATGTTTACACTTTTTCGCAAGTCCTCTAGCTCGTGAATGTTGCTTTTCACAACGGATTTACTGTTAAAATTTCCCTTGGACAAGTCAACAGAAAGCTTGGCTACTTCCTTAATAGGACTCGAAAATTGCTTCGAAAAATAGAGACCTAAACCAGTTATGATGAGGAGGGTCAACAGTCCGCTGGCAATTATGCTTTTATTTATGGACGATTTAAAGTTTTGATCTTCCTCCGTTAAGAGGACAGAAGAATACTGGCCGATATCCACATAGCCAACTACTTTATCTTCCTCATTAAGCTTAAATGTCTTTGTGGTATAAACTCCTTTTTGCTGGACTGGCATTGTCCCCATGTTTAATTGGTTTTTGATTTCCTTCGGGTCCATTCCCCAAATCGTTTGCTCATGCTGGTCCCTTAACGTAATGCAATAATTGCCCATATAGGCCTCATGCATGAGTTCAATTCCGGTATTTTCTGTTAATCTGCCATCTTTTTTATAGGCATCTTCAAAATAGGCAATAATTCTTTCGTACCTCTTGTTTTGAATGTCCATCATGTATTGATTAAATTTATTGGTAACTGTAAGATTTACAGTCAATGTCACAAGCAGGATAGAGGCAATGGTGCAAGCAATAAAAAATAAACTTAATCTGCGGCTAATGGAATGCATTTTAGCTCACCGCCAAATTTATAGCCTGCTTTCAGGACCGTGATAATATATTTTGGGTTTCTCGTATCCATTTCAATTTTCTTGCGGATATTTTTGATATGGACATCAATAGTCCGATCAAAGCCATCAAAATTTTCACCATATACCTTCCCAATTAGCTGCTCTCTTGATAATACCTTGCCCTTACTAGCCGCTAATGCCCAGAGAATATCAAATTCATTCGGTGTGAACGGGATTTCTTCTCCCCTCACGGTAACCAGCCTTTTTTCAAAATGAATGGATAAGTTCCCATCATCAAAAATCATCCAGACTGATGAGTTTGTGCCGTTTAATCTGCGGAAAAGAGCATTGACCCTTGCTGTCAATTCCCTTGGACTGAAGGGTTTAACTAGATATTCATCGGCGCCAATATTCAATCCTTCAACACGGTCATTTAGAGAACCTTTTGCTGTCAGCATAAAAATATGGACATCTGATGTTTCCCGCATAATTTTGCAAACATCCTCTCCAGCCATATCGGGGAGCATCAGGTCGAGAATAACAAGGGCTATATTCGTTGATTTAAAGATTTCCAATCCTTTTGATCCATTGCCAGCCCAGTAGACTTTGTAGCCGTTCTTCTCTAAATAAGCTTTGATTACATCTGATACGCTTCGTTCATCCTCAATCAATAAAATTTGGTTCATTTGAAATCACCTGATTGCTTTTTTTGATAAGTAAAGTATACTTGCTGGCAATGGTGAAAACGCAGGAAAAGGCTGACAATTGTGTGTCAGCCTTTTAAAAATTTATAGTTTAACTTTTTGTAATCTAAGTGCGTTCAGAACAACAGACACCGAACTGAACGCCATTGCTGCCCCAGCTAGCCAAGGAGCTAGGAACCCAAGGGCTGCAATCGGAATGCCCAGGGAATTGTAGGCCATCGCCCAGAATAAGTTCTGCTTTATGTTTGTGATTGTTTTTTTGCTCATGAAGATAGCATCTGCAATGCTGTTTAAGTCACCGCGAATGAGCGTGATATCAGCCGCTTCCATGGCGACATCGGTGCCTGTCCCAATGGCCATTCCAATATCTGCCACGGCAAGAGCAGGTGCATCATTAATGCCGTCCCCGACCATTGCCACTTTCTTGCCTTCCGCTTGCAGCTTTTTAATTTCTGCTGCTTTTCCTTCAGGCAAAACCTCCGCGATGACGGTGTCAATTCCTGCTTGGCCTGCTATGGCCTTTGCTGTCTGCTGATTATCACCAGTAATCATGATAACCTCAAGACCCATCTTTTTGAGGCGGCTGATGGCTGTTTTGGAGGTTGCTTTAATTGTATCAGCGACCGCCACAATCCCTGCATATTGCCCGTCGATAGCCGCTAACATTGCAGTTTTCCCGGCTCTTTCGAGTTCTTCCATTTGAGGAAGTACAGCTTCAATTTCCACATTAAATTTCGTCATAAGCTTTCTTGTACCAATTATTAATTGCTTTCCTTCCAGTGACGCTTTTATTCCAAAACCGGGGATGGCTTCAAAATCGGTTGGCTCCTTTAATAATACACCCTTGTCTTTAATTCCCTGCACAATGGCCTGGGCAAGCGGATGTTCTGATTGCTTTTCAGCCGAACCAACCAAGCTTAAAAATTCTTCCTCAGTAATTGAATTGGTGTGGCGGACATCAGTTAACACCGGTGTCCCATTTGTTACTGTACCCGTTTTATCCAAAACCACCGTTGTGATGCGGTGGGTCATTTCCAAATGTTCGCCGCCTTTAAAAAGAATTCCATATTCAGCGGAACGACCGGAACCGGCCATGATTGAGGTAGGTGTCGCCAATCCTAAAGCACACGGACAGGCGATCACTAATACAGCAATCATTTTTTCTAAGCCTTCAGCGAAATTACCGGGTTCTACCCACAAATACCAGATCATAAAGGTTATTACAGCAATGGTCACGACAACTGGAACAAAAACTCCGGATATTTTGTCGGCAAGCCGTTGGATAGGGGCTTTGGAGCCCTGCGCCTCTTCAACCACTTTAATAATTTGTGCTAAAGCGGTATCCCGGCCAACCTTTGTTGCTTCAACTTTTAGAAAACCATTTTTGTTCAGCGTGGCTCCGATGACTTCATCGCCAATTTTTTTATCAACCGGAACACTTTCACCGGTCAGCATTGTCTCATCGATAGCAGATTGGCCCTCTACAATTCTGCCGTCAACAGGAATTTTTTCGCCTGGCTTGATGTAAAGGATATCGCCGACAATGACTTCTTCAATCGGGATTTCCATTTCGCGGCCATCGCGGTTTACATTAGCCGTTTTGGCTTGGAGCCCCATCAATTTTTTGATTGCCTCTGAGGATCGTCCCTTTGCTCTTGCTTCAAAAAGCTTGCCTAATATGATTAAGGTGATTAAAACAGCACTGGTTTCATAATAGAGTTCCACCATATGAACACCTTTGCCAATCGTGGTGATCGACAAATATAAACTGTAAAAATAAGCGGCCGATGTTCCCAATGCAACAAGTACATCCATGTTGGCACTTTTATTTTTTAAGGCTTTATAGGCACCGATGTAAAACTGGCCGCCAATTAAGAATTGAACCGGTGTAGCGAGGAGCAGTTGAAACCATGGATTCATGAACATATCCGGTACCCAAATAAAAGATGTAAACGAAAAATGCCCTGCCATTGCCCATAAAAGCGGAAAAGACAAAATTGCCGAGAAGATAAATTTTTTTGATTGCTTTTGGATTTCCTTTTGGCGATGGTCTACTTGATCTTTTGTTTCCTCTTTGAGTCTTGCCCAGTAGCCAAGATTTTCAACCTTTTTTATGATGTCTGCAGTTGTCAGGGCGGAACCGTTGTATTCTACAGTTGCTTTTTCAAGTGCCAGGTTAACGTTTGCCTTTGTGATGCCATCTAGCTTATTTAAGCCCTTTTCAATCCGTGCCGAGCAGGCTGCGCAAGTCATTCCTGTAATATCAAATTCCACTTTTTCGGTTACGACATCATAGCCTAAATCTTTAATCTTCTGTTCGATTTCTTCCAGTTTTATCTGGGAAGGATCGTACTTAATTGCCGATTTTTCTAATGCAAGATTGACAGTTGCTGTTTCTACTCCGGTTAGTTTTTTCAGACCCTTTTCAATTCTGGCCGCACAGGCTGCACAGGTCATACCGGAAATTTGCAGGCTTGTTTCTTTTATAGTTTGACTCATAGTAAGTCAACTCCTCATATAGTGAGTTGAAATTGTCTTTTTAAACTACATCATAGCCTTGATCATCAATTGTTTCTTTGATTTGATCGAGGCTGACGGTTTGCGGGTTGAACTCGACATCAACCGTTGCTGCGTCTAAATTCACCTTAACGGCAGTGACACCATCCAGGGTCCCAACGCTTCCTTCAACCGCCTTTACACAATGTCCACAAGACATTCCTTTTACGTTTAATGTTACTTTTTCCATGTTAATCATCCTTTCAAAAATGTATTTGTTATTTTTGATTTCTAATTTTATGTTACTATACCCCCCTACCCTATGTAAAGTGTTTTGTCTGGGTTTCACAAAATGTCCACATATGCTGCTGTAGCTTTGTTTATGTTTTTAATCTAGCAAAACAATATAAAGACCGTATGTAGTTTTTTATGTGTCATGAAACGGTCAAATTTAATATGCCCCCTATTGTTTTGAAGGGCACCGGTTTGGGCAAAATAAATATAAAAAATAAGAGAATGGAGTAAATCTCCATCCTCTCTCAAAAGCATTTTATAGACCACACTTTAATTGTGCGCCACAGTTTGTGCATGTATTACAGCCGCCAATTTCTTTAACTTTTCCTTTGCGGCATACCGGGCATGTGTTGCCGACTTCAGAACCAATCGTTACGTCTGTTGAACGAAGGTCAGTGATGGTTTCGACTAAGACTACATGCTGCTTTTCTTCTTTTTCAAAGATAGATAATTGTTCATTTGTGTTTTCTTCAGCTTTCAATGTTAAAACCTGAGAATCACGTGAACCGTCCACATAGACAGTACCACCTTTTGCACCGCCGCGATATAAACGCTCGTATACCTTTTCAACCTGCTCAACGCTGTATCCTTTTGGTGCATTAACTGTTTTACTGATGGAACTGTCAATCCAGCGCTGGATGACACATTGGACATCTGCGTGTGCCTCAGGAGCAAGATTCATCGCAGTCACAAACCAGTTTGGCAGGTTATTTGAATCTGCTTCTGGGTTACGGTCTAAATACTCTTGAACGATGTCTGCTTTTACTTCGATAAATTTACCAAGGCGTCCGCTGCGGAAATATGAGAATGAGAAATAAGGCTCTAATCCAGTTGAAACGCCAACCATGGTACCAGTGGAACCCGTTGGAGCAACAGTTAGCAAATGGGAATTCCTTATTCCGTTTTCCACAATAGATTCACGGATTTCTTCAGGCATTTTCTTCATAAATCCGGTATTAATGAATGCTTGGCGCAAGCGGTTTGTTTCCTCAAGTGTTTCACCAGTTAAGAATGGGAAGCTTCCCTTTTCTTTCGCCAATTCAACAGATTCTTTGTAAGCTGTAGTTGCAATTGTTTCGAAAACTTGATCGACCAGGTTATTTCCTTCAGGTGAACCGTACTCAGTTTCGCAGTAGATAAGCAGGTCGTGCAGACCCATTACCCCAAGACCGACGCGGCGTTCACCAAGTGCTTGCTTTTTGTTTTCGTCTAGGAAGTATGGAGTAGCATTGATGACGTTGTCCTGCATACGGACACCGACTGCTACTGTATTTTTTAACTTTTCAAAGTCAACTGTCTTAGTTTCCTTATCCGCCATTTCTGCAAGGTTTACTGCAGCAAGGTTACAGACGGAAAATGGTGCAAGAGGCTGCTCACCACATGGATTCGTTGCTACTACCTGCTGACCATATGCTTTAGCATTTGTCATGTCATTTGCATTATCAATGAAGAAGATACCAGGTTCTGCAGAGTAAGTCGCACAAATATTAACTAAGTTCCAAAGTTCTTTTGCCTTAATTTTTTTGTACACACGAACTTTATGGCCCAGTCTTTCCCACTCACGAACATCTCCAACTTCATGCCATTTTTCATTATAGATTTTCATTTCCTCTTGGCCGTAGTTTTCTACGTAAGGGAAACGAAGTTCATATTCACCATCATTTTCAACAGCTTCCATAAATTCCTTCGTCAAGCAAACAGAGATGTTTGCTCCAGTGAGGAACTCTGGATTATGAACTGAATAAGTACCGCCAGTTGCGAGTTTTTCCTCAGCATCTGCAATAATTGATTCGCTGAAACCACCATAACCAGGAATGTTTTTATAATTTACAATTCCTTGGTACATCGCTTCTTCTTGAAGGGTGAATGGTTTAAATTTCAGCTTTTCTTTAGCAAGCTTTTTGATTGTTTCATCAGATGTATTTTCAATTAAGAATCTAAGGATTCTAGGATTTTGCATCTTAGAAATAATGAATTCAATGATGTCAGGATGCCAGTCCGCCAGCATGATCATCTGGGCGCCCCTGCGCGAGCCACCCTGCTCAACAAGGTGAGTCAACTTCGCAATATCATCTAACCAAGAAACCGAACCAGACGATTTGCCGTTTACGCCTCTTGCCAAGGTATTCCTTGGCCGTAATGTCGAACCATTGGTTCCAACACCGCCGCCGCGGCTCATGATTTCCATTACCTGCTTGCGGTGGTCAGAGATTCCTTCACGGGAATCCGCTACGAACGGCATTACATAGCAGTTGAAATAAGTTACCTCAGTGCCAGATCCCGCGCCATAAAGAACACGGCCGGCCGGAATGAAGTTCAAGCTCACTAGCTCTTGATAGAACTTTTCTGTCCATTCGATGCGCTTCTCTTCCGTCTCTTCTACAGCAGCAATGCCAGTCGCAACACGTTTAGCAATCTGCTCATAGAAAAGCTCTAACGGCTTCTCAATGACATCGAGCGAACTAAAAATAACTCCAGTTTCTGCTGCTTCACCATCGAGGACACCTCTAAATTCCTCTTCTACTAAAACCTTAGCTTTCTTCTTCTCCCAATCGATTTCCTGAATGTATCCTAAGCCGCGTGCCGGGAATTTTGGATCTTCTTTAATCGTAAGAACAACAAAGTCGCCATTTGTGAGGGTGATTTTTTCAGTATCTTTGAAGGTGTAGCGGTCTAACATGACTAAACGCGAAACACCCTTGTGAGTTATTTTCATATCAGGGGTGACCGGGTGCACCTGTGGAAATAGGCGGATATCCTCATTCAACCTCCCAAAATCAATATTCAATTCTTGTCTAAAAACTACAGACATGAATACAACTCCTTTATCTATATATTCTCTATCTTGTGTAAGAATCTAGTAAGCTTTTGCTTATCTAGTTGATTTAATAAATTTAAGTTACCATATATGAACATAGCATGGCAACAAAAAATCAATATATAGTACCGAAAATATTTTCGACACCCCTATATATTGTATGTCATGCAAAAAACAATTATTTTGTCAAACTTTAAAATAAATAGATTCACGAGAAAATAAAAGATATAGTGCAATTTTCGCTATAAAACGAGAAATTTTAACAATTTTCGCCGGTTGCCTCCAATGAAATAGGAAAAAAGCGGCAAAGCCGCTTTAGCAAGTCATCTCTTAAAATTCCACTCATCATTTTCATACCGTTCTTTTGCGAGCTTATTAACATAGGCAAGCTCTTCATCTGTCAACTGATAGGATTCAAGCTCAATATTTAAACCTTCTGCGAATCCTTTATAAAAAGCTTCCTTGGCCTCATCGAGAGTAATCCTTCGCGGACTAATCGCATTAATGGCAACAGCCTTATCCTTGAATGCTTTTTTCATCCGCTCCTTCACCCGGTCATTCGGGTATTTGAATAAGCTAAAAAGCTTTTCTTCATCCAGATCCAAAAGAATCGAGCCATGCTGGAGAATGACACCCTTCTGCCGTGTTTGAGCACTTCCTGCGACCTTGCGCCCTTCCACCACCAACTCATACCAGCTGGGGGCATCAAAGCAAACCGCGGACCTAGGATTTTTTAAGGCATCCCGTTCCTCTGCTGTTTTCGGAACAGCAAAATATGCTTCTAGTCCCAGTTGATGAAATCCTTTTAAAATCCCTTCAGAAATAACACGATAAGCTTCAGTAACTGTTTTGGGCATTGCTGGATGCTCCTCTGAAACAATGACGCTGTATGTCAGTTCATGCTCATGGAGAACGCCTCTGCCTCCAGTTGGTCTTCTGACAAAGCCAAGCCCGTGTGTTTTTACCGCTTCCATATCAATTTCTTTTTCAACCTTTTGAAAGTAACCAACGGACAGCGTCGGCGGGTTCCAGCCGTAAAATCGGATCACCGGTGGAATCTTTCCTTCGCTGTGCCAATCTAACAAGGCTTCATCCAATGCCATGTTAAAAGCAGGAGTACTATTACCAGAATCGATAAACCGCCATATTTCCTTTTCCATAGAAAAACCTCTTTTATTTATAATTTCCTTTTACTAGTCTATCAAAATGAGGGGGAATTTCAAAATGAGATGTTTTTGGTATAATTTTTTAAGAAGATTTTTGTCCATTCTTCTTTATCTTTAAGAAAATGACTAATATAATATATACTAGTGCAACAAGCTAGAAGGGGGCAAATAGAAGTTGAATTCACTTTATGTTTTATTAATCATTGTCGTAGCGGTTATCATCTACTCTGTTTTTACTTTTTTTTATCAAAAAAGGATTGTAAAAACAGTAACAGAAGAGGAATTCCGTGCAGGATACAGAAAGGCACAGCTGATTGATGTTCGTGAACCAAATGAATTTGAAGGCGGACATATTTTAGGAGCACGTAATATTCCAATGTCACAAATTAGAATGCGCATGAAAGAAATCAGACCGGACATGCCTGTTTATTTATATTGCCAAAGCGGCATGCGCAGTGCTCGTGCAGCTCAATTTTTACACAAAAAAGGCTACAAGGATCTAACCCAGCTTCAAGGCGGGTTCAAAAAGTGGTCAGGTAAAGTGAAAGCCAAGAAATAATCGTAATTAATGGGCTCCAGAACCTTTCTGGGGCCTTTTATATTGATTTTTATGAAAAATCACAACGTCTATTGGCGAATTGATATAAAAGCTAAAAAAGCAGGCTCCGGAGCAATCCAGAGCCTGTTAATCTTTTTATGCATTCTGATATCGTAAAACCGGCTTACGCGCAGCTGTCGTTTCATCTAAGCGGCCTACCACGGTTGTGTGCGGAGCCTCCTGGACGATTTCCGGATTTTCCTCGGCTTCCTTGGCGATTTGGATCATGATGTCGATAAAGGAATCTAACGTTTCCTTAGATTCTGTTTCTGTCGGCTCAATCATGATACATTCTTCCACATTTAATGGGAAGTAAATGGTTGGTGGATGGAAGCCGAAATCAAGCAGTCGCTTCGCAATATCCAATGTGCGGACGCCTAATTTCTTCTGGCGTCTTCCGCTTAATACAAACTCATGCTTACAATGTCTGTCAAACGGCAGATCATAATACTCCGCCAATCTTCTCATCATATAGTTAGCATTTAAAACAGCATATTCAGTCACTGCTTTTAAGCCGTCTGGCCCCATAGACCGAATATAGGTATAAGCGCGGACGTTAATGCCAAAGTTTCCGTAGTATGGCTTAACGCGGCCAATTGATTGCGGACGATCATAATCTAAGACATATTCGTCGCCTCGTTTGGCAATAACCGGTCTTGGCAGGAACGGAATTAAATCTGACTTCACACCGACAGGACCGGAACCAGGACCGCCGCCTCCGTGCGGGCCAGTAAACGTTTTGTGAAGATTCAAGTGAACTACGTCAAAGCCCATATCACCCGGGCGGGCTTTTGATAGAACTGCGTTTAGGTTCGCCCCGTCGTAATAAACCTTACCGCCAGCTTCGTGGACGATGTCAGCAATTTCGACAATATGTTCTTCAAAAAGGCCAAGTGTATTCGGGTTCGTCAACATTAACGCAGCTGTATCTTCACCCACCACTCTTCTTAAGTCTTCTAAGTCTACAAGACCATTTTCATTCGACTTTACTGTAACCGTCTCAAGTCCTGCAACTGTTGCAGAAGCTGGGTTGGTACCGTGAGCGGAGTCAGGTACGATAACCTTGGTCCGTTTTAGGTTGCCATTTGCCTCATGGTATGCACGAATCATCATCAATCCGGTCCATTCCCCGTGGGCACCTGCTGCCGGCTGTAAGGTCACTTCATCCATACCGGTAATTTCTTTTAAATGCTGCTGAAGGTCATATAAAAGCTCAAGCGCACCTTGAACGGAACTTTCATCCTGGAGCGGGTGAATATGTGCAAACCCATTGTAGCGGGCTACATTCTCATTAATCTTAGGATTGTATTTCATCGTACAAGACCCTAATGGATAAAAACCGGAGTCTACACCGTGATTCCGTCTGGAGAGGGACGTATAATGGCGCATGATATCCAGTTCTGAAACTTCAGGGAGCAGAGGTTCTTCTTCCCTTAAATATCCTTCTGGAAGGAGCGCAGCAACATCTGCTTCAGGAACATCCATTTCCGGAAGGCTGTATCCGACCCGGCCTGGTGTACTCACTTCAAAAATCAGCTTCTGGTCTTGATTATGCATGCAAATCCCCCAATTCTTTCACTAATGTATCAATCTCTTCCTTCGTTCTTTGCTCTGTCACGCAGACCAGCATATGACCTGCAAGCTCAGGATAGTCACGGCCCAAATCATAACCGCCAATGATTCCTTTTTGGAGCAGCTGCTGATTAACCTCTTTTACCGGTTTATTTAAATTGACAACAAACTCGTTAAAGGAGTGACCATCATTAACTACTTCAAATCCTGCTTGTTTAAAAGCGATTTTCGCATAATGAGCCTTTTGTAAATTGGCTGTTGCGATTTCGCGGACACCTTTTTTTCCAAGGGCAGTCATCGCAACAGATGCAGCAAGGGCATTTAAGGCTTGGTTGGAGCAAATATTAGAAGTCGCCTTATCGCGGCGGATATGCTGCTCACGTGCCTGCAGTGTTAAAACAAATCCGCGGCGGCCTTGGTCATCTGTTGTCTGGCCGACAAGACGTCCGGGAACTTTACGCATTAGCTTGGTCGTAACCGCAAAATAGCCACAGTGCGGACCTCCAAAGGCAGTCGGGATTCCGAACGGCTGGGCATCGCCGATAACAATATCTGCACCAAATTTTCCTGGAGGTGTCAAAATTCCAAGTGATAATGGATTGCTGGAAACAACAAACATTGCTTTATTTTCGTGAATAATCTCTTCAAGCTCTTTTAAAGGTTCAATTCGACCTAAAAAGTTTGGATATTGAACGACAACCGCGGCTACGTCAGCATTTAGCAATCCTTTTAGGGCTTCAACATCAGTAATGCCATCCTTCACAGGAACCTCAATCACATCAAGGTATTGACCCTTTGCGTAAGTTTCCAGAACCTCACGGGATTCAGGGTGGACAGCACCGGAAACCAGGATGGTTTTCCGTTTAGTGTGACCAGCACTTAGCATTGCTGCTTCAGCAAGTGCGGTACCGCCGTCATACATCGAGGAGTTAGCCACATCCATTCCTGTTAATTCACAAATCATTGTTTGGAATTCAAAAATCGCCTGCAGTTCCCCTTGGGAGATCTCCGGTTGGTAAGGTGTATAGGCTGTGTAGAACTCTGATCTTGAAATGACATGGTCAACGATAACTGGCATATAGTGGTCATAAACTCCGGCACCTAAGAAAGACACATTCGATTTTAAATCAGCATTTCGGCTTGCTAACTGAAAAAGTTCTTTCATCAAAGCTGTTTCTGATTTTGCCGGTTTAATATTGTATTCACCTTTAAATCGTACTTTTTCAGGAATATCACTGAATAGTTCATCGACAGTGGAAACGCCAATTGTCTCCAGCATTGCCTGCTTATCTTGTTCAGTCATGGGTAAATAGCGATGTTTCATAAACCTTGCTCCCTTCTGCTATTTCTTTTCTCTTTTATAAAAAGGTGTAGGAACCACTTTCGCTTTTAAACGTTTGCCGCGAATTTCAACTTCCACTTCGGTATCGAGTCCTGCATGTTCGGAAGAAATGAGGGCAAGACCGATGTTTTTCTTTAAGGTTGGGGACTGTGTACCGGTGGTAACTTCACCAATTAGCGCTTCCCCTTTGTAAACTGGATAGCCGTGTCGCGGAATTCCCCGGTCAACCATCTCAACCCCAACAAGCTTCCGGGACAAACTTGCTTCCTTTTGTTTCACGAGAGCTTCTTTTCCAATAAAATCAGCCTCTTTATTCAATTTCACTGCAAAGCCAATTCCTGCCTCAAGCGGGGAAATTTCCGGTGATAATTCCTGGCCGTAAAGCGCTAAGTTTGCTTCAAAACGAAGTGTGTCGCGTGCACCGAGGCCGCAAGGAATAACTCCCTCGTCTTTTCCGGCTTCAAGAATGGCTGTCCAGAGTTCGACGACATCACCGGCATCACAATATACTTCAAAGCCGTCTTCCCCTGTATAACCAGTTCTAGATACAAGTGCTTTTTTCCCATTTAAAACAACTTCCTGCTGGAATTTGAAAAAGCCGATTTGACTTAAATCCGTCTCTGAAGCAAGCTTCTGTAATACCTTTTCAGCAAGAGGGCCTTGAAGCGCAAGCTGCGCCATTGTTTCAGACAAGTTTTCGATTGTTACATCGCCTTCAAGATGCTTCTCCAGCCAGTTGTAGTCCTTTTCAATATTCGATGCGTTGACAACAAGCAAATAATGATTGTCTTCAACCTTGTAAACAAGCAGGTCGTCAATAGTTCCACCGTTTTCATAGCACATCGCAGTATATTGTGCCCCGCCGTCTTTCACTTTTGAAATGTCATTTGTCATCAATTTTTGTAAATAGTTGAGGCTGTCTGGGCCCTTTACTTCAACTTCGCCCATATGGGATACATCGAATAAACCGGCTTTCGTGCGGACAGCTTCATGCTCATCCTTGATGCTTGAAAACTGGACAGGCAACTCCCAGCCGCCAAAATCGATGGTTTTTCCGCCGTATTCCTTGTAAACTTCAAACAGCGGAGTGCGTTTTAATTCCGTCATCATAAATCCCCCTTCATTTACTACATGTTCATTATTTGTAAAAATGAATTATTGCCAATTAACAAAAATAGGAAAACTCCTTGCCGTTTTCCTAAAAACAACAAAAAGGTGCAAAAAAGGACAGAAACCTCCCTTTACCAATAAAGAAGGTCTCTGTCCTTGCACCTGAAAGTTTACCTAAATCGGCTGTCCCCTTTGGTGGCTGTTATCATCCAGCACTCTCCAGAGCTGCGTCCAACAAGAGTTCTTTTGCCTGAGAGATTCACATAAGCTGCTTGCTCCTTCGGCGCTACAAAAAGTAGTCTCTCCCCTTGTTTTCATTCGCACTTATAATATTTTTTTCCAATTTGGTCATACTAATTATACTTAAAAAATAGATTACCTTATTTAAATATTTGAAACTTTCAAAGCTATTATCATCCTACCATTAAAACAACATATCGGGCAATAACAATTTATCGAAAAAAGGAGCTGAAACGGATGAATGTCGAAATGGAATTTGATTCCTCCTGGCAGGATGATTTTTTACATAAAATTGATCATGATGGACCTTGGGGGAATTGGGAGCTTTTTAAATTGGCCATCGATATTGAAAAACACTTGGTGGTCCCGGAATTCGAAGGCCTGCAGGCCCCAAAGCATCTGCCAAATTTGACGCCTCTCCCTCATCAGCTTGAAACAGCCAAGCAGGTGGTTGAAAACATGAACGGAAAGGCCATCCTTGCGGATGAAGTGGGTCTCGGAAAGACTATTGAGGCAGGGTTAATTTTAAAAGAATACATGATTCGCGGATTAGTGAAAAAAGTGTTAATTCTTGTTCCCGCCTCCTTAGTCACCCAGTGGGCACAGGAATTAAATAGCAAATTTTATATACCAGCTGTCACTCAAAGAAAAAGCTATGTTTGGGAACAATGTGATGTCGTTGTTTCCTCCATCGATACGGCGAAACGAAATCCGCATCGGGAGATCATTTACAAGCAAGACTATGACCTCATCATTATCGATGAAGCCCATAAATTAAAAAATAATAAAACCAAAAACTACGAATTTGTTCAAAACTTAAAAAAGAAGTTTTGTTTATTGCTGACGGCAACACCGATTCAAAACAGGATTGAGGAGATTTTTAACCTCGTATCCCTATTAAAGCCTGGTCACTTAGGGAATGAAACTGTCTTTTACGAAAAATATAAACGTGATTCCCGTTCCTTAAATGATGACCAGCATCTAAAAGAGCTAGTCAATAAAGTCATGATCCGTAACCGCCGTGCCGATACAGGAATCGAATGGACGAAACGGCATGTGGAGACAATTCCGATTGAATTTACAAAATCGGAACGCGACCTGTATGACTCCATCTTAGAGCTTAAAAATGAGGGAGACTGGGTTCAAACGAGCAGTTTTTCTGTGATGACTTTGCAGCGTGAAGCATGCTCAAGCCGCGAGGCCGTTTTCTATACCTTAAAAAACATGCTTCTTAAAAAGGAAAACCCAACGCAGGCCTATCAAGAACAAATCAACTTTTTAATTAAAAAGGTAGAGACCGTCGAGCAAAATTCCAAGGCAGTAAAAGCCCTTGAATTAATTCAGAAAATAAATGATAAAGTGATTATTTTTACGGAATACCGGGCTACCCAATTATATTTACAGTGGTATTTAAAGCAGCACGGAATTTCCTCCGTTCCTTTCCGCGGCGGTTTCAAGCGCGGGAAAAAGGACTGGATGCGCGAGTTGTTCCAAAAGCATGCCCAGGTGCTGATTGCCACTGAAGCGGGCGGGGAAGGGATTAACCTGCAATTTTGCAACCACATTATCAATTTTGATCTGCCTTGGAACCCGATGAGACTAGAGCAGCGCATCGGAAGGATTCACCGCCTCGGTCAGGAAAAAGATGTCATGATTTATAATTTTGCCATCAAAGATACGGTGGAAGAGCATATTTTAAAGCTTTTATACGAAAAGATTGATTTATTTGAAAGAGTCATCGGAGAACTTGATGATATTTTAACAAAACTAGAATTCGGAAATATTGAAGATCATATAATGGATATCTTTGGCGACTCCTGCTCAGAAGGGGAAATGCGGATTAAAATGGAGAATTTATCCTCAATGATTGAATTTGCACAAAATATGAAAAAAGGAGAATCACATGCAGCAGCAGGAAATTCATAAGTTTCTTTTAAATTATTTTATGGCAAATGAATGTCCCATTGTCACTAATCACCCTGGATACTTAGATGTCCAACTAACAATTGAAATGGATAAGGAACTAATGAATCGGCCCTTTTACTGGCATTATTTAGAGAAAACTGGCGGAATACCAAATCCAATGAGATTGACCCTTATCACCAACAAAAAAGCAGCACCTGAAAATCTCAAAGGGGAAACCATCCATTTTGGTTCGCCCCGCCTGCATCAAATTTTTGAGTCTACAAAAAATTTAGCCAGATATATAAGGCTTTATGAAAATCACGGCAACTCCGCCGTCCAGACTCCCTTGCTGCCATGGCTATGCATGAATGTAAAAATCTCCTATCAATGTGACCGTAAACGCGATATTTTTAAATCAATCGGCCTTCAGCTTATTAACGGGAAAATGGTGGAGGATTTTCATAATTACCTGCTTAAAATTTCGTTAACGCCGAAAATTCCTGATTACTCGTTTACATTATCACCACTGGTTAAACCAAAAAGCGGAATGGTTCGAATTGAAAATTATTTAAAATCAGTAATTGAAAATGATGACCATACCTGGGCCGATGAAGCAAAGATACGCTGGGAGAAGGATTTAGAACTGTTGAATCATTTTTACGAGGACATCGAAGATGAAAACGAAAGCTATGAGACAGAAAAACAGGCTCTCAAGGATCAATATGAGCCGCGAATTCACATTTCCTTTATCAATGGCGGGCTGTTTTACTTAACAGAAAAAGCAATTTAAGAACAAAAGCGCAAGCGCCCTGTTCAGCGGCGTATGGCCTGGAGCTCTCCAACTGAGATAAAGGAAACACGAAGAGCGTAAGCGATTCGATGTTGACTTATCGTAGGGCGGAGAGCGAAGGACACTAGCCGCTAGGGCGCTGGAGCTGGACGTGTCTATACTAGTAACAAGTTATCAACTATGAGTTAATCTATAATTTCCTAGACCATAAGAAAACCCCCAAGTCGTAAAATTATGCTTGGGGGTTACTTTTTAAAGTCCACTGTCTTTCATTTTCCGTCTCTTATTTTCCGTCTCTTAACCTCTGAATACACAATATAGGGAAGGATGCCAAACCAGCGATACCAGAAGGATGCTTTGGTCTGTTTTCGCTCGAGGCGCTGACGTTTTCGTTCGTCTTTCGGCTGGTCCGCATATTTGACAATTGTTTGCGTCATATATTTTACATAATCATTCGTTTTCATGTACACACCTGCCTTTAACTTACATTACAAGTATGTCCAAGGTTTATCCTTTCAAATCAATAAGTAATCCATTTCATTAGCTTTTTTGACCTCGTGTCAAAATATCCTTTTCCGTTTACCAATTCTCCCGACTGAAGCCGGAGTGTAAAGGAAACTCTTTGGACATATCCTGACGGGGGATCGGCGAGAAAATCCATATTCCCCTTCTGAAATCCAAACGTTCCTTTAGACGGGATTGTTCCTGACACCTGAGCCTGAGTTTCGAATTTCTTTACCGATGACAAGAAATAATACTCTTCCTGCAAAATAACGGCTGATTCGTGCGCTAGCTTTCTCTCCGACAGAAGCTTCTCCACCTCCATTGAAAAAAACAGCAGAAAAATGATCAACAGACATAATGTAAGGGGATAAGTGAAGCCTTTTTGGCTATTTTTCATGTGCTCTTATTCCAATCAATTAAAGAATAGGCGGTAACAGAATACTCTATTCCTTTTAAATCCTTTACCGTTACCTTTACGGCATTATTCACCAAAGCAAACGAATGCTGTGAAACATTCTGCAGGATAATTTCATGCCCCGTCGAGTTAACCCGTCTTCTTAAATTGCTGCCGTAAATTTCATAATAAATGGTTTCTCCGTCTTTTGTTAGGATCAGCCGATTGGAAACTACCTCTGCCTTGGTCGACCAGCGGATTTCTTTTTTTATTTGGCTGCAGAAAACCTCCCATTCCATTGCCTGAATACTCGCTTGATTCTCCTTATTGTCAAGAATAAGTTGAAAGAGAGGTGTCATATAAAAAACAATAATTGAAAAAATTACCAACGAAAACATTACCTCAATGAGCGTAAAACCTTTTTCATTCGAGACTGCCACAAATTTCATTTTCCAAATGTAAGGGCGTTTTTTCAACTTTAACGCAAACCTCCTTTTGCCCGAAGGAGTCCTTCCAAGTAATTTGATAACCAATCTCATTTTGTACCAATGTATAATTGGCAAATGTCCGATTATCAATTAATTTTGCCTCCAGTTCCTCATACATGATCTGCCTCATCTTTTTCTCAATCTGCAAATTTACGGATTGCTTTCTTAAATCCGTGACCGACGGAATGAAAACCAAACAAATCAAAAACATAGCTGATAAGGACAACAGTAATTCTAATAAAAAGAACCCTTTATTGTTCTGTAACATAAAACCGGCCTTTTCCAATTAAAATGGTCATTCGATAAGTCTTCTTCTCAGTTTCTATGAAGAAAGAACCAAATTTATTTACATTTCCATCAGGCTGAAATTTGAAATATAAGGGCATCGAACCTTCGATGATATGAAAACTTGAGGAGTAAGTTCTGTCGAGCAGATGCGGCTGGTCAGAGCGCAAAACAAGCGAGTATTTTGATTCGTTAGGCAAAATGACGACCGACACTTCCTGCTGGTGGGACATCGCATAGGACTGGGCATAAAATAAATCCGCTTTTAATTGGGTTAATAAGGCTTCATCCTCGACCATCGTATGCTGTGGTTTTAACGAAAAAACGGTTACCGAAGACAAAATCATGAAAATGGATAGGACTACTAATGACTCGGCTAAAGTGAAGCCTTGCTGGTTATGTTTCATTGGTTAGTGGTGATATCAGATGCAGTTTTTGTATCGATGGCATCTTCCAACGTAACAGAACCATCCGACCCAATCACAACTTCTTTTCCTGGGCAGCCCTTGGCATCTTTATTTATATATCCTGCACTTATTAGTTTTTCCATTGTTGCTGGTTCATTTTTTTCCATTTCATAGGCTTGTACCTGAGCCTCGACCATTTTCTGAAAGCCTTCACAGCCCTTAGTCTTTATATTTGCGTTATGTTTAGCGACGTTTGGAATTGTAATAATTAAAATTACAGAAATCACGAGCATAACAATCATCATTTCGATCAGTGTGAAACCAGCTTGTTTATCCCTTTTAATATTTTTCATTTTCCTAAACCTCCATTTTTTTAATTGTCTAGCTCAGCGCCTAGGGGCTCGCAGGTCTACAGCCAATCCGTCCTGAAGGTTACAAAACAACCTTCACGCCGGCTCGTCTTATGCCTGTCGCCCCTGTGCAAGGCGCTTCCGCTTTTCTAAATTCCATCAAGCATATGAAACATGGGTAAAAGGATCGCTAAATACATGGAAACAACTAATAAACCGATAAACAGATAAAGAATGGGCTGAATCGTCCGTAGGCTTTTTTCAATTAGTACTTCCAGGTTCATCACACAATGCTTGCTGAAAAAGAGCAATTCCTGTTCCAATTTGCCATTTTCCTGGCCGTGTTTAATAATCATCGGAAAACCCTTGTCAAAAAAAATCATCGAAGCCAATATGGTTTCTAATTTTTCGCCCGTTACAAGCTTGGCCTTAATTTCTTTACCGAGTTCACTGTAAAAAGGCTGTCTTTTGTTTACCTCAAAGAGACCCAAGCTCTCTGAAACTGAAATTCCGCCAGATAAAAGGAAGCTTAATTGAATGGAGAAATAATGAGTAAACAGCAATTTGAGGATTCTGCCGATAAAGGGCAGACGCACGAGCAGCATTCGCTGCTTTAAAATGGGATAGTTTCGGAAGATAAAATAATAATAAATTGCTGTTGCTAATAATAATGCAAGCAAAGCACCAATGACGATTGGGAAAATTTCATCGAAAGCATAGATGACCTTTGAAAAAAAATTCTCCTCCAAACCAAGCGATGAAAAAAGTTCTGTAAACCTTGGCAGCAATGTATTCTCTAGAAAAACGAAGAGAATCCCGGTAATAAAAAGCAACAATACTGGATATTGAAGCAATTTTAAAAGCTTATGCAGATCCTTCTCCTTTAACAATGCGAGACGGCTGCCCTCAAGCAGCGCTTCGGCAAAATTCCCATGCTGCTCAGCAAAGTAAACAAAACCGGTTAAATCCTTGTGAAAGCCAAGCCTTTCAAGGACCTCATGAAACGGCAGCCCGTTTTTTAAAACTGTTAATGATTGATATAAATCCTCCTTTCTCTTCTGAGGCAAGTACAATGCTATGGAATCAATTGCTTCGGCAATTGGATATCCCCGTGCCAACAGCTCGCCAATTTGTTTTAAGAAGTTGGCTTGCTCAGTTACAGACCATTTATGATTCTTCATCATAAACCAGCCTGTCGTATTCAGATTCCTGAATAAATCCTAAGGCAATCCCCTTTTTAATGACATCCCGGATTGTCCGATAACGGGTTTCAACCTTCTCTCCCTTTGCAGCTTTCATGGCGCTATTCAAATTTTTCCCCGCCAAAAGCTCAAACACACTCGCCCTCTTCCACCTTCCATACGAATAACAAAATGGAGTGCATTCACCCTCGCAAAATGGACAGGTTAATTCAACAAGTCTTTGGGCAGTCACCGCAATTAAGGTCTGTTCAACCTCCAGCCAATTCACTCCAAATTCGTGCAGGCGGAACACCGCTCCCTTCGCATCTCTAGTGTGCATTGTTGAAAGCACTAAATGCCCGGTTAAGGCTGCGCGTACAGCAATCCTAGCTGTTTCTGCGTCCCTTATTTCCCCGACCATTATGATGTCCGGGTCATGCCTTAAGATGGCTTTGAGGCCGGCCGCATAAGTGACACCAGCTTTTTCATTCACTTGTACCTGCAGAACGGAATCGTAATTTTTTTCAATCGGATCTTCGAGTGTTATAACATTGCGATGGAATAGGTGGGCGGTTTCATTTAAAAGGGAATATAAGGTAGTTGTTTTCCCTGAGCCAGTCGGTCCGGTAAAAATGATTAAACCGTGAGCATGTTTTAATAAAGCTAGAAGTTTTCTGGTCATTGCCGGGAATAAGGAAAGTTGATGAAAAGGGATTTGCTCCTGCTGGGGCAATAGCCTGATGACAAGGCTTTCGCGTGTATTGGATGGCAGGGTAGATAGCCTAAGCCCCATTAATTGTCCGTTAACCTCACAAAAAATTGCACCGCTTTGCGGACGTCTTCTTTCGCCGATATCCATATTCGCTTTAAATTTAAAATGGGAGATCAATTTGTCGCATTCATCTTTTGGAAGGGATAATCGAGGAATGAGTTTGTTGGTTAACCGGATTTGAACGAGTGTGTCATTCTGCCTGGGAATTATGTGAATGTCAGTTGCTTGGTTTCTTGCAGCGTCACGAATAATTCTGTCAGCTAACATTTCAATTGAACTAACAATGGGAATCACCGCCTTTAAATTTTCTTTTCTGATATTTCGACAGTCTTCTTACCCTTCCTTCTTTATTTTAAAAAAGTTTTTTTGTAAAGAAAAGGAGTATATTTCTAATTTTGTTACAATTTATCGTCAATAATTGTGAACATTTTCTAAACATATAGTGTTTACCTTGTTAACCTCATTCCCACTTTAGTATCGCTGTATTATAATGGAATAAATCATGGGGGTCCGAGGTGAAACGAGATGGAACAAACGTTAAAAATTACTAACGTGTTGTCAGATCCAACTAGATATTACATTTATCAATACATTACGAAACGCCACAAGGAAGTAACCGTTCAGGAGATCGCGGATAATTTCAACATCCACCCGAATGTGGCGAGATTGCATCTTTCTAAGCTCGAAGATGTGAATATGCTGGTTTCGGAAACAAAGAAAACAGGGAAAGGCGGACGGCCAAGCAGATTATATCGTTTGTCAGAGGATGTAATCCAGCTCCACTTCCCATTCCGCGATTATATGCTTTTATCAAAAGTGGCCATTCAAACGATGATTTCCCTTGGCGAGGCTGGAAGAGATGCACTTTATTTAACAGGGAAGCGTTTTGGGGTTGAAGTGATTGAACAGGAAAAAGCAAAAAAAGCTCTTGGCGATGAATTAAATTTTGATGAAAAGCTAAGCATATTAAAAAATGCAGCCACGCTGGCAGGCTTCTATCCGGAATTTGAAGCAAATGGAGATGAAACGAAAATTTATTTCTCGATTTTCAATTGCCCATTCAAAGAAATAGCGGAAGAACATACCGAAGCTGTCTGCAATATGCATCATGAATTTTTAAAGGGAATGTTTGAAGCTCTGTTCGATTCAGTTGACCTGATTGAAAAGGAAAATATGATTGCTGGCTGTGAAACTTGCTCTTATCAAGCATTTGTAACAAACTAATTCTGAAACCATTATTTACATTATTCCTTCTTTTACTTATAATATTGTAATGATGGTATCGAAAGGGTAAAAGGAGGGGATACATATGGACCGCATGTTCAGAGTATGTGGTTTCTGGACGGGCATTTTTACTGTGATGTTATATCTTGGCGATTTAAACAAAACAGCATTGCTTTTCCTAGCCCAAACAGGATTCTTCGTTCTACTTAGTTATCTTAAATTGTCTGAACGTATGTATATGTATGTGTTCGGAGCATATCTAACTATTTTCTTTGCTGGCTTTACATATTGGACTACGTTCATGATGCCGCTTGGTGGAGGCCACTAAGAAAAATAAAAACGCCGTTTCGATACGGCGTTTTTATTTTTGATTTTGAAATAAATTTATATCCCGCGTTACCATTCCTTTTTCCTGAATAACAATATGAAAATAAGAACTCATCCCACCCGGCATAATTAAACTGCGGATGGCCCGATTTCTTTTGCTGACCTCAGAAAATGGATTAGGGTCATAATGGTTCTCAAGCTCCTGAAGGATTCCTGCCTTCAACAGAAACTCATCCTGACGCAGCATGGTGACAAATTCTAACGCTAACTGTCTCCCTCTTTCAATCAGGTAGTCGAAATGGATATGCGTGGTGACATCCATCGCTCCAGGATTTTCTAAAATATTATCAAACATTCGATGCTGAAAAAATCCTCTCAGACTTCCGGTCGACCTTGCTGGATGCATCCATTCCTCGTTGGTATAGCCATAATCAGCCGTTACAATCAGCCCTTTTTTGATGGTAGTCGCGATGGAACCTAACATCTTCTTCATCGCTAATGGCACTTCAATCCGTTGCTTCTCTTTTAATTCCAGCCCGCTTTCCTGCAAAAATTGCAAAATAGCTGGATTGGTCAATGGAACCCCTTGCTCAACAAATCCTTCGTTTTGAATGCCTATCATAACCTCAAGCAATTCACCATTTATTTTTTCAATGACATGAACAGGGAGGGCATCGAAAAGCTCATTTGAAAAAATCATTCCTTCGAAGTCCTTTATAGCCGTTATATCCTCTACCTGAATAACTGAAGGATATTGATCTAATAAATTTTGTTGCAGTCTCCGATGGTAGGGGCTTGTTTCGACAATGACATATTGTAAAGGTCTTTTTATGGATTCCTGCCACTCCTGCAAAAAGGCATGGGCAAAGCGTCCGTTTCCTGCGCCAATTTCGCAAAAGGCATTAGGAAGTCCCGTTTTTTCGCAAACATAAGCAAACCATTTTGCCGCCAGCCTGCCATATATATCTGAAATATTGCTGGTTGTAATAAAATCACCCTGCCGCCCGATTTTCTGCTGGTCTCGCATGTAGTACCCATATTCCGGATGGTAAAGGGCAGCACTTATATAATCTGCATAGGTAATCAATTGGTTAGGTGAGTGTTGAATAAAGCTCTTTATGTACGAAATCATATTTTCTCCTTTTGAATTAACACTATTGACACGGTGTTAACTTTGGTATATTGTAAAGTTAGTAGCTTAACAATATCCCCTCCCATTATATGAATAGAACATCCCCCGAAAGACCCTTTCCTAAATGGAAAAGGGTCTTTCTATTTATTTCCGATGTCCTGCTCCAGGCTCGCACCGCTTTTCTTATTAAAATCCATTTAAAAAAGGATTGCTGTCCATTTCGTCTGCGATGGTGGTAACAGCTCCGTGACCTGACAATACATACGTTTCTTCTGGTAATATTAACAGCTTATCATGGATGCTTTTTAAAAGCTGGGTATGATTACCCCCTTGTAGGTCAGTACGTCCAATACTGCCTTGAAATAAGGCATCACCAGAAATCACAAACCCTTCCTTTGCAAAATAATAAGACACACTTCCTGGTGAGTGCCCAGGAGTATGATAAACGTGGAATGTAAATTCACCGATGTTCATTTCTCCTTCATCCTTGATTAGATGATCAGCTGCATTGGCTTTAATAGGTTCAATTAACGGGAAAAACTGTGATCCGTTTAGAGCTGGATCCCCTAACCACTTTTCTTCTTGTTTATGAATATAAACCGGGATTTGATAAGCGTTTCGGACGTCTTCAACTGCCCCAATATGATCAAAATGCGCATGTGTCAATAGCACGGCCAGCGGTTTTAATCCTCTTGTGTTTAAAAGATTCAACAGCTTTTTTCCATCACCGCCAGGGTCGACAATTAAGCATGTTTTATCTTTGTTTTCAACAATGTAACAATTTGTTTGAATGCTCCCTAAGGGAATTTGCTGCCACTTCATTACTTTACCTCCAATTTGGATTTGCATTAGAATTATTTTACACTATATTCATGTCTTGGAGAAAGAAATGAATTAAATACAAGGGGGAATGAGAATGAAATCGGCCTTTGCGGTTGAAGCTAAGGGAGAAATAGAATTTCTGCCTGAGATTAAAGAGTTAATATTAAAGGAGACAAACATAGCCTTCCAAAAAGATAACATGTTTATTTATCTACGTGCCGATGATGCGGATTATGCAAAAGAAATTTTAACGGCTGCAGAATTGTTTGAGGAACTGCATCAAGTCATCCTTACTAATAACGGAATAGCAGGACCGTATTTCGAGGATTTTGGCATTCAGTTATTAGACGATTGCTATTGTTTGTTTAAAGCAGATTTACTTTATTTCTCATTTACTGCAGGAAACCCAAATGATATTCAGATGGCCAAATATCAGGTAGAAGAGCATTTGGTGTTTGAAACCATCCATAATGAGACAGCTTTATTTTTTTCAGAGACACATAATAATGAACTGATTCAGAATATTGCTAAGGCATATAAAACTGTTCTTTCATTTACTATCGACAAATGAAAGAAAAAAATATAAAATAAGAAGCGAATGTATATAATATTGTTACATAATTTTCTAATCATGCAGGTAACTACCTAATTTTATTGGAAAAGGGGGATTATTCATGGGATTGGTCATCATTTTCGCGTTAGTAACCATTTTAGCAGCACTCGGTGGATTTCGTTCACTAAAGAAAAAAAATTTATTAGGTGCATTTTGGGGAATCGCTTCCTTTCTAGTTTTCGGCTGGTTCACCGTTATGACTCTTATCAACTCAGGTTACCCTACAGGAACCCACTAAAAAAGACTGCCCTTGGCAGTCTTTTTTATGATTATTCCTTGACCAAATCGAAAATTTTCTTGGTATTCAAATCAATGATTTTTTCAAACCGCTCTCCATATAGAATCGTTTTTCCTGATGGTGAAATCATTATTGGAGCATTTTTAAGGCCGGTTAAAATTTTTTGGCTGCTGTCTTTTTTCAAATCATAAGCAACAAGATTAAAACCTTCTGTGTACACATCAGCTTCCCCATCTTTTACTGCATTTAAAGTAATAAATTCCTTCTCCTTCTCGTTATAATCAAAATAAGGGACGAGCCAATCAGAATATTTCGTCAGCAGTGGGTTTGAAAAAGAATAGATTTCCTGCAAATCTTTATCCAAGAAAGAATAACGCGCTAATTGGTTTTGGTCATTTATCTCAATCTTGACAAGAAGATCTTTAAATGTTGAAAATTGTAAAACAGTTGGAAATAACGTTTTTTCCATCCCATTATTTAACCCTTTCTTAATCAGCGGAGCAAATAAAGAAGGATGTTCTTGATCCCAATTTAGAAAAGCAAGTTCATTTGCACCCATCCATTTATTAAATGGCTGCGGGAGTGACAATTCCTTTGTCTCACCAGACTTAAAATCCAATAGGAAAACGTTAAAATCCCAATCTTCACTGAAAGTTGATACAAGCACTTTTGAGTTATCATACGGATTCCACTCAAAGGATAACTCGTAGGATGGAAACGACTGCTTAAGTTTTTCATTTCCCTTCGTATCGATTATTGTTACTAAACCCTCGTAGGAAGATGGCGAAGAATGAATTAAAATAAAACTTTTGGAAGGACTAATTTGCGCGGTGACAATCGGAAATTCACTTTTGTAGATTAACTCGCTTTTCCCCGTCAAGAGATGATAACGATATACATTAGAAGATTGCCCGACATTGGTGATATAAACTATTTCCTGATCTGCCAGCCAGCCAATGCTTTTATAAAATTCACCATCCGGAATGGAAATGGGAAGCACCTGCTCATTACTTTTCTCTGTATTCGGTGCTTTCGGCTTCTCCGTTCCAGCAGAGCCTTTAGACTTTATCTGCTTATTGTCAGAACACGCACCGAGCAGGAGGGCTAAAACGATTAAAAACATGGTTATGGCTAAACCTTTTGGAGCACTTTCCTTTATTTGAATCACTTTTCCCCTCCCCTCCAATTTCCTCTCTATATTTAGTACGAAAAAACAGCCTATTTTGTTTCAATAATATTAACTTTATTACAAAAACAGTAAATGAAAACTCGCCGATTGGCGAGTCCGTTAGGACGAAGACAGAGGCGTAGTTGAATTTATGCGTTAAGAAAGTATAAAATTTCAGAGAATTTTATACTTTCTTATTAGCGAAAAAAGCCGCAGAAATTTCGGCTTTTTTCAAAAATTAAAAGCATCCTAATTATTTACAATTTATTTCTAATAAGCCAGGCTGCTCCTAGCACTCCAGCGTCATTTCCTAAATTCGCGATTGCCAGTTTGGTGGAGTTTCTGACAGGTGTAAAAGCAAACCGCCCAAAATTCTCGATTACAGGCTCTAACAGAATCTCACCTGCTTTGGATACACCACCGCCCAAAACGATTTTCTCAGGATTTAGCAGATTAGCAATATTGGCCAAAGCAAGCCCTAGATGAAAGGCAACCTCCTGAAGGATAGTAAGCGCCAGTTCATCACCCGTTCTTGCTGTATCAAAAACATCCTTTGCAGTTATCTTCCCATTTTTTGCATAAACATCCGCTAACGGACCTTTAACTCCATCCTTGTGAATTTCTGCAAGCGCCTGCCGCACAATTCCTGTTGCTGAAGCAACAGTCTCAAGGCAGCCCGTTTTTCCGCAATTACAAGGTGCCCCTCCGAACGGAATAGCAGTGATATGACCAATTTCTCCCGCGGCCCCGTTTACTCCCTGAACAATGTTTCCGTTTGAAATCACACCGCCGCCTACTCCAGTCCCCAGCGTGACACAAACCAGATTCTTCGCACCATTGCCGGCACCCTTCCACATTTCTCCCAAGGCAGCGCAGTTTGCGTCATTTTCAACAGCAGCAGGAAGTGATGTTGCGTTCTCCAGACTATCCTTTAGCGGAAAATTATCCTTCCAGCCCAGGTTAACTGTATTTAATATCACACCTGTTTCATAATCGACAGGGCCTGGAGCACCCATTCCAACCCCCGCCAATATATTTTTCGGCTGATTAAGCTCAAGCAGTTTTTCTTCTATCGATTTCGCAATATTACTCGTAATATACTGGCCCTCATCAGAATTATCGGTTGGGATTTCCCATTTATCAATAATTTCCCCATCCAATGTGATAAAAGCTATTTTCGTCGTTGTCCCCCCTAGGTCAACTCCCGCTATCCATTTTTCTGACAATATTCTCACCTATTTCTTTTGTCATTTTTCTTTTAAAAATTGGATTTCATGTCTTAAGATTAACAGGGCCGTTTGATATTCTTTAGGCTCCATAAGCTGAGACTGATACAGCTCTTTCAGTTCAGCCTCCATCAGCTCAAGATCTGCTACCCTGTCGCCAATATAAATAATGGTTCCAAACCTTTTTAGAAATTGTTGAATTTCATAAACCGTTTTCATCGTGGGTCTCCCTCATTCCTAGTCAACAAAAAGTATAACCTATGCCAAAATTGTCCTCAAGGCAAATCTATTCACTGCCTGATGTTTTTATCTGTTGATTAATTTCATCAACCAAATTTGTATATTCTTTTTGGTTCGGGTTTAATTTGACTGCTTTTTCAGCATTGAGTTTTGCCGCATTTAGATCATTTTCCTCAAGATTTATTAACGCCAAATTAAAGTAAGCTTGATGAAAATTCGGATCAAGCCGAATAGCTTTCTGCAAATGGAGTTTGGCGTCTGTAAGCATTTGCTTTTTTATTTCAACGTAGGATAAAAGAAAATAGGTTTTTTCTGTTTCGGACTTTGAACGATCCTCAAAACTTTTCAAAACACTGTATGCCTTATCGTAGTTGTTTTGTTTGATATACTCCTGCGCCAGCAGGATTTGCGAATCTTCATCCTGTTTTTGCCCTGCAGCACTAAATCCATAGTTTAAGGAGCCCCAAACAATACCTGCACTCATGATTAAAAAGATGAGCTGAAGCGGAAGCTTTGGCTTCTTCGGGAGATTGACCACACCGGCAGCCAGAAATCCTCCGGCCAAACCGCCTAAATGGCCGGCATTATCGATGCCAGATGCTGAAAATCCAAATACAAGATTGATAGCGAGAACGACAATTACATTTAGCCCCATCGTTCGAAAAAATAATTTTGGGTTCATCATGCCAAAATAAAGCAAAGCTCCGAAACACCCAAAGATGGCCCCGCTTGCTCCAGCAGATAAATGCGTACTAAACAAAAGACTCGCGATGACGCCAGCTACACCAGCAAATAAATAAATAAGGAAAAAACGGATTCTGCCGAAGATTTGTTCGACAGCCGTGCCCAAAAAATATAATGCCAAGGTATTCATCGCCAAATGCAAAAAACCGATATGAAGAAAAACAGGTGTTATGAATCTCCAGTATTCTCCTTCATATATTAGCTGATTAACCTTTGCCCCATATTTGATTAATGTCGAAGTATTTGTGCTTCCCCCATTTAATTCCATCCATATAAAAACGGCCAGCTGAATCACCATAAACACATAAGTAAAGAAAGGCTTGCTATAAGTGAGGACAGCCTTTTCCCTTTTTACTTTATTTACTGCCGTCCCTAAGGTTACTCTTTTCAGCTCTTCCACTTCATTTTCCGAATAATCGTTTTGGATATCAAAATGGATGTCTTTTTGCAGCCGTTCTGCAAGACCCTTCAAGCCTGTTTCCCATTCTCCCTTCGTTAATAGAAAAGAACTGACGGATGTTTTACTCCCTTCAGGAAAAAGGTAGGGATTCCTCAGCCTAAATTCATACTCATCGACAGGTGGAAATTCACTAATATAAATATTAGCGATATCCAGATGAGGGCGCCCTAACTGCTTGCGGATTTTTTCTCCATTGGCAGCCGCAAACTCGATATCTCTTTGCATAACATTGCTCCAATCAAGATTTTCAAGATGAACTCTAATGATTGGGGCTTTTTTGTTTTCTAATTTTTCCAGCCATATTTCCTTTTGGTTCTCAAATAATTGAATAATTCGATAGTCTTGTTCAGAAATAAAAGAAAAGACAAGCCTCCAAAAAATATATTTCTCTCGATTAATGGCTCTCCCCTGCTTTCTTTCATAACAATTATTTTATAAATATTTGTATTCATTTTTGCCGCGTTTCTTTCATTATAAACGAAACTAAAGGCTTTACCGTTTTATAAGGCCCTAAAAACATGAGATGTTGATTTTTTGTCAAAAATAAAAAACCATCTGTGGTTTTCACCATTCAGATGGTCCTCCAAATACTGATTGCATCATTCTTCGTTTTATTCCGGGCAGACTCATCATTGAGCTAACCGCAATTCTCCGCAACCAACCGGAAGAAAGGAGTGTGTTGATAATACGGTATCTAAACCTATAAGCAAAATAACCAAGCGAACCAATCATTATAATAGAAGTCAGCATTCGAGACATTTTTATCCCTCCTGCCATTATTTTGTGATTCTGATTGAAAGATTATCCAAACGTTCCAGAAAAAATAAAAATTTACTCGAATAAGAAAAATTATTTACCAGCAGGAAATACTGAATTCATTGTCTTCTTTAGTACATCGACAGAATGAGTAAATTTCTGTTGTTCCTCTTCACTTAATTCAAGCTCTACAATATCTCTTACACCATCCCTGTTCACGACGGCAGGAACGCCAATATACAGATCTTTTTGTCCATATTCTCCATCGAGATAAGCTGAAACCGTCAGAACAGAATTTTCATTTTGCAAGATTGCCTTTGTTAATCGCACCAGTCCCATAGCAATACCGTAATAAGTGGCACCTTTTTTCTCGATGATATGATAGGCGGCATCACGTACATTCATAAAAATCTGATCAAGTTCTTCCTGCCGGAACCCGTCCTTGCTTTCTGCCCATTTAGAGATAGCTGTACCGGCAATATCAGCATTACTCCATACAGGAAGTTCAGTATCCCCGTGTTCACCAATAATATAAGCATGAACATTACGTGTATCAATATCGAAATAATCACCAAGCAAGAAACGGAACCGGGCCGTATCTAGAATAGTCCCTGAACCAATTACACGTTCTTTTGGAAATCCGGAAAATTTCCAAACAGCATAAGTAAGGATGTCTACCGGATTAGTAGCAACGAGAAAAATCCCATTAAATCCGCTGGCCATTATTTCTTCAACGATACCTTTAAAAATTCTCGTGTTTTTTTCAACCAAATCAAGGCGGGTTTCACCTGGCTTTTGGTTAGCACCGGCTGTAATAACTACGATGTCCGCTTCACCACATTCGGAATAGTCCCCGTACCAGATCTTTGTATGGGACGGCGCAAAAGGGAGACCGTGATTTAAATCCATCGCATCTCCTTCGGCTTTTTCTTTATTTAAATCAATTAAAACGAGTTCTTCAGTAATACCTTGATTTAAGAGGGCAAAGGCGTAGCTTGAACCCACAAACCCTGCTCCGATTACGACCACCCTATTCACACGATTCAACAAACTAAATCCCCCATTAACAAAATATTATTAAAGCATTTGAGCGACAAATATTGCTAAGGCCGCTGCCAACAAACCGGATAGAAAATTAACCATATCATTATCTACCAGAGAAATGCCCTTAATGCGGGAAGTCGGCAGACCACAATGGTTTCGTTTTTCTGTTTCTATACCGCATTGCTTGCAGACATACGCCTGTTGATAAAATGCGCCAAATAATGTATCAATGACATTCCCAATATAGCCAAATAAAAATACCAACATTACATTAACGAGACTTAACTGAAATAAACAAAAACTAACCAATGCGACAATCAGTGACCCTAGTAGTGCTGCCATACTGCCAAGGAGACTGACTGCCCCGGAGGTGCCCTTTTCTACTCGCTTAAATGTCCGAATGAAAATCGGCTCTTTCCTGCTTAAACTGCCAATCTCCGAAGCCCAGGTATCTGAATTGGAACTAGCCAATGAAACAATAAAGCCAATTACCCAGCTTTCTCCTGGATGAAAATAATAGCAGATACTAAATAATGCAGCCATGCCGCCATTGGCGATTACCTGACGCCAATCCCTTGTAGACCCTTTTGCTAATTTCTCTTCCAATTCCTTTTTGGCATAACTTTTATATTTTGACCAGAAACTTGAGGAAACAAAAAACACGCCTAATATAACAAGCCCCTTAATTCCAAATCCAGCATAAATGGCAAGACCGACAAAAACAGCTGCAATAGCACCTGAGGCTGTCAGCGATTTCTCCCGATAACCAGCTAAACCTCCTGCAAGGAGGATAACAATGATAAGGATTGGTACAATCATACAGTTTTGATAACCTCATTTGATGTAACAATTTTTGCTACTGGGATATCATATTGTTCAACAGGAAATTCTGGAATCAACTGCTCTTGGAAAGCAAGGGATAGGGTGTTCCCAGAGTACCCTGATAAAAACCGGTCGTAGTATCCCCCGCCAAAGCCCAGGCGAAACCCCGAACGAGTGTAGACAAGCCCGGGTACAATGAGAAGGTCAATTTTATCTGGACTGACTTCAGTAGTTTGTTCTACATTTGGCTCAAGCAACCCATAGAAAACTGATTCTAATTGAGAAAACTCAGTTAAGCTTCGAAAAGATAACCTTTTCTCCTTTGGGTAACATTTTGGAACAACAACTTGCTTGCCTGATTCCCATGCTTTTCTAATAATTTGATATGTATCGACTTCAGGTACCCTGGAGATGGTAATGCCAATCACTTGCGCTTGCTCCCAATCTTCCATTTGATAAAGCCTGCTGGCAATTTTATAAGAGTAATCCTCATAAATAGGTTTTGTGAGCTTTGACAGCGATTCTTTCATTTGTTGACGAATGGAATTTTTATCGTGCATTTTAGAACGCCCCCTTGTTTTTAGGCAACAAAAAAAGCAACAGGAAGCCCTGCTGCTTATTTTGTTTCGCGGTGTACAGTTGTACGCTTTTCTCTTGGGCAATATTTCTTAAGCTCAAGACGATCTGGGTTGTTGCGTTTATTTTTGTTTGAAATATAGTTACGGTCTCCACACTCAGTGCAAGCTAACGTAATATTTACACGCATGTCTATTTCCCTCCAAACAATTAAGCTGTTCGTTCATACGACTTTTCTATAATATCATTTTTCGTTTGGAAATGCTAGTGGGTTTTTTAAAAGTGCTTGCTCCATTAAGATTAATTCCTTTTTACTCGAGCCGGAAATCGCCCAGGCATTCATTTTTTGGGTTTCCCGAGAACCAAGGGACATTTTAACGGTAAAAATGCTCGCTGCCGGCCCTTTTGCCATCGGCTGGTATCTTAAGGCTCCATTCTCCAATGAACTCCAAATTTGGTCGGTATACGCACTCCAAAGCGGAATGGTTGTATACTCACTTAATCCCGCCCCATTAAAATTCCCATTGACGAGAAATACCTTATGGTCATGGGCGTGAAAAATTTTGCTTTCTGCTGGTGAAATAAACGTGAGGCTGTCTGTGTTGACATTAGAAAAATGATGCATGACAATGACTTTAATATCCTTCTTGACATTGCTATGATTGCTAATATAAACGCTGAAGAAGCGAATTTTAGAATGGACCTGCTCCGGTTTAATTCTTAGAATTAAGCCTTCTTCATAGATGACCTTTTCGGCACTATTATGCAGAAAGTAGCATTTTCCTTTTACCCAGATGCCGAGAACTATTTGCAGCTGCTCCATTAAACCATGGCGGATCGTGTTCTGTTTACTTTTTTGGGACTCGATTAATTCCTTCATCACTGCACCTTTCACCTTATTATTTTTTCATAGTTTCGTTTACTTTTTTCTGTAGAGCCATATCTCCCATCACTTTGCCAGTCTCCAAAGCAATTCGGCTCCAGCCATATAAGCTTTTTACAATTTCCTTGCCTTTAGAGCCGATCTCCTCGGCAATGGCTGGATTTTCCTCGAGATAGCCGATCTGTTCAAGCATGCTTTCCGCATCCCCCGGATTCATCAACAGGCCCGTTTGCAAATGCTTGATGATCCCTTTCATGCCACCCGTATTGGACAGAATAGTTGGTTTTCCAAGCGCCATTGCTTCCAAAGCAACAATTCCAAAGGGCTCGTACAAACTAGGAATAACAGCCATTGAACACTTGTCAATTAACGCATTTCTCTGTTCATCTGTAATATAGCCGACAAAAGCAATCTGGCCGGCCAATTGCATTTCCAGAACTTGCAGGCGGTAAGTCTCGAGCATTGGCCCCTTCCCGGCAACAACAAAAAAGTAATCCAAACCCTTTACCTTGGCAATTGCCGCTGCTTCAATAATCGTTTCAAACCCTTTTTCCTTTACGATTCTGCCAATTGAAAAAATATATTTTTTTTCTTGCAAGCAAGGAATTACCTCTCCGGCACCCATATTTGAACTCGGCTCTTCAACCCCGTTTGGTATGACGATTACTTTTTTATCATCAGCCTGAAAAACGCCAGCAAGGTGCTCCTTCATGTAGCTGCTGCAGACAATAAGCTGATTTGATTCCCTCATTAATTGCTCTTCTTTTTCATGGATAAATCTTTGGATACCTGTAAAAATTCCATTATTCCGGCCATGCTCCGTTGCATGAATGGTCGTTAAAAGCGGAATGTCCAGTAACTCTTTCAAAGTAATGGCGGCGGCACCCACAAGCCAATCATGGGCATGGATCAAGTCAAAAGAGATTTCTTCTGCCAATTTTTCCGCCCGAAAAGCCATTGCTAAATTAAGTCCGCCAATCCATGACAGAAAGTTTTCGTCCAGTTCATTGATGGGGAAAACACGGTGTATGTTTACTTGGTTCACGATTTCATGGTCAGGAAGCTTCCTTTCTCCGGCAGTGATGACATGAACCTCGTATCCCATTTTCGCCAAATGAACCGACAATCCGTATACATGTCTTGCTAAGCCCCCAACGACATTCGGCGGATACTCCCAGCAAAGCATCAGCAATTTTACCTTTCTTCCAGATAATCGACTTTGCTTCAAGTCAGCCTCAGGGACAAGCATGTTAGGCATTTTTATTCTCCAAATTGGTTGATTTTTCATAATAACTATACGTACTGACATGGCTTCGCCACTTCGGAGGGCTATCCTCATACCGTTTAAATTGCAGTAAATCTTGATGCAATTCATTCCCACTTGGTATTTCAGCCGCTGGTGTTTGAATACAATTGGACCTGTAAAGAGGGAAAAATCCTGTTCCCGGCAAAAGCACACCTAGCTCCGCTATAAAGCTTCTATTTCCTGTTAATCCTTTAACAAACCAATACCCGTTCTGATAAGGAACAGTAATTTCATAATAATGGTGTGCATTTTTTCCATTAAAAATGATATCTTTCACATCGTAAACCCTTAATACAGTAACTAACTCCTCAAAAGGTTGATTAAAATATAAACGAACGATTTTTTTTGGTGTTTCTGAAAAATCCCAATAGAGAAACATTTTTTGGGGTGTAACAAGCTTGGCTTTAAGTTCACCCTTAAGAGGAACAAAGGTTTGTGGAGTAGATGTAACCGAAGATTTTTCCTGGTTCAGGTTCTTTTGAACATGGAGACTTTCACTATTATCTTGGTTCTCGCTTTCCATCCATTTATTCCAGCTGTATTGGACTTTCCCAACGGTAGTATTAAGTACTACGGCAATCTTACGGAAGGAAAGTCCCTGCCTTCTTAATTCGATAATTTCATTAATCATGGTTTCCTCCATTCTGCAATCAAACAATATATGCATTAAATAACAATTTATTCCTATCAATCGTTTATTTAATCGTAACACCAGAAAGAGAGTCAGACAATGAACGCAATTTGTCGTATTTTGCCTAAGCCATATGCAAAGCGTGTTTGACGACGGGAAATTTTTATTAACTTATAAATTATGCGAATTTCAATTAAAAATCGACAACATAAATGAAAACTCGCCGATTGGCGAGTCCGTTAGGACGAAGACAGAGGCTAGTTGAATTTATACTTTCTTATTAGCAAACAAAATAGGATGAGGCCTAAAGCCCCATCCTTCATCATATTATTTGTTTAAATTCAGTCTTTTTCCAGTTTCCTGGTAAATTACATTTTCTGCAATATTCGTTGAGTGGTCGGCAATTCTTTCAATGAACCGGCAAATAAAGGACAATTGGATAATTTGGTTCATAGAGTTTGGATTTTGCGGGATATAGGTCATAAGCTCATGAACTAGGTTTCCAAACATATTGTCGACTGCATCGTCCTTTTCCGCACATTTTTGAGCAATCGTGATATCCTCTGTATAAAATGCGGTTATAGAATCAGTCACCATCTCCAAGGCAGCTTCCATCATCTGCGGGATATCAACAATTTCTTTAATATACTTTTCCTCCCCAATATGGACGACTGACTTGGCAATATTGACGGCCATATCCCCCATCCGCTCAACCTCGGATGAGACCTTCAATGCGACATTAATTCTTCTTAAGTCCCTGGCTACCGGTGATTCTGTAGCAATCAACATTAGTGCTTTTTCATGTATTTCCTGTTCCAAGTCATCAATGGCATTATCACCGTTAATGACACGGTTTGCTAATTCAAGATCTTGATTTAGCAAAGCAAGCATGGCGTCTTTAATTGCCTGTTCCGATATCCCGGCCATTTTAAGCAGCATTTCTTTTAAATGTTTTAAATTGTTATCAAAATTAGACCTTGTATTCATCCTGTTCACCCCATTATCCAAATCGTCCAGTGATATAGTCTTCCGTTCTTGAATCTTTTGGCATTGAAAAAATGTTTGGTGTCAAATCTACCTCAATTAATTCCCCCATAAGAAAGAAGGCCGTTTTGTCTGAAACACGAGCAGCCTGCTGCATATTGTGAGTGACGATGACAATGGTATACTTTTCTTTTAACTCAAGGATTAACTCCTCGATTTTCAGGGTTGAAATCGGGTCTAGCGCCGAGGTTGGTTCGTCCATTAGTAAAACATCAGGCTTAGTTGCAAGAGCCCTTGCGATACACAGGCGCTGCTGCTGTCCGCCGGACAGTCCAAGTGCAGGGGCGTGCAAACGATCCTTCACTTCGTCCCATAAAGCTACATCGATTAACGCTTTGGTGACAATTTCATCAAGATGCGTTTTTTTCTTAATTCCATGAATTCTCGGCCCATATGCCACATTATCATAAATGGACTGTGGAAACGGATTTCCCTTTTGAAATACCATGCCAACATGTTTACGCAATTCTACTAAGTCCGTTTTAGGATTTAAAATATTTTCACCGTCAAAGTTCACTTCTCCGGTTATTTTTACATTCGGTATCATTTTATTCATCAAGTTAAGCGTCTTTAGAAAAGTTGATTTCCCGCAGCCCGAAGGACCAATCATGGCTGTGACTTCTTTTTTCTGGATAGGAAAGTTGATGCCTTTTAAGGCATGGTGCTCACCGTACCATAAATTAAGATCTTTTACATCGAAAATATCTCTTGTTAATGTCTGAGTGGACATGAGTTTTCCCCCTTATCCGAATCGGCCGGAAATGTATTCTTCTGTCTTTTTAACCGATGGATTAGTAAAGATTGTTTCCGTGCTGTCGTATTCAATTAAATCACCACTTAAGAAGAAAGCCGTTTTATCCGAAATCCGGGAAGCCTGTTGCATATTATGAGTAACAATAATAATTGAGTATTCCTTCTTTAAATCAACAATTAGGTCTTCAACCTTGGCATTCGAGATTGGGTCAAGTGCTGAAGATGGCTCATCAAGCAGGATGACGGTCGGTTTCATGGCAATCGTTCTGGCAATGCAAAGGCGCTGTTGCTGCCCGCCAGAAAGCGAGAGGGCTGATTTATGAAGTCTATCCTTCACCTCATCCCATAGAGCCGCTTTTCGTAAACTCTCTTCGACAATTTCATCAAGTTTGCTTTTTTTCTTAATCCCAGCAAATTTCAAGCCATGGGTAATATTTTCATAAATGGATTTTGGAAAGGGGTTAGGCTTTTGAAATACCATGCCAATTTCCTTTCTTAAGGCAACTACATTGATATCTTCAGATAAAATATTGAGATCTTCATAGATAATCTCACCGATTGCTTTTGCCCCGGGGATCAAGTCATTCATGCGGTTGATACTCCTTAGAAACGTTGATTTCCCGCAGCCTGACGGACCGATTAGGGCAGTCACAGAATTCTTCTCAATATCCAAAGAAATCCCATTAACCGCTCGTTTTTCTCCATAAAAAATTTCTAAATTCTTCACAGCTAAAATAGTTTCAGGCTGGAATACACTTGTTGTTTGAAAAGGTAATTCCACATTCGTTCTCTCCTTTATCGCTGTCAACATTCGACTCCACCTCTTTATTTAGTTGCTGTTGCCCGTTTGTGAATCAAACTTCCGATCCAGCGCGCCAATAGATTAAAGATCAAGACTGAAAGAACGAGGACCGCAGAAGAACCGCTGGCAACTTCATTGACATCAGGAATTAATCCTTGTGTATTTACAGACCATATATGAACCGCCAATGTCTCAGCAGGGCGGAAAATATTCAACGGTGATTGTTCTGAAAAAGGATTCCAGTTTGTATAATCCAGTCTTGGCGTTGACAGACCTGCTGTAAATAATAATGCTGCCGCTTCACCAAAAACCCTTCCTGCAGCCAGAATGGCTCCAGTTAAGACGGACGGGAATGCCGCTGGCAAAATAATCGTTTTAATCGTATGCCAATGGGTAACTCCCAAGGCGAGGCTGGCCTCTTTTAAATCACGAGGTACTGCCCGGATGGCATCCTCGGTCGTACGTACCATTGTCGGAAGGTTAAAGATTGTCAGTGCCAATGCACCGCCTAAAATGGTGTAACCCCAGCCGGTTGTGTTGACAAAAATCAATAATCCAAACATACCAATAACTATGGAAGGCAATGACGATAACACTTCAATACAGGTCCGGATTAAGTCGGTTACTTTACCCGGTTTCGCATACTCAGCCATATAGACGCCGCCGCCAATTCCAATCGGAACGGTAATCAGCATCGTGATGAACAAAATATAAAATGAATTAAATAATTGGTCGCGAATACCTCCGCCAGCCCGGACATTACTAGAAGGGGTTGTTAAAAATTCAAGCGAAATATGTTTAAATCCATTGACGAAAATATAGAAAAACAATCCTGCTAGAATCGTTACGATCGTGATGGCAATAGCTACAAAAACCCCTGTTGCAATTCGATCGGCTGCTTTACTATTCATCGTAACTTCCTCCTTGATGACAGATAACGAATGAGGAGAATGAAGGCAAACGACATAATCAATAAAATAAGACCCATTGACCAAAGCGTGTTATTCTCCACGCTGCCATAAGTGGTATGCCCCATATTTAATGTAATAATGGTCGTTAATGTTGCTGATGCATCCAAAATGCTTGATGGCAAATTTCTCACGTTTCCGATGACCATCTGAACTGCCAATGCTTCACCAAATGCTCTCGCCATACCAAGAATGATGGCTGTAAGCAAAGAAGGCATTGCAGCCGGCACCAACACTTTTCGAATCGTCTGCCATCTAGTTGCACCTAAGGCATAAGATCCTTCCCGGAGATGGTTCGGAAGTGAACTCATTGCATCAGTTGCAATCGTTGTAATCGTCGGTAAGATCATGACGGCAAGGACAATCATCCCGGATAGTAAACTAAATCCAAGCCCGCCGACATTTTCTCTGATAAACGGAACTAACACAGTTAAACCAATAAATCCATACACAACTGATGGAATACCTACTAATAGTTCCACAATCGGCTGAAGAATTTTTCTTCCCCAAGAAGGAGCAATTTCTGTCATAAAAATCGCTCCGCCAATTCCTAATGGCGCGGCAATAAGTGCAGCAAGAAAGGTAACAGCAAAGGATCCGAAAATAAACGGAAGAACTCCATACATCGGGCTTGCTTTATCTGTAGGATTCCAGTTAGTGCTTGTTAAAAACTCGATGATGCTGATCCCGTTCTTCGTAAATGATTGCATTCCTTTTGTTCCAAGGAAGATCGTAATCGCAATCGTAGCCGATATCATGATAACGGCACACAAAATGACAATTAATTTCCCTCTAAATTCCCCATCAAGACTGCTTCTCTTTGATTTTAGCAATCTATCTTTTGCGGGAAGAAGTTTCTCCATATTAAACCAAACTCCTCTTGAATACGTCATAATAGGGTAAACGCTCTGCATTTACCCTCTTTTATTTTTCAACAGTTCATTCTAGATGTTTCTATTAGATATTTTTTTGATTTCCCTCAGCATCGCGTTCTACTTTCATTTTTGTAACAGGTAGGTATCCTTGTTCCTTTAAAAGAGTGTTTTGGATATCATCTGACATTAAATAATCTAAGAACGCTTTTGTTAAACCTTCTGCTTCACCTTTAGTATAAGAGTGCTGGTATGCCCAAACCGGGAATTTTCCGGATTGTACATTTTCTGCAGTCGGTTTCACACCATCAATCGAAAGCGGAGTTACAGAATCATCAGTGAAGTAGGAGAATGCAAGGTATCCAATTGCACCTTCAGTTTCGTTTATAATCTTTTTAACCGTGTTAGAAGAATCCTCGGTAATTCCTTCAGCAGGTGTCGCACCATCAAGAGCAAAGTGATTGAATACTGCACGAGTTCCGGATGAATCAGGACGGTTTACAAGAACAATCTTTTGGTCTTTACCGCCAAGCTCTTTCCAGTTTGTAATTTTTCCTGTAAATACTTTGATTAGATCTTCTTTTTTAATATCATCAATTCCTACTTTAGGGTTAACAGCAGCTGTCATCCCCACCACTGCCACTTTGTGGTCAACAAGTTTATCAGCAGGAATTCCTTCTTTTTCTTCAGCGAAAACGTCTGAGTTACCGATTTGAACTGATCCTTCAGCAACCTGTGATAAGCCTGTCCCAGAGCCGCCGGCATTTACTTGTATATCAACTTTTGGGTTTTCAGCCATAAATTCTTCAGCAGCTGCAGCAATTAACGGTTGCATAGCTGATGATCCTGAAACAGAAATTGAGCCTGATAGTTCTCCAGAGTCTTTCCCTCCACCACTATCTTTATCTGAAGAAGAATCACTTCCACATGCTGCTGCTATAATCATGAAAGCCGCAATTAACATCATTAGGCTAATTTTTTTAAAACTTTTCATTTACTAATTCCCCCTAAGAGTTTGGCTGTTTGTTCTGCCTTACAAACATAAGAATAAAGGATGACTGTAAATAGAGTTTTAATGTTTTGTAAAGGTTATGTAAATGAATGTTTAGTTTTTGTAAATCATAATCTAGCAATCTGGCAAAAAAAAACACCTGCCTCATCCTGGAGACAGGTGTCACTTTTATTAATGTTGTGGTTGGTCAGCGGGTGGGTTTGCCGCTGTGTTATCCTCCCCTGCAGCTGCTGTTCCGTTTTGGCGGGCATTTTTTAAGTTAAAATAGGCATCCATTGCCCTTGTGCCAATTAGGTGGTTAATACTTGGGCCGCTGTTTCCTTCATAAGCCCATGGCACCACTACGGCAATGGCCACTTCAGGATTATCGTACGGCGCAAAGCTGACAAGACTTAAATTCCAAACTTCGGTTCCACGTTTCGATTTATCAGAGCCATCATAAAAAGCTTCCGCTGTACCGGTTTTGCCTGCCGGATTATATGGCTTACTTCTCCAGAAGCCGGTACCGGTACCGTCGCCAACCTGCATAACCATTCGGAATCCCTCTTGGACGCGTTTAATCCATTCATCCTTCATTTCAACACGATTTAATACCTTCGGCTGAATTTCCGCCACAATCGGACCCAATTCATTGTTATCCAATTCTGGTTCACGAATTTCCTTCACAACATGCGGCTGAATACGGTAGCCCCCGTTTGCGATGGTCGAAATGTATTGCGCAAGTTGAATAGGTGTATACGTATCGTACTGGCCGATGGCAAAGTCAAGAAGCAGACCTGACCGTTTGTCAGAGCCTGGAAAACCGCTCATTTCATTGGGAAGATCAATACCTGTACGAATTCCAAGGCCAAATTGATTAAAGGATTTCCGCATTGTACTAAAACCTTTGTCCGTATCCAATACAAGCGGTCCATTCGGAATATAACGGCCGCCAGCCATAGCAATCACCGTTTTCCACATGTACACGTTCGAGGAGACCTGCAGCGCCCGTAAATCGTTAATGTCGCCGAAGGTTTTCCAAGATTTTTTAACAGGTGTTCCTTTAATGACTAGAGGTTCATCCCGAAGGACAGATCCCGGTCTTATGGCACCAGTTTGATAGCCTGTTAAAATAGTCGCACCTTTAACAGCTGACCCCATGTTGTATGAGCTTGTAAACGTCCCTTGGGCATAATCCCGCATTTCCAGTTTGCCTGTTTCCTTATTCTTTACAAGCTGTTTACCTGACAATGCCAGGATTTCACCCGTTTTTGGGTTCATCATAACGGCAAAGGCCCTATCCATAAGTCCAGTATTCGGACTCTTTTTTGCGTTCCAAATCTCTTCTTCAATAATTTTGTCTACTTGTGCCTGAAGGTCCATGTCAATGGTTAAGACAAGATCTTTTCCTCGATTGCCTTCCGATATGACCTCTGAAGATAAAATTTTCCCTGACTTATCGGTTGTATTTTTTACTTTAGCCTTCTCCCCGCGAAGGACATCTTCGTATTTTAATTCCAGATAACTCTTTCCGACCCGATCGTTTCGGCTGTAATCTTTGGCAAGATACTTGTCCAATTGTTCCTTTGGCAGCCCCGAATCAGAAGATGATACATCCCCTAAAATAGATTTTAGGGTATCTCCAAAAACATAGTTTCTGGCCCAATCTGTGGTGGTATCAATCCCTGGGAGATTTTCCAGGTTTTCGCTGACTGCAGCAAATTCCTCTGGGGTTACATCTTTATTTTTGACAATTTGCGGCGTTAAAGCGTAACCGCTGTTGAATTCCCGATAAATAGCCAGCGTTTCTACCTCTTCCGGGGTTAGACTGTTCAAATCTTCTTCCGTAATTCTCTTAAGCTGTAGTTTATAAATGTCTTTATCATCCAGCTTTTTATTTTTAAATTCGGTCCATTCTTTATCGGTGATTTTTTCTTTTGCCTTGTCCGGATGAATTAGGATCCAAAAATCCTTTTTATCACGTTCACGGACCTTTGAGGTGTCCATAGTAATTAATTTTGCTAATTTTTTAGCTGTTTCCAGCATTTCCTGCGGTGTTGTATTTTGATATTTAGTATACGTAATCGCATTTAGCGGTGAATTATCTACAATAACGTTCCCGTTTCGGTCATACATTTTCCCTCTAGGCACGGGATTTGAGACCGTAATATTGTCTGTTCGTTCAATTTCCCTTTTAAAATCTTCTCCGAATACAATTTGTAATTCTCCAAGCCGTAAAACAAGGATGGAAAAAAGCAAAAAGACGACAAAGAAAAGCATGTTTAAGCGAAAAGGAACCGCCGGCTTCTTCTTTTTCTTCTTCAAGGTCAAAACGCACCTCCCTAAGTCAATAACCTAATTAATTGTATAAGAAAGTGTAGTTTTTTTCTATGGAGAAGACTTACCATTTTTTCAAAATAAAAAAGCGATGAGCAAATCTTCACTCATTCGCTTTATACAGCAGGCAGTCGGACCCTTTTTATAAATAGATAAATCAATGTATGCCCAGCACCCAAAATCAATAATAAATATGGGATGCTTTTTTCTTCATTAAATAAGGTGACTGCTGCGAGGAAAGCAAGGACGGAAACAATACGGCCAACATTTAAGAAAATTTCCCTCACTACAATATATTCAATCCGCATTTCCGCTGCCTTCCAACCCGATCCAATCACATCATACGTTGTTGACATATACGGAACGAGCAAAAGCGGATAGGCAATCGCGATCATAGCAGCATAAATTAACAGCTTTGCGTAGTTTACTTCCCAGGCTATCAGAATGACTGCGGCATACAGCATAAGTCCGCCAATGAGTATGGCCTTTTTCCGATAACTTTTTTTAATCAGCCTAGAAGCAAGAAAATAGGCTACAAACGAAATTCCCGAATTTAGCAGTCCAAAGGTCCCCAAAGCCATTTCGCTGCCTGTTGAAATATACACAAAGACAGAAATGACAAATAAAAACGTCCCTTCTCGGAGCCCCTGAAAAAAATGGGCGTTCGTGATAAGACGCCAATTTTCATTTTGTTTTCTTTCTTCCAATATTCGTTTGAAGCAATATCTCCCCTTCGCTGGTCTAGGTTTCAAAGAAAAGCTTAACAGCACCGCAAGGGCAAATAATCCTAACGACAAGCCAAAAACAATCGTATAGCCGGTAAACTTTTCGAATCGGGTAATAATCACCCCTGCTGCGATCGGACCAATCATCCCGCCTAAGGAAGATAATATTCCCAAAAAACCATTGAAAAAATCTCTTGTTTCCGGTTCGGTGATTTCAAACGTCAGCACATTGTAGGCTAGCCAATAAAAACCGTACCCTACTCCTAACAGTCCCCCTAAGAGCAGCAAATAAGTGGCAGCCTTAGTCCCGGATAGCAACACGGCCAAATAGAAGAACGCTAAAAAAGAAACTCCTATTCGGAGAACAATCACGCGGTCAATTTTCTTTGCCCATCGGCCCGCCAAGATAAATGTGAGTGGCTGCAAAACGACGATGGAAAGGTTATATAAGGCGAGATCAGAGTATTGGCCAGTTTGCTTCCATAAATAAATATTTACGAATGTGTTGGATAAGGCAACGCTTAAAGAATATAAGCCGCCAATCATCAGTAAAAGGGTTAAATCCTTTGTTAATTCAACATCCCCTAAAAACTTAAATTTTTTTGCCATAAAAAAACTCCCCTTTGTCTTAAGAGGTAGTCTTTAACAAGCGGCAGGTTATTATTCAAATTTGGGCATGAAAAAAGACAGCTGCAAAGAGCTGCCTTTTTTACAATTATTAATTATTTCGCTGCGCTGTAACGCTTGGAAACTTCGTCCCAGTTTACTACGTTCCAGAATGAAGCGATGTAGTCTGGACGCTTGTTTTGGAATTTTAAGTAGTAAGCATGCTCCCAAACATCTAGGCCAAGGATTGGAGTTTTGCCTTCCATCAATGGAGAGTCTTGGTTTGGTGTGCTGGATACTTCTAATTCGCCGTTATTAACGGATAGCCATGCCCAGCCAGAGCCAAAGCGAGTAGTTGCTGCTTTTGCGAATTCTTCTTTGAAAGCTTCGAAGCTGCCAAATTTGCTGTTGATTGCATCAGCAAGTTCTCCACTTGGAGCACCGCCGCCATTTGGAGAAAGAATTTGCCAGAATAAAGAGTGGTTCGCATGACCGCCGCCGTTGTTACGAACAGCAGTGCGTGCTGCTTCTGGAATAGCATCCAAGTTTGAGATAACTTCTTCAACTGACTTAGAAAGCAATTCTTCGTTGCCTGCTAAAGCGTTGTTTAGGTTAGTCACATAAGTGTTGTGATGTCTTGTGTGGTGAATGTTCATAGTTTCCTTATCGAAATGTGGCTCAAGTGCATCTTCCGCGTAAGGTAATTTTGGTAATTCAAATGCCATGAAAAATTCCTCCCTATGTACTATTTTTTAAAGGCCTTGGCACACTAAAATTCATCGCAAAGAATTTTAAAATATTTCCAAAGCTTTGTGACTTTAGATTACCAAAGTTGAGTGGCAAGTATCAAATAATTTGCTTAAACCACCATATATAAAATATCCACTTTTCAGCTTTTTATGCAGTTTTTTCACATTAACATTTCACAACTATTCACTTTTCGAAAAATTGTCATGAATCATGCAATCGGCATGCTGTCAACGATTTATGTCATAGCAGTTATTTTTATTTACATATTTTGTAAAACAGCATATTGACTAGATGGATTTTATTCCTTTTAATCATCATATACATGGTTTTAAGGAGTGGCAGGACATGCAGAAAAACAGCCTTTCTATTTATGAAATAGTACATTATTTTTTCAAAAAGACTGAGCCGGTACAAAAGATAACAGCAGGTAGTGTGCTGTTCCATGAGAAAGATCCGGCCGAATTTATATACCTACTCCTAAATGGCGGTATTGCCTTAGGACGAATGCACGTTAGAGGAAAGGATTTTATTTTAAAAATCGTGAATGACCAAGAATTAATAATTGAATACCAGCTTTTTAAAACAAATCCCCGCTATCAGTTCTATGCCAAAACTTTGACGGATTGTGAAGCGATTGCCATCAAACGGGAGGACTTTGAAAATTTCGTGTTAACGGATCCGGAAGCCATGCAAGCACTTGCCACATGGCTATCAACAAGCTATTTGAAGGTGCAGATGAAATGCCAGGATTTAATCATGAACGGTAAAAAAGGCGGCCTATACTCAATCCTTATCCGTCTATGTAATTCGTATGGAGTCATGACACCCGATGGGATCCTGATTGATTTACCCTTGACTCACCAAGAATTGGCCAATTTGACTTTTGGCACTAGGGAAGTGATTCAGCGTGCCCTCAAGGAATTACGAGAGCAAAACATTATCTCCTATGACAATCAAAAATTTACGATAAGAAATCTCAACTACCTCAAGCAAACCGTGGATTGCCAAAACTGTTCTGCGGAAATTTGCGGCTTAAACTGATTGAATTTGCCTCTATGGCGCTTCTATTTAAAGTGTTAACTACCTTGTTCTTGTCTATCATAGCTTCAAAAGCTACAATAGAATGGTGAATCTATATGAGGTGGTTATTATGAATATTTTCAAGCAATTATTTAAAAGTATCTACTCGCCGAAGGACATAGCTTTATTTCGTTTCCAAGGTATCGGAAAAACAATTCTTTTTGTTTTCTTATTGACTTTTATTTCCGTCCTTCCGTCGATTGTTTATTTCAGCACAGCGTTAACAACCGGATTGGATTCTGCCGAAACCTTTCTGGAAAAGGAGGCTCCTGATTTTACGATAAAGAATGGACAATTAGAGGCAGATACTAAGGTCCCTGTAACGATTAATAAGGATAATTTTACGATTATTTTGGACCCTACCGGCGTCGTTTCTAGTCAAGATGCAGCCGATCAAGGAAATACGTTCGCCCTGTTAAAAGATGAGTTTGTTATGACAGCCGGTGGCCAAAGCGATACATACCCCTATTCCATGATGGAAGGGCTGAAACTTTCAAAGAACGATCTCGTTGACTTTATTAACTCGATTAGTGGACTAAAGGGCATTATTATCCCGATTGTCTCCTTATTCATCTATTTGTTTTCAAGTGCCGCTAGTTTCATTGAAGTTTCTGTTCTTGCTTTAATCGGACTTGTGTTAAAAAATCTTGCCGGAAGAAAGCTTACCTATCGCCATTTATGGAGAATGGCCGCATACAGTGAAACATTGCCGACATTATTTTTTACGATAATGGCCGCACTGAAAACAGCCGTACCAAACAGCTTTTGGATCAATTGGTTTGTCGTTATCATTGTTTTATATTTGGCGATAAATGAAATCCCAAAACCGAAAAAAAGTAGTTAAAGCATCCATTGAATGGATGCTTTTTTCATTTATGAGTTCTATTTAAAGGTGGACAAGCATAGGTTTGTAGAAACTTTTGTTTGGAGGCTTGTCCAATGAAAAAATTGTTTGGTGTTTTAATTGCCATTTTAGTCATATATGTGATTTACTTCGACTTAACTGTCGGCACTTTGCCTTCTACAGCAAACATTCAGGTAGAGGCAAATGTTAATCAAACCGCTAAACCTAGTACCAGCATCCCTTCTTTTACAGAAAAGGTAAAACCAGGTCAAACTGTTATTTCCATTGTCGAGCACCAATTAGGAAAATCTCTTCCTGTATCTATTTCTGAGTTAATAGAAGACTTTCAGGCATTAAATCCAGGAAAGTCACCAGAAAAAATACAAATCGGTTCTACATATCATTTTCCGGATTACTCAAACTAATGAGGATAATCCTTATTCTTGTCAAAATTAGATGCAGGCTGATACAATAAAAGGTGAATTGTTTTTAATTCTATATTCGAATCCAGCTAAAGGAGCGAATTCCACGTGAGTGAAATTATACATCGTACGAAAACACGGCCGATCAAGGTTGGCAATTTAACCATCGGCGGCAATAATGAAATTATCATTCAAAGTATGACAACCACTAAAACCCATGATGTAGAGGCTACTGTTGCCGAAATCAAACGGCTTGAGGAAGCAGGTTGCCAAATTGTCCGGGTCGCATGCCCAGATGAAAGGGCTGCAAATGCCATTCCTGAAATCAAAAAAAGAATCAACATTCCACTTGTTGTTGATATCCACTTCGATTATAAATTGGCACTAAAGGCGATTGAAGGCGGCGCTGATAAAATCAGGATCAATCCTGGAAATATCGGCAGAAAAGAAAAGGTTGAAGCGGTAGTAAAAGCCGCTAAAGAAAAAGGAATTCCAATCCGGATCGGTGTAAATGCGGGGTCATTGGAAAAACGAATTCTTGATAAATACGGCTACCCAACCGCTGATGGAATGGTCGAAAGCGCCCTCCATCATATCAAAATTCTAGAGGACTTGGACTTCCACGATATTATCGTTTCAATGAAGGCTTCTGATGTCAATTTGGCTATTGAAGCATATGAAAAAGCGGCCCGCACCTTCGATTATCCATTGCATCTTGGGATAACCGAATCCGGAACACTTTTCTCCGGAACCATTAAAAGTGCAGCCGGATTAGGTGCAATTATCAGCAAAGGTATTGGTAATACGGTAAGGGTTTCATTAAGTGCAGACCCAGTTGAAGAGGTTAAAGTAGCTCGTGAGCTTTTGAAGGTATTCCACCTTTCCTCCAATGCTGCTACCTTAATTTCCTGCCCTACCTGCGGGCGCATTGAAATAGACCTGATCAGCATCGCCAATGAGGTAGAGGAATATATCTCCCATATTAAAGCACCTATCAAGGTTTCAGTTCTAGGCTGCGCGGTAAATGGACCTGGTGAAGCTCGTGAAGCAGACATCGGAATTGCCGGTGCCCGTGGTGAAGGTCTATTGTTTAGAAAAGGCGAGATTGTCCGGAAGGTGCCAGAATCACAAATGGTCGAAGAACTCAAAAAGGAAATTGACCAGCTTGCCGAAGAATATTTCCGCAAGAAGGAAGCAGAAGAAAAGGTAAACAAATAGGTAAACATCACAAGAGGCCGTCCCGAAAGACAGCCTCTTTTCTTTGCTCCTATGTTAAAAGAACGGAAGAATAAAGATTCCGATGATAATCGATACCGCTCCAATCCCAATAGCCCACGCTCCAAGCCCTTCGGAGCCGCGGCGCCTAGCAACAAATCCCAGAATAATTCCTGCTGCACCAAACAGGATTGGCATTACGAACAAGGATAAAATGGAAAGGACCAGTGCGACAGTCCCTAGTCCGGCACCGCCGACCGCACGTCCTCGACCATTATCACCAATATCGTCTTTTTCCCTGCCTCTTATAATAGGTACGGGGGCCGCGATTTCGGCAGCAGTTTCTTCATTATAGGAAGAACGGATTGGCACGGATGCCCCAATTGGCGGATCATCTTTCTTTAAAGATACCCTCATTGGGACAGACGCTCCAAATTCATCTGCAGTTTCCTCATTATATTTGGAAGCTTGGGTTGTTACAGGTGTTGCGATTTCGGAAGTTGTGGCCTCACGATAATCCGATGGAGAATTTGGTATATCTTCACCGATAATTGGGCCACGAAGAGCTTCTTGCACCTTCGTGTCGCGTTCATCTGCCATCCTTTAATCCCTCACTTTCAATGTAGGAGCATTTATTATTGTTTGTCATTAAAGCCTTTTTACTATGACAATGTTTGTCTTAACTAGTTAGTTATTTCATATTCCGCAAAATATTTCATGCCAAACAGTTCACGGTCTTTGGTAAAATAAAAATAGAACTGAGGAAACAACAGAAGGTGAATTTAAAAATGAAAAAAAGATTTGGAATTGATATTGATGGAACAGTTACCTGCCCTACATCGTTATTGCCTTTTATAAACAAGGCATTTGGGATGAACATTGCTTATGAGGACATCACCCAATACAATTTAACTCCTTTTGTGAAAGTGGATGAAAAAGTATTTGCCCATTGGTTTTCAGAAAATGAGCCGATTATATATGAAGGTTCTCCACTTGCTAAAGGCGTAAAGCCGATATTAAATAAATGGAAAAATGAACATGAATTGTTTTTTATCAGTGCCCGAGGACCGCATCTGCTCGAGGTGACCGAAAATTGGTTTTCAGCGCATGGATTAACCTTTCATCACATCGAACTGATTGGCTCTCATGACAAGGTAGAAACGGCTAAAAATCTGAAAGTGGATCTCTTTTTTGAGGATAAACACGACAACGCCGTTGCCCTTCATGAAGAATGCGGAATTCCGGTCATTTTATTTGATACTCCCTATAATCAAGAGCCCATTCCACAAGGTGTCATCCGGGTCAATGACTGGGCAGAAGCAGCCATTTGGGTAGAGAACTGGCTTAGGAAGCAGGAAAATATACGAGAAATGGCTGGGTCAATGAAATAAAAATAAAAAAAGCTGTCCCAAATGAGCAGTCACTCCGCTCATGGGTCAGCTTTTTTATTATACACAATCCGGACAGCGGCCATATATTTCGAATTTATGCCCGGAGATGTCGTAGCCTTTTAAATTTGCACTGAGGCCCTCCATCGGACATGTTTCAATTTCTTTCGACTTGCCGCAGCTTAAGCAAATAAAATGATGGTGATGATGGGTGTGCGAGCAGGAAAAACGAAAATGTTTTTCGCCTGACAACTCCGTCATCTCTAGTATCCCCATGTTAACAAAAAGGGAAAGGTTACGGTAAATAGTATCAAAACTTAAGCCCGGGTAATCATCCTTCAATAGATCTAAAACATCTTTTGCTGTTAAATATTTATCGCTTTCAGCAAACAATTGAAGCATATCTTCCCTTTTTCCTGTCTGCTTAAATCCATTTTCCTTTAAAAATTGAAGTGCTTCTTGTACATTCATCATTTACACACCTCGCTTATGCTTTATTCACCAAGATTTTTTTATAAAATATCGCCAATATTAATATCAATACAGAGAGCATGACAATTGTTCCACCTGGAGCCAAGTCCAAATAATAAGCAAGGCTCAGCCCGCCAAGCACCGAAGCTTCACCGAAGATAACCGATAAAATAATAGCCTGCCTAAACCCTTTGGCAATTCGGATACTTGCTGCAACAGGAAGTGTCATTAACGAAGAAACCAACAGGATTCCAACAATTCTCATTGAAGCTGCTATGACCAGCGCCACTAAAATAATGAAAATGAAATGGATGCTTTTTGCTGCAATACCGGAAGCCTTGGCGTATTCCTCATCAAAAGACAATAAAAACAGCTCTTTATACAAGAGAACCACAGCCAGTACCACTGCAATACCGATTACCAGAATCACCCAAAGGTCGGTACGGCTGACGGCTGATACACTACCAAATAAATAACTGAACAAATCTGTATTAAAGCCTTTGGCAAGAGATATAAATATAACCCCCAGCCCGATTCCTCCGGAAAGAATAATCGGAATCGCCAGCTCTTGATAGTGCTTGTAGACTCCTCTTAGCTTTTCAATAAATAAGGCCCCGCCAACCGAAAAAACCATGCCCATATACAATGGATTCAGGCCCGTAAGTGCGGTAACATAGCGCTCAAGCAACAGACTTGCCGCAATCCCTGCCAAAGTTACATGGCTAAGCGCATCGGCAATCAAAGACAATCTTCTAACCACAATAAATACTCCCAATAATGGAGCTAGAATGCCAATTAACATTCCAGTTAAGAAGGCGTTTTGTAAAAATTCATAATGTAAAATCCCTTGAATCATACTATACGCCTCCGTGTTCATGATGATGAGTTAGCAATTGCACATCATGTCCATAGAATGATGACAGGTCTTCCATTCTCATCTGCTCAAATTCATTTGTCAGTCCGTGAAAATGCAAATGCTTATTTAAACAGGCTACATGGGATACCTTATCGGAAACGGTCCCGATGTCATGTGTGACCATCACCAATGTAATCGCCTTATTTTTATTTAACACATCAAGCATTTCATAAAAAGCCTTTATGTTCTCTGCATCAACCCCAACGGTTGGTTCGTCAAGTATCAACAGCTCTGGCTCACTCACCAAGGCTCTAGCTATAAATACCCGCTGCTGCTGCCCGCCTGAAAGCTCGCCAATATTTCGGTCTTTAAATTTTTTCATCCCTACTGCATCCAATGAGGCTAATACTTTTTCCGAGTACTCCTTTTTGAAAAAAGACAACAGGCCCAGCTTTTTTGTTAACCCGCTTGCCACTACCTCATATACGGTCGCCGGGAAACCCGTGTTAAAGGAGTTGGCTTTTTGGGAAACGTAACCGATTTTGTCCCAATTTTTAAATTTATTGATTTCTTGGCCAAATAGGTAAATTTCTCCCTTTTGCAGCTTTAATAATCCCAAAACTAACTTTAATAGTGTTGATTTTCCAGAACCATTGGGGCCGACAATGGCGAGAAACGCACCCTTTTCCACGGATAAATTGATGTTTTCAAGAACGATGTCCTTTTCATATCGATAGGACAGCTGTTTAATATCAATAATTGATTGCATAGATTTCGCACTCTCACTTTAATTTTAAGAATCATTCCGATTTAACTTTATGTAGTATACAATAGTTATTTTGTGTTTGTAAAGCAGAGCAATTCGCGAATGTCTTATTTAACCGCCTTTATAAGTCACTGTCACACTCCAGCCGCTTTTTCATAAATTAGCATGGAGGAGTGATTAAGGTGAAGATTTTTGAAAGTATTATCAATCATAAAATAAATACCATCACTGCCGATGAACTGCTAAAATATGCAAACCAATTTAATATAGCCATAACCCGCAGTCAGGCAAAAAAAATAGCCGAATATTTAAGAGGAAAAAATATTAATATTTTTGATGACCTCCAGCGTGCCCAATTGGTAAGGGAAATTGCCAAATCCGCCGGCCCGCAAACAGCCCGGGAGGTCAATAAACTTTTTGCAGAATTAGTAAAAAAATGAAAAGCATTGCGGATTTGCACAGAACAGGCTGTCGAAAATCATTCGATAGCCTTTTATTTTGTTTATTATAATAATGTAAATATATAGGCTTTTTAACAAGTCTGTTGATTGGCGCTCCAGGCACTTCGCTTTCCGCGGGCGTTGCGGGGAGCCTCCTCGTCGCTAAAGCTCCTGCGGGGTCTCCCCTGCCCCGTACTCCCGCAGGAGTCTTCGTGCCTTCCACGCCAATCAACAGGTGTATTAATAAAGACCTCGATTTTTACAATAAATAATAATAAAAGTGGTGTTCTGTTGTCTTAACCAACACTACAGGCATGACTTTTAATATTATTTTTCAAATGATATATAACTTAGGCATTGTTCGTTTGTTCCTTATCTAATTGAAAAAAGCCTGCCAAAATAAAAAAATTGCAACACACATAGCCAGCCAGGTTAGAAACAAGTGTGTTGCAATACTTTAGGTTGTATTGCCTCCCTGTTGATTGGAGCGGAGGGCACTCGACTCCTGCGGGATATAGAGGTCACTGGAGACCCCACAGGCGCAATAGCGCCGAGGAGGCTCCAGGACCTCCCCGCGGAAAGCGAGTGCCCGGAGCGGAAATTAACAGGCCTAGTTGCAGA
>NZ_JAGYPE020000022.1:44943-79697 GCF_018343545.2 Neobacillus citreus | reverse complement strand
AATACAAGTTAAACGACACTCTTCAACTATCCTGCCCCGTTAGAATAAGGGTCAATGGTTTAACCATCTTAAAAAAGGCTAAAATTGTAATTTCGATTTATATAAGTTAAAATAAACGCCTTGTGTAGATTCCTGCAATTTATTTACGATTGAATTTATAGATTTTTGTATCAATTAATTTTTAAATGGTAATTTATTTTGATGTCTTTTCATTTTGATACCCAATCCACCAATAAGGGATTCTGTGAAATCAATTTCGAAGTATTCCGTCAATACTTTCAACTCACTAAACCTAAGGTTAAAGAATGCCGATATACTCATTGTATGCAATATTACATCCCAAGTAGAAAAAAAGTGTACATACAATTTGGGGGATTTGGGGGAAGAAATGAGAAAACTTCTTTTTGTGCTTAGTTTAATTTTTACACTAGTTACAGCTCCTATGGCCGGTAAGCAAATCAATGCATTTGCGGAGGCACAGTATCTCAAAATGGATTATGCTACAACCGATGGTTTTCAGGTTTCCTGGAGGAACCTACCTAACAAAGACATCTACACATCTTTTAAAATCTATTTGAACGGTGAACTGGTTAACCCTCTTCCAGCACCTGATGCGAGTGAATATTTGTTTACAAACCTAGCTCCATCAACTGCTTATGAGGTTAGACTAGAGGGAAATACAGGGGATACAAAGCAATATGAGGAAGCAATATCTGTATCGACTTCCGCTCCTGTTCAAGTAAAAACTATCAACTCAACGGGTATGTATTTCCCAAAACCGATAATTGGCACTAATGGTGTGGTCACTATTAACGGTTTTGATTCAGAAACACTGGCTGATGGCAGCAAAATATTTATCATGATAGCAGATACTGAATTTAATAGGGCTCAATTAGATTTGACATCTGAACAGGTTGAGAATATGAGAGCTAGTAATACTAGTTTAAGTATTAGTTTTTTAGATGCACGCCTTGTATTTAATATGAATAATCTTAAAGATGACAGTGCGGCCACAATTCTTTTAACTAAAGTTACTGAGGACTTAACAGAAGCTGAGATTGCAATAAGTTCCATCTTTGATTTTTCTGTTAAACAGGGGGAAAATATCATTTCAACATTCTCTACACCAGTAACAGTAGGTTTTGATGATATTGAGGAATCCAAATATAATACGAAAAATCTAAAAGTTTTTTATTTTAATGAGACCACCCAGAAGTGGGAAAATGTTGGAGGAATTTATACAGCGTGGAATGATGGATCAGGGAAGGGTTTAGTAGCGACAAAAACAAATCATTTTAGTACTTATACTGTAATGGAAGCAGCAGAGCAAACACCGGTGAATAACGGGGCACAGACACCACCTGTTGTCAGCAATGGAGATCAGTCAACATCGGTGGAAACAACCGGATCAACTAGCACATCAAGTCAGAATACCAAAACAGCAAGTGCCGATACAAAAGCGGTACAATCTGGAGGCGCCGCGAAAACTTCAAAAGGTTATCCGCTACCTAACACCGCAACCAATAGCATCAATTTTATTTTAATCGGTACAGTTTTGGTCTTAGCTGCCTTACTCACAATGTTTATTCAAAAAGACAAAATGGTTATTAATCATAAAAAATAAAAATAAATTACAAAGAACCGCCATGTGGCGGTCCTCAGGCTGTCGAAAAACCTTCGGCAGTCCTTTTTTATTTAATTTTCGCTCTAGGAGCTTTTTTTCCGGGCACCCAGGGAATTCTCCTTGGCGTAAAGCACTGGACCTGTCATCAAAGGTCTTCTTGATTCTGAAATTCATAGTTTCACGGAATTGAAATCTTGATCAGTTCAGTATTTTATTTCCACAATTATTTGTCATGTTGAAAAAAGTCCTTTACTAATTGTAATTAACCCTGTTAAGAACAATTCTCAACCTTTTCTTTCAAAAAGAACAATATCCCCTATATTCGCCCTTCCTTTACCGGAAATTTCACTTTTTTCTTTTTGCATTTTTTGTATTTACACTCCTATTTACTTCATTCAAGTGCTTGATTTCTTTTGTTTATAGAAAAGAATATTCTGTTTAGAATTTTTAAAAATCAATATTAAAAAGTTATGATGACAAAAAACATTTTTCTAAAATTATCTAACTGACACCGAATTCTTTCATCGCAAACAAAATCATATAAAATTTCTTTTTTAAGTTTTGAAGTAACGTCATATAGGGAATCTTCACTTTTAGCTCTTAATTGATTCTCATTCAGATAGTTGTAAATTTCTCTTTCAAAGAATTCCACCGTACCATATAACACAGTCAAATTACATTCCACCTTCCTTTTTTAATTTTTTTAATTTACTGATCAGTGAAGCTTCGCCAAACTATAACAATAAAAAGTCCACCAAAAAAGATTGGTGGACTTGTATGATAAAGGCTATTTTTATCATTTTATCATAGGTAACAGTAACCAATCATTTGGTAACCCGACTGTCATAGTAAATCACCTTAGACTCGTGGCTTTGCGTCCTTATCTTTCAATAAGTTTGCCTTTATCAAATTAATACTTTTATCATAAAACTTTAGTATGGTAATTTGCAATAAAATTCGGTATTTTCCAACATATTTTGATAAAAATAGTTGTTTTTTACTATTAGAATAATCTAATTTAGTTTTTTCTCTCCAATTCCATAACCGCCATTTTTACATTTATAGCGTAAAATATAACATCTAGGCGCAATTACTTGTTGTTACGTTAATGTGTTATAATTAATTATAAAATTTATATTTTATATTCTGTATATAGTTATAAAAAGAAAAAGTCAAAGAAATCTACTTATAAAAGTAAATTCTCTGACTTTCATGGCAACATTGTATTGGTCGCCTGATTTTTAAGATAAAAGGCTATGGACTATCTTGGATAAATTATGAAAGTACGGTTTTACAACAAAATCACTTGCTCCAATTTTTAGTGCATCTTGGATAGTGGATTGTTGCCCCACCGATGAACACATGATTACTTTTGCCTTTGGAGCTATTTTTATTATTTCTTCTAGGGCGTCCAAGCCATTAAGTAACGGCATTGTAATATCCATGACTACAACGTCAGGTGAATATAATTTGTATTTTTTAACGGCTTCTTCACCATTTTCAGCTTCAATTATATTCCTAATATTAGCTTCATTTAAAATTTCCTTTATTAGATTTCGCATGAACTGTGAATCATCGACAACCATAATCATATAAAAAGTAAATCCACCTTTGCACCAAATTAGGCAATTAGGAAAGTGGAATTAATATAAAAAATGCAGGAAAGATACCTGGCAACCCGGCTGCCATGACGGCTAAGCGTTTTAGGCCCGTGGCTTTGCGTCCTTTACTTTCGTAAGATTTGCCCAATCCTATTGTACCATAACGATTTTGTCGATAAAACAGGAAAGAAAATGTAATACTTTTTCCTGTTTATAAATAATCCTTTTTGGAGCAAACTTTCCTTCCGAATTTTCTTTGCGTCTTGGAGAAACGCTCTAAAATCTCTTTTCGTTAATTTCATCGCTTCTTTTACTAAGTTAATATCCTCTTCAGCTAATATTTTTCAGTAATAACTAAACATTACTAGGCTTGAAGTATTTTCCTTTTGAATGTTTGTCACTGGTTGCTTAACATCTTGTTCTTCAATAGAAACTTTGGTATCTATTTAATTTCATAGTTCAATTTTAGTAATTGTTGCTTTATCCAACGCTTTCTTCAAGTTCCTGATTATTACCTATCTTATCCCAACTAACCACCAATGCAATCATTAGTATATTTTTTTATATAGCCTTCGAATAAATTTAATTGGTACTATTTGGAATATCCGCCATTGCTAACGAAAAATATAATGAGTTTAAAAAGAGCTCATTTTTGTTGGTCGGAAGTTTCAGTTAGCCTATTTTATAATAAAAAGTAGGTTGGGGGAATGTAAATACCCCCAACTTTTTTATACACGGCCTTTACCGGAAAACTCAACGGGAAACCCATTCCTCTATTATTTGTAATTTGGTTAAAAAATATAGCCTAATAGAAAGGTTAATACTACTTAAAGTTAACTTCTATTAGGCTAGCCTATTAATCAAACTTGACTATATTTTCTTTATCGTTAACATAAAGAATTTCCATACTTTCTGCGTAGGGTTGTTTATAATTATAACGGTCAGAAGCACTCATCATTTTTATATCTGTTCTGTACCTATCTTTACCACTAATAAAGATAATTTGCTCTTTATGAAGAGTGTGTTTAAAATCTTCACTTAAATAAACAGCATCACTTTCATCAAGCTCTTCATCACCTTGATAACGTGAAGCAGCGGGAATACTTGAAAGAGAAGATGCAAGATCCGTAATCTGTTCATATTTTTGCTGTTTTGATAAATTTAAAAATGCAGGAGAAGTCTCTACTTCTAGACCATAATCATAATAATAATGGTGTCCAATATTTGCTGCGGTTTTATATTTATCTATTACTTTCACATTTACACTAGTTATGAATGATTTAAACGGTTTGTTTACTAAGATCTCTTTCTGTATATAATTCTCATAATCACTCGCTAATTTTTCACTTTGAATATCTGCCTTATTCTGCGTGTTACAGCCCTCAAGGATGACAATAAGAAAAAGTGAAAGTAATATGGCTATTAATTTTAATTTCAAGGGAATGCTACTCCTGTTCAATTTTATCTTGATTATATTTCTTTATTCTTTCTATATTACATATATTCCTCTCCACCGCCACATAAAACTATCTTCCTCCAGTATGACCGTTGTCAGCGTGTACTTCTTGGACTGCAAGCTGTAAAACTCCCAGCTCCTCGTTATTGTTCCAAGTATATCCCTTTGGATTTTCACCTTTAGATAAATAAATTTAACTTATTATGCAAAAATCCAAGCCCTACCTCAACGGATCTGCTTTTCTAAACGACCAAAAAATTATGTATGAAGGCGTTTCCCTATGTTTCCAAGAATTAAAACTCAAATTTAATCTTTATTTTGTGAACGACTTGTAATGATTTACGAAATTCTCCCTTTTTTCCTGCATTTGAAGAACCGTCGTGTAAAATTTGTCTAACAGTATCCTATAATCTTCGCCCGCTGCAATTTTATTTTCTATCATTCTTACATAATTAATATAATCTACAGCTTTATTTTGCATCTCTACGTATGTCATTATAAGATCAAACAATTCATCCATTGTAGTATAATTTGGTGCATCGTTTGTATAACATTCCACTGCTTCTTGAAATTGGTCAAAATTTACATTTAACTGCACAAAATTTAATTCTTCACTATGAAAGTCAGGAAGGGACTTGAAAGCTTCGTCATACATATTTATACAAACATTAAATTTCTTTAGATATTCGTCAGGATCAGAAGTTTTTGTTGTATTTTGGTTTCCAATTGCTTGCCGCAATTCCTCAAAGGAAACTCCATCTTGATTTGAAGATTCATCAGCTGAATTAATTCCTTGACTTGTATAATCTTCGTAGCTTCCACTTTCTTTTTCATTAGTTATTTCAGTCTCTTCATATCCAGCTTGACTTTCATCATCAATAGATTTTGTATCTTCCGGACTAGTCTGACCACAAGCCACAAGAATTGTAATTAAAATTAGACTAAAGGCTCGCATAGATGTTTTTTTAAAATTCATTTGTGTCCTCCTAAGTAGTTCTTTATAACTATTATAAGAGGTACAAATTGGATTGTCTAAATATCGTTCTTACGATTGGGTACTAGAGTTTTAGATTGGGCTGTTGCGACAGCCTTTTTTGTTCCAATAAAGGGCAGAGGTAATACAATAAATAATAGGTTCCTATTCTAGCTAACACTTATTAATTCCTTTAAAATCCAAATAATTAGTAAATAGGATATAATTATATGATAGAGAGATAATTTTTGTGGGAGTGGTTTTAATTGAATAAATACATATGTCCACGATGTGGAACGTATTTACGAGAAAGAGATTGGGAAATGGTACATGAAATGAGTGATGGTGGTATTAAGTTGGATGTACATCCAATTTATGAGTGTCAGGATGTAAATTGCGGGTACATGAAGCGTTTAGAACCGATACCGGAAATTATTGCTCAGCAAGGAGATGACCGCTTGCTACTATTGTATCCTAATGATCGTGGGAGGATTTTTGATATAGGGGAAAATTTGATTTGGCCCGAAACCCATTACCAATCCATACTTGCCAGAGGCTACTGGGACGATTATAAAGGTAATCATGATGTAGAAATGCTTCTTAAAAATGTCAGGTATAGTGAGGCTGCTCATATGGAAACACCTAATTTATTCGATTTTGCAACGAGTGAATTGTCACAGGATGCTTTCTTGTGCTGGCTGATGTCCTGGAGCAAGGAAACTCACCGCTCATTAGACAGGCCTTTGCATGAAGCTGCAGTAGACTTCGTATCGATGTTATTCAACGTCCACGGTTATCCCGTTCCCACCATTGAAAGAATTGAAATTATAAGGCAATTTCAATCGCTAGATATTCTAGCAATTGTGAATGGTAACTATGCTATTCTAATAGAGGACAAGACATATACTAAAAACCACTCAGATCAGCTTTGTCGATATCGTAAAGTTGTTGCAAAGGATTATCCTGATAAGGTTCAGCTTCCAATCTATTATAAGATAGCTGACCAAAGCAATTACCGTTCAGTTAAGGAAGCAGGATATTTTCCATTTACTCGGGATAGGATGCTCAAGGTTCTACAGCGCGGCAGGAAGAATGGTGTGAGTCATCCAATTTTTCTTGACTACCTTAAACATTTGGAGAGGCTGGAAAGTAATATTCATGCATATAAATCAAAGCCTGTCATGGATTGGGACGGTTTTACCTGGCAGGGCTTTTACATTGAACTCCAGAAACATTTTAATGGAAACTGGGGTTACGTCTCCAATCCACGGGGCGGATTCTGGGGTTTTTGGTGGAAGCCACGGAGCGATAAAAACTATTACCTGCAACTTGAACAGCGATTACTTTGCGTAAAAATTGAAGCAGACAAGACTCAAGACTTAAGGGAGTTCCGGACAACAGAAATGGACAATGTCCTAATTGAATCCGAAGAACGCGGACTTCTCTTGCAAAAACCAACAAAATTGGCTACTGGGAAAACGATGACCATCGCTCAAAGACCCGAATATATACAAACAAAGGAAAATGGTTTGCTTGATTTGGATAAAACGATTGCAGAACTCAAAAAATGGGAAGTGGTTCCAAGTAACCAAGATAATTAAATTTTTGAAACAGAGTAAAATCTTCGACAGAAGTTTTTATCCTAGGTGATTATAGCAATGCTGGAATTCTCTTAAAAAAGATATTAGTATAGGATAGAAACCCTTAGGTGGAGGGTAAGCTAAGGATTATGCGTAGAGGGCAGTTGGAATCATGGGATGGGAAGACCTTAATGCACCTGCTAGGGTATATCTAATGGGAACCTATATAAAAGAGGAACAAATTCAGGGTACTATATAAATGAACAGATATGTTATTTTTGGCCGTTCATAACAACTAAGGGTTTTTGTTCATTCTACATGGTATTAAGGGTTATTGTGTCCAAAAATAGTGACAGAATACCCCTTAATACTGCGTTATAAACGCGATAATTTAGACGTTTCAAAATAGGAGCCTTGTGTCACTAGTCGGACAAAAAAGTATAAAAAAGGCCGCCACAAACGTTCACGCTTCTTTTAACTTCAATTCAGAAAAATGTACCAACTTAATCTTATTATATGTTTCTCCCACTTCAACGATTTCACAGTACCCAGATTCATATTTAACAAGCATGATATAGTCTTTACCTTGAAAAACAACAGGAATTCCTACCATTGAACCACACCCGTTTTTAACTAATCTTATAATTTTGCAGAATTCGTGTCTAGAGATATTTTGTGAACAAATGTTATTTCGCCTGTCTAACTTGCCCCGTTCGTTAGCCATCCATGATGTACAAATTATCCCCCTTATCTAGTAGTCTCCTCGTTCAAAATTGAATTGTTTAGCATTTTGAAAGGCCAACCTTTTATATCCTTATTTTATATCAGGTTTATAGCCATTCCTTTTTAATGCTTCATTCAAAATAGCATTTATCCGGTTCTTTTTTTGTTTGATTCCCCAGGGCGTAAAACTATTTGTAATTCTCCAGCGAAGGAAATTAATTTCTTCCTCTTCCTCTTGAGTAAGAAGTTCTCTCGCTTTGAATGTCATTTTCCTTAAAGAATCACTCTCTTTTGTTTTCAATGACTTTAGGGGAACAACGGAAGGATTTTCTTCATAATATCGTTTTTTAGCTTTATTTAAGAGTTGTATAATATCGTTTTGATACATTTCTACGGTCTTTATATCCTCAATATCTGCATTTAACATATTGTTTTGGAAATGCTGCATCATTTCAATTTCTCGATAAGTAAGGATTTCTTTCAACTTAACCATATTTCAAACCACGTCTCCGTACTTTTATAAAAACTCGGAAAAATGGCCGTTCCACTTCAGCCGATTAGTCCATTACTGTTTGTTATTTATTCTACATCCAAACTAGCTTCTCCTATGCTAGTGCCCTCTTTTTGTTTCATTCCCCATTTTAATCACAATTTATATTAATGTCCTTTCGGGAAGCCTTGCATTTTTGAAACAATTTGTTTAAACCCTTGTGGATCAGTTTCCAATATCTCATTTAAGTCTAATAGAATTTTTTTCAATTTATCTTTCTCATAATCGGGTAATGAACGTATCCACTCTATTAATTTCGAAGTATCTTCCATTTCTCACAACTCCATTCCGATATATTTCGCCACTAATAAATTAACCTTTTAACATTTCAAAGGTAGATTATCCAGAAATGAATCACAAGGCTTACACAATGAATACTAATGTTCTTCTACACAGGACTGGCTAAAAGTTATATGCTCTTCTACTTGAAAATTAACAAAAAAATCCCGAATCCTTCAATGAAAGAATTAGAATTCGGGGTTTTATATTTTATAATTGGTTGAGAGCTTCGTCGTAAGTTATTCTAGAAATTGAGATTATTCTCTTTGGCTCTATAGAACTGATTGCACCTTATTGTTCTATTTAACTTTGAACTGGCCCACATGATTCTGTAAGTCATCTGCCATTCTCGCTAATTCCGTTACAGAAATAGTAATCTGCTCCATTGCGGCTAACTGTTCTTCGGAAGCAGATGCAACACTATGGGTGTTATTAGTCGAAATTCGAGCGACATTGGCAATTCTTTGAATCGACGCATTAACCTGTTCTACACTAGCTGACATTTCTTCAGATGCAGCAGAAGTTTCTTGGATCTGGGCTGTAACCTGTTCAATTAATGTTAGAATTTTTTTAAATCCTTCTTCAGCTTCGTGGACAACTTCCATTCCCACTTTTACTTCTTGAGTTCCTTTATCCATGACATCGATAGCAACCACTGTGTCTTTTTGTATTATTTTGATTAACTCTGCAATTTGTTCTGCTGAATTTTTTGATTGCTCTGCGAGTTTTCTTACCTCATCAGCTACAACCGCAAAACCTCGTCCATGTTCTCCTGCCCGGGCAGACTCGATGGCAGCATTAAGGGCTAGTAAGTTGGTTTGTTCAGCGATGGAAGTAATGACCTCAACGATTTTACCTATTTCTTTAGAATGTTCGCCTAAATGTTTAACGGCAGAAGTAGAATCATCTACCACTTTATTGATTGTATCCATTTGCTGTGTAACTTTTTGTAACGAATCGCTCCCATTATTCGCCTCTTTACTTGTTTCCAAAGCTAGTTCTGATACAGAGGAAGTTGAGCTAGCCACTTCACGAATACCAATCATCATCTCATTCATGGCTATAGAGCTTTCGTTTGCTCCCTGCTCTGCCGATTCCGAACCACTTGCAATTTCTTGAATGGAAGCTGCTATTTGGTTTGAAGCTTGGGTAGTTTGCTCCGCACTTGCAGCTAATTCTTCAGCAGAAGAAGCTACTTGGATTGAATTTAAGTTTACTTGGTCAATTAATTGTCTAAGATTTATTACCATTTGATTAAATACTTTGGCTAACCCTCCAAGTTCATCTTTATTTTTTACTTTAATCTCATTCACCGTAAGGTCGCCTTTGGAAATCCTATTGGCTGTATTGGCTATCGTCACCAGTGGCCTTGTAATAAGGCGCCCCATTATGATGGCTGTTCCAATCCCAAGCAATACGGCAATAATCCCAAGCAAAGTAATCTGAACCTTAGTGTTATTCGCTTTTACAGAGTTCTCTTTTATCCCGTTCTCTAATATTTCATTTTGATAGATAGATAGTTTATCGGCTTGTTCATCAAATCGCTTTAAGAGGTCGCTTCTTGATGCCACCAAAGCCATCAATTCATCCGTTTTATTCTCTTTATGGAGTTCAAATACTTGTTGAGCCATTTGATTATATTCATTTTCAGTTTTCTTAAAGTCCTTTAACATTTGTATAGCCTGTGGCATTTGAAGTCTGTCCAATAAGTTTTCATATTGCTTTTGGAATTCTTTGTGGGCCAGGTTATAGTCTTGTAATGCTTGTTCATTCCCTAAAATGACATAGCCACGCATTGCAATAACCTCGTCTTTTGATGCAACTTGTAAGGCTTTAATATCCACCGATTTTTTAGCTTTATCTTGGATTAAAAAGCTATAATTATCATTAATTGTACTTATTTGGTAATAACTTACCCCTATGGTCATGATTAATATTGCGATTACCACTAAAAATCCACTTAATAACTTCCTATTTAAGGTCCATTTCATAAAAATACCTCGCGTTCTATTATTTATTAAAACTTTCTTTTTGAACTAGGAGATTAAACCTAATCGAATTCTTTGCCAACCATCCTTTAAGTTTCGACAAAGGAAAATATAAGTTTATTAAACAAATAAATAATACTTAAATACAGGTTGAAATCTATGTATTTAACTCACTTACTGATAGTCTCCTCCTTATGCTTTAAAACCAGTAGTAATAGACAAATGAGTAAAATAAAAAAGCAACCTGGTACCGATTGAAAAACCGAAAAAGGTTGCATACATATATTCTCGGTAACTGGCTGGCATTGTAAGTCATCCCTTACTTTAGCCCCTATAGTTTTGCGTGCACATCTTTCGAGGTGTTTGCCATTATCAATATCGGGTTTTATTTCCCGAGTCTTTAGAACTATTAAATTATAGTGAAGTATAAGAATGTTTGCAACCTTTGCGCAGTCCCATAACGTAAGATCTCTCCTATTAATCCCTAAACATAACCACTTGGTTTCTGCCATTTTCCTTTGCTGTATACAAGGCTTTATCAGCTTTTTCAATGAATCCCTCTACATTCTCGCCCTTAAATAAAGAAATCCCCAGGCTAATAGAAATAGGAATATGTGCTTGATGATAAGTAAAATCCGATTGATTAACATCTTTCCTAAGATGCTCCGCCAATATTTTACATTCACCCAAATCTGTGTTGGGGAGTATTATGGCAAATTCTTCACCACCAAAACGAACATACGCATCTGAGGTTCTAACATTTCTTTTTATAATATCTGCTATATGTTTAAGGGCTTCATCCCCACAGAGATGCCCGTATTTATCATTAATATTTTTGAAATGGTCAATATCAATCATAATAAGACTTAAAGGACAATTAATTCTTTGACTAAAAGGAATTGTTTTTTCCATTGATAAATCAAAATATCGTCGGTTATATAGACCTGTCAATGAATCTACGATGGTTAGTTTTTCCATATGCTTTAATAATTTATTATGTCTTAATACAAAATAACTTACCGTAAAGAGGATGGCAGCATCAACAAATGACTCCAAAATAAGTGCGACCGTTTCAATATTATTAAAGGATTGTTCCTCAATAAAATGGGTAGCATATTTAAAAAAAACGAAAAATAAAGCTGTTCCAACTATCACCTTCCATTTTGGATACAGGATCATAATCACGATATTCGGAATTAGAAAAAGTGACCAAAAAAATGAAGATAGACGTTGTAATTCTTCCTTCAAATTAAACGCTATTACGATAGGTAAAATCGTAAAAATTATAATAATAGACCACAGAATTTTCTTCCGTCTCACTTCCTTATATATACCTCTTTCCTCCCCCACTCCAAAAATACTCAAGTTCCTTCGGGTGGATGTTCATTTTCTAATTATTGTCTTGTAAGGCACATAAAGCGCATATTTTTAACAATCCGGATTAATTAAATAATGGAATGTTCAATAGGTATTATCACATCAACAGTGGTTCCTTTGTTCACTTTACTCTTTATTTCAATGGTCCCTCCATGCTCTTGGACAATTTTATAACATATCATTAATCCTAAACCCGTTCCCTTTTCTTTTGTACTGTAAAATGGTTCTCCAATCTTCTTAATTCTTTCCTTAGAAATACCATACCCCTGGTCAATAAAACTCATTTTAATCGAGTCAGTTCCATATCTTTGGACACGAACTTTGATGGTGCCTCCATTTGGCATGGCATCCACTGCATTTTGTAAAATATGCATAAATACTTTCTTCATATAATTGCTGTTACAAAATATGTTTGGTAAATCCGAATCAAATTCATGAATGATTTCAACATTTTGCACTATTGCCTGGGAGTTGAATAGTTTAAATACTTTTTGCAAAAGAATGGTCACATTTAATTTTTCCATCTGAGATGCATGAGGTTTAGCAAATTCTAAGAATTCTCTTGTAATTTCCTCTATGTTGTCAATTTCCTTTAAAATGGTTTTTAAATATAAAGGGTAATTTACTTCCTTTTGAAGTAATTGTACAAACCCTTTAATAGAAGTAAGGGGATTTCTGATTTCATGGGCTATACTCGAAGCCAGCTGCCCGATAACCGAAAGTTGCTCTGATTTTCTCATTAATTCTTCTGTTCTTTTCCGCTCGGAAATATCCCGCCCCACTGCTATAAAATACTCTATTTCTCCACATTCATCATAGACAGGCGATATTTTAGTTTCAATATCAACCCATCCTCCTAGGGCATGTTTATGTCTAAATTCAATTTGACATGGTGTTTTGAATTTAATCATATTCGTACATTCCTTTTGAATGGGAGGAATATCGTCGATATGTACTAACTCAAATTTAGATGTACCTTCATAATCTTTAACTGATAGCCCTAAAACTTTTTCATGAGAAGGGGATGCATAAAGAACCCTTCCGTTTTTATCCAACATAGCAACTAAATCTATGATATTATCTGTAATTAGTTGAAACTTTAAGTCTTTAACCCTTAATTCATCTTTTATTCGCTTCGTCTCTGTAATATCAACATAAGAACCGATGATTCCAACCACATGTCGATTTTTTAAAATGGTAGATAAAGAGGCAATGTAATGCACTCCATTTATTTCACCTTTATATGTTAAATTTTCTTCTCCATCCCACGCTCTTTGATAATTTTTTACTATTTTCTCAGCAATATCAACTGGCAGGAAATGTTTTAGTTCTTTTCCAACTACCTGTTCGGGCCTAAGACCCATTCGGTACATTAATTTACCATCACATAAGGTGTGTATAAATTTACCATCCTCCTTTACCACCTTAATAATCATCCCTTGCTGCTGCCTCATGATATCACGCAATTCTTGACGGGTGCTTTCCAACGCTTCCTGTATCTTTTTTTGGTTGGCCATTTCTTGAAAAATTCCTTCCTGAGATACAATTTGTTCTATAAAATGGAAATATTGAATTAATTCTTCTGGCGGTAATGGCCTACTAAAAAAGTATCCCTGTCCATGATTACAAGAATTTTTCTGAAGAAAAATCAATTCATCCTTCGTTTCAATTCCCTCTGCAACAGCTTTTATTTTTAAGTGGTGTGCCATTGAAATAATCATTTTTACAATGGTTGCATTGTTGAAATCCGATGTACAATTACGGATGAAAGATTGGTCAATTTTGATTTTATCGATGGGGAAATCACGCAAATAATGAAGGGAGCTATAGCCTGTTCCGAAGTCATCTAAGCTAATTTGAACCCCTAATCTTCTTAATCCTTTTATGGCTTCAAGTGCTCGATCTTTATCCATCATCATACTCTCTGTAATCTCAAGTTCAAGATATTCAGGAGGAAGTTCGGTTGCTTTTAAAATCTCCCGAACAACATTAACTAAATTAGGATGATAAAGCTGACGTACTGAAAGATTGACCGACATCACCATGGGTGAGAAACCAGCGTTGATCCATTTCCTATTTTGAAAACAAGCGGTCCTTAAAACCCATTCGCCCATCGGTATAATCAACCCTGTTTCCTCTGCAATTGGAATAAACTCAATTGGAGGAATTAGCCCTTTCTCCGGATGTTCCCACCTTATTAATGCCTCCACTCCATCGATTTTCCCTGTTTCCAAATTAACCTTTGGTTGGTAATAAAGTCGAAACTCATTCCTTTCCAGTGCATTCCTTATTTCCTCTTGTAATAATATTGGCTCATCTGTAATTACCAAGTTTCCTGTCTCCCTTGTACCCTTTTTTATAAACAAATCTATATTTATGTCTTTTTCACTAACCCAGAAGTAGAAAAATAAGGTAAAATCTCCTATTACTCTACCTTATTTGACAAAATTCTACAATACCTATAATGTAGATAATAGTTATCTATTATTTTTTTGGAGGGTTTATATGCAATATAGTATCGGGGTTGAATACGCCCTTCATTGTTTGCTTTACCTAATTAATCCCCCTACAGGGGCTAATATTGGAATTAAAGAACTCTCCAAATTTCAAGGAGTTTCTGAAACCTATCTATCAAAAATATTTACGAAATTAACGAAAGCAGGAATTGTAAGTTCCATACCTGGTGCTAAAGGGGGCTATCAATTATCAAGAAGACCTGAGGATATTTCTTTTTGGGATGTAGTAGAGGCGATCGAAGGCTCAAAACCTATGTTCCAATGCAAAGACATACGAAAAAATTGTTTTTTGTATCAGGAAACTGGTTATCCAGAATGCTTAGCCAAGATACCGTGCAAAATTAATGTTGTCATGCTTGAAGCGGAAAAATATTTGCGTAATTATCTTCAAGAAAAGAACCTGCTATGGTTAATGCAAGATTTGGAGGGCATTCTTCCTGAGAAATTCTTCGTAGAAACTAAAGACTTTTTTAATAAGTCCTAATTTTTTATCCAAAATTATAAATAGTGTCGCTAATAACATTTTCTCTTTTACCAATGGCATTACCTGCTCTTACGTGTATGTCTTATATTTACATAAATAATTCATATAAAATGGAGGAAATTGATTATGACTTTACGTTTTAACTATCGTATAGAAAATCCTGAATCTTTTAACACACTCATTAAACTTGAAGGTTTTATGAGTAAAAGCGGACTTGATAAAAAGCTCTACGAACTAATTAAAATTAGGGCATCTCAAATTAATGGATGTGCGTTTTGCTTGGATATGCACACGAAAGACTTACTTAAAATGGGGGAAACCACACAACGCATCAATTTGATTAGTGTTTGGCATGAGGCAAATGACATCTTTACTGAAAAAGAAAAAGTAGTTCTTGAATTAACCGAAGCTGTTACACTTATCTCAAATAAAGGTGTTCCAGAAGAGTTATACCAAAAGGTTCGGGAGTTCTTTACAGAAAAAGAATACGTGGACTTAATCATGGCGATTAATACCATCAATTCCTGGAATAGAATGGCAATCTCAACAGGTATGTTTCCAGAATGTTTTTAAATATTCTGTAGTCGAAGCCCTTTGATGAGGGCTTCGATACAAAAATATTACTTCAATTTAATAAGGGGTTTATAACTGGATTAAGATTAATGATTTCTCTTACCTTTATACCATTAATACCGAATGTAAAATTTGCGACAGTACATTCTAAAATTTCAAGTTCATTTATTCTCAAGCAAGATACCTTTTTCCTGGTTATACCTTCGTCCTTTCTAACTTTCTATGCTCTAAGCCTCTTACTTGTTCCATTGCCCCTTCCAATTTATCGTCGACTACACTTGCATCCTCAATATGTTTTAAAATCACTTCGTTAGCTTGTTCAAAAAGATGCTTTGTATCACTGATTTCACTCATCACATATTGGGAAGATTCCTTTTGTTCCTCAATTTTTTTAATAACACTATCCACTTCCGTTTCAACACTATTGATCAAACTTGATATGTAGTCTATTTTCATTGATGTATCTGCACTTAAACGAACCCCATTTTGAACAAGTTCCGTACTGGTAGTGGTTGATTGCAATGTTTCTTGAATATCTAATCGAATGCTTTTTGTTAACTCACTGATGCTGCTCGTACTGTCCGCTGTACTTTCCGCTAACTTTCGGACTTCCTCTGCAACAACAGCAAATCCTTTTCCTTGTTCTCCAGCTCTTGCCGCTTCAATGGACGCATTTAAGGCTAACAAGTTGGTTTGTTCTGCTATCTCCTTTATAACCTTGACCATTGTTTCAATTTCCTTTTCGCGTTCATTAAGCCTGTTCATTTTAGTAAGCGTTTCTTCTAATTGTTTACCTAACAGTAAGATTAATTGTTCAACTTTTTCAACAGATTGCCTACCTTCTTCTGTTTTTATCACCATGTCCTCTGCCGATTTAAGCAGTGCTTCTCCTTTTTGGGAAAGGACGACTGAACTCTCATATGAATGCTCACTATGGTTATTGACTTTATTAAAACGTTCATTTATTTTTTTTATCAAATCTCCCATCAAATGGTGCTGGCTATTGACCAATTCATGTTGTTCAATTGTTTTTGATAACTCTAGACTAACAGATTCTATAAACTCCTCTGCAGACTGGCTCCTTTTTTTTGCGTCTTCAAGAACGATTTCAAGTTCCTTTTTTAAATGATCTTTTTCTTCTGAAAACCTTTGATATTTATTTTTAGAAAATAGCATTTTTATCCTCCCAACAGTTGATAACTTAAATCTAATTAAATATGACATAATTTTTAAAAAAATCTCTTATAAAGATTAAACCACAAATTATTATTTGAAAGTGTGATATTTTCCCCATAACAGTCATTTTTGAGGCCACAGCGGAATTGTTCTATTCAAAGTTAGCTGAATTAAATGATCATAAATCAAAATATACTGATATTCCTAATTTAAGCACGTTAAAAGTAAAGAAACTTGAAAAGGACCAAAGAAATAGTCAATTAAATGAATATCTGGATAGATTTTATATTAAATCGAGTAGCATTGATAGTATTGGACCAAGCAGAAAAGCAGTACTCCAATCATATGGTATTGAAACAGCTAGAGACGTTTCTAAACAAGCAGTATTGAGGGTTCCTGGATTTGGTCCATCATTAACAAATAACCTTGTTGAGTGGAGAGAAAAGCACTTATCCCATAATCAGGGATGAGTACTCTTCTATTCTGTTGGGCATCAAAAGCAAACTGAAAATGATGAACCTTTTACCGTACCTGTCAAGCCTTCTTGAACTTTCCTGCCCAGTTTGTTTAAGTACAATCCTTCACAATATGTAAAGTCCGAAATTACCAATTGAACAATTAAATTATAAATAGTCCAATATCTTCTAATTATGATACGATTGAAATACCGATAATAGGAAGGAGAATTTTTTTGGTTAATAATATTTTTGTACCTATTTTCATTTCGTTTATTAGTGCTATAGTTGTATGGATTTCAGTTGCAGTTGCGAAGAGAAAGGATCGTTCTTAACGAGTTACTACTGAAAGCAATTCTTTTGTTTTAATACACTATAGTCTTCAAATGTTCAATGGTAATTCCTTTTTCTTACACAACTATCCTTCTATAATTGTATAACAAAAAGGCTGCATTTGTTGCAGCCAGTTCTTTAAGGAATGCACCCGATAGTTTAAGTACAACATTTCACAATCTTTTTGTAGAAAAAGAAAAAAGGCGACCCTCTACTTGAAGAATCGCACCCGTTTGCTTAATAAGAAATTTGAAATAAATGTATGCTTAATGTCTTTTTTCTTCCCAAGTCTTCATTAAATCTCTGTGAAATTCCTTTGGCTTTTCAATATAAAACCAATCGATGGAATGGGCAGGAGTTGGCATCCATTTCTTACGACGGATTCTAACCTTTTCGTGATATGTATAGTGCGGATAAATCACGGTTGACCTCATACCTCTTACATTGGAATATTGAATACTTTCAATCTCTTCCCAATAGACTTTATTTCCTCGTAAGTCTATTACAATTCCTTCATTATCCCAATAAATTCCCTTACCCTGTCTTCTTTTTCTTAAGAGATAAATCGAATACCCTAAAAATAACAATGAAAAAAACAACCCAACAATTGAGTAGAATATATTTGAGAGAATGTCTTTTAATCCCATAAAACAAAATGAAAAAAACATTATTCCACCAGTAAACATTAAAGCGAATATTGGATACAAAGAAAGTTTATACATTCTCAATTGTTCCAAATATAACAACACCTTTTTAGATTTGATTTGTTGTTATTTTATCAGTTTTTCTTCTTGAACTAAACTCCTTTAGTTTAATAACGGTAAAAAAAAGGACTGCGGAAAACAGTCCATTTTGTTGCCCAATTTAAAGTATATTTTTTCACGGAGTTGCATTAGTAATTTTATAATTTTTATGATTGACTATGGTTGAAATGGGTTCGTCTTTTGCTTTATTGTATCCGTACTCAACAATAACAGAATTTTCTCTAACAACTGTAACAATTCCTTCATAGTTTTTCCCTTCACGCTTAAATAAAATATTGTCCCCGATTTTAGCTGTTGCCATTTTATCACCCCGAACTTATTATTTTTAGCAAAGATAAAAAAATACAGGAACAATTCAGAATTCATATACAAAATGTAGTTATTACAAAAAAAAGGGGGCTGACGCAACAGCATTGTGCTTAACGAAAGCTACCCGTTAAGTACATTCCTTCACATATAGATATTTGGCAAACAATTATCAATCTACCTTAACATTAGCCTTCGTTACAATTTAGGCTTATCATTTTGTGACATCGACAAAAAAATTTTTGGAAAGAAAGTATTTTATCCTTTAAGGCAATAAACCATTTTAATATTAAAAGGTGGTCCAAACTAAATTTCTCTTTACTGCATACTTTATAACATAACAAACAAGGGAGTGATATAATGAAAATGGTTCGTCTTATTGATTATCAAGCATCAGAACCTATTAGTATGGTTAACAATAATAACCCAATTGCTATTCCTCATACTCCGAGTCTTACAGTACTTGCAACCATTCATATAACTATACCTCGAAAGAATGCAAAAAAAAATCATGTTGAATTAATTGCGACAATAGGCGTCCGTGGGGTAAGTGGTACATCACAAATTTTATTTAAAATCTTTCGTGATGGAAAACAAATCTTTACTGCTCAAGAGGGAGTGGAATCGGATCCTACATCAGAGGTTAATTATATTGCGACATTCCAAGCTATTGATACGAATTTAACAAAAGGATCACATTTTTATGAATTGACCGCTGAAAATATTACAAATGGCACAGAAGCAGCTGTTGTAGGACCAATCTCGTTTAGTGGATTTGCCGTAGCTCATGATGACCGTGAAAGTGATTTATAGATTCAAACAGAAACAGATCTTAGACTTCTAATAATCGAAGGACTTCCTATACCCCTTATTGTTGAGGGGTATATTTTTTTCACTTAAACAGCCCCTTTAGTGGAACAAGAACAAGGTATGTCGCCAGCAACCCCTTGTTTAGCTCATTCCCCCGTTACTCAATAAGGAACAAGGCTGTTTTGTCAATCTATTCTGTAATTAAATGACAAATTTATGAATATGGTCATAAACTCTTTTCATTTTCCGTTTTAATTGATATTATTCCTATGGATATAGTATGAATAGTAGGTGTTTTAATCATGTCTTTTTATGAAAATTTACCAAGTGGGGTTTTGATTCAATTCTATAATGAAGTGAGGATAAAGATTTCAAAAGGTGTAGTTTCTAAAAATATGTACTATGAATTAGGATTAATTATTGCAGCTGCGTCAAAAAGAGGATTACAATTGGAAAAACCACAGAATATTGTACAAGATGTGAATTATAGTTAAAGAAAGCCGTGCTCTAGAAATACCTTCTTCACATAACCTAATTCTAGTTGAAGAACAAAAAAAGAAGGGATTTCCGCTCCAATCCCTTCTTGAAGTAAAGCACCCGTTAGTGTAAGTACATTCCTTCACAAAGTGCCCTGTTCTATTTCGTCTTTACTTCTTAGATACCAGTTTATAAATGTATTGTCATCACAGACAATGGCTTCCCAATTCATCTTCTGAACAACCTCTTTAACGTCCTCTCCTTTAGAAAGGAACAGTGTGTTGAAGGAATCATAAACACTCATAAAAGCGTAATCCATATTTTCGTCTGTAATTATTAGTTCAACTGGCGATAGTCCAGATATATCTATTGACGAAACATGTTTTATTTTCAAAATTCCGCTATTATCAAAAATAGGTTCCGAAAAATATATTTTGTCAGCACCTTTGGAACTCAAAACTTTCAACAAGCCATTAATCAAAAACACTGATGTCTTATCTTCAGTTGGATAATATCGGTCTTTGTTTAAATTTAAATTTAATTTAACAGCTAAATCAGACCGTGCAAACTTTTTCTTTAAGGCATAAATTGATGTCAAAAGTGCTATCTCCAATTCTTCAAACGATTTTAAACCACTTTCTTTCATCACCGTTTTCCATAAAACTGGGCTACCTTGTTTTAAAATTTCCTCTTCAGTTGGGTAGTCATCCTCTTCTTGGTGAATTTGTTTGTTTTGTCTCCAACCAAGAGGCATTTGGACAAAGGGATGAAGTAAAATTGCTGCTGATTTAAAATTATTTGGTAATTGGCTTAAAATAGGTGACTTATCATCTAACCATATATAATCTAACAAAGAAAAACCTCCTATTTAAAGGATTGTTAAAAACCACTAATAAAACATCGGATAACTACCAATTTCGCTTAAGACAATGATTTTCCTTCTTTAAGTAACCTGCTTCGTTAGCGGAAGTAGAAAAAATGACCGCCGCAGCGATCACAACATCCTTAACAAAAGCACCCGTTTGTTTAATTGAAAACATTCACATTATATGTTTTTTTACAATGGTTAGGGTATATGAGAAAAGCAATATTTTAGTTCTACCCGTAGATGACTTCTCAAAGCACCACTACCATTTGGCATAGTATACATTGCTATGGTTAATTTCCCTTTTGTATATGGTTTTGAATCCAATGTTTTTCATTTCTAAATACATTATTTTCTTTTTTAATTACATAGGAAAATGTCTTTTTTACTTCTTCGTTGCTGTTTACAAAATTGATTAGGAATTTCAAGGCTTCTATTAAGGGTGAGGGGTCTGCTTGTATCTTCCGCTTTTTAGATACGTATTTTTTTATGTAATCAGATATAGGTAGGATAGCTGTTTCATCTCCGTGTTTTTTAATTGCACTTACAGCGTACGCCTTCGTCACTGGGCAACGATGATTTAATGCATTAATAAAGACTGGAGTAAGAGTTGAGTTTCCAAGAATACCTAGTGAGTGGATAGCAGAACATCTTACATCTTGATTGGGGTGCAGTAAGAGTTTTATTAGATAAGGAATACATCCTTGGGTTCCGCACTTTCCTAATGATACATTTGCGGTTACTATGTCAAACGGGTCTTTTGAAGTTACGATGAATTCAATCAATGCATTTTCAGCCTCTTCGGTTTTATATTCGCCCAAAGCCTCAATTGCATCATTTCTTATTTCATAATCTTTACTTTTTAGTTTTGAAATAAGTTCGGTTTCTTTGTTCAATTAGTTCACCTTCTCCATTACTTTACCGTTATTTTATCGAAAACAACTGTTACCTTCTACATTCAATATTCGTTATTTGAAAGAACATACCTTCTTGTAGTAACCTGCCACGTTAGCTTAATAAGAGCGAGTTTTTCACTTACATATAAAATGGGGATTTATAGAAATAATAATCAAAAAAGGTGGTATCCTCAAATGAAAAAAATAGTTACTTTTTTATTAAGTTAACTACTATTTTTTTAAATACGAACATTTTTTTACAATACATCTATACTAAGAATATTAAATATTCCCAAAAGTTGTTTTCAAAACCCGGCCAGGTCTCTTACTTATTACTAGTTTATACATACATAACCTCACTTCAGGAGAACAAATATTTTTTCTTTCCCTTTTTGAATTAAACTAAACCATTAGTCTGAGACATAAACATATGTAAAACGCTTCTCTAATTTTCTATTAAAATAAAATCTTTTCAATTTCTTCTCTCAAGAAAAGATATCCCCCTCTACCATCCAGATAAAAAACTATTGTAACTCCCATCTCTTTAATTTGATTGACTAATTTTTTACTATTTTGATTTAATTTTCTGGATATTTCTAGCAAGGTGATATACTCCTTTTTAAAAAGCTCCAAATCTTTATAATTAATTTTTACGATTTTTCTATTAACCTTATTAGCCTTTAAATACCCTTCGTCGATCCAATGCTTTACTATTCTATTCTCTGTCCCCAATAATATACAAACCTCTTTTAGAGAGTATTCAACTTTAATCTCACGTAAGCTTAGGTTATCTGCTAAATTCACTAATTCCTTTTTTGAAAATAAATATTCATTTAGTCCAGTTCCTGCCCCCCTCATAATTGGCCTAAAATTACCTGATATAATGTGTTCAACTAACTCACATATACTTCTATTTCTAGTGCCCCAAGAATGAATGCATGAATTAAAATCAATCAATCCGTTAATTTCACTGTTTAAACAAAGTTGGTTTTCAAATTGTTGTACGAGATTTTGAATGGATTTCAAATTAAAGTAGTTATGCTTACTATTAGCTTTAATTTCTTTATATCCTTCCAAATGTCCACCTTCGAACAACTTAATAATCTGATATCTATTAATGCCCAACATTAAGACAGCTTCAGGTAAGTTAATATGACTTTTTTTCCATTCTTTATATCTTAATAAACTTTTATAATCTACACTAATAAACTTTTGTTTACCTACAGTTTCAATTTCTCCTTTAAATTTCTGTTCAATAATTAGGTCAGCAATCGCATCATGATTTACCTTTAATATTTTGCTAGCTTCCAGCCCTGAGATATAACTTTTTTCACTAATGTTAGTATCAAAGTTAGTAATACGATTAAAATAGACCCTATAGAAATTTTTCTTAAGATATCTCTCAAATTCAAATCGAATAAAATTATAACAAGGATTACTGAATTGGGCATATAGCTCAATGTAGAACCTTCCAAAGTATGTAGAAACACCCGTTTTTCGATCCTTACGCCTTTTTATAGATCCAAATTGGTCCAAAAAATCATAAAAGTTATTAGGCCAATCCTGGAAAAGATTAAAAGCAGCATTTATTATTTCTAAGTACTCAATACCATTGTTATAATCACTAGATAGCCTTGGGAATTTCCTGTATTTATCGTAGTATAATTTCCTAATTATAAAGAGAATAAGAGAAGAAAAATCACTAGGAGTAAGAGTAGTAAGAATATTATTGCAGGAATTTGATTTTCTTAAAAAGGTATCTTCAATTAATCTAGTAATATATGAAAGCTCTTCCTTTACTTTAATTCTTGGAAGATTTTCCAGAAGAAAACCACATAAACACTTATTCATGTTTTGTAACCTACTTGATATAGCCCTATGACAGTTCGGACAACAATCAATTAATAGTAATTGATGTTTATCACAAATCGGATAAAAACTTAGATCCCATAATTTAAAATGATAATTTTGTTGCATAAAACATTCAGGGCAATATTTCGAATGAGTTGTAATTCCGTACAAATATAACCCTACCTGATTGGAGAAATCATCAATAAAGGTAAGTTTCCTAAGAATGATAGGGTCCATTCTAAGTAAATTAGCAAGTTTACATAAATCTTTTTCAATTTCAAATTTTGTTTTAAGATTCTTTTTTACATCACTAAGAGAATAAATCCAATTGGCATTATAATAATCATTACATAATGCAACACGTTGTATATAACCGGTTAAACTTTCACATTCATAAGGTGGTGGTACTTGTAGTAGATGATCTATAGAATGATTAACTGACATAATATTCCCCCCTAATAAAATAGCGAGAGATTCAATCTCTCGCTGTAAACTTGAATTATTCTTCCGGTAAATTATGAAATATATTCCGTTAAAATATGATTATATTCCAGTGAATTATGAAATTCGTTCCGGTTATTTATGACTCTATTCCGGAAGTTAGTGAAAAATTACAATTACCCTGTCTTTTTCCCATATTTCCGTTGTTCCTGTACAAAAAGGATTCCGAGTTCATGGTGTTCACCTTCGAAAAGGGCGCGCTGGACAAAGCGGATCTCACCGTTTGTATCGAGAACGTCAAGCTTGCAATGGGCACGATTCTTTTGGAGCGCCTCATAAAATGTTGACTCATCACGAATTTGCATTCCGTTCACTTTCGCAATGGTTTCCCCGACCTTGAGACCCATTTTATCTGCCGGCGATTGCGGAATGATGCCAATGATCATCAAGCCGTTATTTTTTTTCAAAAAATAAACTGGTTTGTTGTCATCCTTTAAGTAAGCGAATAATGATATAGCTTCCCGGCCGATGACGGCAAGTCCGACCGTCACAATCGAGCTGAGCGGATACCAATAGCCCGCCGCTGAAAGCAATGTTATGAATACACCAAGCGTAATCACCTGACGGCCATGCCTTTTAACGGCTTCGCTTGGAAGCATCCCTTTGATTTGCTGATGAAAGCTGATGGCGAAGGGTACTAGAATAAGAGAATAGTCTGTAACACCCAAATGGAATACCGGCCACCAATCGAATGGCAGTGTTAACGCATTTCCTGGTACCAGCATAAGCATGGGAAGCATCCAGAGGCGCTTCACCTCATGGGCACCAATGCTTTGGCCGCGTTTGCTCTTAACCAGCTTTGGTGAAGTCCCCTTGGTACCATTTTTAAAAATAAGGATCCCTTCAGCGATTATGAGGAAACCTAAAATGACCACGATGGATGGATAAATCCTGTCACTAATCTGGTTAAAGGCTTTTGAAAAAAACGGAATCGACCAATTGTTTTGTGCAAACAGGATGACCGCAAAGAATGCAGCCCCGACCGTGTAAGCCGGTGACATCCAGCGGACATTGGTGGTCAATGACCACAAAAGGGTCGTCCCTGCGATTAGCAGGATTGCCGCAAATGGCACAGCGATTCCCGCGGCGACTACAATGACCGACAGAATTAGACCGATGATAAGCCCGAGAGGAAACAGCTGCCGCAGCTCAAAATAGGCATCCTCCGCCCGCACATGGAAATTTTTCCGTTCACGTTTTACCCTCATCACACCCAAGATTCCTGCAAGGAAAACGAGATAGTATAAAACAGGATGAAGAAATAACTTGCCTGTCCCTTTGAGAAGTTCCACAAGCCATATTTGTACCAAATCCTGTCACCTGCCTCTATCAAAGTTTCTAGTAATGGAATTTAAAAGTCTCTAAGTTTTATTTTACCAAATTAAAACCATAAAACATATTGCTAGATTATAGAAACTTTTAAAATAGTTATTTTGGAGCGGGCGGGTTTTTTGTCTGATTGCGGTTATCCGCCGAATCTGACTGAATATCCGCCAATTTTGTGAAGTTATCCGCTCAATTTTTCTAATATCCGCCAACCTGATAGAGCTATCCGCCAAAATACGAATGGTATCCGCCAAACACCAGATTCAGGAGCACAAAAAAGCAGCAGCCCCCAACAAGATCAAGGGCCGCTGCTCTGTTACCAAAAAGATACCCTATTTCGCCGCCAGCCTCAACGCCGCTTGCAGCTGCAGGTCGTTTTTCTCTTTTTTCATTTCTTTCATCGCGGCTTCCTCTAGTTTGGAGGCCGTATTCGCGTCAATTTTCCCAGTAACCGGAAGGTCGTGATTTTGCTGGAAGCCTTTCACTGCTGCCGCAGTTTCCTCACTGAAATAACCATCCGTCCGCCCAGGAGCAAGCCCCAACCCGTCTAGAATCTCCTGAGCATTCTTCACCTGTTCATTGTTCATGTCCTTAACGAGTGGCTTTTCAATCTGAAGCGGATGGGTAGAGAAGATAACCGGCTGCTTAACGGCCACATCTGGCTTGATGCCCTTCTTATGAATCCAATTTCCATCCGGAGTCAGCCATTTATATAATGTCAGCTTGATGTTGCTGCCGTCCTCCATCGGCATTGCCTGCTGAACAGTGCCCTTGCCGAATGTTTTCTCTCCGACAATCGGGTAGCCGGCCGCTTCCTTTAACGCTCCAGCTAAAATTTCCGAAGCTGAAGCACTGCCTTTGTTTGTAAGAACGACTACCGGATACGGTTTTTTCTCAGTTATCGCTGAAAAAAAGCGCCGCTTGTCGCCATTTCTCTCCTGAATTTGAACGTAAGGTTTGTCGTTTGGAATAAACTCTTTTAAAATCTCGTCAACACTCTCTAGGAGTCCGCCCGGGTTACCGCGCACATCAAGCACGAGTCCTTTAATTTTGTCATCCTCTAACTCTTTTAAGCTCTTTTTAAAATCTTCATCTGTTTGATCAGAAAAAGAAGTAATCTCGATGTAGCCGACTTTTTTGCCGTCCTGCTTTTTGACTGAGGAATGGACAGTCTCAAGCGGAATTTCATCGCGCTTTACTTTTACTGTCAATGGTTCCTTGAGGCCTTTTCTGGCAATCTCTAAAGTGACGGTTGTCCCTTTTTTGCCGCGAATTTTAAGCGTCGCTTTATTCAGGTCGAGTCCTTCAACAGAGTCCCCGTCCACCTTTAAAATTTGATCATTCGGCTTGATTCCTGCTTTTTCAGCAGGTGAATTTTTAAAAGGCGAGACAATAACAATTTTGCCGTCGACCATTCCCACTTCGGCACCAATTCCTTCGAAGGAGGATTCCAAGGTTTGTGTAAATTGCTGGGCTGTATCCTTATCCATATAAACGGAATATGGATCCTTTAATACCGAAAGCATCCCTTGGATGGCGCCCTCGACCAGCTTATCTTGGTCTACTTTTTCGACATAGTTGTCTAGGATCAGGTCATAGGCCTTCTCTACCTTTTTCAGGTCCTTGGTTTCCGTTTCGGATGCCGCTGTTTTAACATTGGCGGCAGCTTTAGGTTTGTTTTGCGGAATGAGCGCCTGCTCAAGCGTCGAGGATGCTTCTTTTTTCTCTAAAAACTGCATACTCCCATAGGTGCCGCCTGCACCTGTTAGCAGCGACCCTGCCATCATCAAGGCTATCCATTTTCGATTCATTAAAAGGTCCTCCTCATTAATACGCCTAATAATCTATTTTCTAAAAAGGCTCCGAATTCCTGCCCGATTATTAAGATATATGTAAGGAATGGACGAGTTATGAATAGGACAGATTACAAATGAAAACTCGCCGATTGGCGAGCCCGTTAGGACGGTTCATGAGGCAAAGTTGACATTGTACGCTATTAGGAAAAAAACAGGCGGAGCCTCTGCTCCGCCTGTTTAAGTTATTATGTTTACAACGGTACAATTCCCACCGGATTGATAGCCGCATGGTATTGCCATTTGCCTCTGTATAGCTCGAAGTGCAAGTGCTGGCCGTGGGAGTCGCCAGTGTTCCCCATAAGTCCGATTTGCTGGCCTTTTTTCACAGTTGTGCCTTCGCCAACCATTATCGTACTCATATGCGCATAAACGGTTGTATAATACTGACCATTGATATTATGCAAAATGTAAACGACGTTTCCATAACTGCTTGAGAAATGAGATACATACACTTCTCCATCTGCTGCGGCAACGATTGGCACAGAGCCCGCCTTGGCAATGTCGACGCCGTAGTGGAAGCTGCCATCTCGCCCACCGTATCCTGAAGTAATGATACCTGCAGCCGGTCTTGTGAAGCTGCCTCCCGAAACCGGTGGTGCTACAGCTACTGTATTGCTGCCATTGCCGGACGGCTTAGCCGCAGCAGCGGCAGCAGCAGCTGCTGCTGCTGCTGCTGCCGCTTCCTGGGCTTTGATGGATCTTTGAATTGCAGCCTCCTGAGCAGCAAGAATCTGCTCCTGCTCCTGCATGTCCACTACATATTCCTGGGCTTCTGCTTTTTGGTCAGCTATCGTAGCCAATAAATTATCTTTTTCAGCCCGTTGTGCGCTTAATTGCTCGTTCATTTTTTTCAAATCGGCGACCATCGTTTCTAAACTAGCAAGATCCGATTCTACTTTTTTCTGCTTTTCTTCCACTTCAGCTTTGTCAGCCTCGTGTTGCTTTAAAATATCCTGGTCTGCCTGCATGAATGTGGCTACCGCGCTTGCCCGGTCGATAAAGTCACTAAAACTCTGCGACCCCAGCAAAACATCCAGGTAATTTATTACAGTTCCATTTGCCTGATAACTACGGACCCGGTCCTTCAAAAGAACATTACGTTTTTCAATACGTTCCTGTAAGACCTTTATATCTTCTTGAAATTTGGCGATTTCAGCCTTTGTTTCGTCAATCTTTGCATTTTTTTGATTGATTTTACTAGTTGTGTCGTTCATGGCAGCCTCAAGACGGCTGATTTCATTGTGAACACTGTTTTCTTGATTTTGCAGATCATTAATTTTTGCATTCGCATCGTTAATTCCTGACTTAAGTTCTGACCGTTGGCTGTGGATTTTATTCTGCTCACCCTTCAGACTGGAAATAGAGGCTGCTTTTGTTGTCAGCGGCAAGCCTCCAAGGACAGTCCCAATTCCGACGGTGGCAGCAGCGGTCAGCGTAATTATCGTCTTCTTCATTCCGATTTCTCCCTCGTTTCTCTCTCTCATCGGTTAATCGTCCCTATTTTTCAGATGATTCTATAAAACACACAAAATCAGGAAGGAACAATATACGGTTCCCTCCTGATCTTATTAAACTTTTAAAAATTTCCTTACCGACATGACACTGCCCCAAACTCCGATAAAGGCACCCATTAATAGGAGGATACCGGCAACTTGATAGAAGAATGGATCAAACGGAAGGATTTTAATAAATGTCCCAACCAGCTTAGGGCTAATATAATCGTAGGCTCGGTAATAAGCGATGCCGATTAAGATGATTGGCAAGATTGAACCGATAATTCCAAGCCATAACCCTTCAAGGAAGAACGGCCAGCGAATAAAGGAGTTTGTCGCTCCTACCAGCCTCATAATCTTAATTTCTCTTCTTCTCGCAATAATCGTAATTTTGATCGTATTGGAAATAAGGAAGATCGCCGTAAAGAACAAGCCTAGGATTAACACAACTCCGACATTTCGGCTGGCTTTAATGAACTTAAATAGTTTTTCAACCTTGTCCTGACCGTATTTGACCTTGGCGACATAATGGAGCTTTTCCACTTTTTTCGCGGCCTTCATCGTGTCGGTTGGATTTTTTGTTTTTACAATAAACACGTCATTTAAAGGGTTATCCTGTTCAAAAAGCTTAAAGGCTTTCCCTTCTTCACCCATGCTCTGAACTAAATCTTTCAATTCTTGTTCCTTAGGAGAAAATTTGACACTTTTCACCTCAGGAATGGCCTGAATCTGTGCCATCAAGGCATCCTGATCCTGTTTGTTGGCAGCAACATCGATATGAACGCGGATTTGCACGTCCTCTTCAATTGTATCGGCCACTTTATTAAGGTTCATCATGATAACAAAAAAGACACCAACTAAAATAAGGGTAACGGTAACGGCCCCAACAGACGCAAACGTCATCCAGCCGTTTCTTTTAATGCTCTTTAAACTTTCCCGGGCGTGACGGCCAATTGTTCTAATTTTCATAACCGTATTCACCTCTTTGTTCATCACGCGCAATTCTTCCGCCTTCAATAGCGATGACGCGATGCTTTAAAGTATTAACAATCTCTTTGTTGTGAGTTGCCATTACGACAGTTGTGCCGCGATTATTGATCTCTTCAAAAATTTTCATTATCTCCCATGATGTATCCGGGTCAAGGTTCCCTGTCGGCTCATCCGCAATAACGAGTCTTGGTGAATTGACAATGGAGCGGGCAATCGAAATACGCTGCTGCTCACCGCCAGAAAGCTCGGAAGGAAGCATTTTAATTTTATGCTTCAAGCCAACAAGATCCATAACTTCCATGACACGTTTCTTAATTACCTTCGGCTGCGCCTCAATAACCTCTAGAGCGAATGCAACATTTTCATAGACTGTTAGAGTTGGAAGCAGTTTAAAGTCTTGGAAGACAACGCCAAGGTTACGACGGAATAACGGAACCTTGCTCATCTTTAACTTCGCAATATTCGCTCCATTGATCGTGATCGTTCCAGAGGTTGGAATTTCTTCGCGGTACATCATTTTAATAAATGTCGATTTTCCGGCACCGCTTGGCCCGACGACATAAACAAATTCACCTTGATTAATCCGGACGTCAATCCCATTGATCGCTGAAACGCCATTCGGATATTTTTTGTATACTTCCTGCATTTCTATCATATAAAATCACCTATTGTTTTAAGTTTGTTTTACAAATTTCGACAATACGGCCAAAATAACTACAACTATATTCATAATTCTGCATGATAATATTATAACATCATAATTTGTCAAAAAAAGTGGTATTTATATTACAGTTTCTTTTCAAAGAATACAAAACACGACTTGTTTCTTCCTAAATGACAATATTTTTAATTAATGATTGTTCTTTTTGTCGAATTTCTTCGTGGCACATACTAGAATAACATACATAGTTTGATTGTCCAGCCATAAGGTATCTGGTAAATCAGGTTAGAATTAACTTTTTTCGGGGATGAAAAAATTAAAAACGCCCTGTATGGGAACAGAGCGTTTCTTGTGTAGTTTTTACTTTTTCGCAGATAGCCATTCAGCCACTTTGTCAGCATCATCACCAGTAATGACGCCTGCAGGCATTCCGCCGCGGCCATTATGAATGATATCCAGGATTTCATCCTTGGAATACTTAGAGCCAACCTTTGTTAGGTTAGGTCCTACTCCGCCTTTAAGGTCTCCCCCATGGCAGCTGGAGCATTTTTGATCAAAGATCTTAGCAGCTTCATCACCGGTTGCAGTGTCTTTACCACCGCCGCCAGTGTCCTTGTCCCCGCCGCCGCCACAAGCAGCGAGTCCCATTACTAATGATGTTCCTAATAACAACGTTAGCAACTTTTTCTTCATTGTTACTCCCCCTAATGTAAATAATCCCATCACTGATTAATTATACCAATGTTATGGGCGTTTGAAACCCTCCCCTAACACCTCTGCGGCATCCATTACCACGACAAATGCAGACGGGTCAAGGGTTTTGACCAATTGTTTCAATTTTGTGAACTCCGTTTGATCCACCACACACATCAAAACTGGGCGTTCATGCTCGGTGAAACCACCGTATGCTGATAGTTTTGTCACACCACGGTCTATTTTATGCAAGATTCCCGCACGAACTTCTTCTTGCTTATTTGTAATTATCATCGCCATCTTTGACCGGCCAAAACCGACCTGGACCAAATCAATGGTTTTGCTGGTTACGTAAAGTCCGATTAAGGCATACAAGGCTTTTTCAATATCAAAAACGATAGCCGCTGTTAGGACGATAAGGCCGTCAATCATAACGACACATCTACCTAGAGTAAAACCCGTGTATTTATTGATGATCTGTGCGGCAAGGTCTGTTCCGCCAGTCGACGCATTTCCTCTAAAGACAATCCCAAGACCAAGACCAACGCCAATCCCGCCGAACAAGGCACCAAGCAACGCATCATGAGTCCACGGTTCCCAGCCTTTTGTTAAAAAAACTACAAATGGTAGAAAAACAGTTCCGGCTAGTGTTTTGACGCCAAATTGTTTTCCAAGCAACATAACTCCAGCGATAAACAATGGAATATTGAAAGCCCATTGGACGTAGGCGGGCTCAAGGCCGAGCACGGATTTTAAAATAGTGCTAATGCCGCTGACTCCGCCCGAGGCAATTTGGTTTGGCAGGAGAAAAACGTTGAACGTAATCGCAATAATGGCTGCGCCGACCAGAACAAAAAGGTAGTCGGCCGCGATTCTAGTTTTTGGATAAGTGTTTGTTAAATTGCTCAATATATTCATGAAATGATACCTCTCTTATTAAATTCCGATTGAGAGTATAGCATGGGAAAAATATGGTGTAAATGGCATTATGTTAACGCGATAAAGGGATAAATTTATATTTAGCATTTGCTTCTTACGTCGAATTCATTAGAGATAAGAATTTTTGAGTCTAATTTCCCAAATGAGTTAAGTACTTGTCGAATGCTGGCGGCTATTTATGTTATCATTTGTTAATGAGGAGGTGAACACGATGGAACATTTATTAAAACAAATGATGGACCAGATGAATCAGCAATTCGCCAAAATAGATCAGCAATTTGATCGAGTAAACCAGCAATTCAGCCTCATGAACTCTCGTTTTGACAGAATTGAAGATCGGATTCAATCTCTAGAAGAAACAGTAAAAAACAACGCTTCGGAATTTAGAAGCCATTTCCGCCGTATCGAAGATAAACTGGAAAGCCATGATAAAATGTTTGAATTAATTTCAGGCTCGGCAAAATAACCTCTAAGATATAATCTTAAATCGCTACTAAGTCACCTCATTAATCTTCAATAAATCCACCATGATTCGCAAATATTTTTCCAAAATTAAAGCCTTTGCCAACTAAGTCGACAAAGGCTTTAAAAATTTTTATTTCCTATTATGAAATACGTGAACGTAAGTAAGCATTAATAAATTGATCCAATTCTCCATCCATGACAGCCTGAACGTTACCAGTTTCGGCATTAGTACGATGGTCCTTTACCATGGAATACGGATGGAAGACGTAAGAGCGAATTTGGCTTCCCCAGCCGATTTCCTTTTGCTCGCCGCGAATTTCCAAAAGCGCCTTTTCCTTCTCTTCAATTTCTCGTTGGTAAAGTTTAGACCTTAACATGTTCATGGCATGCTCGCGGTTTTGAATCTGCGACCGCTCGGTTTGGCAGCTTACTACAATGCCGGTCGGGAGATGGGTAATTCGGATGGCTGATTCTGTTTTGTTAACGTGCTGTCCGCCGGCGCCACTGGAACGGTACGTATCTACCCGTAAATCCTCTGTCCGAATTTCAACCTCGATATCATTGTTTAGTTCCGGCATTACTTCACAGGATGCAAAAGATGTATGCCGCCGGCCTGAAGAATCAAACGGCGATATCCTTACCAAGCGGTGAACTCCTTTTTCTGCCTTCAGGTAACCATAGGCATTGTGCCCTTTAATAGCGAGGGTCACGCTTTTGATGCCTGCTTCATCACCCGGAAGATAATCAAGGGTTTCTACCTTAAAGCCCTTTTTCTCGGCCCACCTTGTGTACATTCTTAGCAGCATGGAGCCCCAGTCCTGTGACTCTGTTCCACCGGCACCCGGGTGAAGCTCAAGGATGGCATTATTTTTATCGTACTCTTCACTTAATAGAAGCTGCAATTCAAATTGACCTAACCTGTCTGTCAGTTGCTGAAGCTCTTCTTCAAGTTCGGTCTGCAGCTCGGCATCGCTTTCTTCTTTCACCAGCTCATAGGTCACTTCTAGGTTCTCAAATGATTCGTTAAGTTCATAAAACTCATGCACCTGGTCCTTCAATCCATTGGCCTCGCTGATTACCTTCTGGGCCTTTTCTTGATCATTCCAGAAATCGGGGTGGAGCATTTCGTCCTCTAGCTCTGCAATCCTGGCTTCCTTGTTTTCAAGGTCAAAGAGACCCCCTAAAGTCCGCTAATTTCTTAGCCGTAATTTCAAGTTCATTGCGAATTTCCGCTAATTCCATTTTCGTCACCTCTAAAAAGTTATAACGTTTATTATAGTGTATTCCTTAAATGCTTGTAAGTCCTTGTTCATTATAACTTGAGAAGTGGGAAAAGTTCAAAAAAAGGTGTGATTTGTTTTTTTTGTCATTTTTAGCGATAATCAAGAAATTATCCCCTAAAACCTTCGTATTTTTCTATATGAATCTGTCGAAAATGGTACTATTAAATATGAGCAGGTGTAAAATATGAATTTATTGGATGAACTAATTGATACATATTTAACGAACAATATCGGACAGTCTTACCTGGATTTAGAGACGAAACAAGTTGTCTATGACGGAGACCCACTCATAACCGGCGAAGAAGGAATAGACTGGGATGATGAGGAAAATATAGACCGTTATGTAGAGATTCCAAGTATCGAATCTTTTCAAGCATTTCGGCTAATGGAGCTATTTGCAGCACAGGTTAATGATGACAAAAAAAGCGATCCGCTGTTTCAAGCGTTAAGCAGCAGTCATCGGCCTTTTCGAAAATTTAAAGATGGGCTGATAGAAGCGGGGCTTGAAACTGAGTGGTATGCCTTTGAATATCAGTATGCAAAAAAAGAAATGGAAGACTGGTTAGAATTTTTAGAGAAAAAAGAGGTGTAAAACGAGATGGAGAAACCAAGCCGTAATGAACCATGTCCCTGCGGGAGCGGAAAAAAGTATAAAAAATGCTGCGGCGCAAGTGAAGCTGTGTCCATCACCCATTTACTTGAAAGTGAAGCCGACGAGCTGCAGAAGCAAATGATTCATTTTGCGTTCAATTATTTTGGCTCGGAAATCGAAGATGATTTTGAAATGTTCATGGAGTATAGTAGCCTCGAGCTAGAGGATGAAGAAGAACGGGAATTCTATGAAGTGGTTCATGCCATCTGGTTTTCCCTTTTTGAAGAATTGGATGACG
>NZ_JAGYPE020000022.1:0-44843 GCF_018343545.2 Neobacillus citreus | reverse complement strand
AGAGGATGAAGAAGAACGGGAATTCTATGAAGTGGTTCATGCCATCTGGTTTTCCCTTTTTGAAGAATTGGATGACGGAAAAAAGGTTATTGAGAAATTTATTGCGGCCGAGGCTGGAAAAATTAAGCGGCCGAAGCTGAAGCAAATTTTTCAAACATGGACGAATGGTCGAACGATTGCCGGGAAAGTCTTAAAAGTTGAAAACAACAAGCTGACAGTGGAGGATGGCTTTACGGGGGAACTGCTTGAGACAATTATTACTGGTACGCCGGCTGACTTTGAGGAAGGCACTCTATTTTTGGGTATGTTGGTACCATTTGGCCAAAACTTTGCGTTTTTCCCAGCGCCATTTGATTTGCCGGATTTAAAACCTGAGGTTGCTTTTTCTTATATCGAGGATAGCAGTATCGCCGCCGACTACCCGTCCCCACAACAGTATTTGGATGATTTTTTTATTGAAGTTTTGAGTGAACTGCCGATGGTTGGCGGCCTAATCGAAACGGATGACATCGAATGGCCCGCCCCGGTTTACAAGGAAGTTGCCGACCTTTTTAAAGCACAAGCAGAAGCTTTCGACACGCCTGCGCCAGTTGTGGACGCAGGGATTGTGCTTTGGTTTAGTTATTGCCAGAAGCGAAAAAAGCGGATTCAGAACCCGAATCTATATGCCGCCGGGCTGCATTATTTAATGCAAAAAATGATGCCGATGCTGGAAAAAGTATTTACACAAAAGGAGCTTGGGCAGATATACAGCGTGTCCGCTAGGTCCATTTCCACCATCTCATCGGACATGGAAAATGTCCTAAGCCAAGAAATAAGCGAAATGATGAATATTGTGTACGGGGGTGACGAGGAACCAAAGTTTGAAGAGGCGGAGGTCATTGAGTTTCCGAAAGGAAAAGATGAAAAGGTGCGTAGAGGAAACCCAAGTAAAGCTTCCACCTTTACGATAAATATTCCTGACAAATTGCCCAAGAAGGTTTCAAGACGAAATGAAGACCGTGCTCAGGAATTAGTTTTTGAGGCCTTACGTGCAGATGGGGTTAAAGTTCTCCACCTCATTCAAGAAGCAATCAATATCAATCCTTATTGTGTTGATGCGTTTGTTTTACTTGGTGATATCGCACAAAAACCGGAAGAATCCGCAGGATTGTATTGGCATGGCATACAGGTTGGCGAAAAACATCTCGGCAAAGAGTTTTTTAAAGAAAACGAAGGTTACTTTTGGGGGCTGATTGAAACAAGACCGTACATGCGGGCAAAGTTCAATTATGCCGAGACAATCTTTCTGCTAGGAAAAACTGATGAGGCGATAGAGCATTATGAGGAACTCCTCAAGTTGAACCCTATGGATAATCAGGGTGTTCGTACTTCCTTGTTTATGGCTTACATGGAAAAAGAAGAATTTGAAAAGGCCGAGGAACTGTTGGGAAAATTTGATGAGGAAACAACAGAAACTATCTACAATAGGCTTTTGCTAGAGCTGCTTGTAAACGGCTATACCGTAAAAGCAAAAACATTAGTGAAACAGGCCAAAAAAAGTAATAGATTTGTGTTATATTACCTAACCGGCAAAAAGAAGCTGCCAAATCAAACGCCTGAATATTACGGTTTCGGGGATGAGAACGAAGCAATTGTGTATGCCGCGATGCATTTGCATTTGTGGGGGAAGGTTGACGGGCTGAAGGAATGGTTAAAGGGTAAATAGAGTTTAAATTTTTAAAGCCCTTCGCAGGCTCAAATTATTGAGTTGGCGAAGGGCTTTCTGTTTGCGTTAAGCTATGAGTTTTGGTTGGGTCTATTTGGGGCGCATGTGCTGCTTCCAAAAAGGAATTACTTTCTCCACCATGACAATCTGAGCATTTTTCCATCAGTGAATGTCCAGGTGATTGAAGAGGGTCCAGTGCTTTTACTCCATAAATTGAGGTTTTGCCGTTGTGACATTTCATACAAAATACTCGTTCATTATTTTCGTCCCAATTACCAGTTGTAAATGAAAATGCTTCACTATCCTGATTCTCATGACCTAGTGTAGATTTCAAAAGCTTTAGATTGGTAGATGCATGTGTTTCGTGACACACAGAACATGGAATGTTTCCACGTAACTTGCTACCATTGATCGCGATAATACTATGTCCGGATTCAATTACACCATTTTGATCTTCATAGTATTGTTTTATATCCGATGCCTTAACACCATTATGACAACGCAGACATAATGAGTAATTGCCACTTTGACCATCAGCCGTTGTGTCTTTTTTGTACGAAAGAACCTCTCTAACTGAATTGTCATGATAATCGGGAACTTCACTTACAGCATTGTCTTTATGACAGGTATCACAGTTAACTTCTAGGCTATCTATTTTAGAGCCATTATCCTTTGTATAAACAAAATGGTCCTTTAAAAGAGTCGGATTATCCTCACTCCAGGTTATATGCGGGTTATGGCATGTTATACATGAACCTGCACTTGATGAATGTTCCGGGGTATCTATAGCATCATGTTTAGATTTAATGTCGCCATTATTCGTATCAAGATTTTCCGGCATTGGAGCTGCAAGCGTTCCATCATGACAAGCCATACAATAACTATTTTCTTTTGCTTTATCCATATAGTCAGATTTCGGTGTATCCAAACTTGGACTATCTCCATTATGCGTACTATGACAGTTTGAACAAGTACTAACATTATTCGAATAAAAGCCATGAGGCTGATTTGGTATTTCCGCCATCGTTTCATCAATGGCAGTAGATTTTACAGTTTCACTTACTGTTGTAAATTTTTTAATCACCGGAAAAAAAGCATTGCCATTATCATCAACAAATATCCCCGAATTATCTTTGTATTTTTCTGAAATTAAACTTGGATTGAACATTAAGTAATATGTTGTACTTGGTTTAAGGTTATGGAAATTTAGCATTAATTGATTATTCGATTTTGTTGGAGTTACACTATCTACCATTCCACTTTTATCAAATAAATAAATTAGGTTATTTATATTTGCTGGTACTCCATCGCTAAAATCAATTGCTATTGTTGGATCTAGCACTACTCTAGTCATTTCATTCTTATAAATGAGATCCATTTCCATAGTTTCATCTCTATCTTTGCTTATGCCATTCTCAATTATTTTATGTCTATAATTTAATACCGTTACCTTTATAGAAGTAACATATGGACGTTGAACAAATATTGTTGTGTTATTTGGCTCTTCATTTTCAATACTAGATTTATCTGTTGCCACTAGAAAATATCTGTTAAGTTTATCTGGAAAGGTTCTAGTAATCGACCATGAACCATTAGAATCTGGAGTTATTTGTCCTAAATCATTTTCGTGACGATCTGCATCGAGATACACTAATTTCATTTCTATATTCTCAGCAGTTGTCAGGTTATCCGATACTTCCCCATTTATAGTGGTAGTACCATCAGCATTTTTTTTAATATCCTTTACAATGATAGTTGGAGGAGTAGGAACGGGTATTTTTTCTTCATTAGAATCTCCATCTGTTGCTATTATAAAATATTTATTAAAGTTTTCAGTAAAGGTTGTATTTATCGACCATAAACCAGTGGAGTCTGGAGTAATTGACCCTAAATCATTCTCGAGTTGATTTGCATCCAGATACACTAATTTCATTTTAATACTTTCGGGAATTGTCAGGTTATCCGATACTAATCCTTTGATAGTTACTGTTCCATCAGCATTTACATTAATATTTTTCACAATAATGTTTGGGGGAATTGTACTTGGGTCCGGTTCAGCGGCTACGACATTAAGGGAAGTTAGGGTTGTAAGATTAAAAAGCAGCAATATAAAAAAAATTAAATATTTATGCTTACTTATTTTTAATGAGTTCATAATCAGCCATTCCTTTTTATGTAAGCTTTATAAATAAATTAAACAATGGTTGTTAAGTTTTTAAATATAGCAATAATTAAATCTTAATATCTACATTCTTATTATACTTTTAAAAGGAATGTTAATTGAATAGCGAAACTGTGAATAAAGCTTGACAAATTGGTGAAATGTATTGTTGACAAGTTTGTGAACATTTGTTTAAATAAAAATAAGATAACAGCCTACCGTAGTAAACTGTTATCCTTCAGTTTAAATATTCCATTCCGAGCTAACAAATAGTGGGGCTATTTGTTGGCTTTTTATTTTGCAGGTTTACCGTTAAAGTCTCCGCCAGTTACTGGAGCAGTAACTACATCTTTAGCGTGACAAGCTACACATACAGCATTATTGGTGTATTTCTTAAGTGCTGAGTCAGCCACGGTTCCACCATTAATACGAGTTACGTTTTCCATATATGCTTCAGCTTTTGCTTGATCCCAGCCTTTTCCACCTTGGTCTACTGGCTTCATATAATCAGCAATTGTATAACCAGCAGAGTCTTTCATTGTAGTAATATCCGTACCATGTGAGTAGTGACAAGATGCACAGTTTCTACCAGCAGAGCCGCTGTTGGTAGTATGTGAGTATCCATGGCCGTCAAGTTTTGCAGTAGCTCTACTAGTTAAATAAGCATCGTGGCAAGTAGCACAGAAATTAGAAAAGTTTGTAATTTCCGTACTTGTAGTAGCACCTTTTGCTTTTGTGATTTTAATTCCATTTGTTCCGGTGGTGGCGTTGAAAGCAGTATAAGCAGGGTCTTCAACTAAGTTAAGACCAATTTGTTTACCGCCCCCAAGATCTGTCAATGTTACATTTGTTGATCCAGTTGGAATTGCAACAGTTAATAAACGGTCGTTTGCGGAACCGTGCGGGTTATGACAGCTGGAACATTCTAATTCACTGGTCGAAACATTTTTAAAAGCACCAGGTGCTGCACTGACTGCAACACTATCGTCTACATTATGCAAAGAAGAACTTTTGTGCGATCCATCGAAGTCGAAAATACCTGCTGAGCTTGCTACTTCAACGTTATAAAAGCCCATTGTTCCGTCATGACAAGACATACACATGCTTAATTCTGTGTTTTTGTATTTTAATAAGTAAGTGTCTTCGCCGTTGTGTGCACTATGGCAGTTTGCACAAGAGGCAGTGTTGTTTTGGAAATTTCCGTGTGTGCGATGTGTCATTGCAGTACCATCGTTACCAATAGTAGCAGTTTCTGGTCGGACCATTGTAGCGGAAATGTCACTGACCACTTCTACAGTGCCTCTATAATGTTGTGAATCACCATAAGTATTTGTTGCCCAGATTTCATAGTAGTGTTTCCCAAGTGCTGGTTTTACCACTGTGTATGAAAGTATAGTAGGGTCTAATGTTTCTACATTTCCATTATCCCATTTAATAAAGTAATTTGTAACAGCGTTGCTTCCTCCTTTAGTCCATGTAAGTGTATAATCTTGACCATCTAAAACGGAATTACTAGAAGTAACAACTGGAATACCAGCGTTTGGTGATGGTGCTGCAGATGCTACGATGCTAAATAGACCAACTAAAACTAGCATCATGATGGTAGATAAACCAACCCGTAGCTTTCTCATTTCTAAAAACCTCCCATTTTTACCTCTCTCTTTTTTTATACAGCTTTTAAGTAAAACGATACAATTAACCTTTCTTTGATGCACCACCTCCTTAAAGGTAAAGAGATTATTAATTAAACTCTGAAATCCGTTGATTTACTGTATCAGTAACAAATAAAGTACCTCTATTGTCAATAAATAGCCCATTTGGGAGATAAAGCTTATCTTTATCTGATCCCATTCCACCTAGTTCAAATTCTTGCTTCCCATTTTTGTCAAATGCGTAGATATTATGAGATAGACTATTTACAATATAAATAGTTCCTTGTGAATCGACAGCAACTCCCCTCGGATTCAATAAGATAGTATCTCCTTTTCCGTCTTTTGAACCATTTATTATCCGTATAAATTTCCCCTTTTTATCAAATACTTGCAACCTATTGTTCCCAGAATCTGTAACATAAATATGATTGTCCTTATCAATCGTCACAGCATTTGGAGCGATGAACTGGCCTTCTTTACTTCCTGGTCCACCAATTTCCATTAATTTTTCACCTTTTAAATTAAAGATGTACACTTTATTTTGTTTGATATCGGTTACGTATAACTTGTCTTTAAAAATACGTAATCCACCAGGCGATGTGATGACTTTATGTTCTTCATCCTTTTCCTTGAAGTAACTAATGAACTTTCCTTTTGTATCAAATATGGAGATGTTGCCATTATAAAGATCGGCTACATAAATATTCCCCTTACTATCGCCAGCTATCCCGTATGGAAAGTTAAACTGTCCTTCTTTGTTTCCTGCGTTCCCAAACTTAAAGACAGGTGTACCGCCTTGGTCAAACACTTGGATTTTTTTCCCGGTTGAATCACTAACATATATATAGTCATTAACTTTTGCTACATCCATAGGTTTAATAAGAGGTGCATCAAAATCACCATAAAAAGATTGAGTAAATTCTGGAGGTCCACCCGTGTCCACTGATGCAACGTATGGTTTTAGTTTGTTTTGTAAATTTAAAAAATAGATGGCTCCAAAAAAGGCAACAGAAAGCAGGACAATAGTGCACATAGATAGAATTAAAGTCTTCGTTTTCAAGTTAAAGTCACCCCCTTCTATTTGTTGTCCTTTGTTTTATTTTTTGCAGCGAGCTTCTTTAAACCTTCCGATGCCGGTTTATAAAGTGGATCATAACTTAGCGCCTCTTTATAAAGTTTTTCTGCTTCATCGTATTTACCCTGATCTTCTGATAACTTTGCAATTTCATTAATGATATCTGTGTTGGTTGGGCTCAGTGTAAGAGCCTGTTGCAGGGATTTGAGAGACTCATCATACATTTTTAGTTTACGAAATACCATTCCTTCTAATAAATTGCTTTTATAATTTTTGGGAGCTAGTTCAACTGTCTTTTGAGCCTGTATTAGAGCATCGTTATTACGGTTTTCATCAAGATACACAAGACCAAGGTTAAAGTAAGCCCCAAAATAGTTCTTATCAAGGTCGATTGCTGTTTTTAATTGTTTAATAGCTTCTTTATTGTCACCTGTTAGATAATACGTATAGCCCAAGTTAACCCGATTTTCTGGATCATTAGGTTTGGTATCTACTGATTTTTTGTAATAATTCAATTGATCAATTAACCGCTGCTCATCGGCATTTGGCCATAAATACTTATCGCTAATATAATAGCCCCCAACTAAGCAAGCAATTAAGGTTGCAAATAATATTAGAAAAACTTGAAGTTTAGTGAAGCGTCCCGTTTTTTTATTAGATTTTTCAGTGCGTGATTGGTGTTCATTGGTGATTGGTAGCTCCTGTGCTTCCATAAAAATATCCTCCTAATTCTTTTGAAATCCTTGAAAGATACCAAAGATTCCTATTTTGCAGAATGATAAGCATTTAAATGAATTCTTAATTCTTATGACAGCTTGTACATCTATCTTTTACGTGACAAGTGTAGCAATAATCAGAAGGCTTTTGATCTGGAGCAATAGGAATTTTATGATTTCCCCGCCATCTTGGATTATTTTTACTATGTGAACTTTGATGACATGAAGAACAATTCACTTTATTTTTATTTGGTGTAGAAGTTTGCTGAATGTTGTGACATGCCTTACATATATTTTGGTTTTTATTCGCCAATTCCCCGTGCTGGCTAATAAATCCACTTTCATGGCTTGCTGGACGTTTGCTGTGACAGTCGGAACAAAATGTATTTTCTTTCGCATAGTCATATTGGTTCTTTTGGGTTGATTGACTATTTGTTGAAAGATATTTATTGAGTACCGAGACTTCTTCAAAACCTTCTAATTTGTCTTTTGACATATACTTGTGGCACTGATTACATTTATTTAATTCCTTACTTGCAAGGACCCCGTGTGTTTTTATTGCAAATTCATCATTTTTATGACTTTTAGGTACCATTCCAGTTGAATGGCATGTTTTACATTCAGTTGATATTTTCCTTGCTTTATGGCATTCCATACAGGTATCCATATCAGGGCGAATAAATTTCATTTCTGACATGGCCACTTTTCCGGTTTCTTGAGCCCATTTTTCCAAATCTGTCTGGTAGGTCATTTTTCGATCAGCAATTTTCCCATGGGCAATTCCGCTATGACACTGAGTACATTCAATTTCCTTTTCCATATGCTTATCATGAGGAATGATTATATCCCCTGAAGCAGTTACTTGACGTTTGCTCATATCATGGCATGCTTTACAAGCACTATCTGGAACTTCTTTTGGCATTCTAATTGGCGTTGCAGATGTTCCAGAGGAATGATTTTTTAGCTGCTCGACCAAATCTTTAGACTTATCCTTCGCCAGTTTCTTAAACACAGGATCAGTATGGCAGTTAGTGCAATCCACCTCACTGTGCGTGGAGGCTTGCCACGTATAAACCTCAGGCTTCATCTCATGGCAGGAAGCACAAAACTTTGAAGACGATGTTGCCTTCAGCCCCGTAAAGCCGAGTCCAAGGAAGACGGCCAGAAACAACACCGTTAACGTTGCATATTTGAATAGCTTATAGCGAAACTTGGGAGGGGCCGGCAGCTCATTACGCTCCTCTTCCATAATCAAGTCCCTCCTATTTTAGGGTTTTCTAGTTTTTCACATCGTCTTTAAAGCCGGTTCTGTGGCAGTATTGGCAATAGACATCTGTTGGCGCTTTTACTGTTGTTGAACCTTCTACTGGCTTTTCACGGTCGTGGCAGACAAAGCATTCGGCTTTTTGGTCTGCTGTTTTGGCTTTGCTTGCGTGTGCTGTTAACCATTGATCGCTTTCTATGTGTCCTGCAGGACGCTTGCCGTGACAAGCACTGCAGAAATTATTAACCCGAGACTGGTCTTTTACGACAGTTAGGTTTGCCGTATATTTATGGCTGCTATTTTCAGCACTTTTCATTTTTAGCAAGGAAATGATGTCTTCTTTAGGAATTTCTCTAATCCATTTGGAATCCTGGTGACAGTTCACGCATTTGTCGAGTTCTTGAATAGCAGTACCTCCGTGTGCCTGATTCCATCCTTCCTCTTTGTGGCTCTTAGGAACCTTAACTTTTCTATGACACGTTTCACATGCCATGGAAATCTTAACGTCCTTTTGCTGCTTTCCAATGGCTTGTAAAATGAGATCCTGAGTCTTTTCTTCATGTACCTTAGCTAAGTCTTCAGCTGTGCCACTTCCGGCTGTTCCTTCTACAGCTGATTCCGTTTTTGTTTCGGTTGCTACAGGCTCGCTGACTCCTTCTTTTTTGCTTTCATCAATCTTTTTCTCCACTTCCTCCGGGTTTGGCGGAACTAGATAAGCGACGTCCTTCCAAGGCTTTTCGCCATTGTTCACTTTGTCATGGCAATCGATACAGGTACCCATGTTCGGGCGCAAGTATTTCTTTTCCATGATTTTTTCAGCTGTTTCTTTCGTATACTCACCGCGAACTTCTTCAGTATTAATACCGCGGGCTGCCATCTTGGCGTGAACGACACCGGCATGGCAGGAGATACATGGAATACCTTCTTCAATATGCCCTTTGTGATTAACCTTTAGGTCACCAGATGCGGTGACAAGGCGGTTTTTGGAGTGACACTGCATACAGTTCTCGTTCGAAACAACCTCATCTTCTGTTTGGACAATCTGTTCCGGCACCCCGGTAACGTGATAGTAAACTTCTTTCAACGACTTAACTTTGTGAGTCAGCATGTTGATGGTGCCCGGCTTGATATGGCACTGGACACACGTGATGTTATTGTGAGCACTGGCCGTAAAGGTTGAGTATTCTGGTGCCATTTCGTGACAGCTCGAGCAGAACGCCGGCGAGTTGGTGATGGCCAGTGCACCATAGCTGCCGCCTCCAATTACAATCAAGCCTATTAGTGAAATGAACATGACTTTCCATCTTGTGACCGGATCCTTCCAATCTATGTTTCTGACTTTTTGCCAAAGTCTGCGAAATAGGCCCACCTTTTTTCTATCTTCTCTTGCATCGGGATCGGTTTCTTTTTTCTTTTTCCCCCAAAAGGCCATTTTCCTCACCCTTCCCATATTTGATTGGTTCTCTATTTATTTTCCATTGCTACCTCTCTAAAGGTAGTATCTTACATTAAAAAGGAGAATCCAATGTACAATTTGTGAATATTTTTACATTCACAGAATTGATACATTTCGCTAAATAAACAACATACAAACGTTGTAATTTAGGCGTTTTATTTACAATACAAGCAGAGTGAAAAACTGTATTAAAACTAATTTTTATACAAAAATATTTAAAAATATGCAAATAGCCATAAACTCTTAAAGGCAACTCATAAGTTCTATACATTTTTCACAGATTTGCCATAATTGAAGTGGATAATAGGACGTATGTCTGGGAATTTTAGCTGAGTTTCTCCCAATGTTGTCACCTGCATAGTGGAAATGGTAAGATTAAATAGGAAAATTAGAGATTTTTATTGGATTCATTTTTTCAAAAAATGCTTTTGAGTCTCAGATAAAAGGAGCGTTTCATCAAATATGGGGATTTTAAATAAAGTGTTTGACCTAAATAAACGTGAGCTGAAACGGCTGGACAAGCTGGCTGCAAAAATTGATGCGATTGCCTCAGAAACAGAACGTTTAACAGACGAGCAGCTGCGTGAAAAAACGGAAGAGTTCAAGGCCCGCTACCAAAAGGGCGAAACGCTGGATGACCTATTGGTTGAGGCGTTTGCGGTTGTCCGTGAGGGTGCCCGCCGCGTGCTTGGCCTTTATCCATACCATGTTCAGCTGATGGGGGGTATTTCTCTCCACGAGGGTAATATTTCCGAGATGAAGACCGGTGAAGGTAAAACATTAACGGCGACAATGCCCGTTTACTTGAATGCTTTGTCCGGAAAAGGCGTTCATGTTGTCACGGTCAACGAATACCTGGCAAGCCGTGACGCAACCGAGATGGGTCAGTTATATGAATTTTTAGGACTGACAGTCGGATTGAACTTAAACAGCATGGATAAGGATGAAAAACAAGCTGCTTACGCCTGCGATATTACGTATGGTACGAACAACGAGTTCGGCTTCGATTACCTGCGTGATAACATGGTCCTTTACAAAGAGCAAAAGGTTCAGCGCCCGCTTTATTTTGCCGTCATCGACGAGGTTGACTCGATCTTGATTGACGAAGCAAGAACACCGCTGATTATCTCAGGCTCTGCCCAGAAGTCGACGGTACTTTATATGCAGGCGAATGCGTTTGTACGGACTTTGACGAAGGACGTTGATTATACGTACGATGAAAAAACAAAAGCTGTCATGCTCACCGAAGAGGGTATCAGCAAATCAGAGAAGGCATTTGGCATTGAAAACTTGTTTGATATTTCTCATGTGACCTTGAACCATCACATTAACCAAGCGCTAAAGGCGATTGTAACGATGCACCTTGATGTCGATTACGTCGTCCAAGACGGTGAGATTGTGATTGTCGACCAGTTCACCGGCCGTTTGATGAAGGGCCGCCGTTATAGCGAAGGCTTGCACCAGGCGATTGAAGCCAAGGAAGGCGTCGAGATCCAAAACGAAAGCATGACGATGGCAACCATTACGTTCCAGAACTATTTCCGGATGTATGAAAAACTATCCGGTATGACTGGTACAGCGAAAACAGAAGAAGAAGAATTCCGCAACATTTATAATATGAACGTTATCGTCATTCCGACAAACCGTCCGATTACCCGTGATGACCGTGCGGATTTAATTTATGCTTCAATGGAAGGCAAGTTCCGTGCCGTTGTCGAAGATATTGCCGAGCGCCATCAAAAAGGACAGCCTGTCCTTGTGGGTACAGTCGCAATTGAGACGTCTGAACTGATTTCCCGGCTGCTTTTGAAAAAGGGTGTTCGCCACAATGTCTTGAACGCGAAAAACCATGCACGTGAAGCGGAAATTATCTTGGAAGCAGGTCAGGCTGGAGCAGTCACGATTGCGACAAACATGGCCGGCCGTGGTACTGATATTAAACTCGGAGAAGGCGTTAAAGAGCTGGGCGGACTTGCGGTTATTGGTACTGAGCGTCATGAGAGCCGACGTATTGATAACCAGCTGCGCGGACGTTCCGGACGTCAAGGGGACCCTGGTATTACTCAGTTCTACTTGTCCATGGAAGATGAATTGATGCGCCGATTCGGTTCTGACAATATGAAAGCAATGATGCAAAAGCTTGGAATGGATGATACCCAGCCAATTCAAAGTAAAATGGTATCCCGTGCTGTGGAAAGTGCGCAGAAACGCGTGGAGGGCAACAACTTTGACGCCCGTAAACAGCTATTGCAATATGACGATGTGCTTCGTCAGCAGCGCGAGATTATTTATACGCAGCGTGATGAGGTACTCGAATCCGAGAATTTACGTGAAATTGTCCAGAATATGATTTTGCGCTCCATTCAGCGCCATGTAGATGTCAATGCGCCTGGACAAGCAGATGAGGAAGAATGGAATCTTAAAGGAATTGTGGACTTTGCCCATGCAAACCTGCTTGGGGAAGGCGACGTGACGGTTGATGACCTTCGAGGCAAGGATCAGGAAGAGATAGTCGAGTTCATTTTTGCTAAATGTAAAGAGCATTATGAGGAAAAGGAACAGATTCTGTCCTCTGAGCAAATGCGTGAGTTCGAAAAGGTTGTAACGTTGCGTGCAGTCGATTCAAAATGGATTGACCACATCGATGCGATGGATCAGCTTCGCCAAGGGATTCATTTGCGCGCTTACGGACAAACGGATCCTTTACGTGAGTACCAGCATGAAGGTCTTGCAATGTTCGAGGCAATGGTTGAGTCGATTGAGGATGAAGCGGCCATGTACATCATGAAGGCGGAAATTCGCAATAACCTTGAGCGCCAAGAGGTCGCCCAGGGCCATGCCGTAAACCCGAAGGAAGACGGCGAGGCTGTTAAGAAGAAGCCGAAGGTCAATAAGGAGAATGTTGGGCGAAATGACCCATGCCCTTGTGGAAGCGGGAAAAAGTATAAGAATTGCCATGGGGCAGGGAAATAATATTTGTATTTAAGATGGAGTCGGCAATTGGATTGCCGGCTCTTTTTTTTGTTTTGTAGCAGTCGAATTAGTCCTCACTACATAAATTAAGACTTTTACGACATCGTTTCGGAAGCTCACGACATCATTTTAGACCTTCACGACAAAAACACGTGGTCTCACGACGTAAAATTACATAATTTGGATTATATTGCATTTTCCTATCTTTACTAAACAAAATCTTCTGGTCTAACAACATAATTTAATGACAAAAAGAGCCAGGGCTCCCCCTGGCTCAGTGTTTATGACCCCGGTTTAACCGAAATCATGCTTATAATCAAGATTTATTAGGTTTAATTCTTTCCGTTCCCATGTGCTTGTTCAGCTTTATTAGCGGCCGCACCATGCTTTTGGGCTGCTTGGGCTTGTTTTTCTTGAGCTCTTTGTGCTGCTGCAGCTTGTTTTTCGGCAGCTTTTGCAGCGGCTTGAGCTTGCTTTTCAGCGGCTTTTGCTTGAGCTGCAGCTTGTTGCTCTGTCCCTTTATTAGCGGATTCAGTTTGAACTGCAGTATCCTCGCCTTGGCTGCTTTCTTCTGTTACAGTTGCTGCTTCGTCTGTAGTTTGAGTAGTTTCTTCAACTGCTGTTTCGGTCTCTTGTTTCTTTTGCTTTCCTAGCGCTTTACCATGTTTTTTCACGGTTGCTGTTTGATCGTCGGAAACTTTTTCTTCAATCTGCTGCACTTGTTCAGCAAAATCAGCATCTTTCTCTTCAAGCTTGGCAAACTTCTTGTCAAGTTTTGCAAATGATTTTTGAATATTTTTCATTAAAGCTTGTTGGGCAGTAGGATTTTCCACATGGCTAAGGGCACCCAGCAGCGCATCGATGTTGTTGGCTAACTTGCCTTCAACAGTGCCTTCAGCAGTGGTTTGTGTATCGTCAGTTTTTTCAACATCAGCAGTTTGAGTGTCGTCTGCTTTTTCCATATCAGTGGCTTCTGTGTCAGTGACTTCTTCAGAAGCTGTAAGCTGCTCTGCTGCCTTCTCTTGTGTTGCCAGAGCGTCCTTCAGCAGCTGCTCTGCTTCGTCAGTTTTACCATCTGCAATCAAAGCGTTTGCTTCAGCAATACGTTCTGCAGCAAATTGAGCTAATAGCTGTGCTTCTTTATAATCGTCAAAAGTAAATGCAAGACGGATTTTTTCAGTGATGGTTTTTACAAAATAAAAGAAATCACCAGGAACCAATGATGGCGCTTCTGCTTTTTCAACATCTTCTGTTTGTGCTTGTTCCTCTGTAGTTGCTTCATCATCGGCCGCCACAGTTTCATCAGCATCAGTGTCTTCTACTGTTGCTTCGTCTGATGGAGTTTCAGCTTCTTCGGAAGTTGTTGTTTCTGCTGCATTACTTTCTTGTTCAGTAGTGGTTTCATCAGTTGCGTTTTCAGTAGTTGTTGCTGTTTGATCTGTAACCTGTTCTGTAGTCGTACCTGTTACTGCAGAATCCTCCGCTGTGTCATTACCAGTAGCAAAGGCCGCCCCTGCTCCTACTGAAAAAATAAGTGATGATGCCAACACACCGCTTGTAACCAGATTTGTCAGTTTCTTGTTTTTCATGTCTTGTTTTGCCTCCTTGTGAAGTTCTACTAAACTTTACGTCGGGCTTTTTTCTTTTTTGTAGGTGTTTTTTTTAAAATTGTTAAAAGGTTACATTTACCTACGTCAACACGAAAAAACGACTATCAAATAAATGATAGCCGTCTAAGAAAGTCCTATTAAACTGAAAATTTATTACCAGATTGCACGTTTGTACTTTTTCCTACATGTTTGAAAAGGTTAATTGTGAAACAAATAACACATACAACCACAACAATGGAGCCAATCACCGCAACCGGCAGAGCCGCCATACTTCCAGTTAAAACCTGTGTTGCAATTCCGACCATCATCACCGGCAAACCGATATTATGGAACCAAAAATGTGTTTTTACCAGCTTCGTGTTGGCTGCTTGCGGAAAAAATGATAAATAAGTCCGAATATCGCCATCGACACCCATCCAAGCATGTTAATGTGAGCATGTACTGATGCCAGACGGAAGTCATGGATAATTGCCATCGTGATTCCCGCCAAAACCCCAATTGTAAAATAAATAGATGCAACCTTTAAAAACGCTTTGCCCATCCTCTTTGTTCCTCCAAAAGACCTAATATTGTATACTTTTCCAATTTAATAGATTTTGAGAAAAAACACTGTGATGATAGTGAAAATTAACTAGATGGTCTGTGTAAACGAAAAACGGTCCCAATAAAAGAACCCTCCAGTTGAGTGGAGGGCTGTTTATTTCTTATTCTTCATAAATTCAAGAACTTCTACGTCAATCCAGCCTGTCTTCTGTTCCCGCATTTCGAAGTTTTCCGTATGAATAAAAGTGGTGAGGGCCTGATAGATATCATCGTCGCTGGTGTCAGCGCCCTGAAGGTACCCTAAACGTTTTAAATGTTGCGTTACATTTGTTTTAATTCCCCCTTCAACTGCTGCTATTTTTTCTGGCTTCGAAAACGAAAAATAGAGCTGCTGAAGCTGGTAGATTCTGATTAACTCCTTGATTGGATCAGGATGGTCGTCCACGCGAAGGTCGATGTACCGGTCGTTATAGCCGCCGTAGCCGCCTTTTTCTTTCACGACATAAAGGGCGGCAGACTGTTTTCCGCGGCTGTCACCGCCCGCTTCCTGCCCGGCATCTAAGGAAGCAAGAAGCCTTTCAGCCAATGTTCCCTCCGCTTTTTGAAAAATATCAGCCATTGCTTGGACCGTTTTTTCATCAACTAAAATGTTTCCCTGTGCAGCAAAGTGTGGTCCTGTGACGCCACCGGCCCAGTTATAGCAGGCGCTCCCGGTAAATGTTGCGGCGTTGCCACTTGCATCAATAATTCCAACCTGGCGCATTTCTTTATCAGGATCATCAGCAAGGATGGCTTCAAGTGTTTCTTGTGCTGACTTTCCTTGAGCCATCAGTTCAAGAGCCCTTGGACCGTAAGCCGTATTGGCATAGGATTGGGTTGCAACCGCCCCGATTCCCGCTTTGGCCCATGGAACTACCGCTCCTACGCCTAAAAATTTAGATTGAACGGCAATGCCCCATTCTTTTTCCACTGGGTCATAACCGACGATTGAAAATGTCATTTGATTTGCCTCTCCTTTTGAAGTAATCCGCTGATTTAGAGCGGATATCCGCCGAGTATGCTGTTTTATCCGCCGAACCTCGGAAATATCCGCCAAATTTGAATTGTTATCCGCCGAATTTTAAGGTTTATCCGCCGAAAGGAGTTTTTTAAATCCGCCGTCCTTGAATCACCAAGCCGCAACGGCCCCGTCTGTCCGTGGTTCAGTGCCGCCCATCAAAACGCCAGTATCCGGGTCACGCCAGATGATCTGTCCACGACCAAACGAGCCTGTGTCAAGGGCAACCTCAATTTGATGTCCTTTCCGGGCCAAGGCCTGAGCAATGTGGTTCGGGAAATGCGGCTCGACTTGAATTTTCTTACCCTCAATCCATTGCCACCTAGGAGCGTCCAGCGCAGCCTGAGGGTTCAAACCAAAATCAATCGTATTCATGATGACCTGCATATGGCCCTGTGGCTGCATATAGCCGCCCATGACGCCAAACGGCCCAACTGGCTGATCTCCTTTAGTCAAGAAACCTGGGATTATGGTGTGGTACGTTTTGGAGCCCGGTCTTAGTGCATTGGCATGCGAAGGGTCCAGTGAAAAATCATGACCGCGGTTCTGCAGCGATACCCCGGTGCCTGGCACAACGATGCCTGAGCCGAAGCCCATATAGTTGCTCTGAATGTATGACACCATGTTCCCTTCACCATCGGCGGCGGCGAGGTAGACTGTTCCTCCACGCGGCAGCTCATACGGAAGCGGCTGAAGCGCTTCGTCAGTGATTTCCCGACTTCTCGTATCACCATACTCGTCGCAAAGAACATCAGCTATCTTCATTTTCATAAAAGAAGGGTCAGTGATATAAGCCTTACCATCGGTGTAGGCGAGCTTCATAGCCTCGATTTGCTTGTGATATGTATCGATGGTTTCCTTTTCAGTAAGTTCAAAGCCCTTGACGATATTCAATGCGAGCAGCGCCACTAGCCCCTGTCCGTTCGGAGGAATCTCCCACACGTCGTAGCCGCGGTAGTTCAGCTTAATCGGCTCAACCCACTCGGCCCTGTACGCTTCCAAGTCCTTTTTTGAAATAAATCCATTGTAGCGCTCGGAAAAGGCTGCTATTTGGTCGGCGATTTCCCCACGATAAAAGCTTTCAGCATTCGTATTCGCGATGGAGCGCAACGTTTCTGCGTGGTCCGGAGAACGCCAGATTTCGCCTGCTTTTGGTGCGTACCCATTAGGGGCAAATGTTTCAAACCAAGGGTGGAATTCTTCGCTGGTGAGCGTTTGTTTGTAATGCTGGTAGGCGCGTCCCCAGTTTTTCGCAAGAACAGGCGTCAATGGATAGCCGTTTTCGGCATAGTCAATGGCAGGCTGGAGTACCTCTTTTAGCGGGAGGCGGCCAAATTTTTGGGAGAGCTCTGCCCATGCTGAAGGTGCGCCTGGAACTGTTACAGGGATAAGACCATGTGCCGGCATTTTATCATAGCCGCGCGCCTTAACTGCATCAATAGTCAGCGATTTTGGGGCCGGGCCGCTGGCATTCAGTCCGTGAAGCTTGCCCTTCGTCCAAACGAGTGCAAAGGCGTCACTGCCGATGCCGTTAGAGGTTGGTTCCAGAACCGTTAATGCCGCTGCCGTTGCAATCGCGGCGTCGATGGCGTTACCGCCTTTTTTGAGGATTTCAAGACCTACTTGAGTAGCAAGCGGCTGGGAAGTGGCAACCATTCCCCGCCGTGCAAACACGGTCGTTCGGTGGGATGGATACGGATTGTACTGATAATCAAAATTCATTTGAGAACCCCTCTTTCATTTGTATATTACTTCCATTATAAAGAAGATTCTGAATTTAGGGTACCGTAATATTTTCATAGTGATGCAAAAGAACCGTCCCCGTGCATCACCCATTAAAAAACGCTGCCAGGGGATAGGCGCCCCAGCAGCGTTTTGATAGTTTATTAATGTGCTTCGATTAAACCGTAACGGCCGTCTTTACGCTTGTATACAACGTTTGTACGATTAGTTTCGGAATTTGTGAACACGTAGAAGTTATGGCCTAACATATTCATCTGCAGGATTGCTTCTTCGCTGTCCATTGGCTTAAGGTCGAAGCGTTTTGTACGAACTAATTCCAACTCCTCATCGTCATGGACATCTGCAGTATTCGTAGTTGTGAATTGGAAATCAACATTTCCTTTTTCACGGAACTTGCGGTTCACCTTTGTTTTGTGCTTTCTGATTTGACGCTCTAGCTTGTCAGTGATCAGGTCAATCCCAGCATACATATCCTGGTTTGTTTCTTCGGCACGCAGTACTAAATTTGGAAGTGGAATTGTTACCTCGACCTTGGAAGTTTTATCTGGATTGAATCTAAGATTCACGTTAACTTTTGCATCAGGTGCTTCTGTAAAATAACGCTCCAATTTTGAGATTTTCTTTTCTACATACTCTCTGATTGCTGGAGTTACCTCAATGTTTTCACCACGTACGTTATAGTTCATGTGTGGAGTCCTCCTTTATTTTAAGGCTATGTATTACATTTCTATTTTACCCTATGATTATCCTGCTGAATCAATATAAATTGTTTGTCGATTTATTGACAAAAACAATGGGAAAATAGTGACAATGTATTAAACAGCCTTTGACTTATGTGGGGAAATTTACTATTATGAATGGTTGTTCATCTTTATTTTAATATTTATTGGGACAATTTGCCACTAATAAGTTTAGGGAATATGGGAAATTGATTTGAAACGATCGAGGATTGCCCCTAATTCTTCGCCCGAGATGGACAGTGCCACGTGCGGTGCCTGACACCATTACTCCTATCTTGCAATTGTTATGGACCAAACGGTCGCCGCGCCTGCTTGTTTGAGGAGTTTTGCAGCGTGCCTTAGGGTAGAGCCGGTGGTGTAGATGTCGTCGATAAGGATGACCTTTTTTCCATAGAGGTTAGTTTGGGCATCGATTTGAAATACTTGGGGGAGATGGATTCGCTCCGACCTGGATTTTTTGGACTGCTTTTCGGTGTGGACCCGCGAAAGTATATCAGTTGGCATTATTCCCGATTCTGTCAAAATTGCCGCTGCCTGATTGAAGCCCCGCTCGTAAAGCCGTTCATCGCTTAACGGGATCGGCACAAATAAATCGGCTTCCCAGCCTTTCGTAACCTCCTTGAAGTAATCCGCAAACACCTTGGCTAGTGCATAATCCCCGCGAAATTTATATTTGGCCATTACCTCTTTTAAAAAATCATTATAAAGGAAAATTGAAGTATTCTTTTGAAGGAACCCTTGCCAGTCTGGATCCTCTTCCCAGCGCGTACAATCATGGCATAATTCGCCGTCGCGAAATTGCTCGTCCAACAGCCGGAACGGTCTGCTGCACATCCGGCAGATATCTCCTTCTATTTTTTCAAACTTCGCATCACACTCCGCGCATACACGGTGCTCTTTTTCTTTTGAAAAAATTGCTGTCCACCCTATATCCGGATATATTATTTCCTGGCAGATAAGACATCGATTTTGACTGAGAAAATTCATTGTTTTTATCCCTTTCTTTGAAAATTCGATTACACGTCAATCAATCCCCGCTTCACCCCCTCCCGGTTCATCGTGACAATCTGCTTTCTAGCCTTCAGCATCTCCTCTGTTTTTCCATAATGAAAAAAAGTCACCACTCCATCTGGGTAATCCTTGCTTCGGCCAGCTCTGCCGGCGATTTGCACAAGGGCACTTTCGGTAAAAATCAAATCCTCGGCACCCACAACGGCAACATCAATATTGGGAAAAGTAACGCCCCGCTCAAGGATGGTGGTCGTTAGCAGCAGTGGGATTTCTTTGGCCCGCATCCTTTGCACCTTTTCCTTACGTTCAGGGTCTTCCGCGTGAACGGCCTCGATTCTGGAATCGAGCTTGCGCAGTAATGGGAGTGCTTTTTCCATTAATTTTATATGTGGGAAGAAAACAAGTGCCTGTTTGCCGCTCTCGAGCCTGTCTTTAATCCACCGAAGGACATTGGTGGGAAGCCTGCCTTTTTGGAGCTGCTTTTGCCAGTTGCCGCACCATGCAAATTCAGGAACAGGCAGAGGCTTACGATGGAACCGGGCCGGAATGGTAATAAACGACCGTTTGCCAGTGCGGCATTCTCTTTGCCATTTTTGATTGGGGGTAGCAGTTAGGTAAATCATCGCGGAAGACGGCTTCCGTACCTGAATTGCCGCATGCTGGAGCGATTCCTCAACAGTGTAAGGGAAGGCGTCAACCTCGTCCAATATCAGTGCATCAAACGCTTGATAAAAGCGGAGAAGCTGGTGTGTAGTGGCGATGGTTAAAGGGGCATAAAGATGGCGGTCCTTGCTGCCGCCGTACAGTGAAGCAACTGTAATTTCGGGAAACGCCGCCTTTAGCCGGGGTGTCAGTTCAAGAACTACGTCTGTTCTCGGCGTGGCGATGCAGATTCTTTTATTGTCGGCCAGTGCGGCTTCGATCCCGGCAAACAGCACCTCTGTTTTCCCGGCCCCGCAAACGGCCCAAACAAGCCACTCCTTTTTTTGCCGGATAGCCTCAACTACCTTGTCAGAAGCCACCCGCTGCCCTTCAGAAAGAATACCATTCCAGGCCATAATTTTTTGCGGAATGGCGGTGTCAGGCGCAGGACCATTCCAGCCTATTAATGGGGTGCATTCACTTATTCTTCCCATCATGATACAGTGGCGGCAATAAAGGCAGTTTTCACCGCACCGAGAGCAAGAGAAGCTGGCGAACATCCGTTGATCCTTGTTACCGCATCGCATACACACGGGCTTTTTACCGATATAGTCAATGCCTTTACGATATGTAACATAGCCATTCTCATAGTGCGATTGAATTTCATTTATCGGGTGCGGGATATCGTCAAGGAGGAGCTGCTTGCCGGTGAGGAGCTGTTGAAGTTCGCGGCTGTATGGAAAGTCAGGGGTTAACGGCGGCTGCGGGATTTTCGAGAGTTGTGTGATTCGATAGGAGTCTTCTGTTAAAAATTTTTGTGGGATGAGTTTGTCATCCTTTATTTGAAAACGCATGGGGACACCTTCTTTTTTTTTATTAAAGTTTTGACGGGAAGTAAAGACGGGCTCTGTTGTTTCCTTCATAAGGCAAATGTAAACGGAAAAGAATTTTTTGAGCAGTATCATTTGTTGGAAGGTGGAGGAAGCTTCGCAACTCGGCATTGGTAATCGATTGTTTTATCAAAAGAAAGTGGTCCTTAATTGCCTCAATATAAGCATCTTTAGAAGTTGTTTGACAAATGGAGCAATGCCATTTTCCCCTACTGTAATTCATCGGAATGTTGAGGCAATGAGGACATCGGACACCAGAAATGATGTCTCTTGCCGTTAGTCCGTATTTGTCCAAGATGTTTATTTTCTTTGGAGTGTGCTTGCTTAAAAGGAAGTTTGATATTTTAAGGAGGGTATTGTCATCAATCCTTGGTTGTGGGAAAGTTTTTTCAAGTGCTTCAATTTTATTAAAAAGATCTCTCCCCTTACATACTTTTTTTAAAGCATTAGTATCATTGGAGTTGGTTTTTAAATTGGTTTTAATACTGCTGAAAAAAACAAGCTGGTCGATTGGTAAAATGTTCATTCCATATTTCGCAAGGAATCTTCCAAGAAGCGTCCGCAGCGTTGAGGCTTGAACGCGGGGGTCCTCAAAAACGTATTCTGAACCGTCTTGATTAATACGTATTAATTGGTTAAAAACATTATCGAATATCAAGGTTCCTTTTATATTTTTCGCTTCGATAACAAGAATGTAATTATGGGAGATGGAGAGTGTGTCAATTTGGAAGTGAAACCCGTTGAGTTCTAGTTGGAGGTCGTGGAAGATGTAATATTTCTCATGCGGAAGTTGTTTTACATAATATCTTAAAGTAAGTTCACCTTTATAACCTGCTTTAATTTTTGCGAGGTCTTTTTCAACTTCGGGATGTTTGGGATGGCCAGGAATAAGGCGATAGTGTAGAGCCTCAGTCAAGATAAGCCATATTGGGACAGGCAAGTCTCTCATTAACAATTGAATCATCGCTCCTTCACATATTTTCGATGAAATTCTACCTATATTTTATATTTTCAGGGAAATATTGTCGAATTTTAACCAGTGTGAATTTTATAGATTTTGATGATGCTGAGGAGGAGGCTGGTTAGGATATCCGCCGAAACAAGCCTGATATCCGCTAACTTACGGAGGTTATCCGCCAAACCTGGCGATATATCCGCTGAATCTGTACGTATATCCGCCTAAATTGGAAACTTATCCGCCAAACCAATCTTATATTACCCTTTTAATGTTCGTCCGGCCAAGCTTAACGCCATGAACTTAATTTATTTACCTCGCCTTGTTATCCGCCAATTATAAATAGATATCCGCCGAATTTCTGGAGTTATCCGCCACATCTAGTCCAATATCCGCCCAATCTCAAAGAATATCCGCCAAACCACTTTTTAATTACCTTTTTGATACCTCTAAACATATAGATGCCGCAAAAAAAACCATTCCAGCAACCCGGAATGGACAGTAACTTCAAAAACCTATTTCTTCATCCACCCCATGCCCATAGCGCCTTCCCCAAGATGGGTTCCAATAACGGCTCCGAAGTAGCCTATTGAGAAGTCGACGTTAGGATAGAGGGCTTCGAGTTCGGCCTTCCATTCCTTTGCTTCCTCCTCGCGATTAGCGTGGATCACTACAGCCTGGTAGCGGCCGCCGCCCATTGCATCCTCTCCAAGTAAATCTGCAATTCGTTTCATTGCCTTTTTGCGGGTGCGAATTTTTTCAAAAGGCACGATTACCTTATCCACAAAATGTAATAATGGTTTAACCTGCAACAGGCTACCGATTAAAGCGGCTGCTCCTGATAACCGGCCGCCACGCTGGAGGTGCGACAAGTCGTCAACCATGAAATAAGCGCGAGCTGTGCTCTTCAGTTCTTCCAAGCGAGCCATAATCCGCTCGGGATCCATTCCCCTAGATGCCCATTCCGCAGCTTCTAATGCATAAAACCCTTGAACCATGCAGCTAATTTCCGAATCAAAGGAAAATACTTTGATACCCTCGACCATCGTTCCAGCCGTTACCGAACCCTGATATGTGCCGCTGATGCCGCTCGATAGATGGATACTGATAACCGCATCGTAACCCTCCGCCGCAAACCGTTCGAACAACTCCACAAATTGGCCTATCGGCGGCTGGGATGTCGTCGGTAGGTCCTTTGTCTTTACCTCTTCGAAAAACTGCTGCCAGTGAATATCGACTTCTTCCCGGTAGACTTCATTGCCGAAAATGACATTCAACGGGATCATATGTATATTCCATTTATCTAGTAATTCCTTTGGAATGTATGCGGTACTGTCTGTGACAATTGCCGTTTTCATATGTATGTTTACCATCCTTATTTTTTTACAATAATACTGCTCATTATTTTATCAAAAAAGCTTTCTCCAAAAAAGAAAAAGAACACGCATTGCGCGTGCTCTCCAATCATAACATAAAATTAGTTTTTCAGAAAAATAACTACCTTACTTCCACCCAGCCATTCTTAATCGCTACAACAACAGCCTGAGTACGGTCATTAACATTCATTTTTTGCAAGATATTAGATACATGATTTTTAACGGTCTTTTCACTGATGTAAAGTGCTTCACCGATACCGCGGTTGCTTTTTCCATCGGCCAGCATTTGCAGAACCTCACACTCACGGCGTGTCAATAAATGAAGCGGGCGGCGGATTTCAATCGTCTGCACGTAAGAACCTCCGCGCGTCACACCTGCTGCTAGTTTGCGATATTCATTGACTAAATTATGAGTCACCTTCGGATGCAGATAGGAACCTCCGTCTGCCACGACACGGACCGCTTCAATCAACGCATCTGCATCCATTTCTTTTAACAGGTAGCCACAGGCACCTGTCTGCAGTGCGTGAGTGACATAATTCTCATCATCATGAATGGAAAGGATGATAATCTTAGTATCCGGATATTTAGCGACTAGCTCACGGGTTGCCTCGACACCATTCATTTGTGGCATATTGATGTCCATGATAACAACATCAGGACGGTGCTCTTCAACAAGCGTTAATGCCTCGGTGCCGTCATCGCCTTCTGCCACAACCTGGAACGATTTCTCAAATTCTAGTATTCTTTTAACACCTTCTCTAAAAAGCTGGTGATCGTCAATAATAATAATTTTTGTAGTCATGTGTAACGCCTCCTAGTTTTCAAAAATTCCCCATCAGAGAATGTTACTTTCTTTTATTATCAAAGCTTAATTCATTAACGGCACATGGATGGAAACAGCGGTGCCCTTGCCGATTTTTGAATCAACCGTCAAATCGCCTTCAAGCAGGTCGACCCTCTCTCTCATGCCCATCATGCCGAAGGAACCCGGCTTCTTTTGGTTCGTATCGAAACCGACGCCGTTGTCCTTTATTAACACTTTCACACTGGTGTCCGTCATTTCCAATTGAACTTTTATGGAGCAGGCATTGGCATGCTTGAGCGCGTTTTGCACCGATTCCTGTATAAGCCGGAAGAGGGCAACCTCATATTTCGTCGGAAGTCTCTTCTCATTTCCTATTTTCACAAATTCAATTTTTGAATGATTGTGATATTCTTCAATGGTCTGTAAATACTTTCTGAGGGTCGGAACGAGTCCCAAATCATCCAATGCCATTGGACGCAGGTCGTAAATAATCCGGCGGACCTCATAAAGTGCTGAGCGAACCATTTTCTTAAAGCTCTGAATCTCTGTGAATGCATCATCAGGACCTTTCTCACGAAAAACACGATCGACAATATCAGAACGCATGATGACATTTGCTAGCATTTGCGCCGGACCGTCGTGAATTTCTCTCGAGAGACGCTTGCGCTCCTCCTCCTGGGCCTCAATAATTTTCAAGCCCAAATCCTGCTTCGCTTTGGCATTTTCAAACGCTTCGCCAAACTGTTTTAAGTCGCTCTGCAGGTAATTCATGACCACGCAGATTTGCGAAATCAGCTGCTCTGCACGTTCAATCGTATCATTTATACCAACAAGCCTGTGCTCAAGTTCTTCTCTTTTTTCAAGAAGCTGCTTGCGGTATTGCCAATTGATGGAGAGATCCATTTGCAGCTGATGCGCCTTTTCGTAGGCGTCACGTACCTCCTCCTCCGAGAAGGTTTTCATGTTCATGCTTACTTCTGAAAGTCTGTGCCTCGCGGCAGTAACCTGCGCCTCCAGCTGATTTCCCTCCTCAACAAGCTTAGCCATCACTTCCTTAATGTTCGCCAGCTCATTGGTGATGCTGTCAAAATCAGTACGGCATTGCTCGCTGATGCGGAAGATATCACTTTTGCTGCAGGTAACAGCTTCAATCATCGCTTCACGAATGTCATCAATCGATTTCAAATCTAATTGCTTTAAATTCATTTCTGATTCCTCCGGGGCTTTTTTTCCCTTAGGCTTTTAACATACTTTACCATTTTTTGAAATACTTTGCTAAGCTATAATTATTGCTTACGTGACTTTTGTAAAAAAGTAGTATAATTACTATATCAGTCTACTACCTTTAGCCTATTACAAGGTACTATAAAGCTGTATTTATTATATCATTCGAACTTTACACCCATATTATAGGTATATTACATTAATTTTTTTAAAAAATATTATATTACATTAGTGTTACGTTTTTGCTAAAGAAAGGAGTTTAACATGCTGCCTCGTTACTTAACTGTAAAAGAGTATGGAGAACATGAAATAAATATCCAAAAGTCCCGTTTTATTGCCCAACTGAAAAGAGTGGAATCCGAACAAGATGCCCATGACTTTATACAGGGGATCAAGAAAAAACATTGGAACGCTACTCATAACTGCTCAGCCTACCTAATCGGCGAGCATGACCAAATCCAAAAAGCGAATGATGACGGCGAACCAAGCGGCACGGCCGGTGTCCCCATCCTTGAAGTTTTGAAAAAGAGACAGCTGAAGGACACGGTTGTTGTGGTCACCCGCTATTTTGGCGGGATCAAGCTCGGTGCAGGCGGCCTGATTCGCGCATACGGAAAAGCTACTTCTGAAGGTCTAGATGCAGTCGGTGTTGTCGAAAGACGGCTAGTTCAAATCATGCAGGTGAAAATCGACTACACCTGGCTTGGGAAAATTGAAAGAGAACTGCGTTCTTCCGAGTACAAAATTAAAGATATTCTCTATTTAGATAACGTCCAAATTGATGTCTATGTCGAGGAAGATAAGGTTCAAATCTTTATGGACTGGATGGTGGAACTGACCAATGGGCAATGTACGATGGGCAAGGGCGAAACGGTCTATTTGGAACAAGATTTTATTAGGTAATTCAGGATGTTCTTTCTTTGAATTATAGTAGGACATTTGGCGGGAGGCAATTGGGAAAAAAATATTAGGTTTGGACTATTTTTGATGGGAAAGTATTTTTGGTTGATTAAATTTTGAAAGGGCTCTCGAATTTCGAGGCCCTTTTATTTTTTGGCTGTGCTTGTCCTTATTGTTTGTAAGATGTTTAGGATGGGGCGGTAGTTTCTTCCAACTAGGCCGATTTTTTCAGCGATGATTTCGATAAACAGGACAATCAAAGTGATTAAGACTAGCGCACCGCCAATACGTGCCTGCGAATAAATCACTGCAACCAAGGCAAAGAAGGCAGACATGGCGTATATGAGCAGAACCGTTTGCTGGTGGGTATAGCCCATACGTAACATGCAATGGTGCAAATGTTGTTTATCCGGTGCACCTAAGGGCTTCTTTTGAATAATTCTTCTGAGAATGGCAAAAAAAGTGTCGGAAATAGGTACAGCAAGAATAATTACTGGAATTACAAATGAAATGAAGGTAACATTTTTAAAACCGAGAAGAGATAAAACAGAAATGATGAACCCTAAAAAGAGAGCTCCTGTGTCCCCCATGAAAATTTTCGCTGGATGAAAGTTGTAAATTAAAAATCCAAGTGTACTTGCCAGTAAGATCAAACCCACTGTCAAGACATATAGATTCCCCTGTAAAATCGCCATTCCAGAAATAGTAATTAATGCAATCGAGGAAACTCCTGCTGCCAAACCGTCAAGGCCGTCGATTAAGTTAATGGCGTTAGTGATTCCTACAATCCAAAGTATTGTAATTGGAATACTTAATAAACCAAATTGAAGTTTACCACCAAACGGAAGGTTAATGAACTCCACTTGTAAATCCCCCAGAAAAACCACTGTGCAAGCAGCAGCAAGTTGACCAATTAATTTATGTCGTGCAGACAATTCAAATATGTCATCTAAAAAGCCGGTAATTACAATTATGAGCGAACTTATTATAATTGCGAATGATGATTGATTTTCCGGCTTCATAATGATAATTCCAGTTGTAAAACTAATATAAATAGCAAGTCCTCCCAGCCTCGACATAACCGATTGATGATTTTTTCGTTTATTAGGATAATCTATTGCCCCAATAATAAAAGAAAACCTTTTTACCAATGGGGTAATAAAAATAGTAACTAAAAAACATACTACCAAGGTAAGATACAGCATACCAATCCTCCTTAATAGTAAGTGTGTCCTGATCACAAAAAACAAAACCACTCCGTTATAATATTTAATAGTTCAAATCAAGGAAATAAATAGCAACCAAAAAGTTCTAATTATTTTATTTGATTGAAATGTCAAAAATATTACAAATAAGAATGGGATTTGTATACTTTCTCTCTTATCTTCGATAAAGAGTACTTACCATTATTATGCATCTATGATTTCAATACTAAGGCATTAATGAAAAAAAAACTCTAAAACTATTAATCAATTAATTATCGACAAAAATTTTCAATTTACGCAGAGAGTAAAAAAGTGTAAAATGAAAATTGGTTTATAACATTTCCTAAATGTTTTATGAAATAAATAAGGAGAAATGCTATGTCCCTTTATACACGTTCAAATCTAAAAGACGCTAAGAAAAAACGGCGAAAACGAATTTTTATGTGGATTTTCCTTCCTATATTAGTTCTAGCATTATCGGGTGCAGGATATGCCACCTTTTTAATAAAAAAAGCGGAGTCAGTCGTTAATAAATCTTATCAACCCGTAAAGGCTGCATCAAAAAGGGAGGTCAAAATTGACCCTGAGAAGGATAATATCTCCATTCTCCTGATTGGCGTAGACGAGAGTAAAGTTCGAGCCAAACAATACGGTTCCGCAGTACGAACGGATGCTCTTATGGTTGCTACGTTAAATAAAAAAGAAAAGTCAGTGACGCTGTTGAGTATACCTCGGGATTCATACGTTCATATACCAGAAAAAAATAAATACGATAAAATAAATCATGCACACGCATTTGGCGGACCAGCCTTAACAATTGAAACTGTTCAAGAACTTCTGGATATTCCCATCGATTATTATGTAAAAGTAAACTTTTATGCATTCATTGATACAGTCAATGCCCTTGATGGAATCGAAGTGGACGTTCCTTATGAAATTTCAGAGCAAGACTCACAGGATCGTCCAAATGCCATCCGTTTAAAGCCAGGTCTACAAACTTTAAACGGAGAACAAGCCCTTGCCTTGGCAAGAACAAGACATAAAGATTCCGATATCATGAGAGGACAAAGGCAACAGCAGATTCTTAAAGCCATCTTTAAAAAGGCTATTTCTGTTAAGTCCTTAACGAAGCATGGAAAATTAATTGAAGCAGTCGGTGAAAATATGACTACAGATATGTCATTCAGTAATATGAAAGCTTTAATGGATTATGGAATGGCGGGTAGTGGACTTACAATTGAGACGTTAGCTTTAAAAGGTGAAGATAGTTATATAAACAAAATTTACTATTATAAGCTGGATAAAGAATCTCTTAAGGAAACACAAAATAAACTAAAAGAACAATTAGGTTTGGAACCAAAAGTAGATAATGAAATTAAAGATGCAGACCAAGAAAAATCAGACGCTCAGGATAACTAAAATAACAAGCCGTATCACAATATGTGATACGGCTTGTTTTAACACAATTACTTTTTAAAACTTTATACTTGTATCCTAACAACTTGGTTTTTAAATTAATTAATGTTAGAGGGATTACAATAGGTAAAATCGAAAGGAAGTATCGTACTTCAAAAGGCTTCATTTATATTTAATACTCCTTTATAAATCGGAAAGGGAACTATAAACCATTGTCCCATTCTATATACCCTCAAATCAATATATTTTTTCAGTTAAAAAAAAGATGAGCTGCCATCTGCAACTCACCTTTAAAAGAATTTTATCTTACCGTTTCTGTGCTGGTCCACCAACCGTAAGAATTTTGAACCATTTTTGCCTTTTCCTCTGCGGCTTCGCGGCCAGCAAAACCACCAGTTACGATTCGGTAATACCTTTCAATTCTCCCGGATGGTTCGTATGTTGCCCACCAGCCTTTATTGGTAAAATAGGCCAATGCTTGTTTGGCCGAACTTTCTTCGATGAACTCTCCTGTTCGAATGCGATAATAGTAAACATATTCTCCATTTTCCTCATATGTTGCCCACCAGCCTCTTTCCTTAACACGATTAAGGGCTTCAATGACGTTCGATTCTCCCCCAATGCCACCGGTTACGATTCGATAAACATCTGGCTCACCGGTAGGTTCAAAGGTAGCCCACCAACCTGTGTCGCGCTTTAATCCTTCAAGTGCTTGCTGAACATTGTCTTCCCCTTTAAATCCGCCTGTTACGATGCGATAAATTGAATAGGCTGGTCTAGTCTTTTCATACGTCATCCACAATCCCGTTTCAGACTGTACGGCGTTCATTGCTTCCGCGGCTGCTTCTTCGCCTGTATACTCACCTGTTACAATCCGGTAATAAGGAGCTGTCTGTTGCAGTGGTTCATACGATGCCCACCAGCCCGTTTGAGCCTGAAGCATACCCAACTTTTGCTTTACATTTTCCTCACCAAGAAAACCGCCTGTTACTACCCGGTATACAGTAGGCACATGGTAGGTATTATACACCTGCTGAAGAGAGGTTATAAAGTTTGACCAACCATTGCTTAATATTACCCTCGGACAGTTCTTCCCTGACCAGTCCCGATGAGGTTTTACATTTTCCATAGGAATATTCAGCTGATCTATTAGATAGGCAATTAGTTTTTTGGCATTTTCTTCAGCTTTTGCATAGTTTCCATCTGCATTTTCAGTTATTTCAATACCAATTGAACTACGGTTTCCGGGCCCATCACCATCTCCTGCATGAAAGGCTGATTCACTTAATGGTAAATGCTGAACTATTTGTTTGTCATCCACAGTAAAATGCCAAGATACCCATGAATCTGGGTTCGTTGCCGCTTGATTAAGAAGATACCTACCGTGCATTTCTGCATCTGCACCACTTGCGGTATTAGCTGTATTATGGACAGTGATGTAGTCTGGTTTTAGCGTGGTACCGGGACGTACACTTATATTTCCTGTAGGTATAATCATTTTTTTATAGGGGATACCATAAATACTGGTAGTATCGAAGGTATCAACTGTCCCCTTATACTTCGCATTTTCAGTCGTAATCCATACCTGACGGGAGTTATAATCAATGAGGAACCAGCTTCCTGCTTGTTTTATAACATGTACAGTTGTGGGAGCAATGGTCTCTTCTGTCCTATAAACAGAAAAAGGTTCACTATAGATATAAACTGTTTCACCAAGAGTAAGTTCTGCATTTTTGGCGGCAACGTCTCTTAAGTTCACAATATTTTCATCATTGTAAACCCATCTCTCTCCCTGGTAACTATTGATGAGGAACCATTGTCCGTTCCTTTTGGTAGAGTGAAGCACTTGAGGTCCTAATCCCCCATCAACAGAGCCGTTTGGCTTTGTATACATGGAAATATTGCCGTTATTATAAAGGATGAATTCCCCGTCTCTCACAAAGTTTGATAAAACCCTTAAAGAAACTTCCCCTGGTGGCGTTGAAACAATCTCGTCCTTTCCGTTCTCAGCAGAAATAATGTTTGTGAAATCCGTGGCTTCTGTTTGCTGTGAAATGTTTGCCGGATCGTAACTGTTGGCGTACACATTTTGCATATTGACTACACCGCTGCTTCCTGCTATAAACATCCCAACAATTAGCACTCTTATTAATTTTTTCATAGTCATTCTTTACAGTCTAAAACTGCTTCTTCTCTCTCCCTTCCATAATTCTCTCATTCTTCTAAAATAATAAAAAACAACATCATCATTATACCAAAGGAAAATTTTTTCATCTCGTAAAATTAATAAAAAGAAAATTTTTTTTGGTTACTAATAACTTTGCTGTACCCATTTGTCACCAAAATATGATTATTTTCAATAACCGTTTTATAATAAAGGAAAATTTTATTCTACTTTTTTCAAAAAAATGTAAAATAAAATTAATTAGTAATTAATAAAAGGAGGATATTTGTGAAGAAGTGGTTTTCATTATTCATTTTCGGGATTATTTTGCTAGTTTCACAACCTGCCAATGCGCAATACTATGAAGTTCAAAAAGAATTGAGAGTCTATAAGGACCAAAGTTTTAATTCGCCAGTAGTCGGAACCATACAGCCAGGAGAAGTTTGGGTTGAGCGTACTTTCCCGTCTGGTTGGATGTTGCTATCTTATGAAAGATGGATTGCACCCGATGGCGCCAAAGTAGATATTAATAGGCCTTTTGAAGCTTTCGATACCCCATCATTAGATAGCCAAAAATTCACCTTCAGCCCCCAAACCGTTATTGCACACGATGGTGGAGTAAACGGGATTCTATTCATTGATACATGGGCAGGTCCAAAATGGACTGGTGTGAATGGTATGCCAAATAAAATGAATGACAGTTTCGCTGCGTACGATTATTCAGGTTCGACTACTCCTGTCGCATGGTTTGGTCCTCAAACAGTATACGTTTTACAAACAACTGATACTGCATGGTCGCTAATTAGTACTTACTTGGGACCAAAATGGATAATTCGTTACCCTCATATTAAAACAATAAATAGGTATTTCTGTGCGTATGTAAACCCTAATTATTCAAATTCTTGTAATACATTTGACCCTCAATCTGTAAGAGTGTTGAAAGATAATGGGAATGGATGGATTCAAATTTACACATACGCTGGGAATGAGTGGGTTGCCCCTCATGGTTCTTATTTAAATATTCCAACTAAATTTACAGCATTCGATAGTCCACAGGGAATGTCTATCGGGAGCTTTGATCCACAAACAGTTTTTGTTAAAGAAGAATCCATCAATCCATTCGGATGGTTAAAAATCCAAACCACTTTGGGGGATAAGTGGATCCGGGTTCCAAAATAATTTAGCGAGAACACGACGTAATAGTAAATAATCCACCTTGCAATAGTAAGCTTAATCGAGATATAATATTTGAAAATTTAATACCTTTTTATCCAAAGACCCCTGCTTCATAGTTGGGGTTTTTCAATTTCGAGCCCTGCTAAGGGGCTCCATTGCGGTGGCCGTAAATAGGCTCTACTTTTTAATTGAAAATTTCATTAAAATACGGATTTTAGGAGCTATTTGATTATGCTTTATGGAGTCATTGGTGTTTTATTATTATGGTATATGTTTTTTATCCTGCCAACTCAATGGCTAAAAATTGAGAGGGTTCATATACCCTTAGGGTTAAATAAGAAAGTATTACATCTTTCTGATTTACATGTGGAAAGATTGAGAATTTCACCCAAAAAAATAAACCGTATTATCAAAAGAGAAAAACCAGACATAATCCTTTTTACGGGAGATTTCATGGAAAGGGCAAGTAGTAAATCATTACTTGAACCATATTCAAAAATACTAAAACAATCAGCTGTCCCCTGTTATGCCGTTTTGGGGAACAAGGATTATTCCGTACAGCCTGTGGAGATTTGCATTAATTCTTTAGCAGAAAACAAGATACAAGTTTTAAGGAATGAATGGATTGATTTAGAAGATTTTGTCCTTGTCGGAATAGATGATTATTGTACGAATCACCATAATGTAAATTTATCATTTCATCATATCCCAAAGGAGAAGCCATCAATTGTAATGTGCCATGACCCAAATCTCATAGAATATATGGATCAGCCATTTACTCTTATGGTTTCGGGACATTTACATGGAAAACAAATAAACATCCCTTTTTTATTTGGCGCAAAATTTCAAGGTCCATTAATGAACCAAGGCATTTATAAGGCATTGCATATCCATAAAGGTCGTTATCTTTATATCTCTAAGGGCTTAGGACAATCAAGATATAATATCCGTTTTGGTGTTAGAAGTGAAGTTTCCGTACTAAATCTTTAAGTAAAATAAATCATGCATGAAGCCGTTAATATAAAACAGTGCTTGCGGGGGCTGGTGACAAAATAGGAATGGGGATACAACTTTATTCCTATTTTGTTTTTTATTGTTATTGTTTTTCAGGCTTTTTCCAAACCTATATCCTCTATCATTATCATTGAAGGTAATCCATTCGCAAAAGGTATCAAATCCAAGGAGAACAGATAAATTTCCTTTTTATCAATACTTCCAGCATTCTGATATGGAAAAAAAGCTCAATTACTATTACAATAGTATAGTGTTTTGCATTTTATCATCTATGAAAATATAACTATTGAATAATAAATAAGAGACCAGAAGGAAAAAAAGGTTTCTATTTTATTCCATAAATATTTTATTATTGTTTGTAAGGGAGGTACATTGGGTGAAATTTTCAAAAGTTTTTGGGTATATGATTCTTTCTGTTATATATGCTTGGGTTTCCAGTGCTATTTTGGTCTTCCACGGACCATTCGACTCACTTAAAAGTTATGTGATTGGAATCTTTACCACCTCCATGCATCCACAGTATTTAGCACCGTTATCCATGTGGACGGTATCTGCTGAGGAAAACAAACCCAGTATGGTGGTAGAAGTCGAAAAAGATAATATTAAAGATAAAGAGATCTATAAAAATATCAAAGCCCATTTAAAAAACAACACGGATGAATCTATTACAATCGAAGACTATAAAGACAAAACATATTCCGCCAAAATCATGTTGGTTCCAGACCCAACTCGTATTCGTGTTGCTGTAACGAAATATAAAGGTGATGTCGGTCAAACAGTAGGCGAAATGGTTGAGGACAATAAAGCGGTCGCGGGAATCAACGGCGGAGCATTCCAGGACGTTGGGTATCGTGGAACCGGTGGAGTTCCGTTAGGTACCACCATTCAAAAAGGGGAATTTGTAACAAAAGGCGGAACCCAGCCGATTGTTGGATTTACTCGTGACGGCGTATTGATGGTAGGTTCCTATTCAGAAAAAGAATTAATGGATAGAGACGTTACAGAAGCTTTAACATTCGGACCTGTTCTTGTAAAAGACGGAAAAGGGGTCGTCAAAGGTGATGGCGGTTGGGGAGCAGCTCCCAGAACGGCCATTGGTCAAAGAGAAGATGGTACCGTCATTATGATTGTGACCGATGGACGGATGATCCACGGAGCGAATAACTTGGGTGCCACCATGAATGACTTAATGCATTTAATGTTGAAATATGGTGCGGTAAGCGCAGCAAACTTAGATGGGGGTTCATCTGCAACGATGGTAAAAGATGGCGTGTTAATCAACGAACCATCTGATGTTCTCGGCGAACGAAAAATAGCAACTAGTTTTATCGTAATGCCTCAAAAATAGGGAGGAAGAACAGACTGTGAGAATATTTTTGCTTGCTTTAGTGTTCATTACTGCCTTGGAAACAGGCGTCTTTTGGCACTATGACAATATATTGAAAGGGCAGCAGTCCATTACTGCATCTACATCCGAAACAGGCACAAAGAAAAAAATCGAAACGCCTATTTTGAACAAGAAACTTTTAGCAGAGGAAAAAGTGAAATTAGTTTCGATTTCTGAAAATCAACGATATGTGGCTTATGTAAGCAATAACAATCGACTTCACATTATTGATATAGAAAATAATACTGAGCTGTATTCTGCAAATGAAGAAGACCAAATGAACTATATTAAATGGATCCGAAGTGACAATCTCTTTATTGGTTTAAAATCCGAACAAAACCATTTGGTTCTAAAAACTTTCCAAGTAGGGACACATAAAGAGCGGATCATTACAACATTTACAGGTGTTACTTCAACTTCTACGTTTAAATCAATCAGCTACAGTCCGTATACCAACGATGTGTATACACTCATTGGAAATGATACCATTACGAAATTGTATCACTTTAATACAAACGGAAAAATGACAAATGTGCCATTACGCAATAGTTACATTGAGAAACCTACTTTGTTATCAACAAAAAACGAATTGTTCTATGAAGACAAGTTTCACACCATTTGGTTGAAGCAAAATTCTTCCGTAAAGAACATTGAATCTAATGCAACGATTCTTTCCGTATACGATGATACAATTTATTACGGAAAGCTGGATCAAGATGGATACGTAACGAAAATTTACTCTTATCAAGATGGCCAAAAACACCTGATTGATGAACTTCCGACTCCTGTTTCAGGTGACCATATCCTAATTACAGAAGATGAAAATACTCTTTATATCGAAGATAACGTTTATTACGATATGAAACAAAATAAACATTTTACCTTGCCAAAAGATTCAGAAGTTACCGTTGAGAACCACAAATTTTTCCTTCTTACCCAGAATGACACGAATTTAATCAAAGAATAAAGGTTTAAAAGCGGCAATCGATGCCGCTTTTTTATTCTGCCAATAACCCCAGACCTTTCAAGCCACCAAAAAGCACACAGCTAAAGGGAAATGTTCCGTCATTATTATTTAACTACCTCAAATAATGTTCTTCAGTGCATAACTCCGAAAATAAAGTGACGGAATTTCAGGATGCTCTAACCCCCAAATTCCCCATACGTACAATGCAAATGCCAATCCATCAGAAGTACCATGCCGAAAGGCAGTCTATTGGAGTGGGGGCCAAGCGCATCAAAGAAGCCAAACTGAAATGAGCCATCGCTTTTATATATAAATTTGATACTCTATCAACTTAATATTCTTCTTTTTTTATAAAAAAAGATGAGCTGCATAACTAACAGCCCACCTTTTCTTAATTATTGAACGTATTGTGTGCTAACCCACCAACCATACGTATCGGAAAGCCATTGTGCTTTTTGCTCGGCAACGTCTAATCCGGCAAAGCCACCTGTGACAATACAGTAATATCTCTCTACTCTTCCGGATGGAGTGTAAGTGGCCCACCAACCTCTTTTGGTGAAAAAGGTTAACGATTGCTTGGCTGCATTTTCATCGAGAAACTCACCGGTTCGAATCCGATAGTAATAAACCGGTTCCCCGTATTCTTCAAAAGTAGCCCACCAGCCTCTTGCCGAAACACGGGCAAGGGCTTCTTTTGCTTGCGCTTCTCCTCCGAGTCCGCCCGTGACAATACGGTAAGTGTCAAGCTGACCTGTTGGTTCGTACGTCGCCCACCATCCAGTGTCGCGTTGTAATCCTGCGAGTGCCAGTTCTACGTTCTCTTTCCCTTTAAATCCCCCTGTCACAATGCGATAAGTGGGATATGCTGGTCTTGTTCTTTCATAGGTCATCCACATTTCGGATTCCAACTGAACGTCGTTCATGGCTTTTGCAACTGCGTCTTCTCCGATAAACTCTCCTGTAAAAATCCGGTAATATGGAGCAGTTTGTTCCAGCGGTTCGTAGGTAGCCCACCATCCAGTTTGCGTACGAAGTGTCTCCAATTTTTGCTTCACATTTGCCTCACCAAGAAATCCACCTGTTATGACACGATAAATGGACGACGTAGTAGGGGGTGAGGGTGTTTGAGTAACTATAGGAGCTTGTACCAAACCATAGCCAAACCAAAGGTCTTTTCCTTGTGCCCCTAAATCAAGGGTATTCACATCTAACAGATTTCTTAATTCACCGGTGGTCATGGATGGATGGGCCTGTTTTAATAAAGCGAGGTCTCCGGACACAAAAGGTGCGGCCATAGAGGTGCCGCTTAGATAAGCATATCCATTGTTTAGATAAGTACTTTTTACACTAACACCAGGTGCACTTACTTCAACCTCAGGACCGGTGGAAGAAAAGTCCGCCCTATTTTTATTGGCATCAATAGCTGAAACGGCAATAACAGAAGGATATCTTGCTGGATATTCCACATTATCCCCTGTACCATCACTTGTTCCGGCATTACCTGCTGCAGCTACAATTAGGACTCCATTAGCATATGCGTTATCAATAACGTTACGCAAGGCGTCTGAAGGCTCGTTTGATCCCATGCTCAAATTGATAATATCCATTTTATGTTCGATGGACCATTCAATTCCGGCAATGACATCGGATAAATAGCCTTCACCCTTAGAATCCAAAACCTTTACGGCATACAAAGAGCTTTCTGGTGCAATCCCCACTACTCCTAGGGCATTCTTTTTTGCACCAATTATCCCTGCTATATGTGTGCCATGGCCATTATTATCAAAATAACTGGAAGAACCATTTACAATTGATACGCCTCCAGAAATGGTCAAGTCTTCATGCTGGGCAATGCCCGTATCAATCACGGCAATTTTCACACCTTTGCCTGTATATCCACTAGACCATGATTGGGGCGCGTTTGTTGCTTGGACTCCCCATTCTTGTGATTCACTGTTAATCTTAACAAGGGTATCTTTTTCAACAGATTTTACATTTGGGTTGTTTTCCAGTAGATCAATCGCTCCTATTGGTACAGTGGCGCTAACGGCTTTTGCCTTATCGAGTTCTTGGTCTACAACTCCGTACTGATCTACTAAACTACTGTCTGCTTTATTGTTAAAAACAACAATTACTTTTTCGGATACCTCTGCAGCCTTCGCTGGCACCATCCCAGCAAAAAAGATCAATACGGAAAGAACGGCTGAACTTGCAATTTTGTAATATTTCCCCATTCGGTACGTTCCCCCCATGCTCTAAAAGAAATAAAATAACCTGAATCGCTATCAATTCAGGACTCAGGCTAGATAATCGTGCTTTTCTATTCCTATCTACTTAACTGGTTGCACTTCAGTTAATATGCACACTTAAACATTTAATGTATTTATCCCTTAGATTTAAGGTTTAACGGTTTTATTCCCTTAATCAGATTTAACAGTGGTTTATAGTCTTCCCTTACTAGGCCTACTTGTTCAACAAACAGCTCGATGACCAGTAATAGAACAGCGATAACGATTAATGAACCCCAAACTGTTGCTTGCGAGAAGATAAAGGCAGCAAGCCCAAAAATTATACTCATGCCATATATTAAGAGCACTGCTTGACGATGAGTGAAACCGGAACGTAATAAACAATGGTGAAGATGCGACTTATCTGGAGCAGAAATTGGCTGCTTATTAATCAACCGACGTATAATCGCAAAAAAAGTATCTGAAATCGGTACACCCAGAATAATAATTGGAATAATTAATGAGATAAAAGTAATATTTTTAAAACCTAAAAGAGATAATACCCCTATAATATATCCAAGAAATTGAGATCCAACATCACCCATAAAGATTTTTGCTGGATAAAAATTATAAAATAAAAATCCTAATGAGGAAACTGCTACTATTAACGCTATCAGCACAACATAAGTATTACCCATTACAACAGCCATGCCGGCAATAGTTAATAAAGCAATAGAAGATACCCCTGCTGCCAAGCCGTCCAAGCCATCAATTAAATTAATAGCATTTGTAACCCCAATAATCCAAAGCATCGTTAGAGGGATACTAAGTGGCCCAAAATCCAGATCGCCACCAAAAGGCAAATTAATAAACTCAACCTTCATATCTCCCCAAATGACGACGATAAATGCCGCAATAATTTGCCCAGCTAATTTATATTTAGCTGAAATATCTTTAATATCATCAATCATTCCAGTAATAATAATGACGAAGCTGCCTATCAATATTGGTATATGAAACGATTCTGAGGGATGAATAATCATAACACCAATAATAAAGCTCAAATAAATAGAAAGACCGCCTAATCTAGGCATGATACCTTGATGAACTTTACGCTGCTCAGGTTTGTCTGTGGCACCAATTTTGAATGCTATTTTTTTTACAATTGGAGTAAGGAGAATTGCCGCTACAAAACAAATCATCAATGTAAAATAAAACATACAGTCCTCCAAAAAATCCGCTTAATATATTACTAGACTTAGATAATCACTTTTTAAATTGAAGTACACAAATAATTTACCTTAATGGAGTATATCACAAATTACAACATAAAGATACATTTTTCACAAAATGGAAAGAGTTATAGCCTAGTATGAAAAAGGGTTTACAAATTATTTGACGAAAATTAGTTGTCCTTAGTTTCATGAAAAATACTTATTTTTTATAACTTTTAATACAAAGGCAGGTAACACAAGCATCCGTCTCCAGCGGCTTGGCTGTTTAATCAAACGATAGAACCATTCTAAATTCAAATTCCTCCAAAATGCGGGTGCCCTTTTGACAACCCCAGCCATGACATCGAAACTGCCGCCGACACCAATAAACAATCCTTTTTCCATTTCGGAGTAATTTTCAACAATCCATTCCTCTTGTTTTGGAAAACCTAAAGCAACAAATACCAAATCTGGTTTATTTGTGTGTATTTCGTTACGAATGTCAGTGGAATCCGTAAAATAGCCGTCCCGAAAACCGGAAATTTTTAAATTTGGATATCTTTCCTTAATATTAAATATCGCCTTTTCCAGAACTTCCTTTTTCGCACCAAGAAAATAGGCACTCCATCCATGTGAATTGCCCAAAGAAAGCAAATCGCACATTACCTCGAATCCCGGGATACGTTCAGGAAGCTTCCTTCCAATAATTTTTGAGGCAAGAATTACACCATACCCATCAGAAATCACATAATCAGCTTGATTTACCTTCTGTTGATAGAACGGATCTTTATCCGCATAATAAACAATTTCTGGATTGGCAGTAACTAAAAATGTTTTTTTCAAGTTGTTGACCCTGTTGAAAAGTTCCTTCATCAATTCGTTTCTTGTTTTGTAATCAAAGGATGTATGTAAAATTTTAATTTTTGGCTTCCCATTCATTGCTCTCACTCTTCCTCATTTATATTGCTGTTTTAATTAAATTACGACAAGTATTTTATAAAAAATATACTCGCTACGGTTAATTCTAAATATGAGTATAGAGGATAATGAATTAGGGAGCAAATCATACCGAAACGACACTTCGACTTATTTTCTGGAAAGAAAAAGGGACTGAACTCAATTTTACGAGTCAGTCCCTACTAAGCTATCACTTGTAAACTGGTATATCCACATAAAGTGTATAGTTATCTAATAGCTTATAAAGATTATATATATTATTAACCTGTTTTGAAGCCCAAGCAATATCAGTAGCATATTGGTGGTAAGGTAATACTGGATTCCATCTCATTTTATAGATGGTATCTTGTTGGAAGGTATCATTATAGATATAACCTTTTCCAATTAGCTCTGCCCCACCTATAATTGCTAACTCTGGTGTAAACCAACCTTTTTCGTAGGCTGTCTGTGCACCGCAAGTTTCTGGGCAGCTATCATACGCACCATAGCCATACATGTTATAAACTACTTTCCCATTATAATTTATTCCTTTGGCAAGAGCAGATTGACCATTTCCTGTTTCTAGCAAAGCATGGGAAATAAGATAAAGTTCATTAATATTATATAGCTGTGCGGCTTGAGCAAAAATACCTGCTGTACTTTGTAAGATACCTGCATTTGAATTTAAAATTTTCTCATTCACTTCACTGACATTAATACCCGCTGGCTTTGAAAGCTTTAAATACTGAAAGTATTGATTACTGTCTGAAGGGAAATTATTTGGGTTTAAATAATATTCAACATCTTCCGGTTTAGCATTTCTCCATGTTAGGGAAATTCTATACCAATCACCTACAGTTTCAAGGACCTTAAATCCGGTGAATCCCGCATTTAACTTAGCTACTGAAGCATAAGAGGTACCAGGACCACTACGTACATTTAACCCATCCACTGTAATTTTATTATTTGCCAAATCCACATAGGAGGAGTGAATATAAGCCGGATCATTACGGTACTTATCAGTTTGTGGTGATTGGTTCATTTGCAAGTTTAACATTTCATAAAGCGAAAGGTTATAATTTGTATATGTCACCTGCGGTCCATTTTGGACTTTTACGGGTGTTGACCACCAACCATAATGGTCAGCAAGCAACTTAACATTTGCGAGTGCTGTCTCATAACCTTGGAAACCGCCGGTTACAATTTTAAACACTCCCTCTGTTTTACCTGTAGATGTAGATACCGCATACCATCCGTTTTCTTTAAAGAAATTTAAGGCAGAATTTGAGTTATCCAATCCCAAAATAGGTTCTGACGTTATCCCGAAGACTGTATATCCATATTTGCCCGTTTCTTGTGGTGCTGCCCACCAGCCTCTTTTTTGAAAGAAACTAAGTGCATTAGTGACCTTTTCGTTTTCTAAAAGGGGTTCCGAAACGATATTAAAGTAAGGATAGGCCAACTCTTTCGACAACTCAGAGGTCGCCCATAACCCTCTATTTGAAAAAAAGGCAAGAGCATTATTGATCATTGAATCATCTACAGTGGGGCTTGTAACAATCTGAAAGACATTGTATAGTTTTTGACCAGTTGGATTAACTGATGCCCACCAATTCCGTGATTGGAAGAATTTTAATGCTGCATCAAGTTTCGATTTATCCAAACTTGGCTCAGAAACAATATTATAATTCAAAGGCACTTTATTGCCTGTTGCGGTTTTCGAATACCACCAATGCTTATTATCTAAGTAGGCTGTTACCTTAGATAAAGAATCTCCGTATAACGAATCAAATACGATATTAAATACATCTGGATTTGAAGTGCCTACATATTTAGCAGTCAGACCTAAGTCATTATTTATTTGATTCACAATGGCCTGAACAGTTGTTTCACCAACAAAACCACCGGAAATGACTGAGTAGGTGTCAGCATAATAACTTGGCACATAAGAAGCGTTTATTCCGGTCTGTGCCGTAAAATCTGCTAAAATGGATTTAACATTTTCTTCTCCATAATAACCACCGGAAATAAGATGGTAATAATCTGAGTACTGACCATTGGATTCATAAGAAGCTGTTATACCGGTAGCTTCCTGAAACTGACGAAGAACTTCTTTCACAGAATCTTCTCCAACATAGCCTCCTGATAGCACTCTCTTCTTAGGTATACCATTTCCAGTTGGAACGTAGGTTCCTGAAATACCAGTGCTTTCCTGGAATGATTGTAAAATCTGCTTTACATTTTCTTCTCCATAATAGCTACCAGAAATAATTTGTTTGTAAGGAACTGGGTTGCCCACAGGTTGATAAGCAGCTTTAAATCCTGTAGTAGTTTGAAACTGATTTAATACATTTTTTACGTTTTCCTCTCCGTAATAACTGCCTGAATAAAGCTGATAATATGGAGAAACAGCTCCTGTCGGTTCATAAGTTGCCCACCAATTAGTTTCTGCTTTCAGCCTATCTAGCGAAGTTTTTACAGATTCCTCCCCTATAAGCCCTCCAGTTTCAATTTTCCAAACTGAATAATCTGTATAAGCCTCGGATTGGCTGGGGAATAATAAAACACTGGATATAAGGATTGTTGGGAGAATTGCTTTAAAGAACCTTTTGAATGGCTCTAAATTCCCCTTCTTAATTCTACTATGTTCCATTTCTACTAAAAACCACCTCCGGAAAATCGACAACCTTATCGAAATTTAAAATTTCATGACTATATTTATCATATTTTGCATCTATTAAACTGTCAATGGATTTAGCTGGTTTTCAACTGGAAAAGACATAGAAAATTCACTTTTTTTATTTTTCGACAAAGTTTTTACACTTTTCCCATGATCACTTCACCAGAAGAAATTTTCATTTTACTAATAATTAAACAAAATAGTGTGCTAATTATAGAGCATAAGATAAACGAAACAGCAGTTTGAAAAAACACACCAGAATTACTAAAGAAGTTAATTGCCAACTGATTGGTAAAGCGTAAAACAAATGCATGAATCAGATATGCCCCAAAAGAATATTTACCAAACGCATTTAACATTTTAGTGATAAATGATTTTTTTTGAACTAATTTTTCTGTTATAAAAAAAATAAAAACGATTAAAAATAAGATAGCTACCATCATAAACGGCCTAAGCGGCCCTGTTACCCAAGAACTTTGAATATAATTGTTCCCTGTCAGATTTTGATTGATTATAGCAATATCAGAATAGATGAGATATACACAAATTCCAATTCCTGCCATAATGAAAAATCGGGATCTTCGTACAAATATTTTCCATTGCTCGTAATACAAACCAACGAAACCGCCTAAAATAAAATAAAATATCCAAAAAATAAAATTTCGATCTAAATAATTAAAAATAAATCCCAAATTTGGATTAGCAGAATGAATAAAACCTCTATTTAAGGCCCATACGATGGATAAATTAATAGCAAAGAAGACTGTTAATACCATCAGATTGGTTGACATTCTCCTATATTTCGACAAGAAGGTCCTGAAAAAAGGAAATAAAAAGTAAAATGGAATAATCATTACCATAAACCATAAATGATAATAACCTTCACCTGTAAACGTTAACTGAGTAATATCCTGTATCTGACCAAATGTACTAGTTGATGCCACTCCACCTAACATACTTGCCCATACATAATAAAATATTGTCCAAAAAAAGTATGGAATAAATATTTGTGTAAATCTCTTTCGTAAAAAACTTCTATAGTCTAACTTATTATTATAGTTGTAAAACAAAACAACGCCAGAAATAAAGACGAATAAGGGAACTGCGAATCTGGTTAATCCTAGTAAAGTTGTAGCAATTGTTATTTTTGAAAGATTAATATCAGGCTGAATAAATATTGCAGCCAATGCATGCTGCAAAACAACTGCCAAAAATGCTATTCCTCTTAAAACCTCAATCTCTTCTAATTTTACTTTTTTCAACAAATGTCCCCCCATTTATAATCAATATAACCAAAGTAATAAATTTTCTATTATAAGTCAATGTGAGAAATGTGGGAACTTTTTAGAAGGTAATACCATATTGACAAATAGTTGGCCCTAAAGCAAAGGTAGAGTGATTTCTCCATTCTTTGGATCAATATTTTCAGTCGTTACGGACAATTACCAACGTTAATTTCTTGTCGTTAAAGGATATTAGTAACAAGAATGGCATAAAAGCAAAAAAAATGGATAAAAATAGATTAGGCGAAAAATTTAGAAAGGTAGTGAATAATGCTTTATTTAGTTCTTGCACTCATAATATTGCTCACTTTTATTTTTGGTATGATTCGTGTTGAAAAAGAGAAAAGGCTGGAAAAGGCCGACAAAATGTACCATAGAAATAAGTTTTCATATCGAAAAAAATCGAGTCCATCATTAATAATAATCATTGAAAATATCATTTTTTGGACATGCACCCTTCTTATCGTCTATATTATTATTAATTAGGCTATTTTAAATTCATTAAGATTTTACACAGCTATTAATGAAAGGACCTGATTGGTCCTTTTTTTGTAAATTTGCACGAGAAAAGGCTAAGTAAGTTTACTTAGCCTTCAGATTGTAGACAAAAGGCATTCGAATGAGCCCATTCGGATGCCTTTTTGTTGGATTATTACTCGTAAGAGCAAA
>NZ_JAGYPE020000021.1 GCF_018343545.2 Neobacillus citreus | reverse complement strand
ATAGCGCCGAGGAGGCTCCAGGACCTCCCCGCGGAAAGCGAGTGCCCGGAGCGGAAATTAACAGGCCTAGTTGCAGAGACAATCAATAGATTTAAATAAAAAAGCTGTACGCATCTGCACAGCTTTTTTGTTTGGAATTTAAGACTGCATTATTTTATTCAGTAAATCCTCTTCAAACGTCTGCTCGCGAAGCATGGCGATTTCGTGGCGATATGGCGCCTTTTTATTGTTTTTGTCTTCACCGACAAACGGAGTTTCAAGGATTTTCGGTACATCCATCAATTGCGGATGATGAACAATATAGTTTAGTGCCTTAAATCCAATATGGCCAAATCCGATGTTTTCATGACGGTCTTTTCTTGTTCCTGATGCATTTTTGCTGTCATTGATATGGAGCACCTTTAATTTATCTACCCCAATAATTTTATCAAACTCATTTAAAACACCATCAAAATCCTCGATGATATTATAGCCGGCATCGTGGGTATGGCATGTGTCAAAGCATACTGACAGTTTTTCATTATAGTTGACACCATTGATTATCGTCGCAAGTTCCTCGAATGATTTCCCGCACTCCGAACCTTTTCCCGCCATTGTTTCTAAAGCGATTTGAACCTGTTCTTTTCCGGTTAGCACTTCATTAAGACCCTCGATAATCTTTTTAATCCCAGCCTCCTCACCGGCACCGACGTGAGCACCTGGGTGAAGGACTATTTGCTTGGCTCCGAGGGCTTCTGTCCGTTCGATTTCCGACCGTAAGAACCGGACACCCAATTCAAATGTATCCGGATTGGAGGTATTTCCAATATTGATAATATAGGGAGCGTGGACAACTATTTCGGAAATTCCATTCTCCTCCATATGTCTTCTTCCCGCCTCAATATTTAAATCCTCGATTTTTTTCCTTCTAGTGTTTTGCGGGGCTCCCGTATAAATCATAAAGGTGTTGGCACCGTAAGAAATGGCCTCCTTACTTGCAGCGAGAAGCATTTCTTTGCCGCTCATTGAAACGTGCGACCCTATTTTTAACATTATTTCCTCTCCCTCTCTTATTTCTTCTTATCTAATCTGCGCTGCCGCTTCTTGATATTCTCTATTTCTGTTTGCATTTTCTTTTTATACCCTGGTTTTACCTTTTTCGGCTTTTTAATGACAGCCTTTACACGATGGTCAATCTCATCCTCTGGCTTTACTCGTGTTTTCCGGCGGTTTCGACCTTCTAGTTCAACAAATTCGTTATTTTTCAAGTCAACATTCTTAAATTGAATGCCCATCTTTTCAAGACGAATTAAAGCATCTTCATCTGATAAATCATAAATCGTTAAGGCAATCCCGGCATTTCCTGCTCTAGCGGTTCTGCCAACCCTGTGAATATAAAAATCCAAGTCAGAAGGAATTTCATAGTTTATGACATGGCTTACCCCTTCAATATCAATTCCCCTTGAAGCCAGATCTGTCGCAACAATATATTGAAATTCCAAATCTTGAATCTGCTTCATCATTTTTTTTCGTTCTCTTGGAGTTAAATCTCCGTGGACTCGTCCAACCTTCAAGCCTTTTTGATATAAATAATCCGCCACCTCATCAGCCATTTTTTTCGTATTTGTAAATACAATGGCTAAATAGGGATTGCAGGCGATAAGAGTATCATGAACAAGCCCCTTCTTATCGCGGTGTCTTGATGGAAGCAAATAATGCTCCAGGTTTTCAGCTGCCTTCCTTGTCGGTTCAATCTGAATGTTTTTTGGATTCTCCATGTATTTTTTCAGAAAAGGCTTTAATTTTTCCGGAATGGTGGCGGAAAAAACATACATTTGCAGGTCTTCCGGCAGCCTTGACGCAACACGGTCAACATCCTCAATAAAGCCCATGTCCAGCATCATATCCGCTTCATCGACGACAAGAATCCGGGCTGTATGTACTAATAGCGCCTGTTCCTTTACAAGGTCGTTAATTCTGCTAGGCGTTCCGACAACAATATGAGGCTGTATTTTTAATTTCTCGATGGTCCGCTGCTTGTCTGTTCCGCCTGTAAATAATTTGGCGGTAATTGTTTTCTCAGAGGGACAATGCTCAGTAATTTTTAAAATTTGTTGATAAATCTGGCTGGCAAGCTCTCTGGTAGGTGCTGTGATGACTGCTTGGACCTCTTGTCTCGAAGCATCCACCTTATCAAGGATTGGCAGCACATAGGCAAATGTTTTTCCCGTTCCGGTTTGTGATTGGCCAATCGCACTTTCCCCTTTTAATACCAACGGAATCATTCGTTCCTGAATTTCCGTCGGTTGAGTGAAGCCCAGCTTGTTCAGCGCCTCATTAATAAAGCCTTGAAAATCAAAACGTTCAAATTTAGTTTCTTTCATTTACGTACTCCTTATATAAAAATATCTTATTTTTAAGTCAAATGATCGGGAGACCTGCGATTTTCGCGTCCATCAAGTAATTATAGTAGAGTTCAAGGTAAATCACCAGTTATTATCATCTTTTACTTTCCTGCAGCTTTTAAAACCATAAATTTCATTTGATTCTGAGTATAATACCTAAACAAAAACAAGGTGTATGCATATTGTAATTCAAGAGGGTAAAAGTGGAAATTCCGCACATGTTCAAGAGTTTTCCCCATCCGCACTTTTTCCTTTTATAATTTCTTTTTTATGGGAAAACGGTGTCTTCATGTGCTGAAAAACGAGAGGAGGTTTTATGGTATGCAACCAGGACCTAGATTCCCAATGCCAGGGGGAATGGGACCGTTTGGCGGCGGTGGACAAATGATGGGCAGACCGGGCGGTTTATTCGGCGGGGGAAATCAAATGATGAGACCCGGCGGTGGACTGATGGGCGGTGGAAGAAATCCAATGATGGGCCCGCAAGGAAATCCCTTTGGCGGAATGGGCGGACAACAAATGGGCAGAGGCGGCGGATTACTCTCTAGGCTTTTCGGCGGAGGAAACCGCATGGGCGGACCAGGCGGAATGATGGGCGGCGGTGGACCGGGCGGCCTTATGGGGATGCAGGGTGCCGGCAGAGCCGCAGGAGGCGGCGGCGGATTGCTTCAATCCTTGTCTAACCCGGGTGGACTATCAAGTATTCTTAACAATACTCAACAGGTTATAAAGACGGCCCAGACAATCGGCCCAATGATCCAGCAGTATGGTCCATTAGTGAGAAACCTGCCAGCCTTATGGAAGTTATATCGCGGCTTAAAAAGCTCTGATTCAGATAAGGAAGAATCGAGTGAAAAGAAAAAGCAGTCAGGGGAAGAATCCTCTAGCAGCCGCTTAACATCAACAAATCGAACAACCAAAACTTCATCTAAAAAAACGAGTCGAAAAGGAACCCAGCAAACCAGTTCCGACAGGGAAAGCAGCAGAAAAAGAACACACAAGACCAGTGCGCCGGAAAAGAGACAGCACACAAAAGGAACCTCGATACCAAAATTATATATTTAACTTAAGAATGCCGGCCTCCGGCATTCTTTACTATTTTGGGCAGGAAAAATGTCTCTTTGTAATATATCTATTAGTTTTATATAATGGACATATAATCTATTAAAAATTTTTCCTTTTGGAGGACTTTATATATGCAAATCGTTAAAATTTCGCCGCGTGGTTATTGTTATGGTGTTGTTGATGCCATGGTCATTGCGAGGAATGCTGCATTAGATAAAACGCTGCCCCGTCCCATCTACATTTTGGGGATGATTGTTCACAATAAACATGTTACAGATGCCTTTGAAGAAGAAGGAATTATCACCCTTGACGGCAAGAATCGTCTTGATATCTTAGAGAAAGTTGACAAAGGGACTGTTATTTTCACAGCCCACGGTATCTCGCCAGAGGTAAGGGAACTTGCGAAAAAGAAAGGGCTAGTCGCCATTGACGCAACCTGCCCGGATGTAACCAGGACACACGACCTTATTGAAGAAAAGGCCAGGGAAGGATACCAAACGATTTACATCGGCAAAAAAGGGCATCCAGAGCCCGAAGGGGCACTTGGAGTGGCACCTGGCATGGTCCACCTCGTGGAAACACCCGCTGATGTCGAAGCATTGAATCTCGATTATGATAAACTCATTGTCACTAACCAAACAACCATGAGCCAATGGGACGTTTTCGATACGATGGAAAAGGTAAAAGAAAAATATCCTCATGTCGAGGTATTTAATGAGATTTGCCATGCCACCCAAATCCGTCAGGAAGCTGTTGCCGAGCAGGCAAAACAAGCGGATGTCACTATTGTCGTCGGTGATCCAAAAAGCAACAATTCTAATCGCCTTGCTCAGGTTTCTGAGGAAATTGCTGGTACAACAGCATATAGGATTGCTGATATTACAGAACTTGACATCGATTGGATTAAGGACGCCAAAAACGTGGCTGTTACTGCGGGTGCATCAACTCCGACACCAATTACGAAGGAAGTCATTGCGTTCCTTGAACAATTCGATCCAAATAACGAAGCTACATGGGAACGCAAGAAAAACGTTCCATTGGCAAAAATCTTGCCGAAGGTAAAAAAAGAGAGCTAAGTGAGTAGGCTGACATATGTCAGCCTATTCTTATATGAATTGAAAGGGATCAGTATGAATTTGTGAAGGAAAAATCTCCACTTCATAGCCTGCTTCCTGGCATAATGTCTGCAACGTTTTGGTCAGGCCTTTTTTCATGACCTTTTCAACATTATGTCCTGGGTCAATCATATTCAAGCCATCCATCATCGCATCATGAGCGGTGTGATAATAAATATCCCCTGTCACATAAACATCGGCCCCTTTAAATTTGGCATGGGAATAATATTTATTTCCATCTCCACCTAATACGGCGGCCTTCTTCACTCTTGCCTGCATATCGCCCACCACGCGGACCCTGTCCACCTCAAGAGCCACTTTTACCTTTTCGGCAAACTCCTCTAACGTCATTTCCGGGATCTTTCCAATTCTGCCTAGCCCAAGTACCTCTCCTTTATTTTCAAGCGGATAAACATCATAGGCCACTTCCTCATATGGATGAGCTTTAATCATAGCGGTGATTACCTTTTTTAAGATAGGCTCAGGGACAATCGTTTCAATCCGAACCTCTTCGACCGTTTCTGGCTCCCCAGGCTTACCGATAAAAGGATTCGTATCCTCCCCCGGCAAAAATCGGCCAGTACCGTTTGCCGTAAATGAGCAATGGCTATAGCTGCCAATAAAACCTGCACCGGCGTTCCCTAGCGCGTGTCTTAGTTCATCAGCATGACTGACAGGCACAAACACCACTAATTTCTTTAGTTTTGTATCAAAAGTTGGAACTAAAACCTCAGCATCCTCCAACCCTAAAGCTTCAGCCAGCCAATCATTTACCCCGCCCTTGGCCACATCTAGGTTGGTATGGGCCGCGTATACGGCGATATCATGTTTGAGCAATTTCTCAATGATCTGCCCTTGAACAGTATCAGTAATAATATTTTTTAGTGGCCGGAAAATCGGCGGGTGATGAGCAATAATAAGCTGAACCTTTTTTTCAATGGCCTCATCAATGACGGAATCAAGAACGTCCAAGGCAATCATTACCCGTTCTACCTTTTGATTAAGGCGGCCAATTTGCAGACCGATTTTATCTCCTTCCATTGCCAGGCTCTTTGGCGCAAATTTTTCAAACAGCTGAATAATTTCATGACCATTAGCTTTTTTCAATTTTCAATGCCACCTCCACAAGTTTTAGCTTATCTTCTATTTCCTTTCTTTTCTCAACTGTTTCAGGGGTCGCAGCAGCGTTTTCTAACTGTTTTTTAACTCTTTCCCAATTGCTGCTTTCAGACAGCCATTTTTTCTTAAAGATCTCATTTTGGTTCTGAATGAGAAATGGTCCCATTAACAGCTCCATCTCCATTTTATTCTTTTGATAAGGGCGTTTTGCATTACCTTTTTCAGCAACTAAAATCTCATAGGTTTTGCCGTCTTCCTCAAGAATTTCTTCGGCAATCAACTCCCATTCATTTTCCAAAAACCATAATCGGATAGTAATGGCGCTAATGTTTGGCTGTAACACAAGCCTCTTGACGGTTTCCAGCTTTTCTTTTCCATTTTCTAAAATACTGGCAATCAATGCGCCACCCATGCCGGCAATCGTAATGCAATCTATTTCACCAGATTCGATAACCTCGAGGCCGTCTCCCATCCTGACTGAAATTCTATCTGACAGTCCTTCTGCCATTACATTGCTTTTTGCAGATTGGTATGGACCTTTCGCTACTTCACCGGCAACGGCAAACGGAATGCCAGCGTTTTTTACCAAGTAACTAGGCAGATAAGCATGATCAGAACCAATATCTGCTAATCTTGCCTCTTTTGGAACGTATTTCGCAACAGCCGTCAAACGCATTGATAATTTTTCTGCATTCAAATTAACACACCTGCTTTTCAATATGTATGCCTTAATAATATAAAAGGTCCTTTACAGATGCAAAGGACCTTTTGTCAAATTATTTAAGTTTCGATAACCAATCTGCCATTGCAGCAGCTTTATCCTCGGGAACAAGACCTGCAGGCATGGAGCCTTTACCGTGAGTCACGATGTTTTTAAGTTCTTCTTTAGAAAGCTTGTCGCCAACACCTTTTAACGGAGGACCTACAACCCCTTGGTATTGATCGCCGTGACAGCCAATACAAGTTGTTTTATAAATGTCTTCTGGCTTGGATGCAGCCACTTCTGTTTTCTCACTGCCTTTGCCTTCACCTTTCTCAGCAGCAAGCTCCTTACTATCCCCTAGTCCTTTAAAAGACAAAGTGAACATAAGGACAATCCCAAAAACCATGATGAGAATGTAAGGAATTACCGGATTCTTTTTCATAATTTTACCTCCCTATGTATGAACATCTGTAAATAAATAAAACCGCCTACAAACAACTACTATTTTACTTGAAAATGAACAGAAGGAAAAGCCCTAATGTTATTTTATCACTATAATCTTTTAAAAAAAGAGCAAAGAGGCTAAAATAATTATTTATTTCAGCCTCTTTGTTATATTTCCCAATATATTTTTTAACAACCAATTAATCTTGAAATTACCATTCGCTGAACTTCGGAGGTTCCTTCGCCTATTTCCAGGAGCTTTGCATCACGCATCATTCGCTCCACATGATATTCTTTCATATAGCCATAGCCGCCGTGAATTTGGACTGCTTGGCTGGTAACTTCCATACATATTTCGGATGCGTATAATTTACACATTGCTGCTTCCTTTGAAAATGTTCTTCCTTGATCCTTTAACCAAGCAGCCTTATAGACCATATTGCGGGCCAGCTCAATTTTCATTGCCATGTCAGCCAGCTTAAATTGAATAGCTTGGAAAGTTGAAATTGATTTGCCAAACTGTTTTCTTTCCTTAGCATAGGCTAGCGCTTTCTCGTAAGCACCCTGAGCAATCCCGACAGCCATGGCGCCGATTCCAATTCTGCCGCCATCAAGGGTAATTAAAAATTGCTTAAAACCCTCGCCGCGTTTTCCCAGCAGGTTTTCCACAGGTACTTTGACATCCTCTAAGACAAGCTCAGTTGTATTGGAGGAATTTAAGCCCATTTTTTCGTAATTATCAATAACTGTAAATCCAGCTGTATTTGTTGGAACAATGATGGCACTGATTTCTTTTTTACCGTTTGTTTCATTCGTTACAGCCGTTAGTGCCAAATGCTTGGCATAACTGGCATTCGTGATGAAACATTTATTTCCGTTGATGACAAACTGGCCACCCGTTTCTTTTGCGGTTGTTTTAGTTCCTCCGGCATCGGATCCGGCATTTGGCTCTGTCAATCCAAAGGCACCTAACGACTCGCCTGTGCAAATGGGTCTTAAATAGGTTTGCTTTTGCTCTTCTGTACCAAATAAGTTTAAAGGAGCGCCCCCTAAGGATATATGCGCTGAATAAGTGATGCCTGTTGAACCGCAAACTCTGCTTAACTCTTCCACCACAATCGCAAAACTAACGGTGTCTGCCCCTCCCCCGCCGTATTCCTCCGGGAAGGGAAGTCCCATCATTCCCATTTCTGCCATTTTTTTAAACACATCTGTCGGAAACTGTTTTGTTCTGTCACGTTCTATTGCATCTGGCGCAACCTCTTCTTCTGCAAACTGGCGAATTGTCTTTTTAATCATTTGTTGTTCAGATGTTAAGTCAAAGTTCAAGTCCATCTCCCCCTAATCACCTATGTATACGCTTACAAATATATTATATTCTTTTCACCTGACAATTCTCAACTTTAATAAATTTTAGAAGATATAATATTATCTGAATGTTGGATGATAAACCCATTAAGGTGGGGTATTTAGCACTACAAACCTTATCTGAATAGGAAAAATTGACTTTAGTTCACCTTTTTTACGATAATAATTAAGTTGTTATTTGGGAGAAAACACCAATTGGCCTATTTGCAAAATGAGAGACAATTCAGTAAAATAGAGAACAAAGAGAAAGTGCTTTCAAAAAAATAAATGAAAACTCGCCGATTGGCGAGTCCGTTAGGACGAAGACAGAGGCGTAGTTGAATTTATACTTTCTTATTAGCTAAAAAAAATAGTTTACTTCTTGTAAGAAGTAAACTATCTTTTGAGCCCTATTCCAAGAAATCTTTAAGGCGTTTGCTGCGGCTTGGGTGACGCAGTTTCCTTAATGCTTTTGCTTCAATCTGCCGGATTCGCTCGCGGGTGACACCAAAAACCTTGCCGACCTCTTCGAGGGTGCGGGTACGGCCGTCATCCAGCCCAAAACGAAGGCGAAGAACATTTTCTTCCCGGTCCGTCAGGGTATCGAGAACATCTTCAAGCTGCTCCTTTAATAACTCGTAAGCAGCATGCTCTGAAGGGGATGTAGCATCCTGATCCTCGATGAAATCTCCAAGATGTGAGTCATCTTCTTCACCAATTGGTGTTTCAAGTGAGACAGGTTCCTGGGCAATTTTTAAAATTTCCCTTACCTTATCAGGTGTCAGGTCCATATCTTCGGCAATTTCTTCCGGAGTTGGTTCGCGGCCTAAATCCTGCAGCAACTGACGCTGAACACGAATAAGCTTGTTAATTGTCTCTACCATATGCACTGGTATCCGGATTGTTCTCGCCTGATCGGCAATGGCGCGGGTAATCGCTTGGCGAATCCACCATGTGGCATATGTACTAAATTTAAAGCCTTTACGATAATCAAATTTTTCAACCGCTTTGATAAGACCCATATTTCCTTCCTGGATAAGGTCAAGGAACAGCATGCCACGGCCAACATAGCGTTTTGCAATACTAACAACAAGACGGAGGTTTGCTTCAGCAAGGCGCCGCTTTGCTTCTTCATCACCTTGTTCAATGCGGTGGGCTAAGTTAATTTCTTCTTCAGCAGAGAGCAAATCAACCCGGCCAATTTCCTTTAGGTACATACGAACAGGGTCGTTGATTTTTACACCTGGAGGTACACTGAGATCATTTAAATCAAATTCATCGCTATCATCATCTTTTGATAGCGCCTTGATGCTTGGATCATCATCGTCCTCATCATCACTATCACCAACTAATTCAATTCCCTGGTCTCCAAGGAATTCGTAAAACTCATCCATCTGATCGGATTCCACGTCGAAATTTGCCATTTTCTCGGCAATATCATCATAGGCAAGGACACCAACTTTTTTACCCAATGCGGTTAACTGGTCTTTCACTTGCTCAAGGGTCAATTCATTCTCGACCTCGCTTGCACGTGCTGATTTTTCAGCAGCCATACGGGGGTCCCCTCCTTCAATTAATCAAACACACTAAATTACTCTATAGTGATTTACGCAATTGATTGATTTCATTTCCAATCGCAGCAGCCAGCCTAAAATCACTGTGTCGCTCCGCTTCTTTTAACTCGGCTTCTTTTTCCTTTATTTTTAACAATTTTTTATGTTTCAACACCTGTTTGATATAATCAGTTAATTCCTGATGACTTAATTCATCATTAATTGACATCATTTCGATGTTGGCGACTATTCTTCTTAGATTTTCATCATGAATATAAGATAAAAATGCGCTTGAATCAGGGTTAATATGTTCTTCGTAAAATGCCAAAAGATAGGTTATGATTGCCTGATGTTCATCTTCGTTAAACGTATCGCCCTGTAGTAACTCCTGTACCTTATAGGTGTTATCCCTGCTTTTTAGCATATGGGCAATGAGACATCTTTCTGCCCGATAATACGCAGGTTTTAATTCATTTACTTTTTTTTGCACTAGAATCGGCTTAGATTTTGGTTCGTTCTTACCAATTTCCTTTTTCTTCTCCGCAAAATATATCTGCTGTTCCTGCTGTTTTAAGGAATCTAATGATAGGGAAAACTCTGCTGCAATTTGCCGCAAATAATGATCCTTTTCAACGGCTTTTGTTAATTTGCTGATTTCTTTTACTATTTGTTCGATATAAGCAAGCCTATCTCCTTCATTCTGAAGATTTTTTCCTCTTCGAAAATAAAGAATTTTAAAAGCCATCCAAGTTAAACTTGCTCCAATTACCTCGCCGCGAAATTTCTCCGGACTGTTCTTCTTTATATATTCATCCGGGTCCATGCCATCAGGCATTAAAGCTACTTTTATTTGAAAGCCTGCATCGTTCAAATGGTTGCCTGCTCGAAACGCTGCTTCAATTCCTGCTTTATCTGAATCATAGCAAATAGTGATGGTTTGCGCGCTAGTACGTAAAAGGGCAATATGATCATCAGTCAACGATGTCCCCATTGTCGCAATGCCATTTTCGATTCCGGCGCGGTCAGCGGAAATCACATCTGCAAACCCTTCAAATAAAACCGCCTGCTGGGATTTTTTTATGCTGGGCTTAGCCAAGTTGTAATTGTATAAAATTTTGCTTTTATTAAAGATTGCTGTTTCGGGACTGTTTAAATATTTGGGCTCATCGGCCCCTAGTGTTCTCCCTGAAAAAGCAATCGTATTTCCGTTTCTGTTGAATATCGGAAACATAATTCGATCCCTAAATCGATCAAAGTATGTTCCATCCTTTTCACGTTTAATGATGAGTCCGGCTTTTTCCATCCATTCGGGAGAAAAATCCCGTTTCGTTAGGAACTTATAAACAAAATCCCACGAATTCAAGGAATAACCAATTTGAAATTTTTCAATCGACTCATGTGTAAATCCTCTTCCAAGCAGATACTCCAATGCATGCTGTCCTTCTTTTGTATTTACCAGCAAGTGATGATAAAATTTACGTAACAGCTCGTGAGCATCAAGCATGGCCTGAAGTTCATCAGAAATTTTTTTCTCGGAGTGTGCGGAGGATAAATTTATTTCAAGATTAATATTTCCTCTAGCAGCCAGTTTCATAGCCGCTTCCTGAAATGAAATTCCCTCTAGTTCCATTAAAAAAGAAAAAACATTTCCGCCTGCACCGCAGCCAAAGCAATGGAAGATTTGTTTGTCAGGCGATACTGAAAATGACGGGGTGCTCTCTCCATGGAAAGGACATAATCCGAAGTAATTTCGCCCCTGCTTTTTCAACCCGACATAATCGCTGATTACCTCGACAATATCAACAGCCTGACGAATTTGTTCTATTTTTTCTTCGGCAATACGGTCTGCCATGAAAACAACTCCATTGGTATACAGGTATTCAACACCTTCATTTTAAATTCCTGCAAATTTCGACAAAATTTTTGTTAATTCCGCCGTAAATTTTTCCGATCCGCTAAACGAGAAGGTTTTGGACCTTTACCGTAAACTCCCTTCCTTCTAGCCTTCGCGTTAAGGAACTTTTCCTTGTTTTAGTGGTCAAAGGAGGCGATAAAAAATATGTCAATGGCGAATTTCTTTGCAATTTCGACAATCTCCGCCTTGACCGGGCAGGAATCAGCATCGACATAAATTGTCGGGTGGTCTCTCACCATTTTATTAATTCTACATCACTCCGAATATTCCTTCTTTCCAGATTAATTTTATTGGGAAAACTCGCCGATTTACGAGCAGGCAAACGGGTTATGGAGAAATTTTCCCGATAAAATAAGAATTTCAAAAAAAAATTCCTTAGAGTGAAAAAAAGGATTTATGTCGAATTTTTTTTTGTAGGTCCCCTTGACATCTCACAGTAAATAGTTTATTCGTTCAAATGCAAGTCTAAACCTAAAAACATATATTTTTATCACAATTTTTTATTATAGTATATTCGTTATCATTTTGCCATAACTTTTTATTTATTATTTTTTTTAGCCAATAAGCAAAAAACACATAATCATAAGATTATGTGCTATGGCCTGCCTTTTTGAATATAGTTTAAAATAACATTGGCCGTCTCTTCAACTGCTTTATTGGTTACATCAACAACAGGACAATTAATTTTCTGTACTACCTTTTCAAAAAAATTCAACTCTTCTTTTATCCTGTCAATGTTTGCATAGCTAGCCTGATCATTTAATCCTAAAGAAAGCAGTCTTTCTCTTCTTATGTTATTTAACTTTTCCGGACTGATTTTTAAGCCAAAGCATTTCTCTTTCGGGACTTTATAAAGTTCTTCCGGCGGATCAACCTCTGGAACAAGCGGGACATTGGCCACCTTTAGGCGTTTGTGGGCTAAATACTGGGATAATGGAGTCTTTGAGGTTCGAGATACACCTATTAGCACAATATCTGCCTTTAAAATCCCTCTGGGATCACGACCGTCATCATACTTTACAGCAAACTCAATTGCCTCCACCTTTTTAAAATAATCCTCATCCAATTTGCGGACAAGCCCTGGTTCACACAATGGTTCTTTGCCGCTGAAGCTTTGAATTTGATCGATAATCGGGCCAATTAAATCCACAGCTGATATTCCTTCTATATCTGTTCTTTCTTTCATGTATGTACGCATTTCCGGTTTGACAAGTGTATATGCCACCATTGCATGATCCAAAGAAACTAGTGACAAGACTTCATCAATATTTTCCTTATCTTCTACATAAGGGAATCTCTTTAATGTCATCCCGGATCCATTAAATTGACTGATAGCCGCTTTTGTTACTAATTCGGCCGTTTCACCTACTGAATCTGATACCACATAAATCACTGGCGAGACCATTCCCAAATCAACTCCTTCTTATTACCAAACTTTTATTCATCATCACCTAATGCAACAAAGGCTTTGGTAATGTTCGTTTTCGTTACTCTGCCGATCACTTCAAAGCCTTTTTCGGTTTCTCTCACTACCGGCAGTGCATCTATTTGTTTTTCAATTAACTTTTTCGCAACTTCAATAAGCAGGTCATCCCGCTCGCACATGGTTATATTGGGCATTCTTGTCATGATGATATTGACAGGAATGGTCGTTAACTCTTGTTTCCCAATACTTGCCCGAAGCAAATCTTTTCTGGATAGAACTCCAACCAAAACAGTATTTTGGTCGACCACAAATAATGTCCCGACATCCTCAAGGAACATGGTGCAAATAGCATCATAAACCGAGACGTTTTCACTTACGACAACCGGGATGGATTGGTAGTCCCTCACATATATTCGTTGTAGATTTTCCGTTAATAATTGCGCTCCTGATTTTCCTGTATAAAAATATCCGACCCGGGGTCTGGCATCTAAAAAACCAGCCATTGTCAAAATAGCAAGATCCGGCCTTAATGTAGCTCTGGTTAAGTTCAATTGGTCGGCGATATGCTCCCCTGTGATCGGTCCATTTTCCTTTACTATATCTAATATCAGCTCTTGGCGTTTTGTCAGTTCGATTGTCCTCACCACCCTTTTAATTCCTGAAAGTATCCCGGAAGCCTCTTATTTAGCAATATTATATACTAAATGCTAACTAATTGAAATGAATCGGCTGTGAACTACAAATGAAAACTAGCCGATTGGCGAGTCCGATAGGACGAAGCAGAGGCGTAGTTGAATGTATAATTTCCTATTAGCCAAATAGGAAAAGGTGCGGGTTTCCGCACCTTTTTCTTAGAATGATACCTTTTCTTGTAAGAATGCAGCAAGCTCCGCTATTGGAACCCTTGTTTGTTCCATTGTGTCGCGGTCTCTAACGGTAACCATTTGATCTTCCTGGGAATCAAAATCATATGTGATACAGAATGGAGTACCGATTTCATCATGGCGGCGGTATCGTTTACCGATAGAGCCTGCTTCATCATAATCTACGTTAAAGTGTTTTGCTAATCGTTCAAATACTTCTCGTGCACCATCGGAAAGCTTCTTTGAAAGCGGAAGAATTGCTGCCTTAAACGGTGCGAGAGCAGGATGGAAACGCATAACTGTTCTAGATGTTCCATCTTCTAACTGCTCTTCATCATAAGCATCGATTAAGAAAGCCAACGTTACCCGGTCTGCACCAAGGGAAGGCTCAATGCAGTATGGAATATATCGTTCATTTGTTTCGGGATCAATATAATTGAAATCCTCACCGGAATGTTGCATATGCTGCTTTAAATCATAATCAGTTCTAGAGGCAACACCCCAAAGCTCACCCCAGCCAAACGGGAATTTATATTCAAAATCAGTTGTAGCATTGCTGTAATGGGACAGTTCGTCTTCGGAATGGTCGCGAAGTCTTAAGTTTTCTTGGTTAAGACCTAATGACATGAGCCATTTTTCCGCAAATTGCTTCCAATAATCAAACCATTTTAGTTCCTCTCCTGGTTTGCAGAAGAATTCCAACTCCATTTGCTCAAATTCTCTTGTACGGAAGGTAAAGTTACCCGGTGTAATTTCATTACGAAAGCTTTTACCGATTTGAGCAATACCGAATGGCAGTTTCTTACGCATTGTCCGCTGTACATTTTTAAAGTTTACGAAAATACCTTGAGCTGTTTCCGGACGAAGAAAAATTTCATTTGCACTTGTTTCCGTAACACCCTGGAATGTTTTAAACATAAGATTAAATTGGCGAATGCCGGTAAAATCGTGGCTGCCGCAGTCTGGGCAGGCGATATTATGCTCTTTAATCAGCTCTTCCATTTTTTCAAACGGAAGGCCATCGACCACCATCTCAATTCCTTTTTCTTCAAGCGCATTTTCAATCAATTTATCAGCACGGTGACGGGCTTTACAGTTTTTGCAGTCAATCATTGGATCGTTAAAGTTGCCGATATGCCCTGAAGCTTCCCATGTTCTCGGGTTCATGAGGATTGCCGCATCTAAGCCAACATTATATGGTGACTCCTGAACAAACTTTTTCCACCAGGCAGCTTTTATATTATTTTTAAATTCGACACCTAAAGGACCGTAATCCCAAGTGTTCGCAAGTCCGCCGTAAATTTCAGACCCCGGAAAAATAAAACCTCTGTGCTTAGCGTGTGAGACAATCTGTTCCATTGTTACACTCATCGTAATAACTCCTTTTTCATATTCTTAATAAATAAAAAAACTCCCGTCCCTATGCCTATAATAAGCATAGGGACGAGAGTTACCCGCGGTTCCACCCTATTTGCTGCCCTAAATAGCAGCCACCTTAATACAACTTTGCTCAAGAACGCCTTCCTTAATGCTCTATACCCTAGCTTACACTATCCTAGGTTCGCTTTTATAGAGGGGACTAAGTACTACTTTCTGTCAACGCAAATATTAATTTTAAAGCTAATATTAACCAAAACTTTGAACAATGTCAACATCGCATTTATAAAAGATTACGAAACTGCCCCATCGAGTCAAGGAATTTCTTTGTCTTCAAATGAAGCCCAGAATATTCTTCATAATAAACCGAAATAACTTTCTTCAGTTCTGCCTTTGTTTCATCTTTAACAGAGATATTCCCTAATCTAGACAAATCGAAATAATAAAACAATCTTAATAATTTTACCGCTGCTTGTGACAGTTTTATATGATAGGGATCCTTGGCTAAACATCGGTGACAGATAAATCCGCCTTCCCGGATCGAAAAAGAAAAATGCCCGTCTGTGCTTCCACAAACGGAACATTGATTCAAGATAGGATATAATCCTAAAACATTCAACATTTTCATCTCATAGATATTCACAAGAATATCAGCATCAAAGCCTTCATTCATATAGTGAAGGGTCTGATAAAGCAATTCAAAATGAAAAGGATTAGGCTTTTTCTCCTCAGTACATTTATCCGTTAGTTCGACAATATAACTTGCATATGCGGTTAGAAAAATATCTTCCCCAATCGATCGCATCGAGGAAATGACTTCACCCTGCTGAAGGCCTCCTAGGCCTGTTCCTTTTTGAACGAGGAAGTAACCGTGAGTGAATAACTGGGTAATAGCTGAAAGACGGCTATTAGGCTTTTTAGCTCCACGGGCCATAAAGCCAACCTTTCCCCATTCCCTTGTATATAGTGTAATAATTTTGTTTGTTTCACCATAATCTGTTGTTCTAATGACGATGCCTTCACATTTCTGAAGCATGATTGTCACCTTCTTCAGGCGCGTGACTTGCTTATGAAACTGGAAAATCGATTTGAGCTAGCTCTTCATTCAGATTACCGGGTATTTCTTGGTTTTCCTTCTCAAGCTCTTTAAAGAGAAGATATGTGTCAATATTACCTGTTTGGCTAAATATTTTCCACGTAAAATCCAACATGAAAACCCCACCTTTCGATATTTAGACTAGCGTTACAGTTCAAACCTTACAATTATCATAGCCTGCCTACGCATTAATCATAAGACGTAAATTTTGTTAAAACTGATTATGCATATTCTTGAAAGAGTGTTAATACTTTAGTTAAAGTGATTCACTAATATTCGTTTTCATTAAATCCATATTCACGAAGCTGGGACATTCTATTGCGCCAATCCTTTTGAACCTTTACCCACAGTTCCAAAAAGACTTTGGAACCTAGAAGGTTTTCAATATCGACACGAGCACGCTTGCCTATTTCCTTCAGCATGCTTCCCTGCTTGCCAATGATAATCCCTTTTTGTGAATCACGTTCGACAATAATGGTTGCCATGACATGAATAATGTCTTTATTCCCCTGCCGTTCCATTTTATCAAGAACAACAGCCAAGGAATGAGGGATTTCCTCCCTTGTTAAATGAAGGGCTTTTTCCCTGATTAACTCTGTAATGATAAAGCGTTCCGGATGATCGGTTACCTGATCGGCAGGATAGTATTGCGGCCCTTCAGGAAGAATTGCTTTAATTTGCTCAAGCAGTCTTTCGACATTATTTCCTTCCAGTGCGGAAATTGGCACAATTTCTTGAAAAGCATACTTTTCTTTATACAATTCAATAATCTGCAACAGCTCATCAGGGTGAACTTGATCAATTTTATTAATGACGAGAAAGACTGGTGTATTAATGGTTTGAAATTTTTCAAGAATAAATTCTTCACCACGACCAAAACCTTCTTCGGCATTGACCATAAATAAAACTAAGTCTACTTCTTTAAGAGTATTTTGGGCAACCTTCATCATGAAGTCGCCTAATTTATGTTTTGGTTTATGGATACCAGGGGTATCGATAAACACCATTTGGGCGTCTGAAAGGGTCAGAACTCCTTGGATTTTATTACGCGTCGTTTGCGGCTTGTCGCTCATGATGGCGATTTTTTGGCCGATTACCCGATTCAGAAAAGTTGATTTTCCAACGTTCGGGCGGCCAATAATGGATATAAACCCTGATTTATGATCTGTTCCGGAACTTGTATTATTTACCATTTAAATCCTCCGGCGAAAAAGCGCCTGGCAATAATTGTTCTACTGTGGTCTCTAGAACATCCCCTTTAAGGTTGGTTAAAACCACCTTCATTTCCCTTGGGCATAATTCTGCAATGACCTGCCTGCAGGCCCCGCATGGCGAGCATGGCCGATCAGTGTCAGCAACAACGGCCATCATTTGATATTGCCGGTCGCCTTCTGAAAACGCTTTAAAAACAGCAGTCCTCTCTGCACAGTTACACATACTGTAGGCGGCATTCTCAATATTACAGCCATGATATACTTTACCATCTGTTGTTAAAAGCGCTGCTCCCACGCCAAACTTAGAATAAGGAACATAAGCTTTTTCTCTTGCTTTTTTAGCTTCTTCGATTAGTTGTTCGATGTTCACTAGTCTTCTTTCCTTTCCAGCAGGAGTCCTGCTGTTTCTTTATTTTACCTCAAATTTTCCAAAAAAACATTATTTGTAAAGAAAAAAATAAAAGATTTAAAATAGTTGAAATATTCTTAAAAATAGTTTTTTCTAAGAAGAAGCTGTTTAGTCATTTTACCTAAATCAAGCGGCCATTTCAAATCCTGTAATCAAAAGCTTACAAAAACAATTCCAAGACATAGGGTAAAAATATGACGATTCCTATTACTAGTGTAATAATGGCAAAAATGAACACTGCTCCGGCAGCAATGTCCTTCGCCTGTTTAGCAAGAGGTTTATACTCATTTGTTACCAGGTCTACTACGCGTTCAATTGCCGTATTCAGTAATTCCAACGAAAACATGCCGCCAATTGAAACGAGAATAAACAGCCACTCTATTTTAGTAATAGAGAAGAACAAGCCAAAGGCAATCACAATAACAGCGCTTATTGCATGAAAACGCATATTTCTTTCATGCTTTAAGGCCGTCACAATTCCTTCTATGGCATAGGTAAAGGTGTGCCAAAATTTTTTTCGTTTAGGCCTATCTAGCGAGTCCATATTCATTTAAAATTTCCTTCTGCAGAGAGAACATTTCTTTTTCCTCTTCCTCTGTCATGTGGTCATACCCTAATAAATGGAGAAATCCATGCACAGCTAAAAAGCCAAGTTCCCTTACGAAAGGATGGCCATATTCTTCTGCCTGCTCCATTGCCTTAGGAACTGAAATGATAATATCTCCCAATACCCTTGGCATCTCCGCGCCCTCAATTTCTATTTCTCCCTCACCTAACTCTTCCATGGCAAATGAAATCACATCAGTTGGCGCGTCCTTATCACGGTATTCACGATTAATTTCTTGGATTCTTTGATTTGTCACAAAGGTAACCGAAACTTCACTATGTTCTTCAATGCTTAGCTTATTTGCTGCAAAATTTAGTAACCTTTCAACATCAAGCATCTGTTGGTCAGACAGCTGCTCTGTTTCATCTAATGAATCAATAAGTAATGTCATGCTTGTTTCACCTTCTTTGTTAGCTCAGGATATTCAATTCTAGAATGAAAGATCCCCTTTAATGTTTCACATAATGTGAAAGTGACAGTTTCAATTTCCTTCATGGTCAGATCACATTCATTTAATTGCCCATCTTGAAGACGGTCAGCCACAATTTTTTTCACAAGAGACTCAATCAACTCTGGCGTAGGCTGTGATAAGGACCGTACTGCAGCCTCAACACTATCTGCAATTCCCACCACGGCCGATTCCTTTGACTGTGCCTTCGGACCGGGATAACGGAAATCATCTTCCCTTACATCAGGATCGGCCTGAAGCGCTTTATGATAGAAAAACTTCAGTAAGGTGGTCCCATGATGCTGTTCCGCGATTTCAATTATTTCCTTTGGCATATGGCACTTCTTTAGCATATTCGAACCATCCGTTACATGGGCAATGATGATGCTCGCGCTTTTGTCCGGCGGCAGACGGTCATGCGGATTATCATGGTGGATTTGATTTTCGATAAAAAAGTTTGGCCGCCGCGTTTTGCCTATATCATGATAATAGCTTCCTACCCTTGCCAGCAAACCATTTGCACCAATAGCTTCGCAGGCAGACTCCGCTAAATTTGCAACCATCACGCTATGATGATAGGTCCCAGGGGCCTCCATTAAGATTTTCCTTAAAAGCGGATGATTTGGATTCGATAATTCGATCATCCTAATGGTTGATAGTATGCCGAAACTTGCCTCAAAAAAAGGCAGTAAGCCAATCGTCAACACCGCAGAGGCAATACCTGATACAAGGGCTGTAATAAAATAATACCCATATTCCAAGCCGGAATATTGCCCGTTTGGCAAATACATTAAAGCCAAAATGGTCAACAGATTCACTACTGCAGAAAATATCCCAGCCTGCAGAATTTTTGACCGCTGGTTTTGATTACTTAAAAATAATATGCCTCCCAAAGCACTGAATAAAATATAGATACCTTCTGAAAAGTTTAATGTCCCCGATACGCCTTCATTAAATAATACACTGCCGCAAACTGCAAGGATGATAGAGGTCATAATAGCCAGCTTTTCATCAATTAAAATTTTTATCATCATCCCCGCCAAGGCTGCAGGAAATAGATAGCCAATCGCAGAATAATTAAATACTTGCAGCATACTGAGTATTTTCAATAAAAAAATTGATAGAATGAAAATCATCCCGAACAATAACAAAAAGTTTTGTCTCTTTTCGGGGAGCGATTTCATTTGGTAAAAGTAACAATAAAGCGATGTAAGTATAATGCTTATTAAAACAACTAATCCAATGAACGGCTTAAAGGATTTTTCGTTATGTAGCAGTCCAACAAGCTTCAATTGACGGTAAATATCTTGGTTTATGAGTTTCCCTTCTTCTACAATAATTTGCCCTTGTAGAATCTTAACGGGTTCAACACTTTCCGCCGCCTGCCTCCTAAGTTCTTCGGTTGCAGAAGGGTCATAAAATTCATTTTGGATCACAGCATACCTGCCAAGATCAATTGCCGCAATTCTCATATTCTCGCTCAATGCTGAATATTTTACCTCTTCCTCAACCCTCTTTTTAGCATTTTCGACTTCATCCGCAGATATTCTTTTCGTCATTACATTGTTTATGGCGGTAACCGTTAAATCTTTTGCAATGGACAATTCTTCGTTATTTGCCTGAACTAATGCGGAAAAAACCTGATCGGATAAATCCTTCGATACCGTCGGCGTTAATTTCGACTTAAGCATCGTAACTTTTTCTGAAACACTAGGCTCTATAATTTGTGGCGGCTCCTCAGAAGCCTCTGCAGCCTGCTTTTTTTTATTATCCTTTACTTCATCATTTACTTCAGCCGCAGCGCTGAAAATGGAGGTAATTAGGTCAACGCGGTTTTGCGTATATTCATTTTTTAATGTATAGACAGCCTGAACCTGGTCGCGCGCCTCTTTTCTTTTCTTCTCCGTGCTTTGCTTATCTTCGACTGTCCCTGGAGACCGTATCGTTTTTCCTGCCACTGAAAACAATTCAATATCCAGCTTTTCCGGCTTTACGTTGTTAAACATAGCTGTGAAAAGAACAATTCCTAATACCAGGAAAAAAAGAATACGAAAGAATGTATTATCCAGCAGTTTGCGAATTCGAATGAAATGCACCTGCAGTTTTTCCAACTATATCCCTCCAACCACGTTTCCCTGAATTATCAAGTCTTTACACTTATGTTATTTATTGATTTTAGATGAAAGCTTGCTTTATGTAAAATGATAACAGTTTTTCCGTCAAGTTTCATCCTCAAAAAAAAAGGAATCACTTTTATATGCAGTGAGTCCCTTTCAAGTCCATCTTATTTTTCCTTTTTTTCGTATGCCAGTATGATTCTTCCGACAAGCGGGTGGCGAACGACATCGACCGCTTCAAAATAGACGAAGGAAATGCCCTTTATATTTTGTAGAATTTCCTCAGCCTCAACTAGGCCTGATTTAGCTCCTTTTGGCAAGTCTATCTGGGTTCGGTCACCTGTAATGACCATTTTTGAGCCGAATCCAAGTCTTGTCAAGAACATTTTCATTTGCGCATGTGTCGTATTTTGCGCTTCATCCAGGATAACGAAAGCATCATCAAGCGTCCGTCCCCTCATATACGCAAGCGGAGCAATTTCGATTGTCCCCCGTTCGATAAGCCTTCCTGTATGTTCTGCCCCCAATATATCATGGAGCGCGTCATACAATGGCCGTAAATATGGGTCGACCTTTTCTTTTAAATCGCCAGGAAGAAATCCAAGACTTTCTCCTGCTTCAACAGCAGGGCGAGTTAAAATGATTTTATTAACCTGTCCATTTTTCAGGGCGTTAACGGCCATAACAACGGCTAAATACGTTTTTCCTGTACCAGCAGGGCCAATTCCAAACACTAAATCATTTTTCTTAATCGAGTTGATATATTGCCTTTGGCCAAGCGTTTTAACACGGATGGATTTTCCTTTAACGTTTTTGCCGATTTCTTCCTCATATAGATTCACAAAGTAATCAAGGGTTCCCTTTTGAGCCATTTGCACGGCATATAAGACATCTCGCCCGCTAATGGCAATTCCCTTTCGGATGACAAACATTAAGCGGTCGAGTATTTGCCCAGCAAGAGAAACCTGCTCCTCATCTCCTGAGAGGTTGAGCGACTCACCCCTTGTAATAATCGAAACATTAAGCTCTTGTTCAATAATTTTTAAATGTTGGTCTGAAGTTCCGAGCAGCGCCATTGCTTCTGCAGGATTTTCAAGCTGTACCTTAATGGTTGTTAACTTTTCTGTCATTCATGAGTCTCCTTGGAAATCGGTTGTCCGACTGCAATGTTTTCAATGATTTTAAAATGAACGTCCAGTATAACCTTACCATTTTTATTGTCTTTGTGTAAAATTTTTTCATCTTTAATGATAGCATCCTCTTCTAAAAGACTTTTTATTTGTTTTCTGGCTAATTCGAGTGCGTTTTCTTCCGCTTCTTTTTCTGTGTAATTTCTCGTGTATTCCTCTCTTTCCCGAATGGTTTTATGAACATAGGAGATGGGCAGCTCCCATTTTAAGAAATGAATTTTATGTTCAACCGTTTCGGTTTCAGATTCCTTGAAATCCGGTTTACCAAAGCCCCAGATTGGCAGCTCAAATTTTCCAAATAATAATGAATGCTTTTGTTCCTCGTTTCCGTTATAGACTTTAAAGCTGGTTTCAAACGGCAGCTCAACATGGCTCATATACCAAGTTTCGCCCCAGACCTCTCCTTTTGCTGCGATCATTTTGGAATTTTCCCCTTCTCCGATTACACCAGAAACGAGTAATTGCCCTTCCTCCACATGATCGTTCTTATCCACCACTGGTTGTCCTTCTTCAATATATCTTTTAACAATAATCGCCTTCTTTTTGGCGACGAGATTTTGCGGAGATAGTTGCTCAGGCTTCTTCGGTTCGTTTTTTTCGACCACCTGGAGATGATAGGTTGTCCCTTTTAATTCCACACCAACCCACGTAAGATCACCAATGTTATTGGTTAACTGTCTTTGAATTCCCTCAACATTTTTTACCGAAAATTGCAGCTTGCCAATCTTAACGCCCATCTTGTCCAATTCTTTGCGAATTTGATACTCAGTTGCAGGCTTAGCCCCTTTAATTTGGATTCCCCAAATGACATTTGATAAAACAAAAATTATGATCAGGAAGACTCCCGCACCTATCAAAAAGCCGCTGTTTTTCAATATCCTTTTAAATAAAAAGGGCATGCCGGTTCTTCGTAAAAAAGAAACCCTGCACCCGCTGTTACGAACAAAATATCTGATTTTCTTGGCATCCTCAAGCCTCATTTTAAACGTAATGGTTTCTGTTCCATGCCGCTTTACCTTCCAGATAAAAAAGCCATTCCTAATCAGGACATTAATAAAGCGCTCCATCCCTTTACCGGATACTTTTACTGTGACAATTCCAAATAAATATTCCATCCACATATTCTTCATTTTGTTCCTCCCAGATTAATCATTAATAAACAGAACCTGATCTATTTTTCCTTCGAGTAATATCTCTTCAGGTAAGATGGTTTTAATGACGAAAGATTTTCCTTTTATCTGTAACTGTCCCTGTTTTAATAGCAGACGGAGTTCTTTATCGGTAAAGGCGAGCAAGCCTCGGTGATTTTCTATATAAATATGGATTTGTCCGATCATCGTAATTCGGGGTAAATCCATCAAAACGTCTTGAGGAAGATCCATTTTATTAGCCATCCAGTTGCGAATCCGTTGGCCCCATTTTTTTGCCATAAAAAAAGAACCCCCTTTCATCTCATGTTTATGAAATGAATAGGGGTTCTAGCACATCTTTTTCGTACTGGGTCCTGCGTTCTTTAAGGCATTACCCTCTACCCTTTTTTACGTAATACGATTTTTTAGATCGTGGCTCACCAAGAATTTCGGCCCAAATGATACCATTGATTATTTTTTGCGGGGTTGGTTCCACAGAAATGGCAGTTTCCCCCTCGACAACATTAGGATCTACCTTTGCTTTCTGGCTGATTTCGGCAGGCTTTTCCTCGCTCTGATTTACAGTTGAACCAGTTGCCATCTTCTTTTTTACCTTTTGATAAGCTTTTTCTATATCCTTTTCGTTGTTTTGTTTAGATTGTTTAAATTTCGTTTTAACCGGCTCATTTTGAAAATGAGCCCTTAAATCTTCAAAGGTATTCATAGAAAATGGTTTATATTTTGTCGTTGGTTTTTTCCCTTTGCGAAAAATCGTGGAGATGATTCCAAGAATGATTAGGAAGAGCAGCGTTTCCATTACAACCGCCTCCTAAGATGAATTTTACTGACCATCTTTGTTTTCTCCTGTTATTTTCCCGATTGACCCTCTCATTTCAGTATCGGCGGAGATGTTTTTAAAGTTAAGATAATCCATGACGCCGATATTGCCCGATTTCAATGCCTCAGCCATCGCAAGCGGCACTTTTGCATCGGCCTCTACTACCTTGGCTTTCATTTCCTGCACCTTGGCCTTCATTTCTTGCTCTAGGGCGACAGCCATAGCCCTCCGTTCCTCCGCTTTCGCCTGAGCAATCTTTTTGTCAGCCTCCGCTTGTTCCGTCTGCAATTCAGCGCCAATGTTCTTGCCGATATCAACATCAGCTATATCAATCGAGAGAATTTCAAATGCAGTGCCTGCATCAAGCCCTTTGGCCAGTACCGTTTGCGAAATCAAATCAGGATTTTCTAGGACTTTGCTGTGGCTATCTGATGAACCGATGGTGGAGACAACGCCTTCGCCAACACGAGCAACGACCGTTTCCTCGCCGGCGCCCCCAACAAGGCGATCAATATTGGCACGAACAGTAATTCTTGCCTTTGCTTTTACTTCAATTCCGTTCATGGCAACACCTGCAATAAACGGTGTTTCAATAACCTTCGGATTCACACTCATTTGAACGGCTTCCAGTACGTCACGTCCCGCTAGGTCAATAGCAGCACAACGCTCAAATGATAACTCAATATTTGCCCGATGTGCGGCAATAAGTGCATTTACCACACGGTCAACATTCCCGCCCGCCAAATAATGGCTTTCGAGCTGGTTTGTAGTAACATTTAAACCAGCCTTATGGGCTTTTATTAGCGGATTAACCACCTTGCTTGGTGTTACCCTTCTCAATCTCATTCCTATTAAGGTAAAAATACTGATTCTAACACCCGCAGCAAGCGCAGAAACCCAAAGCATGACCGGCACAAACGATAACAGGATGCCAAATAAAATTAAGGCAATAACCACAAAACCAATAATAAAAATAGATCCGTCCACAGTCCATTACTCCCTTCTGTTATTAAATTACCTCTCTGACAACAATTCGAGCACCTTCGACCTTGATGACCTTAATTTTTGAATTTTGGGCAATAAACCCGCCCTCACTTACCACATCAACTCTTTCATTATTAAAAATTGCTGTACCAGCAGGCCTTAAGATGGTTAATGCCACTCCTTCTTTCCCCAATAAATCGGTACGATTAATATTGGAAACATAACCATCTTCTTTTTTGGCGGAATCAAATAAAACCAATTTATTGAATAAAACAAGCTTTTTTCCCAGCACCTTTATCATTAAAAAGAACACGAGGGTTGATAAGAAAATTGAAATTAAAATTGAAACACCCATTTGTAAAGCATCCTCTCCGGCTAGAAAGAAGCTTAAAATCAAAGCTGCCAGGCCCAAAGTTCCCGCAACTGCCCCCGGAAGAAACAATTCAAAGAAAAGCAGCAGGATTCCCCCAGCAAATAAAACCAGAGTGCCAACACCGGCATAGCCTGCCATGAAATGCCCATAAAAAAATAAAACAAGCGCCAAAAGTCCAATTAAGCCTGATAGTCCAAACCTTGGCGAAAAAAGCTCCAATACCAGTCCAACTCCGCCAATCGTCAGGAGAACGGTTACAACAACAGGGTTCATAAGAAACTCAACCATCCGAGCCCTCCTTTCTTTACATCCTATAATAATACTTACGGATTATTGGCCTGAAAGTTTCATTTAAAAAATAAAAGACCACAGGCATTTACCTATGGTCTTAGTGTCAGAATACTATGAAAGGTGTTGTTGTACAAATTTATTAACAAGTGAGCCGTCTGCTTTGCCCTTTACTTTAGGCATAATAGCAGCCATCACTTTTCCCATTTCCGTTTTTGATTTTGCACCGACTTCAGCAATAGTTTCTTTTACTATTTCTGAAAGTTCCTCTTCGGAAAGCTGTTTCGGCATATACAGTTCGACAATAGCGATCTCTGTACGCAATTTTTCAACCAAGTCTTCACGACCGGCCTTATCAAACTCATGGAGGGAGTCTTTGCGTTGTTTTAATTCGCGAGAAAGGACCGTTAACTCATCTGCATCGGACAGCTCACTTACACCAAGCTTAATCGCCTCGTTTTGAATCGAAGCTTTAATCATCCGAATAACAGAAAGTTTGTCTTTTTCCTTGTTTTTCATCGCTTGTTTCATGTCATTATTTAAACGCTCGAGAAGACTCATTTATTACACCCTCTTAAAACTTACGTTTTCTTGCTGCTTCAGACTTTTTCTTACGTTTTACACTTGGCTTTTCGTAGAATTCGCGCTTTCTTGCCTCTTGCAAAGTACCAGTTTTTGATACTGTACGTTTGAAGCGACGAAGAGCATCTTCAAGCGATTCGTTTTTACGAACAACGGTTTTAGACATTCTCTTTCCCTCCCTCCGAAACACAACACACTTACATTCAATCCATGTACCTTGCAATTATAATATAACCTAGGTGCAAGGTCAACTGTATTTCACACTGATGTGACAAGGAATGTACATTTTATGCAAATTATTTTTTAGCATGTCTTAATTTTCCTTTTAAAGATGGCATGTCCCCCCCTATCTGACCATACAATGAAGGGGGGGGAGGATAGACCATGCTTTACATATTATTATTTGTACTTTGCATTTTAATATTTATTTTTGGCATGACAATAATCAGATTTGGACTATTTAATTTATCCGCCAACAAGCTTAAGACATGGCTGATAAAACTAACCAGTACACCTTTAAAGGGAATGCTGACGGGGACATTTATAACTGCACTCTTGCAAAGCAGTTCTGCGGTAATGGTTATTACAATCGGCTTAATTTCCGCAAGAATCATGACTTTTCCTCAATCGATTGGGATTATTCTTGGTACCAATATTGGTACTACTTTTAAGACAGAATTAATTACGTTTGACATAGATGCTGTTCTTGTCCCATTTGCGATAATTGGGGCAATTCTAATTTTATTTCCCAATAAAAAAGCCAGAAGTATTGGAATGCTTCTGTTTGGCATCGCTTCTGTTTTTACGGCGATGAAGGGGTTTGAAAGGTTAGCTGAGCCGTTAACATCGATGAATGTGATCCATCAATTCATACTTTCCATAAATGATAATATTCTGATGAGTTTATTAACGGGAACGGTCATTACTGCCATTATTCAATCAAGTACGGCAATGACCGGGATTACAATGGGATTTCTAACTGCGGGGCTCCTGCAGCTTGATGCGGGAATTGCCATTGTTCTAGGGGCTAATATTGGAACCTGTATCACCGCCATTATTGCATCCATTGGCGGCGGGAAGGAGTCAAAATTGGCGGCCTATGCGCATGTGTGGCTAAATGTTTTTGGCGTATTATTATTTATCCCGCTCATCCCTCTGCTGACCGAAAATGCCCCGCTGCTCGCAGCCAGGAAGGATGTTCAACTGGCTCATATCAGCGTTATTTTTAATGTAGTGTCCTCTCTGTTGGTGCTGCCGTTTGCAACTAAGTTTGGCGAGATGATTTTATTTTTACACGATAGAAGACCCTCAAAACCGATAACAAAATGAAAGGACCCACAAATGGGTCCTTTTTAAATAGCTGCTTCTTCAGTTGTAAAAACTTCTTCCTTAACAATTGCTGTATCTTCAACCACACGGACAAATTGTCCCTCGTTGTAAGGGTATCCGGCTTTTGTAATCTTTACTTTTACAATTTTGCCAACCATATCTTCAGTTGCCGGGAAAACAACCTTTAAGTAGTTATCAGTGTAGCCAACGTAAAGGCCTGATTCAGCCTCTTCTTTAAACTCCTCTTCCGGAATAACCTCCAGAACCTCACCTTCAAATTCTGAAGCATACTCTTTTGCTAGTTGATCAGAAAGAGTGATTAAGCGGTGAACGCGGTCATTTTTGGCCTCTTCATCAACTTGATCTTCCATTCTGGCAGCAGGTGTTCCTGTACGCTTGGAGTAAGGGAAAACATGAAGCTCGGAGAATTTATGTTCTTTTATAAAATTAAAAGTCTCCATAAATTCCTCTTCCGTTTCACCAGGGAAACCAACAATTACGTCAGAGGTTACAGCTAGACCTGGCAGGATTTCCTTCAAACGTTCCAATCTCTCTGCGAAAAATTCCATTGTATATTTACGACGCATTCTTTTCAAAACAGTATTTGAACCAGATTGAATCGGAATATGCAAATGGCGGACAACAATATTCGAATGCTTGATGACTTCAATTACTTCATCGGTAATTTGGCTGGCCTCTATCGAAGAAATTCTCAGTCGTTCTATTCCTTTAACCTGTGCCTCTAAGTCGCGAAGCAGCATCGCAAGATTATAATCCTTCATATCCTCGCCATAACCGCCTGTGTGAATACCTGTAAGGACAATCTCCTTATAGCCCGCATCCACTAATTGCTGGGCCTGGCGAATAACTTCCTGCGGATCACGTGATCTCATCAGGCCGCGTGCCCATGGAATAATACAGAATGTACAAAAATTATTGCAGCCTTCTTGAATTTTCAAAGAGGCACGTGTTCTGTCTGTAAAGGATGGTACATCCAGTTCTTCATAGACGCGATTCTTCATGATATTGCCGACACCGTTAATTGGCTGCCGTTCTGTTTTATACTGCTCGATATAGTCCAGCATTTTAACACGATCCTGTGTTCCTACAACAACATCTACGCCAGGGATAGCCATGATCTCTGCCGGCGATGTTTGTGCATAACAGCCTGTAACACAGATCACCGCATCTGGGTTCTTTCTAACCGCACGACGGATGACTTGGCGGCTTTTTTTATCTCCTGTATTTGTAACCGTACAGGTATTTATCACATAAACATCTGATATGGATTCAAAATCCACGCGCTCATAGCCTTCTTGCTTAAATAATTGCCAAATGGCTTCTGTTTCATAGTGGTTGACTTTACAACCCAATGTATGAAAAGCAACTGTTGCCATTGTATGTTCACCTCAGTAATTCAAAATGATAGGAAATGGCCGCAAGGGAATACAATGGGGCCGTTTCCGTCCTTAATATGCGCGGACCGAGTCCGCAAAGATCAAAACCATTATGCGTTAACTGCTGTACCTCTTCTTCTGAAAGGCCCCCTTCGGGTCCAAAGACAAGAAGGAGAGATTCACCAGGTTTTAATTGTTTCAGGACAGCAGAAAAAACGGATGTTTCTCCGTTTCTACTTTCCTCCTCATACGCAGCTAATCTATAATCAAATTCTTTACTTTTAGCAAGCAATTCTTTAAAACTCATCGCTCTTTCCACTTTTGGCAGCATGGCACGATGTGATTGCTCGGCCGCCTCTTTGGCAATTTTTTGCCATCTCTCTATTTTTTTCGCAGCCTTTTTCTCATCCCATTTAACAACCGAGCGTGCGGCCGAGAAAGGGATAAACTGATGAGCTCCTAATTCCGTTCCTTTTTGGATAATCCACTCAAGCTTGTCCCCTTTAGGCAGCCCGCTTGCAATAGTAATTGAAATCGGCATCTCAGAAACTTCTTCTTTCCATTGTACAACGTCTGCAGCAACTCTTTCATCGGTAATTTCTGCAAGCCGGCAGATGGCCTGCTTTCCATCAGGATCGACACAGATGATTTGATCGCCAAGTTCCATGCGCATCACCTTGACTATATGGTGGCGATCTTCTTCGTCTATGAAAAAACGATCTTCACTTGCTCGGTTTTTAACAAAATAGCGCTGCACAACTTTGCACCCTCTCTAAAACAGAATACGTCTTATTTTACTAAAATTTAACGCAATAATAAAGAATGAAATACAAAAAGGGGAATGAATATCCCCCCTCGCTTCTTCATTATACCCTTTTAGAAATAATGGCAACCCAATCCTCCATTAAAATGGTTTCTGTAATTTCAAAACCGGATAATACAAGTGCCTCTTTTACTTGATCTTTTTTCTGCTGAATAATACCTGATGTAATGAAATAACCTCCCGGCTTTACAATCCGGGCCGCATCATCGGTAAATCGCAAAATGACTTCCGCTAAAATATTGGCCACAATGACATCAGCTGATCCTTCTTCAACGCCATCAAGCAGGTTATTCTGAGAAACATTCACCTTATTGTGAACTTTGTTTAACTTAATATTTAATTTTGCCTGTGTAACCGCCACTTCATCAAGGTCAAAAGCCCTGACATCCTCTGCTCTCAGCATGGCAGCAGCAATACTTAGAACACCCGAACCTGTTCCAACATCAATGACTCGATCACCAGGGCGGACCGTTCTTTCAAGGGCTTGAATACACATCACCGTCGTCGGATGTGTCCCCGTACCAAACGCCATGCCTGGATCCAATTCAATGATTAATTCATCGCTGCTGACGGGGTTATATATCTCCCAAGTAGGTACAATCGTGAACTTTTCAGAGATCTTAACAGGGTTATAATACTTCTTCCAAGCAGTCGCCCATTCTTCCTCGTTTACCTCACTGATTGTAACCTTATTTAAGCCTATATCAATATTGAATAGGATAAGATTATTAATAGAATCTTTAATCGCTTCGACTGTTTCGCCCAAGAAGCTATTGACCGGCAAATAGGCCTTTACAATGACACCTTCCTCAGGGTAATCATCTGGATTAAGCTGGTAGATTTCACCGAATTGATCTTCCCTTTCCTTTGTCAATTCAAATGGATCCTCAATTACAACACCGCTCGCCCCAGCTTCGTGTAAAATATGAGAAATTGGCTCAATCGCTTCATTTGTTGTGTGGATACTAATTTCAGACCATTTCATTCTACCAGCTCCAATCCTTACTCGCCTTTAAAGGCACGTTTTACTTTTGAAAAAAAGCTTTCTTCATGTTCCCCTAGAGGAGCATTGCCGCTTGCCTCATCAAATTCGCGCAGCAATTGTTTTTGTTTATCACTTAATTTTGTTGGGGTGATAACCCGAACAAGAATATGTTGATCGCCCGTACCATAACCACGGACATTCGGAACGCCTTTTCCTCTTAATCGGAATTTGGTTCCGGTTTGTGTACCAGAAGGTACCTTCAATTTTACTTTCCCATGCAAGGTTGGCACTTCAATCTCGGCTCCGAGTGTCGCCTGAACAAACGTGATTGGCATTTCACAATAAATGTCATCGCCATCACGTTCAAAAAATTCATGCTCACGAACGTGGAAAACAACATAAAGATCTCCTGCCGGCCCGCCGTTAATACCACCTTCGCCTTGTCCAGAGAGACGCATCTGCTGGCCATCGTCAATACCCGCAGGAATTTTCACATGAATCTTTTTCCGCTTCTTTACTTTACCAGTGCCGCCGCATGTGGCACATTTATTTTTAATTTCTTTACCAGTTCCGTTACAGTAGTGGCAGGTACGTCTGTTCACAATTCTGCCGAATGGAGTATTCTGCTCCACACTTACTTGTCCTGAACCCTGACAATGTTTACAGGTCTCTGGCTTCGTTCCAGGCTTTGCTCCTGTACCACTACATGTTTCACATGTTTCTTCACGAGGCATTTCAATATCCGTTTCTTTACCGAATGCCGCTTCCTCAAAAGAAATGGTCATTGTATATTGCAGGTCTGCACCCTGTCTTGGCGCATTCGGGTCTCTCCGACGAGAACCGCCTCCGCCAAAAAAGGTATTAAAGATATCTTCAAAGCCGCCAAAACCGCCGCCGAAATCAGAACCGCCGCCAAATCCTCCGAAGCCTTGATTCGGGTCTGTATGTCCGAATTGGTCATAGTGTGCCCGTTTTTGGTCATCACTCAACACTTCATAGGCTTCTGCAATTTCCTTAAATTTATCCGCTGCATCCGGTTCTTTATTGATATCCGGGTGATATTGTTTAGACAGTTTGCGATAAGCCTTTTTTATTTCATCCTTAGAGGCACCTTTGCTTAAACCAAGCACCTCATAGTAATCCCGTTTACTCATTGATTACCATCACTCCCGAATCTTTTCACATAAAGATTATTCTAACACCCTAGGAAAGGTATAGCAATAAATAAAAACTCGCCGACTGGCGAGTCCATTAGGACAAAGACAGAGGCGTAGTTATATTTATGCGTTCAGAATTTATGAAATAAATTCTGATTAGCTAAAAAAGCCAAAGCCTTTAGTCTGACTTTGACTTTTTTATCAGTAATACAAGTAACCGTCTAATACAACGATTACTGTCTAGCTCCAGCGCCTAGGGGCTCTGGGTCATAAGCCAATCCGTCCTGAAGGTTAAAAAGCAACCTTCAAGCCGGCTCGTCTTATGCCTGTCGTCACTGGTCAAGGCGCTTCCGCTTTTCTATTTATCGTCTTTAACTTCTTCAAACTCTGCATCAACTACATTGTCGTCTTTTTTGCCAGAGGCACCTGCATCAGCGCCGCCTGCCTGCGCTTGCTGTGCAGCAGCAGCCTGCTCATATAGCTTTACAGTCAAAGCCTGAACGATTTCTTGAAGAGCATCTTTTTTCGCACGCATTTCTGCTAAATCGTTTTTCTCGATAGCTTGCTTTAGAGCATCCTTCGCATCATTTGCTTTTGCTACTTCAGCAGCGTCAACCTTACCTTCCAGATCCTTTAAGGTTTTTTCTGTCGTAAAGACTAGCTGATCTGCTTCATTGCGAAGATCTGCTTCTTCTTTGCGTTGTTTATCCGCCTCCGCGTTTTCTTCTGCTTCACGGACCATTTTTTGGATTTCATCATCAGAAAGTCCTGTAGATGATTTGATGGTAATTTGCTGCTCTTTATTTGTACCAAGATCCTTGGCACGAACATTTACGATACCGTTTTTATCAATATCGAAAGTTACTTCGATTTGCGGAATTCCGCGTGGTGCCGGTGGAATGTCAGATAACTGGAAGCGGCCTAATGTTTTATTGTCCGCTGCCATTGGACGCTCCCCTTGAAGAACGTGGATATCCACGGCTGTTTGGTTGTCAGCAGCAGTTGAGAACACCTGTGACTTGGAAGTTGGAATGGTTGTATTACGGTCGATTAATTTTGTAAATACACTGCCCATTGTTTCAATACCAAGGGATAATGGCGTTACATCTAGAAGTACAACGTCTTTTACGTCACCAGTGATAACGCCGCCCTGAATTGCTGCACCCATCGCTACAACTTCATCAGGGTTTACACCGCGATGCGGCTCTTTGCCAGTTGCCTTTTTAATAGCTTCTTGAACAGCCGGGATACGAGTAGAACCACCGACAAGAATAACTTTGTCAAGTTCTGATGGAGACATACTTGCATCGCTCAATGCCTGGCGGACAGGTCCCATCGTACGTTCAACAAGATGTGCTGTTAATTCATCAAATTTAGCCCTTGATAAAGTTACTTCCAAATGAAGCGGACCTGCAGGGCCTGCAGTGATAAATGGCAGGGATACCTGCGTGGAAGTCACGCCGGAAAGATCCTTTTTCGCTTTTTCAGCAGCATCCTTCAAACGTTGCAAGGCCATTTTATCTTGAGAAAGGTCAATGCCATTTTCCTTTTTGAATTGATCTACTAAATAATCAATAATCACTTGGTCAAAATCATCACCGCCAAGACGGTTGTCGCCAGCAGTTGATTTTACCTCAAAAACACCGTCTCCAAGTTCAAGAATGGAAACGTCAAATGTACCACCGCCAAGGTCATAAACAAGAATCGTTTGATCTTGGTCTGTTTTATCCAAACCGTATGCTAAAGCAGCAGCAGTCGGTTCGTTAATGATCCGTTCTACTTCAAGACCGGCAATTTTACCTGCATCCTTCGTAGCCTGGCGCTCAGCATCGTTAAAGTAAGCAGGAACTGTAATGACTGCCTTTGTTACTGGCTCACCAAGATAATCCTCTGCATAGGATTTTAAATACTGAAGAATGATAGCCGAAATTTCCTGCGGTGTATATTGCTTTCCTTCAATTTCTTCCTTATGGGCAGTCCCCATATGACGTTTAATGGAAATAATCGTATTTGGGTTTGTGATCGCCTGGCGCTTTGCCACTTCCCCTACTTGACGTTCCCCATTTTTGAAGGCTACAACAGATGGAGTTGTACGGTTGCCTTCTGGATTGGGAATTACCTTTGGTTCCCCGCCTTCAAGTACAGCAACACAGGAGTTGGTTGTACCAAGGTCAATACCGATAATTTTGCTCATTGCCTTTATCCTCCTTATAAAATAATATGTAGGCTTATTGATTCACTTTTACCATTGATGGCCGAATCACCCGGTCTTTTAGTAAATAGCCCTTCTGGAATTCCTCAATCACTATGTTTGAGCCATAAGCAGCATCGTCTCCCTGCATTACAGCATGATGCTGATGGGGATCAAATTCCTTCCCCACTGCTTCAATTGGCTCGACACCTTCTTTTTTCAAAGCATCGATTAAGCTGCGGTAGACCATATCCATTCCCTGCAGCACTGACTTTGTTTGTTCGTTGTCTGCCTCAATCTCCAAAGCTCTTCCAAAGTTATCAAGTACCGGAAGTAAATCGGTCACTAGTTTTTGCGCTCTATATTTTTCGCCCGCCTCTTGATCCAAGCGGGTACGGCGTTTGAAATTATCAAAGTCTGCTTGCAGGCGAAGGTAGCGGTTCTCTGCCGCCTCCAGTTTATCCTTTAACATTTGTATTTCCTGCAATTGCGCTTCAGCTTCAGCACGAACAGGCTGTTCAGCAGTTTCTGCCTCCATTTCAATTGTTTGTTCAATTGATTGTCCGGCACGAGCAGCTTCATTATCAGTAAATTCAACGTTTTCGCTGCCTCTTAAATCTTCCATTTCTTCATTCAAGGTATTGTTTTTTTCGTTTGACAACATACTCACCTCCCTTAAAGAATCAAATCTCAATTATTTAATGGCTGATAACCATGGTAAGAGGGTGAAATGGTTGATTTCACCCTTACTCAATATTACCAGTGTTATTTGTATTGATACAGCTTTGTTAATACCGCCGATAAATCATGGCTTAATAACTGCAATAAGCTGATAACACGTGAATATTCCATCCTTGTCGGGCCAAGAATCGCAATCGTCCCCAATTTTTCTGTGCCGGCAGAATAAGTAGCCGTGATCAGACTGCAATCTTCCATGATACTATTTTGATTCTCACTGCCTATCTTCACGCTAATACCCTTTTGATTGCTTCTGATTAAATTTGTAATCCAATCTTCTCGATCTATCATGGTTAATAGATTACGTATTTTGGCAATATCATGAAATTCTGGCTGACTTAACATGTTCGTTTTCCCTGCGAAAAATAACTTCTCAGTTGCTGGCATTTTAAAGGTTTCCGCAATGGTATGAAGAAAAAGATCATAACGGCGGATATGCTGTTTTAAAAGCATTGCCACCTCTTTAAAAATCTTATCATGTAAATCTTCAAGCGGGACGCCGGATAATTTTTCGTTTAGGATGTTGACGATTTTCTCCAATTCGCTCATATCAAGTACAGCCGGCAGTGAAAAGGTCCTATTTTCCACATGGCCAGTATCTGTCACTAAGATTGCAACAGCTGTTTCTTTGTTTAAAGGGATGATTTGAATTCTTTTTAGCTTATTGATGCCGACATCCTGCCCTAGAACAATAGAAGTATAATTCGTCATTTCTGACAAAATTTTCGCAGACCTTTGGATAATTTTTTCAAATTCAAAAATCCTCTCCGCAAAGATGGATTGAATGATTGAAATATCCTGAGGATTCAAAGTCTGCGGTGAAAGCAAATGGTCAACGTAGTAACGATAACCTTTTTCCGAAGGGACACGCCCCGATGAGGTATGGGTTTTTTCGATAAACCCCATTTCCTCAAGATCGGCCATTTCATTTCGAATCGTTGCCGAACTAAAGGAAATTTCCTCTTTTTTCGACAAACTTCTAGAGCCGACTGGTTGTGCAGATCGAATAAAGTCATCAACAATAACCTGAAGAATCAACAATTGACGATCTGTTAACAACATTCATCACCTCTGTTAGCACTCCGCATTAACGAGTGCTAATTATACTAATAAATTATCAAAAAGGAATTATGGTGTCAATTACATACTCCTAAAAACGACTGAAAAACTTCATTTCCTAGCAGACGGCCCTTTTTAGTTAAATATATTCTGCCATCCTGTACATTTAACAATTGTCTTGATGTTAAATCAACTAATTCCTGCTTAAATAATTGCTCGGGATCACGGTCAAATTTCATTTTAAAACGTGAGATTGAAACACCTTCCGTTTTTCGCAGGCCTAAAAACATTTCTTCCTCCATTTGTTCCGCTAATGTTACTGGATGTTCCTCAATGAAAGGAAGTTTTCCACTGTTAATCTGGTCCATATATTTTTTCAAAGGCCCATAATTTGAACGGCGAAAGCCGTCTACGTAGCTATGCGCTCCAGCCCCAAAACCAAAGTAGTTTTCGTTGTCCCAATAGGTTAAATTATGCTTGCTTTCAAAGCCGGGCTTGGCAAAGTTGCTGATTTCATACTGTTTGAATCCGTGTTTTTCCATTGCCTCCATTACCATTTCGTACATTTGTGCCTCTATATCCTCACCTGGGACTGGAAGGCGGCCTTTTTTCATTAAATTATAAAAAATGGTCTTAGGCTCGATAATTAACGAGTAGGCCGAGTAATGCGGAATGTCCAATGAAAACGCCGTATGAATAGAAGCTTGAAAGTCTTCAAGTGTTTGCTCGGGCAAACTGTAAATCAGGTCGATACTAATATTCTGAAATCCTGTCTCCTTCACATTGTCAATGGTTCGATAGACATCCTCGGCCCGATGAACACGGCCGATTTTTTTCAACAATTCATCATTAAAGGTTTGGACGCCAAGACTTATCCGGTTGACACCTGCATCCTTTAATATTTGTAATTTTTCCTTCGATAAATCACCGGGATTTGCCTCGAAAGTAAATTCTACATCTGAACTTTTCAATAAATGTCGGTTAATGCTTTCACAGAATCGTTCAAGCTGTTTTTCATTTAAAGAGGTGGGCGTTCCTCCCCCAACAAAAATAGTATCAAGTTCTTTCACTGGATACTGCGCCAGAGTCATTTGCATTTCCCGATCCAGAGCTAGTAAGTATTCATCAACAGGCTGCCCCTTAAGAAACACTTTGTTAAAATCACAATAATGGCAAATATGTTCACAAAAAGGAATGTGCAGATAGGCAGCTTTAATCATTTATGTTTCAACTCCTAATTAATAAATGAAAACTCGCCGATTGGCGAGTCCGTTAGGACGATGACAGAGGCGTAGTTGAATTTATGCGTTAAGGGATTATAAAATTTGGAAAAATTTTATAATCCCTTATTAGCTAACAAAAAGAGGCAGGCTTCACCTTTATGGGCTTGTCCTGACCTCGTGTTGAAGTTATTTTTTTGTATTATTGTCGTCCATCTTTAGCACGGCCATGAACGCTTCTTGCGGCACTTCAACGGAACCAACCTGTTTCATCCGCTTCTTACCTTCTTTTTGCTTTTCGAGCAATTTACGTTTACGGGAGATGTCACCACCGTAACATTTCGCTAAAACGTTTTTACGCATCGCCTTTATGGTTGAACGGGCGACAATTTTCTGCCCGACGGCAGCCTGAATAGGAACTTCGAATTGCTGCCTTGGAATTAGTTCCTTCAGCTTTTCGACAATTACTTTTCCCCGTTCATAGGCGAAGTCTTTATGGACAATAAAGCTAAGAGCGTCAACTTTTTCGGCGTTTAACATGATATCCATTTTAACCAGCTTGGACGGTTTATAACCGATCAGTTCATAATCAAATGAAGCATAGCCTCTCGTATTTGACTTCAATTGATCAAAGAAATCATAAACAATCTCTGCAAGCGGAATTTCGTAAATAATGCTGACCCGGTTTTCATCCAAGTATTGCATATCGATAAAATTGCCGCGTTTTTGCTGGCAAAGCTCCATAATTGCGCCAACATAATCATTTGGCGACATCATGGTTGCTTTCACATATGGCTCCTCTACCCGGTCGATTTTTTGCGGGTCAGGCATGTTGGATGGGTTGTCCACGTTGATCTGTTCTCCGTCTGTCATATGGACATGATAGATAACACTTGGAGCAGTCGCAATTAAATCGATTTTAAATTCCCGCTCAATCCGCTCTTGGATGATTTCCATATGAAGCAGTCCCAGGAATCCGCAGCGGAAGCCAAACCCCAGCGCCTGTGAGGTTTCCGGTTCAAATTGCAGGGCGGAATCATTCAGCTGCAGCTTTTCCAACGCTTCACGGAGATCATTAAATTTAGCTGTATCAATTGGGTACATTCCGCAATAAACCATTGGATTTAATTTACGATAGCCAGGCAGCGCTTCTTTAGCTCCGTTTTTGGCATTGGTGATCGTATCCCCGACACGGGTATCGCCGACATTTTTAATAGATGCCGCCAGATAGCCCACATCACCGACAGTTAATTCATTTCGCTGCACTTCTCTTGGATTATGAACGCCGACTTCAGTCACTTCAAATTCCGCACCGGTGGCCATCATTTTAATTTTATCGCCGACCTTTACAGTCCCATCGACGATACGAATATAGGCGATTACACCGCGATAGGCATCATATAGCGAATCGAAAATCAGTGCTTTTAATGGCGCCCCAGGATCTCCTACAGGGGCAGGGACCTTCTCAACAATCTGCTCAAGGATATCTTCAATTCCGATTCCAGCTTTTGCAGAGGCTAAAACTGCCTCGGAAGCATCAAGCCCTATGACTTCTTCAATTTCATCGCGCACCCTTTCTGGGTCTGCACTCGGGAGGTCGATTTTATTAATTACAGGTAAGATTTCAAGATTGTTATCCAATGCTAGATAAACGTTTGCCAATGTTTGCGCTTCAATTCCCTGCGCTGCGTCGACAACTAGAATAGCCCCCTCACAAGCAGCCAGGCTGCGCGACACCTCATAGGTGAAATCGACATGTCCCGGGGTGTCAATTAAATGGAAAATATATTCTTCGCCATCTTTGGCTTTGTATTGTAACTGGACCGCGTTTAATTTTATCGTTATCCCGCGCTCTCTCTCCAAGTCCATCGAGTCCAAAAGCTGGGCTTTCATTTCTCGGGAGGAGAGGGCATTGGTTTTTTCTAAAATTCGATCGGCCAAGGTCGATTTACCATGATCGATATGGGCAATAATTGAAAAGTTTCTGATTTTTTCTTGTCGTTTCAGTCGTTCATCTCTATTCATGTGGTTCACTCCTACTAAATTGGCGCAGATACACTATTTTTCATTATAACAAGAGGATTATCAAGATTCAATGAAAACTAAAACAGCAGCACCTTCACTGGTGCCGCCGTTTATTTCACTACCAAATCAATCAGACTCTCAGAAGCTTTGGTTAAGCCATCTGACATTTTTCTACCCATTGAGGAGAAAAAATTATAGGCATTGATCTCTTCAAGTTTCTTCTTTTTTGCTTCAATATCATGATTGGAAATATTTTTGCCAAGAAAGGTCGCCTTTAGATCAGTCCCTGTTTCATTTATAGAGACCGCGTTTTGAAAATTGGGATCCTGATACCCTTTCATTTTTTGGATTCCATTGTTCGCCAGTTCCATTCCCGTTAAAACTGAAATAAACATTAGCGCTGCGATAATGAAACTTTTTACCATGAACATTTTCATATGAAATGCTCCTATCATCTATTGTTTATTAGTAGATTGCTCCGTATCCTTGTTCACCTTTTCTGCCTGCCAGAAATAATCGCTGAACACATCTGCGAGTGCATCTGCCGACCTGTTCAGTTCTTCAAATGTATTATCGACACCGCCAAATTCAATTAACATCGCATTTTCAGAAAGGTTTTGATTATAGATATTGTTGCTTCCAGGTTCATTTTTTACGAATGCTCCTCTGCTTAAACCTTTATATTTTTTTTCCAAAAGTTGGTGTAATTCATTTGCAAGCTTTGCGTTTTTTTCATAATTTGGATTTTTACCACCGACGATAAAAGCAATTTTGGCATAAGATTTCCCGTTAATAGTAACGGTCGTATCCTTCTTCCGCTTTGAATCGCGGTGGATATCAATTAAATATTGCAAATCCCGGTTGGAGGCCATGGCTGTTTGTACCACGGAACGGGATTCCGTATAAGAATCCCAATATTTTAAACCCTTTTTATTTAGATTCGCTTGAACATCCGTTTTATCAATAAAGGTTCCGATTCCTCTTTCTTCAAGGCTTTCTTTTAATTGGTCGCCGATTTTTGTGACATTGATTTGCGAATGGAAAGCTAAATTAGGATTGGTGACCCCTTTAAGGTACGGTAAATAGGATTCCCGATTATGAGTAAAGTAAACGTAGACAACCTTCCGATCTCCAGTCGTTTGGCCGGGTGCAGGTGACGGATTATTATCCGAAGGTTTGTCCAAGCCTTCTATATTCTGAAGGGATGCCTCTTGTTCCGCTTTCATAATTTCAATCGGCGGCGAGGATTCCAATGGCATATTTGTATAATTTGTCCCTTCCCCTGCAACCAATATCTGCCCATCAAACTGAAAAAATCCTGGCAGTTCTCGGCCAAGCATACTTCTTGGGTCATCCAAATTAATGTTGCTTGACAGTTTAAAAACCAAATTCGTTAATGTTGGCATCGTAAAGTCAGGCTTCACTTTTAAGAAGTGGTGGTTTTCCCAGCCCATTAGTTGAAAAAGAAGTTCACCGTTCACTTTCGTTGCCGCCTGGTTGACAGAGGATGAAGATAGTCTATATTGGGGCTTTAAGGATGTTAAGAGCCCGCTGATAGAAAAAATAAACAATAAAAATATAAACAGTGCTGCCATAAACTTAAGGACACTTGTCCCTTGCACCATAATAAAAGTTCCTGAAGCTTTGGTTTTCATGGTTCCACCTCTCACAAAAAGGATTCTAGTAAATCCTATGACATTAATAGAGTTGGTAGAACCATTTTTTAGAGGCAAGTCCAAATCAGACTGCCTCTAACATTTTTATCGTGTATAGAACCCTGCGTTACCTTGATCAACGGTGCTGTGGAGGGCGGCGTTTAGTCCATTGGCGAGAAGGTTTGCCATATCTTCAATAAACACATCAACCTCTTTTGGCGTAACCATTAAATTATGGCCAAGCGGTGAAAGGACTTCTTGAATCAGTTTGCGTTTCTCATCATCCGGAAGTGTACCGACAATGCCAAGAAAGGTTTTACGATGCTTTTCCTCCGGCAAATCTTCTTCGGTCAGTTTGCGTCGTTCTCCAAAGGTCATCCCGGCCGGAGCAAGTGCTCTTGAAGGTCTGTTCCCTTCTTTCATTTCTTTGCCAAAATGCTTTAAAATGAAGTCAATCGTATCACTTGTAATCGAAACGGCATCAACCACTGTAGGAACTCCTACAGCAATAACAGGAACACCCAATGTTTCTTTACTTAATTCCTTTCGTTTGTTCCCCACCCCAGAACCGGGATGGATGCCAGTATCAGAGATTTGGATGGTAGAATTTACCCTTTCAATAGACCGTGATGCCAAGGCATCAATAGCGATTACAAAATCCGGCTTGATCTTTTCTACAACTCCGAAAATAATGTCGCTGGTCTCAATGCCTGTCAGCCCCATAACTCCCGGTGACAATGCACTGACAGATCGGTAGCCTTCCTCCACATTTTCCGGCTGTAACTGGAAAAGATGGCGTGTCACAAGCAGGTTTTCACAAACCATCGGACCAACCGCATCCGGCGTTACATTCCAGTTCCCTAATCCAACCACAAGACAGGAATCGGTTTTCTTAACCCCTGACCCCTCTAGAAAATGGGCAAACTCGCTAGCAAAGATTTTCTGCACTTTTTGCTGCACTTCCGTATTTTGCTGACGGATCCCCTGGACCTCCAAGGTTAAATATCGTCCGGCTTTTTTTCCAAGCTGCGCCTCTCCTTGTTTCGTCACTTCTACTAAGGAGATTTTTATATCGTCAACATCTTTTTCTTTAATAATGACCCCTTCAATTTGAGACAAGTTTTCCTCTTGTTCAACAGATTGGGCCAGTACCATTTCCCTGGCTTCAATCGCTAAATCAGTGCGGACCGAATATTGACTTAAGTCGATAGATTCCTTCATGTTCAATCCTCCATTAGTAAAAAAAGATTTCCTGCAAATAGAAACTATTTCCTATTTTTGCCCCTTTTCAAAGAAAACATGCAATTTATTCTAGCCGAGCTAATGAATTCTATATTGCAATCTAGTTGACCATTTGATAAAATATCTCTTGTTGCGAATAATTGTTTATGAATGTTTAGTCGAGTTCATATAGTCTCGATTCTTTACAGGAGGTGAAATTGATGCCTAACATTAAATCTGCTATTAAGCGTGTAAAAACTAGCGAATCTCGTAATGCTCAAAATACAATGGCGAAATCTGCAATGCGTACTTCAGTAAAGAAAGTAGAAGCTGCTGTTACTCTTAACGACGCTGCTACTGCGAAGGAAGCTTTAGTAAATGCTGCTAGCCAATTAGATAAAGCAGCTGCAAAAGGTCTTATCCACAAAAACGCTGCAGCTCGTAAAAAAGCTCGCCTAATGAAGAAAATCAACGCACTATAATAAAAAAGCGATTCCTTTTTCAGGAATCGTTTTTTTATTTCTTTAATTTGAACAGTAACATTTCTATCAGTAATGACTTATTCATCCCGCCGGTTTTCATTTGATAGTCGGCTTCGGCAAGGAGGCTCATGAGATTTGCAAGCTCCTCGTCCGTAAATTGCGCTGCCTGTCCGAGAGCTAGCTTCACTCGAAATGGATGGGTCTTCAAGAAACCGGCAATCTGCTGCTGGCCATATCCGCGTCGTGACAGCTCCTTCACTTGATAAATTAGGCGAAATTGATTAGAAAGCAGAGCCAATATTTTGATTGGTTCCTCATTTTGCTTTAACAAATCAAAATAAATCCTTAATGCTTCCTCCAATTTCCGCTGCACCACTTTTTCGATTAGCGTGAAAATATTTTGCTCCAATGAACGAGCAACCAATTTTTCCACAAGCGCCGCATCAATTCTTTTCTCATTTGCAGCATATAAAGCAAGCTTTTCTAATTCACTCGACAGCATGAACAAGTTGGTGCCCGAAAGCGCGAGGAGCTGCTCCACAGCATCAGTCTCGATTTCGATTCCTGCTATCTTCGCCCGGTCCCTCACCCAATTTTTTAGTTCATGTTCATTTAATTTTTTTGCCTCGACGACCTCTGCAGTTCGTTTAAGTTCTTTTGTAATTTTCTTTCGTTCATCTAATTTCTCATAAGGTGCCGAAATGACCAAGACAGTATACGGTGCAGGCTCCTGTATATAGGCTTCAAGCTTTGCTATATTATGCTCGACTTTTTCTTTCGATTTTTCAGCTGTTAAAAAAATCGGATTATGTAAAAAAATAACCTTTCTCTCTCCTAAAAACGGAAAGGTTTCCGCATCCTCTACTGCAATTTCAAGCGGAGTCTCCTCCAAATCATAGGCTGCAAAATTAAAGTCCATTTCCTCTTCATTTAATATATGGTTTAGCAGCAATTGCTTGGTCTCATTGATTAAAAAGCTTTCTGTTCCATATAATAAATAAATAGGAGCAATATGATTTTGTTTAATTTTTCGCCATACATCTGTTACCATTTTGTCCAGCGCTCCCCTTTATTTCATTCTTTATTATCGTAATGAAGCTTGGACAATTTGACAAGTACAAAACGCCAGGTTCGAAATAGTTATTTCCGAATAATTAAAAGGGAATTGACAGCATTCGCCATAGTGCCAATTCCCGATCTATAATGAACGCCTGCTTTTATCAGCCCTAGGTACCGATATGTCAGGCGGAGTTCCTTTGGTAAGCTTATTGTAGCCCTTTGTTAGTCAAACTATTTTGACAACACTTGTCAGTACAGGAAAAGCATTTAGGGGAGGCTGGATTTTTTTAAGGAAATCGCTTATACTATATTGTGAAATAGGAGGGGTAGACTGTGAACCAATTTGAAAAAAATCCGCAAAGCAAGCGTAACGATGCAATTGATTCAGGGGTTGGATTTGGTGTGTCTTTTGGCTTTTTTGCTGTAATGTTTATCATTGCTACAGTCATTAAGCTGATCGGTTCTTAATTAATGCTACATAAGAGTTTCAGGAGGCTGTATTACCCGCAGCCTCTTTTTCATTAAGTGATGTATCTTATGGCAAAAACGTAGAAAAGGTTCCTGTATTTTTATAAAAACTGTAAGTAATCGCTCCCTGCAGGTCAGTTCGATAAATTACCGCATTTACTTCTTTTAAAAGCTTAATCACCTCCTGATGGGGGTGTCCAAATCGATTATCTTCCCCTACAGAAATAATGGCCGCTTTAGGCTTAACCTGCCGAATAAAGGCTTCAGAGCTTGATGTTTTACTCCCATGATGTCCAGCTTTAAGGACATCTACCGTTAATTCTGGATATTTCTGGATAATTCTTTCCTCACCCGGCTTATCCAAATCTCCGCCAAAAAACCAATTCAACCCTCCGAAACGGGCAAAAATGGCAAGCGACCCGCTGTTTCGTTCTCCTTTAAAGTTCTCATCCGGACTAAGTATATAAAATTGATGATCCGCGTTTCCCCATCGATATCCAGAAGAAACGAGAACGAGATTTATTCCCTTTTTTTCAGCCTCCGCCTTGATTTCTTCCTCCATGGCAGATGGTTCGGCGACTGAGGGCAGAAGAATTTCTTCTACTTTAAGTTCTTTTATTATAGATTTGGCACCCCCGATATGATCCATATCCCCGTGTGTTAAGATTAATTTATCAATTTTTGTGATCCCTTTTCCCTTTAAAAATGGAACAACAACATCTCTTCCCACCTCGTACGGTTTCGCCCGCTTTTGCCAATTTTCATCCATAAAATTCATCGTTCCACCCGTGTCAATCAAATAATTCCCGCCACCACGGGGAAAATGGATGAAGATACTATCTCCTTGTCCCACATCGATCATCGTTACCTCACCAAAGGGGTCGGCCCAGTTCCAGCCTGATTGAAATGTCAATAGAGCGGCAGATAAACCGACAAGATGCCATTTTCTATTTGGATACCCCCTCTTTTCCCAAATGTAAAAAATACAAACAATCACCACAATATCAAATAGTAAAAAGAAAAGATTTGGTCTTCCGGGCACTAATGCAGCAAAGTTTAAATCAGCAAGTAAAGCAATTAAAGTGTTAAAAAGGGTAATTATAGACATGAAGAATTTTATGAGGATTCCCGGAGTCCACCCTAATACAAGTTGAATAAAAAATAAACCATACAATCCAGGAAGATAAACATATGAAAATAACGGGATATAGATTAAGTTAGCCACTATTCCTATGAAGGACAATCCAAAGAAGTGATACAGCAGAAAAGGGAGTGCGGTTAATTGAGAGGCTGCGGAAATGACAATCATTTGGATAATAGTAATCGAGTATTTCCCCAAAATATACTTTGCAGACAAGATGATGGCGGCACTTACTGTAAACGATAATTGAAAGCCGACGTCAAAAAGCACCAACGGATTAAAGGTCAGATATATGATACAGGCAAGGCTTATGGCATCAAGGGGCAGCAATTTAAGCTGGTTCTTCCACTTTATTACTGCCAGAACAAGAAAAATCATAAGCCCTGCACGAATTACTGACGAAGACGCGCCAGTTAAGATGACATATACAGGCAATACCATCAAAAGAAAATTCGTCATCGTCTGTCTAGTCAAACCCAATCTTATCCCCATATAAAAAACCATCCCGATCAGGAGGGAAACATGGAGTCCTGAGATCGCCAATAAATGAACGAGTCCTGTCTTTTGATAATCCTCCTGTAAATCCAGGCTAAGCATTCCCCTCTCGCCAAAAATTAAAGCGGAAGATAATGATGCAATTTCGGTTGGAAACTGTTTTTCGAGGTAATGTATTCCCATAAAGCGGAGATCTTGAATGAGAGTGAACGGGGAACTTCTCTTTACAGGAGTACAGTTACTCAGAGGATTTTCCTTACTTTCAACAATCCAGTAAATTTCTTTTGTTTTAAGGTAATTACTATAGTCAAAGCCATTCGGATTTTTAGCTATCTTTGGTTTCTTCAAATCACCAGACAGCTTGCATACATAACCATAAAAAGACTTATCTTTAAGGTCTTCTTTTTCTTGTTGTGAATTCATTTTGTAGCGGATAAGGAGTTTTTCTTTATAAACATGCTCTTTTGCCTGGATTTGTAATAAATCACCATCTATTTTGGGGTCTTGAATATATTCAAGGGAAAATAAAGAGACAGTCTCAGGAATTTTCGTATGATTGTGGTTGGCTGCCTGAAAGCCAAAGAGGAAAAATACAAGCCATACTGCGGTTATTACAGATAATAGGTATGGTTGAAGCTTTTTATAATGGTGCAAAACAAACAGATAAAGGATGGACAACATAAAATAGGGCAGAAAATGGTTCAGTGCCGCCAATACTCCTAAAAGAGCTGCAACTGCAAAATAAATATATTTTCCGGTCATCGTGCCTTCTCCAGTCTTTGAATAATATTGACGCCGGATTCAAGTCCGGCGCCAAACAAAGGTTATGAATTAACCTTTCGAAAATCTATCACTGATTCGGTTAATTCTACCTTTTCCACTTTTACATTCGCTTGTTTAAACAGTTCAATTGCATAAGGATGATTCTTATAATCTTCAGCATAATAAACAGTTTTAATGCCAGCCTGGATAATCGCTTTACAGCATTGCAAACAAGGAAAATGGGTCACATAAATTTCCGCTTCTGCTGTCGGAACGCCAAATTTTGCACATTGCAAAAGGGCATTCATTTCAGCATGAATAGTACGAATACAATGATTATCTACGACATAACAACCTTTATCGATACAATGGTCTCCGCCGGCAATGGAACCGTTATAGCCCCCGGCGATAATCCGCTTATCCCTAACAATGGTCGCCCCAACTGTGAGCCGGGTGCAAGTGCTCCTCAGTGCAAGCAAATGACTTTGCGCCATAAAATATTGATCCCATGAAATACGATTCACCTTAGCCACTCCCTTGATGATGTTTTCTTTGTTTAAGTTTAATAGTGCTTGTCCATGAACGTCAATGATAGAATTATGGCGCCGTAACCAAATCCTTTAATTTTTCATACGTTTTTTCACCGATTCCGCTGACATTCTTTAAATCTTCTGCTCGTTTAAAGGGTCCGCTTGTTTCCCGGTAATCGATGATCGCCGCTGCCTTTGCCGGCCCGATACCAGGCAGGTTTTGCAGTTCATTGACCTCCGCTTTATTGAGATTAATTTTCCCTTCATTCTGACCTGTCCCCCCTGAGACCATTACTCCATTTCCCGATGCCTCCGGGAGAACCACCGCCCCTTCACCCTTTGCCGGAATATAAATGACCATTTCATCCTTTACCCGTTCAGCAAAATTCACTTGGCCTTGCTCGGCCTGTTCGGTTACACCTCCCGCACGGCTAACCACATCAATAACCCGCTCCCCCTCTGAGGCCTTATAAACACCTGGCTGTTTCACCTGTCCCTTTACATCTACCATGATCACTGGAGCTGTTTGACTCTGTTTCTTCCCCATAATTTCATCGGATTTTTCTTGAATACTGCCTGCCTCTGATACTTGATCAGTCGCTAAGGGCTGCGGTTGGATAGCCTCACTAGCACCGTTTTGGTAAAAATAAAAAATCAAGACCACGACAAGCAATGCAACAGCAACAGCATAACTCTTATGTTCCATCAACCAGTCTTTCACTTGGATCCATCCTTTCTAAAGGTATATTTTACAAACATTCCTCATAAGGTTATAAAAGAAACTCTGAGGTGAAGGAGGGTCGAAACAATGAATATTGGCATTATCGGCACCGGTAATATGGGGAGGATTTTGGTGGAAGCGTTAATTGACGGAGAAGCCGTATCTCCTTCTTCGATGCTGATTACGAACAGAACGATCGCTAAAGCCATGCTGCTTAAAGATAAATACAAGGAAATTAGGGTTGGGGCAAATGAAGTAGAAGTTGCGGCACAATCCGATTTAATATTTGTTTGTGTAAAGCCATTAGATGTTTTTAAGGTGATAGATAAGATCAATCCCCATTTGACGGAAAATAAATGTCTTGTTTCGATAACAAGCCCTATCAGTACAGCACAAATTGAGAGTAAGGTTTCTTGTTCTGTGGTAAGAGTCATCCCAAGCATCACGAATCGGGCTCTTTCGGGAGTTTCCTTAATGACCTATGGGGAAAGCTGTCAGGATAATTGGAGATTGGAAATGGACAATTTAATGACGAAGATTTCAGTCCCAGTTGATATTGATGAAAAGGTAACAAGAGTAGCATCGGATATTGTCAGCTGCGGACCTGCATTTTTCAGTTATTTGCTGCAGGCATTTATTAATGCAGCCGTAAAGGAAACGGAAATCGATGAAAAAGTAGCCACAGTTTTGGCCAGTGAGATGATTGTAGGTCTTGGTGAATTGCTTAAGCAAGGCCATTATACCTTACCATCGCTCCAGGAAAAAGTTTGTGTGAAAGGCGGAATTACCGGAGAAGGAATTAAGGTGCTCGACAATGAGCTTGGGGAAATGTTTGAACATGTATTTCAAGCCACCCACGCAAAATTCAAGGAAGATCTTGATAAAGTAGAATTGCATATCTCAAAACATTAATTCGCCAAATTTCCGCAAATTCCTGCAAGAATAAATAAAAAAAAGCCATCTTTTTAAGAAAGATGGCTTATTTTTTGTGTGCAATAAAAAAAATTCGTTCTGAATGGGTTTGTGGTTTAGCATGCTCAAAATCAGCATTTATCTCTAATAATTGAAAACCTGCCTCAGCCAGCCAATCGGAATATTGCTGAACACTAAAGGTTCGCTGATAATGAAGCTCATCATAACGATCATATCTTCCCGACTTTTCATCCAAGACAAAAAAGCTTAGCTCATGCTCCACGCTATTTGGCTCCTCCCCTGGGAAGCTATTCCAAATATAAGCGATATGGTCTTCATTTAAAGCAAAGGTTTGGTTCATAAAGACTTGAATGATTTTATAAATAGAATGAACATCAAAAATAAAAAGTCCGCCCTGCTGTAAATGTTGAAAAACATGCAAAAAGGTTTCTTTAACCTCTTGTTCCGTTTCCAAATAATTCAAGGAGTCGCAAAAGATGCCGATGACATCAAACTGTTCCAGGTTTTCGAATTCAGCCATATTCTGTTCAAAGAATGGAATCACAAGCCCCTCTGCTTCTGCTTTTGCTTGGGCAACAGCCAGCATGTCAGCCGATAAATCAGATCCGGTCACTTGGAAGCCCTGCTTGGCAAAACGAACAGAAAGCTGCCCTGTTCCACAGGCTAGGTCAAGCAGCTTTCTACCTTTAATATCGTATTTGGCAAGCTTCTCTTCCACAAATCGAATCCATTCATCATATGGTGCGTCCTTCATGAGTTCGTCATAAAGATAGGCGAAATGCTGGTAGCTTGTCATGAATTTAATTCACTCAAGACGTCAACCCGCGGGGCATCTCCCCACAAGCGCTCCAAATTATAATAGCTTCTTTCGTCACGATGGAAGACATGGGCAACAACGTCCCCCAAATCGATTAACACCCACCGCGCTTCATCAAAACCTTCCATTCTCTTCACATCAAGCCCGTTTTCATTGGCTTTTTCCCTAATTTCTCTTGCGATTGCCTGAACCTGCTTATCGGAATTTCCATGACAAATCATAAAGTAATCGGCAATTAGCGAAATTCCCTTCATGTTTAGTGCAAGAATGTTTTCAGCCCTTTTATCATCCGCTGCTTTAACTGTCAATTGAAGTAGTTCTTGATTGTCCATTTACTCAACCCTTCCATTTTGGATTAAATCATTATACGTATGAAACGTTTCTGGATAGACAGTCTGATTTTTTTTCATTAAAAATAATATCGTATTTTTGACTGATTGGATCAATGCTTTATCTAAATTCTCGTTTGCCATTTCCCGTACTTCCTCAACACCCGGAAAGTGTCTGCCTGGTTCAATATAATCCGCTAAATAGATAATTTTTTCAAGCAGGCTCATCCCCGGCCTTCCTGATGTATGGTAACGGATAGCATCGAGAATTTCTCTGTCTTTAATCCCTGCTTCCTTCTCAACAAGATAGGTGCCGGCAGGAGCATGCCAAAGTTCAGCATTAAACCTGAGTAGATCCTGAGAAAACCCCTGGGTCCTAATAATTTCCTTCATTTCCTCTTTTGGGCGGAATTTGGCATAATCATGAAAAATAGCAGCCGTTTCGGCCTTTTTTTCATCTGCCCCATACCTTCTAGCTAACGCAATGGCTGTTTCCATTACGCCTAAGGTATGCTGGTAGCGATGCTCCGTTAATTGTTCCTTTACAAGCTTTAATGCTACATCACGTTCCATATAAATGGTTCTCCTCAATATAGTGGATGATGGAATCAGGCATTAAATAACGCGCAGTTTTTCCGTTTTTAAATCTTTCTCTAATCATACTTGAAGATACCTCTATCGCCGGTACATCAACGTACAGAATAGGATACTCTGTAAGATGGCTGTAGGAAGGTCTTTGTACGCCGACAAATTGGACAAGCTTAACCAGTTCATCAATTTTATGCCATTTAGGCAAATATTCAATCATGTCCGCACCAATTATGAAATGAAATTGATGCCCGGGATAGGTTTCATTAAGGACCTTCATCGTATCAAGGGTATAAGATGGCCCCTCCCTGTCAAGTTCGATTGGCTGAATTTTGAATGCCTGATTCCCTTCAATGGCCAAATCCAGCATCTGAAGCCTGTCATTGTTCGAAATCGATTCCGATTTTTTCTTATGCGGAGGCTCTCGATTCGGCATGAGCCAAATTTCATCAAGCGAAAGAGCGGCTAAAACCTCATTAGCAATCAAAAGATGTCCGAAATGTGGTGGATCAAACGTTCCGCCCAAAATTCCAACCTTCATAATACAACCCCACCTTTACTTTAGGGAAGAGTAATTTGTTTATTTTCAACCGATTCCTTATAAAGGACGATCGTATTTCCGATAATCTGTACTAATTCTGCCCCTGCCCCATCAGCAAGCTGCTGGGCAACCACATTTTTATCTTCGTCGCAGTTTTGTAGGACACTTACTTTAAAGAGTTCCCTTGCCTCAAGAGCATCAGCAATTTGCTTCACCATGTTCTCATTTACGCCGCCCTTTCCAACTTGAAAAATCGGATCTAAATGATGGGCCTTTGAACGTAAAAATCGTTTCTGTTTTCCTGTTAACATGTATTAACCTCCGAGTTGTTTGAGCACAATTGCTCTCATTCGTTCTGCATCCGGGAAAGTCCCTGTCCATTTTTCAAAAGCAAGAGCCCCTTGAAAAACAAACATATCAATCCCATTTTGAATTTGTGCACCTTTTTGTTCCGCATCTTGTAAAAATTTTGTTTTCAGCGGATTGTAAACAATATCACAAACAATTGCCTGTTTCTTTAAGTTGTCGAGTTTAATCGGCTGTTCAGAAACTTTCGGCGCCATCCCAATCATGGTTGTCTGGATAATTAAGTCGTAATCTTCCAGTACCTGTTCCGCTTCCTCCAAAGAAAAGGCAGCTGATGAATTGGGATACGGACAATCATTAATGAGACTCCAAGCTTTCTCCACGGTCCGGTTGGCAATGTCAATCTTAGCGGGTTTTTCCTTTGCCAAAGTAAAATAAATACCTCTGGTCGCACCGCCCGCTCCAATCACAAGAATCTTTTTTCCTTCAATAGAAGCAAATTGGTTTTCCAATCCCGTTAGAAATCCAGATCCGTCTGTATTATAACCAATCAAACGGCCGTCTTCGTTAACGACGGTATTTACCGCACCAATTGCATTCGCCAGTTCGTCTACCCCATCAAGATAAGGGATGATTCTGCTTTTATGAGGAATAGTTACATTAAATCCACCAACCCCAATTGCTTTTAAGCCTTTCACAGCATCCTCGAGGTTCTCCGGCGCCACTTGAAAAGGGAGATAATGGCCATCGATTTGATAAAAAGAAAATAAATCATTGTGCATCACCGGGGACATGGAGTGCCCGATTGGATATCCAATAACCGCATATAGCTTTTTCACGTATTTCTCCCCACCCAGTTTCACTTTTTATATTAATGATTTTCGTAATAATGCTTGAACACCTTTGGGAACATAGGCGATTACCTTAGCTCCTGGTTCATTGACAGTCACCCAGCCAAGACCTGAAAAAACAATATCTGTCTTGGCTTCCTTAATGAAAAACTCTTGTTTGACAAGCTCCGGAAATGTTTCCAGATGCTCTTGCCGAGGAGGGGTCAGCATTTCCCCAACATGTTTTTCATAAAGCTCATCGGCATTTTCGACTTTTGTCCGATGGATGTTTAAATCGTTGGAAAGATAACAAACAAAAGATCTTCTGCCTCCGCTTACGTAATCAAACCGGGCCAGCCCGCCAAAGAATAATGTCTGCCCCTCATTCAATTGAAAAACCATCGGCTTGATTTCTCTTTTAGGCGTAATCACTTTTAAATCCCTTTTATCAACAAAATGCGCCATTTGATGGTGATTGATAATTCCCGGTGTATCCACTAGTGATTTTCCGTCATCAAGCGGAATTTGGATAATATCTAACGTCGTGCCAGGAAAGTGAGAGGTCGTAATGATATCCCCTTCGCCGGTCACCTCTTTTATAATCCGATTGATAAAGGTAGATTTTCCAACATTCGTACAGCCGACTACATAGACGTCCTTTCCATCGCGGTATTCATCTATGGCAGCGGCTGTTTCTTTCATCGTCCAGCCCTTTGCCGCACTGACCAAAAATACCTCCTCAGGACGCAACCCTAGCTCCCGTGCTTCCTGCTTCATCCAATGAATCAACTTATTATGTTTAACTGATTTCGGCAGCAGATCGACCTTGTTGCCAACGAGGATCACTTTATTGCCCCCGACAAACCGGTGGAGCCCAGGAAGCCAACTGCCGTTAAAGTCGAAAATATCGACTATCATGACAACCAACGCATCGGTTTTGCCGATTCCATTTAGTATTTTTAAAAAATCGTCATCTGTTAAGCTGACATCCTGTACTTCATTATAATGCTTGAGACGAAAGCATCTTTGACAAATAATTGTTTCTTTTTCCAATGCGGAAGCGGGAGCATAACCAATTTTCTCAGGGTCTTCTGTCTGAACCTTTACTCCGCAGCCTATGCATATATGTTGTAGGTCACTCACTAATTAATCCTCCCATGAAACCATTCCTTTTTTTCGAAACCAATTTAAAATCCGCCGTTCTGCAAAACGGTTAAATTTTGTGAAAAAGCCGTCTGTCTGGGCAACAGGCACCACCAAAATGGTATGAAAGCCGCTGCGGTTTCCACCAAGCACATCGGTTAACAGCTGATCGCCAATCACGACAGCCTCTTCCTTTTTTATGCCCATTTGTGTAATTGCTTTCTTAAAAGCCTTTGCAAGCGGCTTTCGGGCTTGAAAAATAAACGGAATATCGAGAGGATCTGCAAAGGCTCCTACCCGTTCTTTGTTATTGTTTGAAACAATTGTAACTAGAATATTTTGCTTTTTTAATTCCTCAAACCATTTAATTAAAGCGGGAGTTGCGTTTGGACGGTCCCATTCCACCAATGTGTTATCCAAATCAGTAATAATTCCCTTTATGCCTCTTGATTTTAATTGTTCCGGAGATATCTCAAGAATGCTCTTCACGTGTTCATCAGGTAAAAATTGTTTTAGCACTAAGCGTACACCTCATTAAATTACTAATCTTTGGTGATGAAGCCAAGGATTTCCCTATTCTTGTACCATCATAACTAATTTTAACTTTGGTTTCAAAAGAAAAAGCAAAACCATTTTATTCTTAATCTTATTGTTCTTCAAATCCCGACAATACATGATATGTATGTATGCAAAATAGGCAGAATCATATCAGATTTATGAAGAAAAAGGCAGTTTCATAAAAAAATAAAAATATTTTTCGACAAACATCTACTTTCCCTACACCTGTGGATAACGTTATTAACATTATACCCATTGAATCATACACTTTTCATCGCTTTATAAACAAGCTAATCACAAGTTATCCACCTTATCCTGTGGATAATTAGAACGATTGTTCTACAGGAATAAATTTGGTAGATTTAGGGTACACCATCTGAACTTACTATATTATGTTCCCTTTTACTAAAATAGAACCATCAATTTATAAACCGGAGGTGGAATCAGACATGCGTAAACTTTCCGATGAATTACTGATTGAATCTTACTTTAAAGCAAGAGAATTAAACCTAAGCAGCGAATTTATTAACCTTATTGAGTCCGAAATTCGCCGTCGGTCCCTTTCTTATAAAATAAAAAAATCATCATAATTAACTGCCCAAATGGGCTTTTCTTTTTGCCCAAAAGCAGGCGCTATTTTTGCGCGCCTCATTTTTATTTTAATAGGATACCAATTTTTTCGCCGACTTTAATTTCTTTAGGAGTTTCTAGATCCGCAGCAGGCTCGAAGATGTTATGTTCAAACAGCAACACCACTGTTGACCCAAAGGTAAAATAAGCCATCTCACTGCCTTTTGTTAAATCTGAACCCTCATGAATGGTTTCAATAGAATTGACAAACATAGCCCCAACCTTCACGATCGCCACATGCCCAAACTCTGTTTGAACTTCTGTAATGATACGGTAGTTTTTGGCAAGTGTACGAACTCCGTATTTTAGCCCGAGCTTATTAACAGGATAGGATTTTGAACCAAGCTTCCATTGCTTAGTAACCGTACCGCTTACTGGGCTGTGAATCCGGTGGTAGTGACTTGGGCTTAAGTATAGAATCATATATGTACCATTTAAATATTTTGGCAAAGCTCCTGCGTCCCCCAGCATTTCTTCGATAGAATACGTTTTTCCTTTTACAAGAATCTCACTATTCTGATTGATTTTCCCAACATCTTCAATGACTGCATCAACCGGACTCACCACAGAATCGGTTGCTTCATCAATTTTCCGTGCATCCTTCTTCAGTCTTCTGACAAATAGATCATGCAGGGTAGGGAACTCGTGCAGTTCCTTCTCCATCTCTCCTAAATTGAGATGATAAACTCTTGCAAAGGAAGGGACAATGACGCGGCTCGCACGGGACCTGGCAAATCTTTTTAAGAAGCTTGATGTCCACCTTCCATTCGTTAATTCAATAAATAATCGGTAAAAGGACTGTATCACTGGTATTACCCCCAAATAGTGTAAAAATACTCTTTACGAATAGACATAAAACCCTTAAAATTAAATATTATAAAGTAAACTGTGGAAATTATAAATTCCTTCGGCTTGAAGAAAGGAGTGGTAGGTAAAAAATGTTTTTATTGGATGTTATAGATCAAACCATCAAGAAATTAAAATCGCAAACTGCAAATGTCATCACTTTAGCCAATTTATCATTAGGTGGATTTGCCATCGTGTTTGGTCTGCACGGGAATTTGCGATTAAGCTTACTGCTCATTTTTATTGCGGCGCTGGCAGATCGATTTGATGGAATGATCGCCCGAAAATTTAATATTGAGTCGGAATTAGGTAAACAATTAGATTCCATGAGTGATATTATATCATTTGGAGTTGCCCCTGCACTATTACTATACCAAGGAATTTTAAATGAATTCGGCGGCCCCGGTTCATTTTTCACTGTATTTTATATTGGCTGCGGTGCCTTTCGTTTAGCTAGGTTTAATATTACCGAAAGCAACGGCTACTTTACTGGTCTGCCGATTACTGCTGCTGGCTGTTTGGCAACTCTAAGCTTTTTGGCGATACCATACCTGCCGTCACAAACGTTCTTATTTATTATTATCATTCTTTCATTCCTTATGGTTAGCACCTTTAAGCTTAGAAAAGTTTAAAAATTCGGAATTTAATAAATTGACTTACTTGGTTTTAGTACTAAGTAGGTCTTTTTTTTTATATTTCCTACCGCACTCAAATAAAATTAACTGGACAGACACAATTTCCCGTTTTCTTCATAGGAATTAATAATAGGCTAAAGTCCAATAAAGATACGGGGTGGAAGTGAATGTCTGGAATCTTAACGGCTCTTGGCTATTTGGTTAAGGAATTTTTATTTCTTGTATCTTACGTAAAGAACAACGCCTTTCCTCAACCCCTATCCGCTGCAGATGAAAGAAAGTACCTGCGCTTGATGGCCGAAGGGGATTCCCATGCGCGAAATATGTTGATTGAACACAATTTGCGGCTGGTTGCCCATATCGTAAAAAAATTTGAAAATACCGGTGAGGATTCTGAGGATTTAATCTCGATTGGAACGATTGGGTTAATCAAAGCCATCGAGAGTTATTCAGAGGGTAAAGGAACAAAGCTGGCCACGTATGCCGCCCGTTGTATTGAAAACGAAATTCTTATGCATTTAAGAGCTTTAAAGAAGACAAAAAAAGATGTTTCCCTGCACGACCCGATTGGCCAGGATAAAGAAGGGAATGAAATTTCCTTAATCGATGTCTTGAAATCAGAATCGGAAGATGTTATTGATACGATCCAGCTGAATATGGAACTTGAAAAAATCAAGAAATATATCGAGGTTTTAGACAGCCGGGAAAAAGAAGTGATTATCGGCCGCTTTGGCCTTGATCTGCAAAAAGAAAAAACCCAGCGCGAAATTGCCAAAGAGCTTGGCATCTCAAGAAGCTATGTATCTAGGATTGAAAAGCGGGCTCTGATGAAAATGTTCCATGAATTTTACCGGGCCGAGAAGGAAAAAAAGAAAAAAAACTCATAAGAACAAAAGCGCAAGCGCCCTGTTCAGCGGCGTATGGCCTGGAGCTCTCCAACTGAGATAAAGGAAACACGAAGAGCGTAAGCGATTCGATGTTGACTTATCGTAGGGCGGAGAGCGAAGGACACTAGCCGCTAGGGCGCTGGAGCTGGACGTGTCTATCCTAGTAACAAATTATCCACTATGCTTAATCTATAATTTCCTAGACCGTAAAAAAGAGCAGGCTACTCCTGCTCTTTTTCCCCTTTTAAAAATAAATTATTCCACGTTTTCCCGCCATCTGGGCTTTCATAAAGGTCATTTTTGTAGGTAGTGAAGGCCATCTGATTTGGATTCTTTGGATTTACTGCCAAATAGGTAATCGGATTATCGTAGTCCAAGAATGGAATGGCAATATTCGTTTGCTCGGCCGTTGCAGGATCTAAAGTTTTTAAAAGTATTTTGTCGTTTTCAACACTACAAAATAAAAGAGAATCTCCAGCAAAAGTAAGAGCAGTAACCATAAATGGCTCCGTCACAAGCTTCATCGTGTTTCCATTATCAGTGGAATAATAAATGCCTGACCGTGTAGACATGGCCATAATGTCTCCATTGACCGGGTGGACAGCCATCATTCCAAGCGAATCTGCTTGGAAATCTTTGAATTTACTAGGCTGCCAAGTCTGCCCGTTATCTTTAGAATAATTCACACCAGTATTTAATTGGTCCGTCTCTTGATCACTGATCACATAAAGACCTTTACCTGAATAGCTTGAGGCCATGAAAACATAGTTACCTTTTCCATAAAAGGCCAGTTTTTTTAAGGTCTCCCCTTTATTATCGCTTTTAACAAGCCCAAGCGGATTTTTTAAACCTGTCCCTTTTTGCGGATGTCCACTTGAGATAAAGCCATCTTCCACGGCCTGAAACCCCATATATTGATGACGGTTCGTTGTCGTTTCGAACCAATTTGGTTCCTTATATATCTTTAGACCATTACCCGCTGCTACATAGAGAGCGTTGTCATTACCAGGATAACCAATCCCATAGATCCGGTTAACCTTTATCGATTTTGCTGCTGTAACATCAAACTTCGGCAGTACAGCGGTTTTTTGATCCTGTTCAGTCTTTTTAGATTCCTTCGTATTATTTGTGCAGCCAGCAGCAGCCAAAATAAACACGATTAAAATCGTAAAGTAAATTAACTTATGACCCTTCACTTCTATTCCTCCAAGCGAGAATATTAATTCTTATCACTTATAACTCAGCCTTAGTATCATTGTCAAATAATCAGTTTATAGACATTCATTCAGCAGGTGCCTACTCATGAAGGCATACAACCACATAGACTATTAAAAACAGGAAAAGGGGGTGTGTTAGATGGCTTTTGGTTACCCATACGCCCCCGCAGGCTTCGGGGCTCCCTATGCTGCATATTCAGCCCCTTGCGCACGGCGCGGCTGGATTTGGTTTGCAGTTGTGATTATCCTTTTTATACTGCTGTTAATCTTCTTCGCCTGGTGGTGGTTTAGCTGTTTTTATTATTAAACTTTTTGTAGCTTATGCGTTTTGGCATAAGCTTTTTCTATTATCGTCTTGCCATTTTGATGGAATTTTTTGAAAAATAACAATATAATTAAGAACGTACATATAAAAAAGGAGGTCCCATTATGGCAGCGGTTACATATTCGGATATTTGGAATCTTGATGTGTTTTTTAAAGGAGGAAGCGATTCCCCGGAATTGCAGAATCACCTGAAGCAAACCGAAGAATTGATTAACCTTTTCCATACAAAAGTAAATAACTGGACACCAAGCAACTCTGCCCAGGACAGTGCATTCCTGCAGGAGGTGCTTCATGACTTTGAGAAAACTGGAAAAAAACTCCGTCAGGCAGGTGCATTTATCGGATGCCTGCTGGCACAAAATACCGAGGATAAAAAGGCGTACGCACTTGATGCACAGGTTACCGAATTAAGTGCAGCCTTCCAAACAGCGCTTGGAGCTTTTCACAATCTGCTGACAACAATAGACGATAAAGTATGGGATAACATTATATCTTTAGCTTCTTTAAAGGAACTTGGCTTTATTTTATCGGAATGGCGTGATCGGGCTAAAGAGAAGCTTTCAAAAGAAGAGGAAGCACTCATTAACGCTCTTGGTGTCGACGGCTATCACAGCTGGGGGCAATTATATGACTTAATCGTCAGCAAAATCAAAGTTCAATATACCGACGAAAATGGTGAGGAAAAACAGCTATCTGTCGGTCAGGCTTTCAATAAATTCTCCAACCCAGACAGAGAAATCCGACAAGCTGTTTTTGAAAACTGGGAGAAGGCATGGGGCGATCAGGCAGACTTCTTGGCAAAAACCTTAAATCATCTCTCCGGATTCCGTTTAAATGTATACAAAAAACGGGGCTGGGATGAGGTGTTTAAAGAACCCCTTAGCATCAACCGAATGAAAAAAGAGACGCTTGACACCATGTGGGCGGTCATCACAGAAAACAAGGAAAAACTCGTGAAATATTTAGAGCGGAAGGCACAGCTCCTTGGCCTTGAAAAGTTAAGCTGGTATGACCTTGATGCCCCATACGGCACAACAGAATCCAAACTTTCTTATCAGGAAGGCGCCCAATTTATTGAAGAAAACTTTGCAAAATTCGGCGAAAAGCTTTCAGCATTTGCCAAAATGGCGTTTGAGGAGCAGTGGATTGAAGCAGCAGACCGGCCAGGCAAAGCACCAGGCGGATTCTGTACCTATCTGCCAGAGAGCGAACAATCCCGCATTTTCATGACATACTCGGGTACGCCGTCAAATGTCTCCACATTAGCCCATGAGCTCGGACACGGCTTCCATACGTACGCAATGAGAGGCGTCCCGCATATCAACCGCTTATATGCGATGAACGTGGCCGAAACTGCCTCCACGTTTGCTGAGATGATTGTGGCCGACGCTTCTGTTAAGAGTGCGAAAAATGAGGATGAAAAGCTGGTTCTCCTTGATGATAAGATTCAAAGAACCGTTGCCCTGTTGATGAATATCCATGCCCGCTTCCTGTTTGAAACCCGTTTTTACGAAGAAAGAAAGCAGGGACCTATTTCTGTTGAACGGTTAAATGAGGTAATGTTAGAAGCACAAAGGGAAGCGTACTGTGACGCCCTTGAGGAGTATCATCCATTATTCTGGGCATCAAAGCTGCATTTCTTTATTACAGGTGTTCCGTTCTATAACTTCCCTTATACATTTGGGTATCTTTTCTCATTGGGGATCTACGCACAGGCACTAGCGGAAGGGAAAGGCTACGAAGAAAAATACATTTCCTTGCTGCGTGATACAGCATCCATGACAGTTGAAGACCTTGCAGCGAAACATCTTCAGGTAAACCTGACAGAAAAGGATTTCTGGGAAAAAGCTGTAGGTATCTGTTTGGATGACATCGATGAATTCTTGGAGCTGACTGAAGGAAAATAATTAGCATAATAAAAGCATCGGCCAATTGGCCGATGCTTCTTTGTTATTCAACAACACTGATCTCAGCAGAGATTACACAGCCAATTGCACCTGTAATAACAAAGGCCAATGCTACCATGAACATCTTCCCCACCCCTTAATGGATACTGCTTTCTTACCTTCAATTTATCATATTTTCACAGTATCTAACTTTGGGAAATGTGAACATTATGTTAACAAACTTCAATCCTCAAAATGAAATTATGATTCCTTTTTATTAGACTTAAAAATAAGCGACAAAAGCAAAATATGCAGCGGCATACCGACTACCTCCCTATCCGAAATTCCCTTGGCTAAGTGGTATCTTTCAAAACCCAGAAATAAGCTCCTCTTCCCTGCATTAAATAAATCATTATAAAAACCACCTTTCATTATTTAAATTTTGTTCCACTTACATAACACGGTACATTGATATTTGCCGGTCTTTGTTTTCTTCGTAAAGCTTGTTAATCCTTTCTTGATTAAGAGCTTCATCAAGGCTTTCTTTTCTTTTTGAAATCGTAATCGTTAAAAACAATATATTCAGGGTCATGATTATCACTTCCTTTAGTTTAAACCCTTTAAATTTCCCTTACATTAGCTGGTGCATAGAAATCTGACGGTCCTTGTTCTGCTCATATAACCGTTCAACCATCTCCTGCTGGACAGCCTCTTCTAGACTAATTTCTCTTTTTTTGAATGTAACAGTTACAAAGAATAGATTTAAAGTCATTCTCATTCACCTTCCTTTCTGCAGCCAAATTCTTGATTACATGAAATTATGCATAGAAATCTGGCGATCCCTATTTTGTTCGTAAAGCTTTTCAACCATTTCCTGCTGAGCGGCTTCCTGCAATGTTACTTTTCTTTTTCGAATTGTGATGGTGAAGAATAAAATATTCAGTGTCATGTTTGATCACCTCCTTATAAAGTTATTTCTGTTAGTCCAACAACATTTTCAGATTATGCAGAACATATCCAAAGTGCTAGTGAAAAGGGCACAAAAAGGCCGCAAGAAGATAGTTCCTTGCGGCCTTTCCCCGAAAAATGGGCACAAAAATACCGCAAGGCGTCATTCTCCCTGCGGCATGGATATGTAGATGCAAATTAACACACTAAGCAATCCATTCCAATCTGGTCGAATGCATGATATTCAAATATTCAGTTTCAGCCATTGCATTTGGAACACAACTCGTTACATTAATCGCTAATAACATTACCTTCGACCTCCTTTTTGGAATTTTTTACTTGCTACGGTAATTATATCCACATACAAGTGGTTTGTAAACCACTTTTTAGAAATTTATTTCAAAAATAGTCAAATACCCCAGGATATTAAGTGTTAGGCATCTTTTCAAGAATTTACTAACTGTTTATCGGAAATCTGTATGGTAAAGTGGTTTAGTAGATTTTTAAAAGAAGGGGTGAATCAGCTGTGAAGCAGAAAACGCGGAGTCTTTATGAGAAGGTGGTTGATTTTAAGCGGTACGGAACTGTTTTATTGGCTGTGGGGATCTTTTTCTTTATTGGCGTCATTATTCCGTCCGATACAAAAACGGATATGGATTTAAATATATGCATTCTATCCTCTATGTCCTTCTTGGCCGCATCGATACTATTCTTTACTTTTTCCAAGCAATGCGAAATGAAATTGCTAGAGATAGAGGATGGACAGGATTATTACTCGAAGAAATAAGCGCCTCTGCTGTGAATTAAAGGGTTCCTTTTTTGAGGTGCTTCTCTAAAAATAAGGGCCGAAATGACAGTGGTATTGGAATCGTTATTGGTATTTAAAAAAGTAAAACTCGCCATAGGAATTGGCGAGTTTCTTTATTAGTAAAACCAAAACCTTATTTATATAAAACCTCACTTACTTCACCGTTCTCTTGGAAAAACTCACTCCTCATTAAATATGATGCCTTGTCCTTAATCGAGTAATCAGCAAAAGTAAAATAAGCGAAGGTTTTCCGGTTAAATACAGAAATGAGCTCGTTTTGGGGTAAATAAGGGAAGAATTTCCGGTTATGCAAAGAAAAATCCCCCATTTTTGAATTTATCGAGTCAATAACCGAAAATTTTCCGTCTATTTAAGCCTTTTTTAATAACAATCACTAAATAAGCGAAATTTTTCCGTCTATTTTTCAGTTCGGGTGCTTAACCTGATCCCCAACCGATAAGTGCGGATCCTCTCGATCCTATGAGGAGCTTTTTCTTAAAAGGCTATAAAGCCTTAACCATTTTCATAACTAAGGTTGCCGAATTTGTGGCTGCTTTATCGATAAACTGATCAAAGGAAATTTCTGACTCTTTTCCGGCAATATCCGAAAGGGAACGAATAATTACAAATGGAACACCAAACCGAAAGGCGACCTGCGCAATCGCTGCTGCTTCCATTTCCACTGCCTGTAGATTTTTAAATTTCCCGCGGATAAATTCCACTTTTTTAGGGTCCTCCATAAAGGAATCGCCTGTTGCAATTAAACCTCTGACAATCTGGAAATTTTCCAACTCCCCTGCTGCTGCTTCGGCAATCGACATTAACTTTTCATCAGCCAAGAAAGCTGCCGGCAGCTGGGGTACTTGGCCATATTCATAATCAAAAGCCGTTACATCAACGTCGTGGTGGCGCACTTCTGTTGAAATGACTGCATCTCCCACATTCAGGTCTGGATTTAAACCGCCAGCAGAACCAGTGTTGATGATGCAATCTGGCTTATATTTATCCAATAGAATGGTTGTAGACATGGCGGCATTTACCTTACCAATGCCTGAACGTAACAGGATGACATCCTTGCCGTGCATTTTCCCAAAGGTAAATTCACAGCCAGCTACTTCTTCTTTTGTTTGTCCTTCAATATGGTCTCTTAGTAAGGTTACTTCCTCTTCCATTGCACCAATGATAGCAATTTTCATATGTATAAACCTCTCTCCTAAAAGCTTTTGCTTTATTTTTCGCTTAAACGATTGTTTTATTATTTTTCTTCAAATTGTTACATCGTATCCGCAAACATCATTGTACCTTTTTTGCTGACAGCTTTCTATCAAATCATTGATTTAGAATAAATATTTCATTAGAATTATGCATGGAAGGAGGTTGTATAGATGAATTTTCAACTTGATTTTATTGAAGATAAAGTGGAGTTTTTTGAAGCCGGAGATTTAAAAACGCTGGAAAAGAAAATCGCGAACCAAATCGAGGTCAACAAAGGAATCCTGCTGGGGGTCCACTCCGTTTCCCATCAAGTCCATGTGAATGAAAAAGGACAAACCTACTTTTCGGCAGTGGTCCATTTTAAAAAGAAATAGGATGGAACCGGTTATGGCCCATCCTGCTCACTATTGCTGGATTTCCGCTAATTCTTCGACCCTTGTCGGCATCCAGCCTTGGCCATCAACCCACTTGATATATACATTATATTTCTGCTGTTTATCCTTGGATGCAACTGTAGCAAAGGATGCATTAGCAGTGGTTTTATCCCGGCCGAGCCAGTAAACAGTCATATTGCCAGAATCCAGCCCAGTTGCATAGGAGACGGCCTTTAGCATTTCCTGCCAATCAACTGAAGATTGATCGTAGACAGCTGTATGTTCTCCTGTTTGCGTTGTACCTACTGGCTTCCAAGCTGGATTTTCAATGGTTTTTACCACATTAGGCGAAGTCCCTCCATCAGTAATAACAGCCTGTGAATCATCAGCATTTTCTGGTGCTGTGGCTTCCTCGCTTTGTTTTTCATCTTCCTCTTTGGCTGCTTTATCTTCTGAAGGCTTTTCCTTTTTCTTGGTCTCTTCAGCTTTTTTCTCTTTAGGTGCCGCCTGTTTTTGTTCTTGTTTCGGCGTTTCCTGTTTAGTCACAGCTTTCTCGTCACTTCCAGATGCAAAAATATTATAAGCTACCAAAATTATTAAGGCCAGGACAATGATAATTAAACTATTTAAGACAATATTCGTTTTTTTTCTTTTGGCACGGTAAGTAGACCGTGAATTTTGCTTGAAATCATTATTCAAAAATCATCCCTCCTAAAAAGCTAGGCTGTGAATATTTTAACATGATTTCAAAACAACTTGAAGGAATTTCCTCGATTTAGAAGTGAATTAAACCCATTATTCCTGCTCGGATAGCCTTTTCACCATATCGGCAAATAATAAATTTACCCCTCCTTCATTTTCTGTCACATCCAAATTAACGGTTACTAGTGCATATTTTGGATTCTGATAGGGAAAATAGCCTGCAAACCACTTATTATGCAGCTGCTTGCCATCCTCATATTTACCAGTTTCAGCTGTACCGGATTTTCCCGCCACCTCATATGGGAGTTCCTTAAACCAGCGGCCCGTCCCATTTTGGTTCAATACGACCTCTCTCAGTAATTTTTGTAGTTTCATCGCCGTATATGGGGAAATGGAATCGCCTTTAAGCGGCTGTTCAGGGAAATTAACCATCGTAGTTCCGTTTTTATACTCTATTTTTGAAACGGCGCGGACCGATTCTTTCTTGCCGCCCCTAGCGATGCTCGCCATCATATTGGCAACAGCCAGTGGAGTTGCCCTGACCTCATTCTGGCCAATTCCAGACATTGCGGCAAAGTTCGGATCCTTTCTAGCCTCATCGGACAGAAAGACCCTGCCCTTGTCTTCATTATCAAACTGTTTGAAATCACTTGTATGATAAACGTCTCCCTGCCAACCGACAGAACCCGTTAAAGACAATTTCTCTGCATACACTTCCAAAAGATTTGGGTCGATCTTTTGCAGCTCCTTCGCCAGTTCACCAAAGGTGCGATTACAGCTTCTGGCAAAACTATCCGTAAAATTTAACATGCCGTAATCATATTTTAATTCCGGTTTGCCATTGATTTTTTTACTGCAGTCAAACAGTCTGTTTGGATCATCAAGATTATGGTCAATTGCGGCCGCCGCAACAACTGTTTTAAAAACAGAACCCATGATTTGCTGCTTCAGCATTCTATTAGTAATGCCTGTCCCGCTGTAAGGATCCTTCTTATTGACGTCAGGCCTTGAAACCATAGCCAGTACACTGTTATCCTCGATGTTCAGCAGAACCAGTCCACCTTTTTTAATTTGATACTTATCAACCAGCTCCTCGGCTTTTTGCTGAATTGTTTTATCAATGGTTGTCCGAACATTGACAGGATAAAATGGATTAGCCGGGTCAACATATTTTACGTTTATGCCAAATAAAGGCGCCCCTCCCCCGTCTACGTGGTAGACAAGCTTCGATTTCCCTTCAGGAAGCAGGAATTCATCAAAGCTTTCCTCAAGCCCAGAAACACCTATTAAGGTTTTCTCGGACAGCTCTTTATTAGGATAGCGCTTTTGCAATTCGGCTGCATTTTCTCCTGTCAGTCCAAGCAATTGTTCTGCCGGCACATTGGCCCGTTCAAATTTCTTCTCTATCGCAAATACGCCAGGTATGTTTAACGCATTGATTCTTTCCATCTGTGAAGGTGTCAATTCAATTGGGGCCGGGTCACCATAGGCAAATGGCTTTTGCGCTGAATCCACCGCATTTTTCAGAGCAAATTCCGATATGCCTGAGATGTCGGACACCTTTTTAATATCCCAGTCCAACTTTTTTAGGAATGGGAATAAGACAAGTACACTGACTTTTTTATGTGTCAGCATGGTGCCGTTTCGGTCCAGAAAGTTCCCCCTCCCATTATCAATCACCAGTTCCTGTGTCCTCTGCTGGACGCTGTCTTCAAGCAAATTCACATTATGCTTGGAAAAGGTTTCCGTCTCAAACAATTGAATTTGCATAAGACGCCCCATTAAAAGCATAAAGCAAACGATACAAATTATAAGCCAGCCTTTTGCTCTTCTTCTCCACATAAAAAACACCTCGTCAAAAGTTTTGACGAGGTTTAGCGTTTTCAAACTATTCAGGCTGATTTTTCCTTATTTTATACTAACAATGCGGACACTCATCTCGCCGCCAGGGGTTTGGACAGATACTTGGTCCCCTACCTTTTTGCCCATTAAGCTCCTGGCAATTGGAGAGTCGTTGGAAATTTTCCCTTCGAACGGATCTGCCTCTGCACTACCGACAATCGTATAGGTTTCTTCATCGCCGTCCGGAAGCTCAACAAATGTTACTGAGCTGCCTAGAGACACAGTATCCCCTGCCAATTCACCTTCACTGATAATCTTGGCATTGCGGATCATATTTTCTAACGTAGTGATTCTGCCTTCAACAAAAGCTTGCTCTTCTTTAGCAGAATCGTACTCGGAGTTTTCAGATAAATCCCCAAAACTTCTGGCGATTTTAATTCTTTCTACTACCTCTTTACGCTTAACCGTTTTTAAATATTCAAGTTCCTGTTCTAATTTTTCTTTTCCTGCCTGAGTCATTGGAAAAACTTTTTCTGCAGCCAAAACCCTCACTCCTTCTGGTCTCACAACCCCATAGATTGTGTATGTATGATATGTAAGCATTATGCCAATTGGCAAAAAATTGATAGCAGCGCGTCCTATTATAGGGCGCGCAGCTAATATTCATCCATTTTGTGGACATTTTTAGGATTATCACTTGCTATTGTTTCATAAAAATGACTTTTGTTCAAGAATTGTTTGAATTTTTGTGACCATTAAATCAATCGCCACATGATTATGCCCGCCCTCAGGAATAATGATATCTGCATAGCGCTTGGTCGGCTCAATAAATTGGTTATGCATCGGGCGGACAACATTGACATATTGGTCTATAACCGAATCAAGTGTACGCCCGCGTTCCTGAATATCGCGCTGGAGGCGGCGGATAATACGAATATCCGCATCGGTATCGACGAATAATTTAATATCCATTAAATCACGGAGCCGCTCGTCCTCAAGAACCAAAATTCCCTCTAAGATGATAACATCCTTCGGCTCTACATCAATCACCTGGTCAGAGCGTGTATGAATGGAATAATCATATACCGGCTTTTCAATCGGCTCATACCTCAAGAGCTGTTCGATATGCTCGATAAGTAAATCCGTATCAAAGGCAAGCGGATGATCATAATTCGTTTTTAACCGCTCCTCAAACGGCAGATGGCTTTGGTCTTTATAATAATAATCCTGTTCAAGCATTAAAATCGAGTGACCCTTAAAGCTTTCATATATCGCTTTTGACACACTCGTTTTACCGGAGCCTGACCCTCCGGCAACACCGATCACAACCGGCCTATGCATCATGCTAGTTCTCCTTTCGCATCATGTTGTTAAGATAAACCGGTTTGTCCATTTTAAATCGTACAATTTGAAGCGGATGTCTTGCCGCATCCAATTCATTTCCTTTTTCATCCCAAACCTTATCGATTACATGGGTAAAGTTCTCAATTTCTGGTCCAAAGAATTCAACTTCATCACCAGGTTTGAAGTGATTACGCTGCTGCAGGGTAACCATTTGCGTTTCATTGTCATAATCCAAGACAAGACCGACAAATTCAAAACTAGTCTTTTTGCTATGATTACCAAACATTTGCTCTTTATACCCGGGAACACCCTCGAAAAAGGCCGTAGCCGTTTCACGGTTGGCACATTTATCAAGCTCTTCAAGCCATTCCTTCTTAATCACAAAATTATCAGGATCCGCACAGTACGCATCAATCACTTTTCGGTAGACACTTACGACAGTGGCAATATAGTGAATGGACTTCATCCGTCCTTCAATTTTCAAGCTGTCGATGCCCAGCTCAATCATTTTCGGAATGGACTGAATAAGGTTTAAATCCTTCGGACTCATCGCGAATGGAGAATCACCCTCAACAAATAAGGCATTTTCATCCATGCCCTCTAACTGATACAAGTCATAATCCCAGCGGCATGATTGACAGCAGCCGCCGCGGTTAGAATCGCGGGCTGTCATGTGATTAGAGAGAGTACAACGGCCGGAATAAGCGATACACATCGCTCCATGGATGAAGGTCTCAATTTCAATATCCACCTTCTCCTTCATTTCACGGATTTCTTCCGCACTTGTTTCCCGGGCCAACACGACACGCTCAAGCCCCTCTTCCTGCCAGAATTGAATGGCTTTCCAGTTAGAAAGAGATTGCTGTGTGCTTAAATGAACTTCAATTTCAGGTGCAAGCCTGCGGCAGGTTTCAATAATCAGCGGGTCTGCCACGATAATTCCCGCAATTCCCGCGTCTTTTAGTCCTAGAATATATTCTTCCAGACCGGGAATATTTTCATTATGAGCATAAATATTAGTGGTTACATAAATTTTAGCCCCGTACTTTTTCGCAAACTCTACGCCTTCTTTGATTTCTTCTTGAGAGAAATTGTCGGCATTGGAGCGCAGTCCGTATTCCTGTCCGCCGATAAATACGGCATCAGCACCATAATGAACAGCAATTTTTAATTTTTCAAGATTGCCTGCAGGAGCTAGGAGTTCCGGCTTTTTGACAATGACGCGTTTTCCATCAATAATCTCTGAAATCTTATCTTTTACAGTACTCATGATTTGAACTCCTCCCTTTCTGAATTAGTAAACTGTCTCTTTAAAATAGAATCCTGTATCTAATGGGCGGTTAGCCGGCTGGATTTGTTCAATCGCCTCTAACAGCTCGTCCTTTTTGTCCTCATAATTGTCCGAGTCTTCAAAATAAAGGTCAATGGCTTCGCGGTATAATTTTGTAACAGCTAAAATATATTCCGGACTCTTTAAGATTCCATCAATTTTAAACGAATCAACTCCGGCCTCAAGCATATCCTGCAGCTCATCGATAATGCAGATATCATTTGGGCTCATAATATGAGTTCCATTTTCATCTTCAAAAATCGGGTATTTGTTCTCGCGTTCATTATCGTGGAGGAACATATTCTTTTGCTGTTTGCGGTTTTCGATTTCCATGACTTTGCCTTGGTACTCAAAATAGTTGCCTAAGAGCGAACGCTTCGATTGAAACATGCAGCTCATTCCATGAACGAGAACTTCAATTTCAACCTCTGCTTGTTCCTTTATTTCCACGATTGAATCCATGTTAATTTCGCGGGCAAGGACTGCTCTTTTCGCTCCTTTTCTGCCCCAATAGTTACAGGTATACCAGTTGGTACCAGTTGTCTCGGTGCTCCAATGCAGCTTCATTTCCGGAGCTGTTTCTTTTGCAGCCATTAATACAGCCGGATCGCCAAATATAATAGCATCAGCCTTTGCATCAGATACAAAGCGAATATAATCGTTCAGCTCTGGAAGTTTATCATTATGAAAAATGGCATTCATAGCCACATATACTTTTTTTCCTTTTGAGTGAGCCAGTTCAATAGCTTTTTGCACGTCACTTCGAGTAAATTCCCCTGCAAGTCTCAAGCCGTACCGCTGCTCCCCAACAACAAAGGCATCAGCCCCTGCCTCTGCCAATGGCAAAATGTCATCAACAGAAATGGGAGTTACCAATAGTTCTGTCTTTTTCATTTTCATTCACCTCTTCGTTTACTGATTGCGACCCCATCACCGACTGGGAGAATAACCGTATCAAAATCCTTATGATTCATTAACCAGCGGTTAAATTCGTCTATTTTTTTGACAAGGTTCCGCGTCCTTTTAGATTCTATTTCCGATTCTGCAACAAGTCCTTTAAACAAGACATTATCCGTAATAATCAAACCGTCTGCTTTTAAATATTTTGAGTAAATTTCAAAGAATTTTTGATATTGCCCCTTAGCCGCATCAATAAAAATAGCATCGTAGGGAGCATGGCCTCTTACACGCTCTTCAACATCCAGCGCATCTCCTTCGATGAGAAATATATTTTCATGGTAATCGGACCTAGCAATAAATTCTTTTGCTAATTGAATGCGTTCTTCATCCCGCTCAATCGTGATAATATTCGAATCCGGAAGTGCAAAAGCCATTCTCAATGCAGAGTAGCCAATGGCGGTGCCCACTTCAAGGATATTTTTGGCACCATGGATTCTTAGCATTTGAATCATCGCTTCCATTCCGGCCAGCTCCATGATTGGAACATGATGCTCGTTGGCATAACTCTCCATTTCCATTAACAAAGAATGACGCTCCGGAATTAGACCTTCTATATAAGAATGCAGCTTTTCATTTAACAAGCTGCTTCACCTCAATCCTTTTAAACTGCATTGTTGCCAAAATATAGCTCTTTAGACATAAAAAATAGCGTTCACAGAAAAACAACGAACCGAGCGATATTCATTCGGACCATTGACACTGGCAGTAAACCGCCAAAATAACCTGTGAGTGACGCTATAGATACCTTATGAAACACTTTAGTATTCTACCATAAAAAAAGAGGGAATGCGAATAATTCCCTCGGGTGACGTACTATTTTTTACTGGAAATATGCTTGGCTTTTTCCTGATTGTGTTCTTCTAGCGTTTTAGTGAAAATAACCGTGCCGTCCGCGGTTGCCAGGAAATAATAATAATCCGTTTGTTCCGGTTCTAACGCAGCTTCGATGGAAGATTTTCCTGCATTAGCAATAGGGCCTGGTGGAAGTCCGGGATTTTTATACGTATTGTAAGGAGAATTGACTTCCAAATCCTTATAGACCACTCTTTCCTTATGCTTACCTTGGGCATATAGAACGGTTGGATCCGTCTGCAGCGGCATCCCCTTTTCCATCCGATTATAAAAGACGCTGGAAATCTTTTTTCGGTCAGCTTTCTCCGTGGCCTCTTCCTCGACCAAGGATGCCATTGTAAGGAGCTGATGAACGGACAGCTTTTTATCTTTCGCCTCATCTGTGTAGTCAGCTAGAACTTCTCTCGTTTTATCAAGCATGGCTGTAACCATTTCCTCAACAGATGGATTCGGTTTAAAGAATGGATAGGTGGCTGGATATAAATACCCCTCTAGCGGGTACATGATTGAAGGGTTCAAGATTTCATTCGTTAGAATATCAGGGTATTTTGCCATTAATGTTTTTATAAATTCTTTATCATTCAATTTGGCAAGTACCTGGGCTTCATCCTGATTTGTTGCCTTCGCCATAATGGCGGCAATTTCCTTCAGCTGTTTTCCTTCTGGTATTGCAATTTTAAACGATGCTTTGGCAAGGACCTTGCCTGTTTTCAAGCGGCTGACAATTTCAGGAACATCCATGGAAGGACTTAATTGATAGTCCCCCGCCATAAAGCCGCCTTCATTTTTGAGCTTTACATAATATTTGAATACCTTGGCATCCTTAATGATCCCGTTTTGCTCAAGCCTTTCACCTATCCCAGTTACTGAGGAGCCAATCGGAATTTCCACATTTTTCTGCACTTTGCTGCTAGAATCTACGGGTTTAAGTGCTGATTGTATATAGAGGTATCCCCCGCCGCCAATGAGGACGATGGTGACCGCCAATATAATCGTAATAATTAACACAATTCTTCTGACGATTCGTGCTTCACTCTGATGTTCGAGCATTTTTTGCTGAATTACATGTTTCTTGTCTTCTGTCATCTAATTTCCCCCCTCCCTGTTAGCTCGGGTGCTTTATTTATTCTTTAATAAACTTGAACCATGTCGTAATAATTTCAGCATAAGGTAGGAAAAATGTCAATTTTACATTTAATTTGTCGACGGAAATTTGACGATAAAAAAATAAAGGAACCAGCTTTGTCAGCTGATTCCTCCTGAGTGTTATTCCTCTTCTTCTTCATCTTGGATGAAGGTATTGTATACTTCTTCAATGATGTCCCATTCTTCATCGGTTGTGACAGGTGATAATTCTCCAATTTCGCCTTCTTCAGTAGGGATGTAGGAATAGGCGTGGACAACGACTTCCTCATCATCCTCTGCCTCACCAACCGGATAACATAAAACGTATGACTTTTCGAATTCATCAGATTCAAAGGTAAACAGAATTTCAAATAACTCCTCGTCACCGTTTTCATTGATCAGGGTAATATATTGTTCATCATCATAATGGTGTTCGTGCGCCATTTTTTCACCTCATTATTTTTTACTATCCAAATAGCCTTGAAGAATCATGGCGGCCGCCATTTTATCTATGACTTTCTTCCGCTTTTTCCTGCTGACATCTGCTTCAAGCAGGATTCGTTCTGCTGCCATAGTGGTCAGCCGCTCGTCCCATAAAACGGTTTGAACGGCAAACCGGCGTTCCAGTTCTTCCGCATAATACTGACTTGCCTCTCCTCGCGGTCCGATTGTACCGTTCATATTCTTTGGCAAGCCTACTACTACAGTATTAATTTGATTTTCGTTGATTAATTGGCCAATTTCCTCAAAACCGAACTGTTTTTTTTCTTCATCAATTTTGAGTGTTTTCAGGCCTTGCGCTGTCCACCCAAGTTCATCACTTAAGGCGATTCCAACTGTCTTTGAACCTACATCTAAACCCATTAAACGCATTGATTAACCCTCTCGCTGCTGTTTTAAATACGATTTTACCAGTTCTTCAATGATTTCATCCCGTTCCAGCTTACGGATGATATTGCGGGCATCGCGATGACGCGGAATGTAGGCTGGGTCTCCAGATAATAGGTAACCGACAATTTGATTAATAGGGTTATACCCTTTTTCCTTTAATGCCTCATACACTTGAAAAAGAACATCATTGACATCATGTTCAAAAGGCTCTTCAGGAAAATTAAATCTCATTGTTTTATCAAATGAGCTCATGAACGTGCACCTCGAATTGGAATTGTTACCTACATTTTACACTACTTTGTCCTTATTACAAAACAGATTTTACCCATTCTTCGACAAAGGATAGCGCTGAATCCAGTTTTTCAGGGTCCTTGCCGCCTGCCTGAGCCATATCCGGGCGGCCGCCGCCGCCGCCGCCGCACTTGGCAGACACTTCTTTAATTAACTTGCCGGCATGGTAACCTTGTTCAATTAAATCCTTTGTAACGGCTGCAATTAAATTCACCTTGCCATCTTGGGCGCTTCCCAATACAATCACTGCAGAACCGAGCTTTTGTTTCAAATCGTCAGCCATGTTTCGCAAGTTGTTCATATCCTGCGCTTGAACTTTTGCGGCTAAGACAGTAACTCCATTGATTTCTTTTGCTTTGTTGACCAGATTTCCTGCCTCAATATTGCCAAGCTTAGCAGAGAGCGATTCATTTTCTCTTTGAAGGTGTTTGATTTCAGCCAGTAAACCATCAATTCGATGCCCCACTTCTTTTGGAATAACCTTCAATTTCTCCGCAGCATCCTTTAACATGCCAACCTGCTCATTTAAAGCTTTGTAAGCTGATTCGCCGGTAACAGCCTCAATGCGCCTTGTGCCGGCACCAATTCCACCCTCAGAGACGATTTTAAACACGCCGATAACAGATGTGTTTGGAACGTGGCAGCCACCGCACAGCTCCAGACTGTAGTCGCCAACCTTGACGACGCGAACGATGTCGCCGTATTTTTCACCGAACAGGGCCATTGCTCCCATTGCTTTTGCTTCAGCAATTGGCTTCTGGCTAATATCCACTTCGATGCTGCTCCAGATTTTTTCGTTGACAATCTTTTCGATTTGCTCCAGTTCTTCTGGTTTAATTTGACCAAAATGCGAGAAGTCAAAGCGTAGACGATCCGGTTCGACAAGTGACCCTGCCTGATTCACATGCTCCCCTAATACATCCTTTAACGCACGATGCAATAAGTGGGTAGCTGTATGGTTCTTAATGATTTTCACACGGTTTTCCGGATCCACCTGGGCAGTTAACTGCTGGTTTGTCTTTATTGTTCCGCTTTGCACTGTAACTTTATGAAGGTTCTGGCCGTTTGGCGCTTTTTGAACGTCTTTAACTGAAACTATTGTCCCATCGCCTTGAATGACACCGCGGTCAGCAATCTGTCCACCGCTTTCCGCATAGAACGGAGTAACATCAAGAATAAGCTGAACTTCTTCACCGCTTGAAGCCTCATCCACCAGTTCGCCATTTTTAATAATTGCTAAAACTGTGGAGTTTGTGGTCTGTTCATTATACCCAACAAACTTACTTTCAACGGTAATATCTCTTAATACGCCGCCTTGAACCTGCATCGAATTTTCATCGTGACGGGCCGCACGGGCACGTTCCCGCTGGACTTCCATTTCTGCCTCAAAGCCATCGTGGTCAACCTTCATGCCTTCTTCTTCGGCATATTCTTCAGTCAATTCAACTGGGAAACCATACGTATCATAAAGACGGAAAACATCTTCACCAGAGATGATGTCGCTGCCTTTTTCCTTTTCCTTCTTAATAACGCTTGCTAAAATCGCTAAGCCTTCATGAAGGGTTTCATGGAAGCGTTCTTCTTCCGTTTTGATGACTTTCTGAATAAATTCAGCCTTATCCTTTACTTCCGGATAGAAATCATGCATGATTTCACCTACAACCGAAACAAGCTCATACATAAATGGACGATTGATGTTGATTTGCTTAGCGTACCGGACAGCACGGCGGAGCAAGCGTCTTAGCACATAGCCGCGGCCTTCATTTGATGGCAGCGCTCCGTCACCAATCGCAAAGGCTACGGTTCGGATATGATCAGCAATCACTTTGAAAGCTTCATCCTGACCCTTCTCGACACCATATTTTACGCCGGAGATTTCTTCAGTCGCCCGAATAATCGGCATAAACAGGTCTGTGTCAAAGTTAGTCGGAACATTTTGCACGACTGATGCCATCCGCTCTAGTCCCATACCGGTATCAATGTTTTTCTTTGGCAGCGGTGTATATGTACCGTCAGGATTATGGTTAAATTGAGAGAACACAAGGTTCCAAACCTCTAAGTAGCGTTCGTTTTCCCCGCCAGGATACAATTCTGGATCGTTAATGTCATTTCCATACTCAGGTCCGCGGTCATAGAAAATTTCCGTATTTGGACCACTTGGGCCTTCGCCGATATCCCAGAAGTTCCCTTCAAGACGGATAATCCGCTCCTCTGGAATGCCGATCTTGTTATGCCAAATTTCATAGGCTTCATGATCTTCAGGATGAATCGTCACAGAAAGAAGTTCTTTTTCAAAACCAATCCATTTTTCGTCCGTTAAAAACTCCCAAGCCCACTCAATGGCTTCCTCCTTGAAATACTCACCGATAGAGAAGTTCCCAAGCATTTCAAAGAAAGTATGGTGACGGGCAGTTTTGCCGACGTTTTCAATATCATTAGTCCGAATCGATTTTTGAGCATTTGTGATTCTTGGATTTTCAGGCACGACACGGCCATCAAAATATTTTTTTAAGGTTGCGACACCGCTGTTAATCCACAACAATGACGGATCATCATGGGGAACTAGAGATGCGCTTGGCTCAACATGGTGACCTTTTTCCTCATTAAAAAATTGTAAAAACATCGAGCGAATTTGCGATCCAGTTAAATTTTTCATATTTTATACCTCCTTTATTTTAAAAAAGCACACAAAAAAGCCCTCATCCCAAAACAGGGACGAGAGCATATCTCGCGGTACCACCCTGATTATGGATACAAAAACTGCACCCATCTCTCAAAAGCCTTTAACGCAGGTCTTACGGCAGTGGTTAGCTGCACTCCGGATTAGCGTTCTGTTATCCTTCATCCAGAACCCCTTTCAGCCAAGGGGGCCCCTCTCTTCAGCGCATGATGCGTTACAGATGGTCTATAACATACTTGTTCCTTCTTCATTTTAATCAATATTATCTATGACGAATTATAGCTAGTACTGACTTAGTTTGTCAAATACCTATGGAGATGTTTCATTACTTCGGGCAGCGATAAAGTGATTTTTTGCATGAATGATGCCAACCTTCAGAATCGCTACCACCGGAACCGCTAAAATCAACCCTAAGATCCCGCCAATCTCACCGCCTGCTGTCAGTGCCGCCATGATGACTAAGGGATGCATATGAAGGCTTTTACCCACAATATAGGGCGATAGGATATTACCTTCGAGAAACTGCAATCCAAATACAATAATCAGCGTGATAATAACCAATTTCACCGAGATCGTTGCTGCCACAATTACCGCTGGAACAGCACCGATGATGGGGCCAAAATAGGGGATGACATTTGTCGCTCCTACAATCATTCCTAACAATAAGGGATACTTTAAATCAAACACCCAGAAAAGAAGAGACGAGACTGTTCCGATAATGACACAAACAAGCAGCTGGCCCCTAATGTATCTGCCAAGTGAATCGTCAACATCCTTTAGAAACAGGGTTCCTCTTTTCCGCCATTTTTTAGGTGTCATATACCAAACACTTCGTTTAATTAGGGCAAAATCCTTCAGCATATAGAAGGTGATAAAAGGGATAATCAGCAAAAGTGCTGCTGAATTTAACAATTGACCTAAATAGCCAACAATAATAGATAAAAGAGAATCAAGTCTTTTCTCAAAGGCATCAATGCCGTCATTGATTCTCGTTTGCAGTCCGTCAGGCCATTCTCTTGTATGGGATTGGAGAGTACGAATCCAATCTCGATACTGCTCAGCGTAAACAGGGGCACTTTCCGAAAGGTCTTTTATTTGATCTATGACTGCTGGAATCCCCTTATAAAGGGTAAACCCAAGTCCACCAAAAAATATGACATAAATGAGCAGAATGGCAATGCCACGATGAAGTCCTTTTTCATGCAATTTTTCAACTATCGGATGCAGCAAATAGGTGATAAATCCAGAAATGACAAACGGAAGTGCAATAATGATGGCCACTTTTACAACCGGCAACCAGACAAAACGTATTTTAAGAAATACGTAAATGACAATTAATAAAAGGAGAGAAAAACCGATTCGGTAATACCATTTCATACGAATATCCAACGCCCGTGCCCTCCTTTAGTGGTTATTTTTGGAGACTCGGTAAATAAATATTCATTAAAAATCCCCCTCTTCATGTGAGGGGGACCTAAGCATTTAAAATATCGCTCGTTTTACTTTTCTCTGCATTCTTTTCATTTGCCGGCCTGACATCAAATTATTTCTTTGCGCCAAATTATAAGCAGCCATCCCGGCACCAAAAGCAACCATGGTCGTCATCATTTTGTTCATACGTTTCACCTCTTATTTGGATTTAGAGTGTGTAACGACGTAATTCTTCTTCAAACAAATCGTCTAATGAACTTAAGGTTCCGTCTTCCTCGACTTGATGGGTATTGATAATTCCTTTAGCAACAGACAATTCAATAAAACAGTTCCAGCAATAGTATTGATTGATACCGATTTTTCCGATATCCTTGCTCGCACAATTGGGACACTTAAGCATGGAAAAGACACCTCACGTTTGATTAACGTCAACGATAATGGCATCTTTTCCAACCGTTAAGGGTTTCTCGGACTGAATTACCTGTTTCCCATCAGTGATATCTGAAAAGAAGCCATCCGTGATTTCGTACCCTACGATTGTTCCCACTTCTTCCTGAAAGTATACATCTTTTAACAATCCGAGCGACTGGCCGCTATTGGAAAGCATCATCATCCCTTCAAGTGAATGCTGATGGTTCAATGTAAACTCAGGAGTTTCTTTCAGCTTTTCTAAGCTGCCAGCATCCTCAATCATGACCCCATCCCAGCCAAAGGAAGAAACCTTCTGAATGTCCAAGAAACAGGATTGTTTGAAGAAAACGCCTTTTTTAATCAATAGGCCTTTGACGGTTCCGTTTTTTGAAATGCAAAGATCGCAAACCTCGCCGATTTTCGTTCCTCTTTTCGTTTCAAAAACCGGCTGCCCCTTCAATAAGGAAAATGTTCGCAAAGAGTATCCCACCTCCTTCGAACAATCTTAGTTTCCGTTATCTTTCATCAATTCATAAGGTGAAACGTTTTCCATAAAGAGCTGTTTGGAATAAGAAAGGTTGTTTAACAAACAATGTAGAAAAGAGGTTAAAGCAGAGGTCGAAGAAATGAAAAAAAATCTAATCTTTTTTAGTTTAATTTTTATCATGATGATTACTATTTTCCCTTCCCGTGCACTTGGGGCGGCTACACATGGACAATATATTTTGATGACTAGAGAGGAATTTAAGGATTGGTTATTTCAAAATAAATTTACCAGAAATATAAACCTCATCCAGCAGCATCATACCTGGCTTCCGTCCTACAAGCAGTTTTATGGGAATAATCATTTTAAAATGCTCGAGAGCATGGAAAATTTCCATGTGAAGCAAAGAGGCTGGAAGAATATCGCGCAAAACTTAACAACGTTTCCTGATGGAAAGGTTGCAGTGTCCAGACCGTTTGACGTTGCCCCGGAAGGCTCGATTGGCCCGATCGCTAACACAACCGGAATCATGATTGAAAATGTCGGAAACTTCGATATCGGCCATGATGTGATGACAGCTGAGCAAAAAGAAACGATTGTTTACATCACGGCTGCACTTTCCTTAAGATTCGGACTGACTCCCTCCATTGACAGTATTACCTATCATCATTGGTGGAATGTAAAAACGGGTGAGCGAGTTCTAGACAGAGGTCCGGATTACAATGTAAAAACCTGCCCGGGAACAGGTTTTTTCGGGGGTAACTCGACTACCGACGCCATCAATAATTTTTACCCGCTTGTGTCTCGAAAAATACAGGAACTATCAAGTAAATGAATGAAAAAAGGACCCATCCGGGGTCCTTTTTCATTTAGCTGCCAGTTTTCTCCATGAAATCATATGGCGTTATATTTTCCATCCCAATCATCGGATTGACGGCCATTAATTCTTCCTCAAGAGACAATTTGCTCTGTTCTTGGTCCTTTTGAGGCTCGGCTGTTATATCGCCAATGGCAATGGTTTCCTGAAGTTTTTCACAAAGTGTGGTCAGTCTTGACATTTCATCCGCCCGCGCAACCCCCATTTGCAGTGCATCGACCTCTCCGCATAATATCAAGGATTGTTTACTTCTTGTTATCGCCGTATAAATTAAATTCCTTTGCAGCATTCTGTAATAACTTCTAGTTACAGGAAGAATGACAATCGGAAATTCACTTCCCTGTGATTTATGGACCGAGCAACAATAGGCATGGGTAATTTGCGTCAAATCCTGCTTTGTATACTCCACTTCATTGCCTTCAAAGGAAATATAAATCATATCCTGTTTTTCGGTATTTTCCTTTGCATAGATGATGGAGATGATTTCCCCGATATCGCCATTAAACACATTATTCTCAGGCTGGTTGACTAGCTGAAGAACTTTGTCGCCAATCCGGTACTTAACATCGCCAAATTGGATTTCTTTTCTTTTGCCATCCGGGTTTGGGTTAAAGATTTCCTGCAGGAGCAAATTTAATCGGTCAATCCCGGCTGGACCCCGGTACATTGGGGCTAGGACCTGAATATCCTTTGCCGTATAACCCTTATTTTTCGCATTTAATGCGACCTTTTCGATTACTTCTGCAATTTGTGCGGTAGTACATCTGATAAAGGAACGATCAGCTTGTTTTTGGGTTATGTCAGCCGGCAAATGTCCCTTTTTGATTTCATGCGCCAGTTCAATAATAGAGGAGCCTTCCGCCTGGCGGTAGATATCCGTTAACCGTACTGTCGGGATTCGCTCCGATCTTAGTAAATCCTTTAAAACCTGACCAGGGCCGACAGACGGCAGCTGGTCTTCGTCACCAACCATGATGACTTGAATGTTTTCCGGCAACGCTTTGAAGAGTTGATTCGCGAGCCAAATATCGAGCATCGAGGTTTCATCAACAATGAGAATTTTCCCTTCAAGCGGGCTCCCGTCATCACGATCAAAGCCTTCCGTCCCGTTAAAGCCGAGCAGACGGTGTATGGTGACAGCAGGCAATCCAGTAGATTCACTCATCCGTTTCGCTGCTCTCCCGGTAGGTGCCGCAAGCAGAAACGGAAATGGTTCGTCCTTTTTTTGATAATCCTTTATTTCCAAGGAGCAGCCGTGGAGCTCTCCATAAAGCTCGACAATCCCCTTGATAACGGTCGTTTT
>NZ_JAGYPE020000020.1 GCF_018343545.2 Neobacillus citreus | reverse complement strand
AAAACCCTCTAATGAAAACATTTAGAATTAAACTTCACAAAAACCCTTGACTAATCGTAAGAAGAACCGTCCCCATGCATCAGAGCGTCGAAAACCGAAGAATTTCGTCGCTTTTTATCTTTTTATACCTTGTTTTAGCGAAAACGTTCTATGGAAGTCTGAAAATGTTATAATACTTTTTGTGTTAATTCAATTATTAAACAAACATTTTCGGGGTGTGTTTTTGCAATGAGACAAGCACAATTAGCAGAAGCTATACGTAATAAAAGAGCCGAGATGATTCAAATAGGGATGTCAAAGGGACTCGATAGTGAAGAAACCATTTATTGCAGTCAAGAGCTAGATGACCTTTTAAATGAATATAACAGATTACTATCACAACCCAAACGTTTTAACCCTATAAATGATTACATTGATTATTTACTTTTTCTACATAAAAGCACCCATAAAATCGTCCGGTTAGGTTATGATGCATGGGGACGGTTCTAATGCATCATTAAAGTATGAAGTGCCATGCGTGATATATTCTCTTAAAAGGTCCTTGGCACTTCTATTTTTTCAAATTGTCATCAAGATAATTAGCTGCCCTGCCATATTGAATGATAAGACAAAAAAGGCAAACACAGGAATGTGTTTACCTTTTGGACAATGTGGAAATCGATAGTTTTTTACATACTAAGTTACGTTAGGATAGGCATTCTTATTAAATGGTTTAGCCTCATGTTTTTTACCATTTTTATAAAGAATCTAACCTTGATCACGAATGTAATAACCAAGTTAACCAAACGAAGTATATTCAAACTAACTCCCCCCACACCGAAATTAGTATCGGCGATCCGACACTAGCTTTATTTTGCGCTTTTAGTCCATCTCTTTATTCAATTTCCATTATTGATAATCCGGGCACGGTCCTCCATTTGTGGGGGTTCCTCGAACCAGCCGTTTTTAATCTTAATTTCAATCCCTTCTTGTGCATATAAATATACATCTTTCGCAATTAAGAATGATTTCATCGATAAATCATTTCGTAAACAGAAGATGGCCCCCGCTCCCGTTCCTACAAGCCCAAATCCATTCAGTATGTAAACGCAATGCATCATGAGCTTATCGGAAAATGGAGGAACGGTCACGTTTTCTACCTCCACTTCAATTAAGTATCTAATAAGTGAAATATGTCTTTTTTGTAAGTCCCCAACCTTCTTAAAAAAATCAAAAATTTTATTCCGAGACGCCATACTTAATATTTTTTAGAAAAACGGGAAGGTTAGAAATATTTATGAACCAAATTTTCACGGAAACGGAGGAATCGTTGTGGCTGTTGAGACAGAACAGATGAGGTTTTGTGAGAAATGCAGGAAAGGAACAGTTCACCATGTTTATGAAGATGCACTTGAATTGGAATACCGGTGCATGAAATGTGATGAAACCACTGAGATGGTGAAAACATTTTTCTAGCGGTTTTGTAGAAATGCAAAAGGCAGCCAAATTAGTTTAATTGGCTGCCCAACATGTTATACTGGTCCCTTAACAGAACCTTCAAGTATAAATTTGCTCAATTAATTTTTTATTTGTACTCCCATTAATCTCTCACTCATATAACAATACTGCTTAGAGAAGTCATTTATAGTTTCTAATAACTGTAAATCCGCAACTTCATTTTTATCATTAAACTGGCTGTTATGGGCAAAAATTGTTTTTGGTACGACGTACCCATTTAAATACCCCGCCAGTGGTTTTAGCTGATTTTCAGCTACGAGAAAATGTTGATTGTTTCCTCCAGTCGTGACAAAACCCATGACCTTATGTTTGAACGCTGTCGGTGGAATTAAATCAATTAAATTTTTAAATGCACCGCTAAACGAACCTTGGAAAATAGGGGTACCAAATACATATCCGTCCGCCCCCATCATTTGGTCAATTACCTTTTTGGTATCGCCAGTGTAATTAGATATTGGGCGGCCGTCACAAAACTCAATTTGATAATCCCTAAGATCCAAAAATTCTATTTCCAACTCAGGATTATGGATTTTCATTGTATCTAAGATTTTTCCGATCACAATCGCTGTTTTACTCCCGACAACAGTTCCTGATACCCCTAAAATTTTCATTTCATTTCCCCCCTAAGAGTCAATAATCTAGCGCAAAGAGATTCTATTGATTTGGCCAATCTGCAGGGATTCCAGCAACATTCCGGTTGTAATACAATAGGGGTTCTTTTTCGTTAACGGAAAGGTCGATTACTTCGCCTAAAAGGATAAAATGGTCACCGGCATCGATTTTATTGACTGTTTTGCATTCAAAAATTCCTAAGGAATCTTTTATGATTGGCAGACCATTTGAAGAAGTTTCCCATTGTACTTTTGAAAAACGGTCTTTTTCTTTCCCTGCAAACGCCCAGCAGGCCTCTGCCTGGTCTACGGCGAGGGTGTGAACGGCATATTTTCCACCTTGTAAAAAGGCGTTTAACGCAGATGATCTTTTATCAATGCACCAAAGTACCATTAATGGGTCGATGGATACAGAAGCAAAGGAATTGACGGTTAAACCAACCGGGTTCTTGTTTTCATCCATCGTTGTCACAATGGTTACTCCAGTTGGATATTGCCCCATTATTTTCTTAAAAATATTTGCTTTTTCGATTGTTTTTGTCATTTGTATTGTTCTCCTCTCGAAGCCAAAATTTTTTATTTATTAATAATCGTTATCTAATAGCTTCCTGCTTTTCCAATGGTCTGACATTCCAAAAATCATTCAGTCTTTTCACAAGGCCGCCGCTTCCGAATCTCGTTTTTGCCGTTGTCCCCATATTCATCTTTGGCTCCACTACAAAGTTAGAAAATTCGACAATGACCAGCCTTCTTGTCATTACATCTTGTATCCCCTGTTCGAAAAACCATTCATCAATCCTGTTATAAATACCGCGATTGATTCCGTAGTTCATTTCAATACTTTTTTGAAAGGTATAGTCTGGAACATTTACATTAGGTGTTAACACAACCAGGACCTCCCATCCTATAAAATAGTAATCCTTCAAACAAGTTTAGCAGGAACCTCCACTTCTACTATTTCTATTTTTCCGGATTTCAACTGAAACGAATTAACAGGGTCGGAGGTTTGTGCGGTACAACAGTAAAGGGTCCTTCCTTCTTTTCCACCTAGGGCAACAGCATAACAGTTTTGGCTTGTTTGAACTTTATCTGTTATCTCTCCCCCTTCTATCACCCGATAGACCATAGATTCGATTGGATTAGATACCCAAATCGCTCCTTCTGAGTCAATGCAAATGCCGTCTGGATAAATATTTTCAAATTGAGCCCATACCCGCCGGTTCACAAGGATTCCATTTTCTTCCACATCGAATGCAGTCAAACAATTTCCATACGTTTCTGCGATAATCATTGTTTTTCCGTTATCAGTCAAAACAGTCCCGTTTGGAAAAAGCATGTTTTCAGCGACAACTTTTATATCTCCATTCGGCCCAATACAAGCAATAGCAGCGGTTGGCAGTTCCATATTTTTCAATGCTTCCCGGCCGTATTTTTTAGCCATAGCAGAAAGATTTCCGCCGAAATTTCCGACATAGGCCATTCCTGCTTTGTCAACAAGCATGTCATTGCAATGGTAAGTGGCAATTGGATTCAAATCTGCGTGTTCTGTTAGCTCCCCGTTATTTTCCAAGCAGTAAACTTTTCGATTCAGCATGGATACGACAAGCAGCCTTCCATCAGGGAGCCATCCCAAGCCCGATGGTTGATCATCTAATTGGCAAACCGTTTCAACTTCTCCGGAGTCAATATCAGCCTTCAACACCCGCTTACTAAAAAAATCAGAAAACCAGAAGTAACCATTATAAAATCTCGGGCCCTCACTAAAGGTTAATCCGGTTACAAAGTCCGTCGTTTCGTTCACACTTTAAACCTCATTTCACTAGATTATTGTAAGTAGACGCAATTTTTCGAAATTTCTACACATATTAATCTGGCTGATTCAGTTTCCTCCATAAAGTACTGCGGCTGATGCCTAATAATTTTGCTGCCTCTATCTTGCTTCCATTAGCTGCATTTAGAGCTTCATAGATTTGCTTTTTTTCCACTTGTTTGATTACATCTTGAAATGTATCTTGTTCCCCCATTTCTTCTTGAAGAACAATACTATTTTCCTCTATTGCTTCACGGAGATTTCGCAGCAATTCTTTCCTTGTTACCATAAAAGGATGTTCTAAGTAAGCAAACATTCTTTCCAAAGTATTTTCCAATTCTCTTATATTCCCCTGCCACTTATGCTGAGACAATATATAAGCGATCTCTTTACTATTTTCATTGATTAATTGAGCAAACTGCGGATAGTGTTTCGTTGTAAAGAACTTCACCAAAGGTTCAAGGTCAGATAACCTGTTCCTTAATGGCGGAAGATACAAATTTAGGACAGCAATTCGATAATATAAATCCGTACGAAATTCATTATGTTTTACCTTGTCGATTAAATTTACATTTGTTGCCGAAATAACCCTGACATTAACAGGAATAGGGGTCGTGCTGCCAACACGCATGACCACTTTCTCTTGGAGAACCCTAAGAAGTTTCGCCTGCATGCTTAAAGGGATTTCTCCAATCTCATCTAAGAACACAGTGCCATTATGGGCTTTTTCAAAGAGCCCTGGTTTTCCCCCTTTTTTTGCTCCCGTAAACGCCCCTTCGATATATCCGAAGAATTCAGATTCAAGCAGGTTATCAGGTACTGCAGCACAGTTGATGGCAACAAAAGGTTGGTCCTTCCTGTAGCTTTTATTATGGATGCTTTGAGCGAACAATTCCTTCCCTGTCCCGCTTTCTCCAAGAATTAAAACATTGGAATCGGTCCGTGAAAATTTGATTGCCTTTTTGATTGTGGTTACGATTCCTTGGCTTGAACCAACGATGTCTTCAAATTGGTATTCAGCAGTATTAGGTTTGCTATACATTTTTCGTCTAATCCTGTTTCCGCTTTCTTGAACTGCATGAATATCAGAAAAAATACCAACCATCCCATCAAAATGTTGGTCTACAACAATCGGAAATGTACTCAGCAAGAAATTTTTGTCTTTATAGGAGACAATTTGTTCCTTTATCCCCTTTTTCCATTCAGTATTACCAATACCTTTTGTCTGAACAAGAATTTCTTTTACATGTAATCCACGCAGGTCCTTTTCCTCAACTCCAAGGAGAATAGTAGCTTTACGGTTGACGTTAACGATATGTCCCGTATCACTGGAAATAATTACACCTTCGTTAAAATTCTCCATGATATAATTTTCCCTTTGGGAATTTCGTTTCTCTTCATATCGGACATTTAGAATACCTAAAGCAATATCAACTGCCAGATTAATACTTTCTTCTCCGTACCAGACAATTCCATGCATTCCATTATCTTTAGCAAGTCCGGTAATCAACCCGGCACCAATAACGACAGACTGGCGATTTTCCTTAAGCTGTGCAATGATTGCCTCGGCTTCTTCCCATGTTTCGTACGTATATTGATGTATCTTGACCTGAAATAGCGATTCAAATTGGTCTATTTTTCTATCAATTATATAATCATTAAAATTGATTAGATTGACTTCATTGCTGTATTGGCATCCTTTTTGAAGTGCTTCTAGGAAATCGTTGACTTGCAGCCTGATCGGAACGAATTGCCCTCGATCATTTTGGTCTTTAAAAACTTTGTAAATGGCTGCACCACAAATAACAACATCTTCATTCGTGATGATATTCTTGTTATCAAGAATACGCTGGCCTTCCATTGATTCTATGACGAGCCCTTTTATTGACTTATTTTTCTTTTCTATTGCCCTTTTGATTAAGTCATCCAATGGCGCTGAGCCTGATATAATAAGTCTTGCCATTATCTATCCTCCCAAGCTTCCCTTTAACTTTGCCAAACTCTAATTTTTGACTACAACATTTATTATACTACACGTAATCAAAATATTCTGAATACAAGGAAACTATTTAACCGAGGTCGGTAAGAACAAAGCAATTTCAGGGAAAATATACAGTAATGCTATTAAAACAAGGATCGGAATGACAAAAATGATGGCCCCTTTAAATATACTAACTAAATCTAGTTCTTTTACTACACCATTCAGAACATAACAGTTCATTCCCACTGGTGGAGTGATTAGGGCCATTTCTACTACTAAAACAATAATGACGCCAAACCAAATTAAATCAAATCCGAGTGCCTCTACTAATGGGAGGATAATTGGAATCGTAACAACAACCATTGAGAGGGAGTCCATGACGCAGCCAAGCACCATGTACATAAGAATAATAAGGATAAAGATCATTGCTGCCGATAAATCTCTCGCGAAAAGGAAGTCTGAAATCATCTGCGGAACTCTAGTAATCATCAAAAAGTAGTTTAAGATAAATGCCCCCATGACGATAGCAAAAATAAATCCAGTCGTTTTAATCGTTTCATAGACAGTAGCCGTAATCTTCTCTTTCGTTAATTTCTTGCGGGCAAAGCCAATCGCAAATGCACCAAGAGCACCAACTCCTGCAGATTCTGTCGCGCTGAAAAATCCGACGTACATACCGCCAATAACAATTATAAACAAAACGACGATCCAAACAGTGGGTTTTAAAGAGCTAAACTTCTCTTTCCAGCTGATCTTTTCCTCTTCTTTTGTCTTCACATGATGGTTTGGATTTATAAATATGGCGATCGAAATCGCCAACATAAATAAAAGAGTTAACAAAATCCCGGGAATAATCCCTGCAATTAGCAGTTTCCCAATCGATTGTTCAGTCATCATTCCATAGACGATAAACATTGTACTTGGTGGAATCAAAATTCCGAGTGTTCCTCCGGCTGCTATGGACCCTCCTGTTAAGCTTTTGCTATATCCGGCATTTAACATTTCTTTTGCAGCCATGACTCCCATGGTTCCAGTTGTGGCTAAGCTGGAACCGGATGCGGCTGCAAACATGGCGGAAGCTCCGACTGTGGCAATACCTAATCCGCCTTTTAATTGGTTGAGCCAGTTCCGAAAGGCCGTGAACAATTCCGTCGTCAGGTCTGAATAATATAATAACTGGCCCATCAGGACAAATAGGGGAATGGTACTTAACGTATAAGAAAAGCTTTGTTCCCAAACGTTGGTGTTAACAACAGAAAACAGCGTTTCCCATCCTTTTAGATACACAATCCCCAAACAGGCCGGAACAGCCATCGAGACAGCGATGGGTACTCGGAGAAACATCAGGACAAAAACCGCGATTATAACGATAATACTTACAGCAGTAATGGACAACATAGATCACTCCTTTATCTAATCCTTAATTGAGTATTTTCCTAGTCGATGAATTTTTTATTTGCAAATTTCTTGATGATTTCTAAACACCATGCTGCAAATCCGATAATCAATAAATATTTAAAAGGATATAAAGGAATTTTTAAGAGCAAGGAGGTTGTTGAATATTCCATTTTTTCAATAAAAACCCAGATTACAAGGAGGCAGAAAACTAATGTAATCAATTTCCCGATTATTCCCAGTATATTTTGAAGGAATAAAGGCAATTTCTCCGTAAAAATCCCGATTGATATGTGGGAGTTTTCCGATTCCGTAAAGGCTAGTGAGGCAAAGATGATGACAGCCATAAGAAATTGAACAATTTCGATATCACCGATAATGGGAACGCCGATCGTCCTTGATACAGAAAAACAAAAGACAAGGGCCACCATCAACAAGAGGCCGACATAAGCTATCCATTTATTAATGTCCGTTATATATTTAATGATTTTATTCAACAAAGTACCAAATCCCCTTTCTATTTATTCTTCATTAATAAGGGAAAGATTGTATGCTTCAAAAAAGGGGCCAGCCGGTTCCATTTATTCCACAAAGAATCTTCCGGCAGCCCCCTATCATGCTGCATCCTTCTATTTTGCGATTTATTCCAACAACGACTTTAAATTTTTTGGTAGGCTTCTACATTGCAGAAATAAGGCATTACCTCTTTGGAGAACAAATTCATCGATTTAATCACCCGATCATTAGGCTGACCACCGATATTCATCCAACAAATAATGTTATTCAGCCCTGTTTCTTCGCGGAATTTCTCAATATCTTTCCGAACCTTTTCAGGAGAACCGACAATCGCGTTTTCGGATTTGAGGAATTCATTATAATCAAGTACTTTATCCCGCTGAACCACACCGAACACTGGACGATTATCCCGTTCAGACATATACCACATTAATCCTTCTTCAAATTCTTCATACGCCTGTTCATCCGTTTCGGCAACATAAACGAAAAGGAGCTTGCCTGATCGGGCCATAGCTTCATTTACGTATTCCTCCGAGTATCCAGCAGCAAGGGCCGTTTCTTGGTACAAATTGATTTTATGGAGAGTATCATCGTTTTTGATGCCGCCTAAAACAAACGAGTAGCCATCTTTTGCAGCATTGATAATGGACGCATCATTTGAAGAAACCATGACGAAGAGGGGCGGGCCAGGCTGTTGAATTGGCCTTGGATTAATTGGAATATCATTGAAATTATAAAATTTGCCTGAATAAGAAATTCTCGGATTGTATAATGCTGCTTTTAAAATATCTAGAGATTCTTCGAACCTAGCATGTCTCTCATCGAAATCCACATTGTAAGCATCAAATTCTAATTTGTCATACCCTTTCCCAACTCCCACATAAAGCCGGCCGTTACTGATGACGTCAACTAAAGTCATTTCTTCAGCCAGCTGCATTGGATGGTGCAAAGGTAATCTGGCAACGGCAGATCCTAGTTTAATTCTTTTTGTCTGGGCAGCCGCGGCTGCTAAGTAAACGGTTGATGAAGTGACAACCCCGTAGTCTCTGGCATTGTGTTCAGCCATCCAGGCACTGTGGAAGCCAAGTTCATCTGCCACTTTGATTTGCTCCAAACCGTTTCTTAATTCTTCGTCTTCCGATTTAAAGGGTGATTTTGAATTCAGGAAAAATAGACCAAAGCTCATTTCATTTTTGTGATTTGTCATATTAACATTCCTTTCAAAATTTATTAGTTGTTTAGTATTAATAAAGAATTTAAACCTCCACTTTCGAACTAATCATTTTTCACCTGAATGGATGCTCAGCTGAAAACCCTTACAACAGGAAAATTCCTAAACATATCAATTTGACATATTCAGACAAAATCCCTTTAAAAGCCACGTTAAATCGCATGGGAATTCTTTACTAAAGCGGGAAAATTCTTTTCATCTTTAATAATGCAAATATTGTGCCAAATTTAATGATAATGGCTTTTAATCTGTTAAACCCTTCATGAACCGCTGCAGTTCCTATACATTTCAGGAAAAAGCCTCCTGTTAAAACAAACCATCTATCCATCCAAATAATTGCTATGTGCCACGTTGTAAAATAAAACGTTTCAAAATTGAAACATATTGAAACACTTGGAACAGCTCGAAACATTTGAAACACAAAAGTTGGAAATTATTTTTGGCCTATTCTTTAACAAAAAAGTTCTCATATTCTTCGCGAAGTTTCCTTTTTAGGAACTTACCAACACCTGTTTTCGGTACCTCCTGGATAAATAGAACCTCGTCCGGCAGCCACCATTTTGCAAACTGTGGTGCTAGATATGCAAGCAAATCATCCCTTGTCACCTTTTCTTTAAAATGATCGTGTAAAACGACAAAGGCTACAGGCCGTTCCTGCCATTTCGGATGGGGAATCGCAATGACCGCTGCTTCAAATACAGCTTCGTGGGTCATTAGCGCATTCTCAAGCTGTACAGAAGAAATCCATTCGCCGCCGCTTTTGATCAAATCTTTCGTTCGGTCTACTATTTTGATATACCCTGCCTCATCAATCGTGGCTATATCCCCGGAATAAAGCCAGCCATCCTTGATAGCCTCTGCCGTTTGCTCCGGCTTTCTATAGTAATGGTCAGTAATCCATGGCCCCCTAAAGAGGACCTCTCCCATTTCTTCCCCGTCCATTTTTACTTCTCCAGACTCATTTATGACATTAATATCTATCAAAGGCACTGGTATTCCTTGTTTAGTAAGCTGGTTTATTTTTTCTTCTGTTGATAGATTTTGATGGTAGCTTTTTAGTTTGCTGACTGTAGCCACCGGTCCCGTTTCTGTCATCCCGTAAGCATGCATGATCGGCACGTTGTATTTTTCCATAAATGAGGATATCAACCCTTTCGATGCCGCCGACCCGCCGCATAGGATATAACGCAGGCTGGATAAATCATAACTTTTTCTATTCAATTCATTTAGAACTCCGATCCATACAGTCGGTACACCTGCCGTTATCGTTACACGTTCAGACTCTATCAATTCCAAGAGTGTTTGCGAAGTAAAGTTTGGACCAGGCAATATTTGGGTCGTGCCAAACCAAACGGACGCAAAAGGAAATCCCCACGCGTTTACGTGAAACATTGGTACTACATGCATCGCCCGATCTTCCTCAGACAGGCCCATCGTATCTGTAAGACCGAGCATCAAGCTATGCAATACGATACTTCGATGAGTAGATAATACACCCTTTGGATTTCCGGTCGTTGCCGAGGTGTAACACAGTCCAGCAGCTTCATTTTCGTCTATATCATCTGGAAAAGAGAAACTATTATCCCCGGTTGCAATAAGTGATTCATAGTTATAGAGGGGTTTTTCCGAAGATTGAGAAAGCTCACCGTCTTCCGACATGATGATAATTGCTTTTACTGTAGGAATTTTATCTATTATGCTCTCAATTAACGGAAAAAGCCCCTTATCGACAAGCAGGATCTTATCTTCTGCATTGTTTATGATATATGCCAGATGATCGGTAGAAAGCCTGATATTGATGGTGTGCAAAACCGCACCCATGCTGGGAATAGCAAAATACGCTTCCAAATGCCGGTGATCATTCCAGGCAAATGTCCCGATCCGATCTCCTCTTTTAACCCCAAGCGTTTGCATAACACTTGCCAACGAACGGGTTCTTTTGGCAAATTCCTCATAAGTTAAGCGGATCATGCCATTTTCAGTTCTGGAGATGACTTCTTTCTTCGGGAAGTATTTTTCTGCCCTGTACAGTAGTTTATCAATTGTTAGCCGCGTTTCCATCATAAATATCCCTCCCTGTTTTATTGGCTTTTTGGGGAGAAAAATGCTCGAAGCACTTAATCCCCCATTGTTTGATAGACTGTATACTTGGATATATTTCTTGTTACACTTCCTGGCTGTTAAACCATTCAATTGTGCCTTTTAAGCCTAGTTCATTGATTTTACGGTACATTAGCTTGATACCTTCAGCAGTATGGATAATCGCATCTTGTTCGGGTCCATACATCAAACCGGTACGGAACCCTTGTAAATCCATAATCCGATTATGGGCCATTTTTTTCAGCTTCAATACATCCGCTGGAGTTTTAGCAATGCCTCTTGCGATCTTTAATGTTTCTTCCTCAAGACAATCCGCATCAAAGCACTCTGCTGCAAACCCGTATTGCACAGCTTTTTCTCCACTTATGCGGCTTCCTGCAGTAAGGTCTAACATTTTTGCGCGCTGCGGCCCGACATGCCAGCCCCAATAAATGCCGACAAATCCACCACCAAGAGGCAGGGATGGGAAACCAAATTGGGCCTTCTTATCAGTGATGACAATATCGCAGCAAGCCAGCATTTGAGTTCCACCCGCTAAAGCAAATCCTTGAACCTGCGCAATGACCGGCTTCGGATATTCCCAAAGTCTAATCCAGCGCCTTGTGCATTCTTCCAAGTAATCTCTGTCCTCCGTGACGCTTGGCTCCCTGTATTTGCCAACGTCGTAGCCTACGCTGAAAGCCCTGCCATTTCCTTTTATGATTAACACACTGATATCCTGGTCTTTTTCAAGCTCGTCAAGGGCCTTGTCGAAGGCTTGAAACAGCTCCCTGCTTAATGCATTTAATTTTTCCGGTCGATTTAAAATTACGTAGGCAATTCTTCCTTTTTTCTCAATGAGGACTAATTGTTCTTCCATATAGATTCACCAATCTTTCTTTTTAATAGTTGACCATTCATTTCTTAGTGATTTCTTTTAAAACATACGTCGCCCTGCCAGTAGCCAGCAATTTTCCATTTTCGCCCTTGACATCTCCGACCCCTACTGCCAGCTGTTTGCCTCTGTTAATGACTCTGCCTTCCGCAAAAATTCTTCCTTGTGTGGCCGGCCGAAAAAAGTTTATGTTTAGCTCCGCGGTTAAACTAACCATATGATCAGCCATTACGCTCCTTACTGCCGAACCAATGACCGAATCTATTAATGTAGTAATCACACCGCCGTGAACCATTCCTGCCCCTTGCAGCAATTGGTCCTGTACTGCCAAGGATAAAGTTGCGGTTCCATCACCAATATCCTCAATTTGAAGTCCAATTAAATCCCGAAACCGATTATTTTTCATCCATTCTTCTTCACGAAGAACTAATTCATTTTTCATAGCAAGCTCCCTAAAAATGATTTTTTTATCGGTGAATGTCCCAATCGGTCCAAAAAACGATTAGAATGTTAAATCTCCGCTTAGTAAACTTTTTGCAATAGTTCGGCGGTGGATTTCTGAGGTGCCATCCGGAATTCTTACAATCCTTGCTAGGCGGTATCCCTGCTCTAATCCAAGTTCATTGGAAATCCCTACCCCTCCATGGATTTGCATGGCCCGATCATAAACGCGTCCCATCATTTCCGTACAAAAAGCCTTTACCATTGAAATTTCCTTACGAGGTTGTTTTTTACTATTTTCAATCTTCCAGGCACAGTTAAGGGCCATATTTCTGGCTGCATAAATATCCATAGCAGATTCTGCAAGCATGGCTTGAATCATTTGATGTTCTTTAATTGGCTTTCCAAAGGTTTTGCGAATTTCTGCATACTCAACTGCCTTCTTTAAAGCCCATTGAGCTGAACCGATACATTTTCCACTCATACCAAGTCTTCCAGTGTTAATTCCATTTATGGCGATGGAGAAGCCAAAGTCCACTTCCCCAATGACGTTTTCATCCGGCACTCGGAGATTATCGATGCTAATAATACATGCCTCTCCTCCCAGCTCGCCCATAACTGGAATTACTGAATCTACTGAGAACCCTTCTGATTCTGTTTCAACGAAGAAGCAGGTAATACCGCCTTTTCTCTGTGCTTTTAAGTCCGGATTTGTCACGGCGAAAAGCATGCAATAATCAGCGTGGGCAGCATTTGTAATCCATTGTTTGCTGCCGTTAATGACCCATTCATTTCCTTCTTTTATGGCATTCGTTTTAATGCTCCATACATCTGATCCTGCATCAGGTTCGGTTAAACCAAAGCAAAGTGTTTTTTCCCCAGAACGTATTCCATCTAAATATCTCTCTTTCAATTCCTCTTTTAAGCCGGTTAAAATTGGTGATAAACCGTTGGTAAATGGTGACGGGATGACGATTGGATCAACCAGCTTATTGAATGGATACGATATATTAATAGCCTCTTGGACGAGCAATGCTGTCATTGGCCCGAGTTGTTCTCCGCCAAGCTCTTCTGCACCAAACATCGTATAGTAGCCTGCCTTTGCCGACTCCATCCGAACAATCTTCCGTAATTCCTCCACTTTAGGGTGGTGGCGTCCATCTTCCGTGTAGTAGTTCCGTTCATTGTATAAAAGCTCATGATTTTCCTTTTCTAGCGGTAATACTACCTTTTCAATAAATTGTTTTAACCCTTTAATAATTTCTTGTGTTTCTTCTGGAATTGTAAAATCCATGTTCTTTCACTCCTAAATTTTTAATCTATTGTTATTGAATATTTGAAAGTGCTTTCTTCTTTAAAGTGATCAGGGCATCCGCTACAGTTACACCCTCCCCTTCTGCATGTACCATGATTGGATTTAGATCAATTTCCTCAATCTCATCATGGGAGGAGATGAATTGGCTGAACTTTGCTACTACTTGGCTCAATGCTTTCAGATCTCGAGGTGCGGACCCGCGAAAACCTTTTAATAAGGCTTTGCTGCGAAGTTCACCCAGCATTTCTTCCGCGGTTTCCTCGGAAATAGGAGCCTTTCGCATGACTGCATCTTTGTACACTTCGATATGAATCCCGCCTAGACCGACGAGAATCATTTGTCCGAAAACAGGGTCCTGATTCGCTCCGATGAACATTTCCACAGAATCCTTTGACAGCATTTCCTGGACTAAAATACCTTCGAAAACTGCATTTTCAACTTGGTTTATCTGCTGCTTTATAAATGTAAATTTCTCTTCGAGTTCTTCTTCGTTCGTTATGTTTAATTGGACGAGCCCTTTGTCACTCTTATGCAAGATTTGCGGGGACATCCCTTTTAGGGCAACAGGATACCCTATTTCTCTTGCCATTATTTTTGCTTCCGCGAGAGTTGCAGCAAGTTGTTCTCTCGTGATTGGAATTCCGATTTGTTTAAGGATTTCTTTACTTTTATGCTCTGTCAGCACGGTAGGAAGATTGTCAAATGACAGTCCATTCATTCCGTCAATTCTAGCAGTCTCGGATTCTTCCTTATAGAATTGGCTGAAATATTTAAGAGCCTTCATGGCATTTACCGCCCGGGAAGGATCCTCGATGACGGCTAACCGGTTTTCCATAAACGATTTTTTCGAATCCTCCGAATTAAGCGAAACAGTGATAATCGGAGTTTCTTTATACTTTTTGGCAATGTTAGAAACGGATCGGATGTGGTTTTGTGCATGTTCCGGATACAGTCCGCTAAAGGCTAGGAAAACGATCGCAGAGTCGTACTCTCCGCTGGAAAGAACAATTTCCATAAAATCTTGCAATAAGTCTTGCCTAGTATTTAATTGTGCGGTTGTATCAATCGGATTTTTCACACCGGCAATCGGAAGAAGATCACTAAGCTGCTGCTGCACTTCAATGGAAGGTTCCGGTACAGTTAACGATGCTTCCGTCAATTGGTCTGCTAGCAGAATGCCAACTCCCCCCGAGACGGTAAAGACAGCGGTCTTATCTCCTTTTGGGAGCGGAAGCATGGAGCAGGCATAGGCTGCATCGATAAATTCTTCAATCGTTTCGGCACGATAGACTCCATATTGTTTGGCAATGGCATTAAACACTTGGTCCGATCCGGCTAAGGACCCTGTATGCGAAAGGGCTGCTCTTTGTCCTGCATTTGTTTTTCCAACTTTGAAAGCAATAACTGGCTTTTTCTTTTTAGCAGCAAGCTTGAATGCATTTATTAACTTATTGCCATCTTTAATGCCTTCCATATAGCAAGCTATTACATCTGTATCTGGATCTTCCGCAAGGAATTCAATACAATCCGCCACATCGATATCGCTTTCATTTCCAGTTGCAACAAAATGGCTAAAACCGATAAAATTTTGCCGTGCCAGCGTAAAAACGTGGGAACCAAATGCCCCGCTTTGGCTGACAAAACCTATATTGCCTTTAAGGGGCGTTTGCTTTTCCAAGATGGTTGAAAAGGTAGCGAATACCCCAGACTTAAGGTTAAACATTCCAAGTGTATTGGGCCCTAGTATCCTCATACCGCTCTTCTTGGAAATCGCCGTCATTTCTTCCTGCAGTTTTCTTCCCGCTTCACCTATTTCGGAAAAGCCGGAGCTAAAGATGACTGCTGCCTTAACCCCTTTTTCTGCACATTGTTTTAATACGTTGACTACCAATTTGCTAGGTAGTGAAATGATCGCTAAATCGATTTCTTCTCCTATATCTAGAAGGCTGGAATAGCACTTCAAACCAGATATTTCGTTGTAATTTGGATTTATAGGAAAAATTTGGCCACTATAGCCATTTCTTTGTAAATAATTTAAAGGTCTCCCACCCAATTTCTTGCTGTCAGGACTTGCCCCGATAATCGCGATACTCTTGGGTTTAAAAAGAGCCTCTAAACTGTTTAGTGAAGCCATTCCATTACTCCTCTCTATTTAAAATTAAGGTCTTTGCTTATATACTTGCAATAATCGTGCCAATCTAAATTCCCCTTATAAAACCCAGTAAATTCTGATTATTCTCCACAAAATAGAATGATAATTTCAAGACAATTCATTCGATGTTTCATTCTTGAAACATAAAGGTTCCAAAATTAACACTGATTATAGCCAATGGAAATTACCATTTCTCCCCTTTTCAGCAGTTGTTTTTAGACAAAAAAATTACTGCACTTTTTCAACTTCCAACCAAGATAAGACTTCACTAATTCACTATCTTGTAAGGAAGGGTAGCGGCAGGAGAATTTAGATTTATAAAGTTATGGAAAACAATAAAAAAAGCCTAATTCCTCCGTGTTAAAAGGAGAAATCAGGCACTGGTACTTCATAAAAAAATAGTATAAAGAACTAAAAGATATAGAGAAAGAAGCTACTCCAAGCTCCTTTCTTTTTACATATATTAGTTATTAATATTTAACATCTACAGGTTGACCTGTCCGTGCGGATTGATAAATAGCTAAAATAATTTTTAGTGGTTTTATTCCTTCTTCACCATTCACAAGCGGTTCTCTATCTTCTAGAATGGCATTTATCATATCGATAAACTGTAAACGATGGGAAGCACCATCAAGGGCTGCAGGGTCAACAGAAGCATAATTTCGATCTCTTCCATTATTATTTTCGACGGCAGCTAAGTTGAGGACTTCCGCTTCATTATTTGGATTACGCAGATAATGCTTAAGTAATTGATCATTCTCAATCACGGCTGTACCATTTGTTCCGATTATCTCCAAGCGGGCTGACAGACCAGGATATGCAGCTGTAGTTCCAACAATGGTTCCTAACCCGCCATGTTTAAATTTTACCGTGGCAACGGCCACATCCTCCACTTCAATTCCTTCATGAGCTAATATAGCTGTATGTGCATAGACACTTTCCACCTCTCCCATGAAGTACTGAAATAAATCAATCGTATGAATGGCCTGATTAATTAATACTCCGCCCCCATTCATTTCCCATGTACCCCGCCACTTACTATTATCATAGTAGCTTTGAGGACGATACCAATTCACAGCCGCCTGCCCTAGCACCATTTTTCCGAATCGTCCTGAATCAATATCCGTTTTAATCTTCACAGTTGATGAATCAAAGCGATGTTGAGAAATAACACTTAATTTAACATGATGCTCACGGCATACATTGATCATTTGCTGTGCCTTCTCAAGGGAAATATCCATTGGTTTTTCAACGATTACATGCTTTCCGGCACGTGCAGCCTCTATTGCCATGTCAGCATGAGTGCCGCTTGGTGTAATAATCGATACAATATCAATATCTTTTCTCTTAAGCATTTCTTGATAATCTGTATACCAATCTGCACCGGCCTTATCAGCAAGTGATTTTGCCTTATCCTCCTTACGGGAGTATACTGCAACCACTTTTGCTCCTTCTATTGCTGAAATTTGCTCATAATACGTGGTACTGATTAGCCCTGATCCGACAATAGCAAACCCGAATTCCTGTTTCATTTCAACCGCTCTCCTTCAGACTAACTTCCCAATTGCTTTCTGTAATCATATTTATTAACATTTATATGAACAAAGATTTAATCGTAATAATCAACCACAATGCGGTATACATGAATCAATTATGGTTAATTGTGGTATTATAAAGTTACAATTTAGTCCTTTTTAGCATTGTTTAATCGTGTGTAGAAATTAAAAACGCTAATCCTAAGGATGGGTCGCATAGTAAAGAATAGGATGTACTGTTCTCAGCTATCTTATTTCACCCATGACCCAGTTTGTTCTAGCACCGGTCACTCCAGTACTTAGACACTGGCCGCTATCTTCTGTTAAGTCAGCCACAATCGTTTCTATAAGAGGTTGATGAACATGCTGCGGCATTTCAAAACTCCATTGCTCTGTTCCACTAGCCGTTGTCAAAACAATCGGCTCATTCCCAAAAGTGGAAAAGGTAATTTTTCCTTTACTGCCGACGAGTTCATTCACATCCACATCTTCAAAAGCAGAAAAACACCAAATTCCTATTCCGTGAATTCCAGATTCAAATCGATAAGTACCTGTATAAATATCTTCTGCACGATAATTACCTGCTTGATTTGAAGCAAAACCTTGCACATCCTTTATTGGCCCAAGTAAAAAATCTAATAGATCAAGGGTATGACTGGCTAAATCAAAAAATAGCCCCCCTCCGGAAATTTCAGGTTGAACTCTCCATGGGGAATTTTGTGAATCCAACACGTCTTCTGAAGCTTTTTGATACTGTGTTGTTGATACGAAACGAACGTCACCAATCGCTTTATTTTCCAATAACTCTTTTATTTTAACAAATCGAGGCAGCGCCCTGCGGTAGTATGATACATATAAAGGAACGCCAGCCTCCTTGCAAACAGCAATCATTTCATTGCATTCAGAAAAATTAAGCGCCATTGGCTTTTCTACATAAACAGGTTTACCTGCCTTTGCCACTTTAATGGTATATTCTTTATGTGAACTCGGTGGTGTAGCAATATAGACGGCATCGACATCTGGATCATTAATAAGTGCTTCGGCATCATCGTACCATTTAGGCACATTGTGTCTTTCCGCATAATCTTTCGCTAGTTCGCCCGTTCTCCGCATAACGGCCACCAACTCTGAATTTTTTATTTTCTGAAATGCCGGTCCACTCTTCACTTCCGTCACATCACCACATCCAATAATTCCCCAACGAACTTTTTCAAATTTCATGGCAGTATTCTCCTTCATTTGTTATAAACTTTAATTTTTTGCAGGTGTCACTGTTGCAAAAAAACTGGTGCATTAAATTAATGCTTCCCGCTGACATCTAATGTAGTGTTCGTTACATTATTTTTCTTGATTAATAGGATTTGCCCTTCGATACATCTCCCTTTGTATGGATTTCACCCATTCAATTCGGCTATCATTACTGCTGCAAACCGCCGTTAATGCCGAGTCATACGGAACGGTCCTTAATTACATTTTTTTAATACATTTTTAAAAATAACCGCATTGTGGTACACTTGTACCGTTAGGTGGATATGTCTAGTATAGGGAATTTTTAAAGCACATGTCAATAAAAAGTCTCGAATCCAAGGAATGACTTGATCTGAGACAATTTTTTTACCTTTTTTTACTGATGGATTACGAATTTTCGTTATAATAGAATGGATTGATTCTGAAAGGAGTTTATACTTTTGAACAACGATAAACAGGAGCAAACGAAACCATCTAGCGTTCAAGTCATCTCTCGCGCGGCAAAAATACTAAGGGCGCTTAAAGAACATCCAAAAGGGTTAAGCCTTTCCCAAATTGCCAAAGAAGTGGGCCTTGCTCGGTCAACGGTTCAAAGAATCGTAACTGCCCTGGAGGAGGAAAGATATGTTGCAGCCGCCTCTCTTCACGGCGGTTTCTGTCTTGGACCTGAGATCGCGATGCTTGCAGCCGCGGTCCATAGTGATTTAAAAGAAGAAATCAGGCCATTTTTAATACAACTATCATCTCAAATCAATGAAACGGTAGATCTATCAGTATTAAATAATGGTAAGGTGTTTTTTGTGGATCAAATTGTCGCTCCGCATCCATTGCAAGCGACTTCACAACCCGGTGTATCTTTTCCATTACATTGTACGGCGAACGGAAAGGCAATACTGGCCTCCTTGCCTATTGCTGAGGTTGAAAAAATGTTACCGGAGCACCTGCAAAAGTTCAATGATCATACAATTACGAGCCGGGATGAACTGTTAAAGGAGTTAAAAATTATTCGTAAAGAGGGTGTTGCTTTTGCCAGAGAAGAGCACATTCGTGGCATTTGTGCAGTGGGCGCAGCTATTTTTGACCGCATGGGAAATTTATGCTCTATCTCGATCCCTCTCCCATCTATTCGTTTTTATGGCAATGAAGAGAAACTGGCGGCCACCCTCCTCAATACATGTCAAACAATCAACCAACACTTTAATATAAAACAATGAAAATGAACATCGCTGCTAGAAGGGGAAAACGAACATTTCGTATTAAAACGGAGCGTGGAATTACTGGGGAACAAGTGTCCTCTTCCATCTCTTTACTTACGCTGAAAATTCTTCATTTATAACGGTTGTATGTAATTAAAAATCAGGCGGCATTCACTTAAAAGGATGACGCCTGGGGCTAAATAAGAATAGGTAAGTTCTTTCCTTTGTTAGGATCTCATATGTAGTGATTCTGGATGCATTTCCATAAACTCAAGCCAGTTTCCATCGGGATCTATTACCCAGAATTGGTAGTTCAAAGCTCTTCCTTGTGAAATTTCTTCTGCTAAATGTACTCCCTTTTTCTTCAATTGGTCTGCCGTTTTGTTAATGTCATCCACCTCAAAACATATATGTTCCGCTCTGTCTCTAACACCCTCGACACCCCCATAAAACAATTCAATGAAACACCCCTCTGCCACCTTTACATATACAATCCACGGTTCACCATTTGGTTGATTCAATTCAAACGCTCTCTTAAAACCGAGCTTATTGCAATAAAAATCCAATGAACGTTCCATATTTACTACATGAAATGCTTTGTGATTAATCCCTTTAATCATCATCTATCACACCTTTTTTTCAAATTTTACTTTGTGTTTAAACTTTTTAATCAAATTGGCTTGCCATTAAGGCCACCCTCCTACTATAATAACTCCCTATTTGCTGAGATTTTAAGAAATTTCAATAGAAAAATCACAAAATTGAACTTACTCCAGATTCCAATACAGTCACGTAAAGCCTCTTTACCCAACCAAATCTTTGTATAGATAATAAAACGGTCACTTTGCCTTCTAAGTGACCACTAATTCATATTTATTTCATTATTAAACTGCAACTGGTGATAATTTCTTTGCAACTTCTTTTACTTTTTCTAATCCTTCAGCAATAATCGTTTCAGCTTGAGCTGGCATTGCAGCATGACCTTCAATAAATATAAATAGGGGGATAAATCAAACTACAATTTATCCCCTTATTAGGTACAGTTTTAAACACGCAAAGGGATACAGCTACCATTCATATTGTAGTTGTATCCCTTTACTTAATTTTGTATTATCATTTAATATTGTCCGTTGCCTCTTACCTTATTGAATTAAGGTAGCAGAAATCGCCACATCCTCATGTTAATTAAGTAGAAACTAGGGTACAAGCACAAGTGCCTTATCAACTATCTTTATTGGGCAGTATACCCGCCATCTATGATTAACTCAGATCCAGTTACAAATCTGGACTCATCAGAAGCTAAATAAAGAGCACCGTAGGCAATATCAATCGGTTTCCCTAAACACTTCATAGGGATTTTTTCACTCAAAAAGTGATTGCCGTTTTTGCCGCCCGACATAGCTGTTTCAATGACTCCAGGATGAATGGAATTCACCCGAATAAAGTCCTTAGCCAGCTCCAACGCGGCAGATTTGGTCATTAACCTAACGGCACCCTTTGATGCATGGTAAGCTGTACTCCCTGGTGTTCCAACCAAGCCTGATCCAGATGAGGTATTGATGATTGATCCCTTACCTGCCGTTTTCTTGATTAACGCTGCTGCATATTTCATTCCTAAAAAAGTGCCTATCGAGTTAACGGATTGTATCTTTAAAAATTCATCCACTGTCGTTTCTGCCAACCCATTTCTGCTCAAAATTGCGGCATTGTTTACAAGAATGTCCAATTGACGAAATTCTTCTTCAGCTTTCAAGATGACTTCTTGCCAATCCTCTTCAACAGAAACATCCTGCCTGATGCCGATTGCTTCTCCACCCTGCGTTCTGATGGCTTGGACAGTCTCTTGAAGTGCTTCTTCGTTAATATCGGTGACAACTACCTTTGCACCGTTTTTAGCAAATAATAAGGCTTCCTCTCTGCCAATACCATTCCCAGCTCCGGTAATTATTGCGACTTTATTTTCTAATCTTTTTGCAGTCATCGTATCTATCCCCTTAACTTCTTCGCTTATATTTGCTTGTTAAGCTTCCTCTTTATACATTAGCCGGAAATTCTCCGCCTATGAATTCTCGTACCTATACGAAAATCAACAATGAATATGAACAGAGCCATTTTCTAAAACAGCCATTCGATACATTATTGGGCTGTAAAACCGCCATCTATCACTAGCTCTGTACCTGTTACAAAGCGGGACTCGTCGGAACCTAAATAAAGGGCACCATAGGCGATATCGATTGGTTCTCCTAAATGAGGCCAAGGTGTTTTATCTTTTAAGAAATGTTCACCGTTTTTCGCTCCAGACATATTTGTTTCAATTACACCAGGATGAATCGAATTCACTCGGATTAAGTCTTTTGCCAGCTCAAGCGCTGCGGATTTGGTCATGAGTCTTACAGCCCCTTTTGAAGCATGATAGGCCGTACTACTGGGACTGCCAACAATTCCGTACATGGATGATGTATTAATAATGGAACCGCCGCCAGTCTTTTTTATCAAATTAGATCCATATTTCATTCCCAAGAAAACACCAGTAGAGTTTATAGATTGGACCTTTTCAAATCTTTCCAAAGAGGTTTCCGCTAAGCCAACCCTTCCTCCGATACCGGCATTATTCATCAGAATATCTAATCCGCCCAGTTGTTCCTCTACAATCGAAATAACCTCTTTCCACTCATCTTCTTTGGAAACATCAAGTTTCAAGGAGATTGCCTCTCCTCCATTCTCATGGATGATCTGCAATGTTTCGTGAAGCCCTGCCTCGTCAATATCCGTTATCACAACCTTTGCCCCGTGTTGAGCGAATAAAACGGCTGTTCCTCTCCCTATTCCATTACCGGCTCCAGTAATCATAGCTATTTTATTTTCTAATCTTTTTAATGACATGCTTCAATCATCCTTTCAATCTATAAAAATTGGTTAGATTAATAAATAAAAGAGGAGACTAGGAAGAAAACATTCCTAGTCTTGAAAGAAAATACTTTTTTACATAATAGATTCTATTTTATTAAAATGGGATTTCTACTCCCTCATCCTTAAGCAGCTGTTTAAAATACTTCATCATTTCATCACCAGGATAGCCCTTTTTATTTGCTTCAGTTACCCAGTTATCCCACAACTTTTTAGCTGGGGCTTTAAATTTATTTAATTCGTCAGAACTTGGAGTAATCACTTTTCCTCCCTTATCTTGTACTCGTTTTTCAAATTCTTTAATAGAATTTTGCATTGAGCTCATATAAAGTTCTGACATCAATTCTTGATGTTTTGGCCCTAATTTTTCCACGAATAGTTTTTGAAGATCTTTTGGCATCTTATTGAATACGTTTGCATTTAGGAATAATCCATTGGAAGAAACCCCTAAATCGATCCTTGTCATGTATGGGGCAACTTCATTTAAATTAAACCCAATCGCTCCCGTTGTATTGTAGATAATATCATCAGCCATACCTTTTTCAACAGATTCATATAACTGTGAATTATCAATTGATACAGGGGCAGCACCCCACAATTTGATTAATTCATTTCTAGAATAAAGGCTATTGACTATTTTCCGATTCTTTATATCTTTAACGGTTTCGATAGGATCCGAGGTATATAGCTGGGCTGTATCAGTAGATGAAGCACCGAGCCATACAGCATCTTTAAATGTATCTTTCATAAATTTCGCGTAAAATTTATTCATAACTTTTACCGCAACTTCAGAGTTAGGAATGGCAAAAGGTAAGTCTCCAATTGATAAAGGGAACAAGATATCGTTCTTGTCAGAACTTGCATATAATAGCCCCACATCAAACACGTCACCGCTTATATCATCATAACCAGTATCAGGTTTTCCTAATGCTGAGCTTGGAAAAACATGAACTCTCACCCTTCCATTTGTCTCCTCTTCAACAAATTTTGCCCAAGGTTCTGCAACTTGTTTCGTATAAGGGTGAGTAGGTGGAGCAAGGTCATTGTAGTTTATTTCTATTACTTCTTTACTTTGTTTTGTGGAGTCTTTTGATGATGTTGAGGATTCTTTTGCCTGGCCGCATGCAGCTAAAACAAGCATTGTCATTAACATAATGGAGATTATCAAATTTCTTTTTTTCATCTGCTTTCCCCCTATAAAATAGTTTTATTTATTCCCCTTTTCAGCTAGCACCGATCTTAAAATCGGAATTCCCGCATAAAAAGTATCAACACCTTGAGCACTTGTTATTTTTAAAACTTCCATAATTTCTTCAAATGTCGCCCCTTGTCTTAACGCACTTTGAATATGGACCCTAGTTCCAACAGCGAATAAATGTGTAGTGGCAATATCAACGGCAATATAAATAAATTCCTTTAATTTCGGACTTAGAATGTCATTTTCCCAAGGGTTTGTCAGAAATTGATAATAACCTTCAAAAAACTGCTCATCATTTAATAAGAGCGTGTCTCGGAATGAATGCCAGTAGCCCATCTTTTGAATAAACTTTTCTTTTAACTCCTCCTGATGTGCATCCAATTTCACGTCTGCAAATGCGCCTGTTTCTTCAACTAGAATAGGAACCCCGACAGCACAAGTATGCATACCTAGTACACTGACAAGTTTAAAAACTTCTAAAATTTCTTGTTCCGTAGCCCCTTGGTTAATAGCGTTTTCAATGTGAATTCTTAATGTGTCCTTACTTAAATTAGTAGGTGCCGAGCTTAATGCCACATTAATTAACTCTCTGGACTTTGCATCGAGAATGTTGTTTTTGTAGGGAGTAGCTACTAATTTTTTATAAATCTCAAAGAATTCCGGGTCTTTTTCCGCTAAATAACTTAAAGTAGAGTTCCAATATCCCAAGTCTTTTTTGTAAGCTGCCTCAAGATCATTCACTAACTCGCTGGTTTTTGTTGTTTCTTGATTTACCAAAATTTTAATCCTCCTTTGTTTTTTCAAGGTCATTCCTTTGTAACTTTTAAATATGCAACTATTGTGCCAACCCTCTTTATTTAATTAGGATAATGTTCTCATAGTAGTTAAAACCTAGCTATATTACCTATATTGTTGTTATTTAAAAATTAAATGAAGGCTAATTTAACCATGGAATCGTGAAATTTTTATATCGGAATGTATTATTAATGAAACATGCCGTTTCATTATTGTTACACGGAAGGCCCTATATTAAATGGCACGAAACTTGGTGGTGATTAGAGACTTCCTTCAAATCCGGATATACTTCTTTACATTTTTCCGTTTTAACTGGACATCTTGAGTAAAAATAACATCCAGCAGGTGGATTTTCTGGGCTCGGAAGATCTCCCTCCAGAATGATTTTTTGTTTCAACCTTTTAACTTTAGGATCCGGGACAGGAACGGAAGATAATAAAGCCTGTGTATATGGATGCTTAGGAGTGTTAAATATCTCATCACGAGTCCCGATTTCTACTATTTTTCCTAAATACATTACGGCTACACGATCACTGATTTGCTCTACAACACTTAAATCGTGAGAAATGAAGATATAAGTTAAATTAAATTGTTCTTGTAATTTTTTTAGCAAATTTAAAATTTGGGATTGTATCGATACGTCCAATGCTGAAACGGGTTCATCACAGACAATAAGCTGTGGTTTTAGCGCTAAGGCTCTTGCAATTCCAATTCGTTGGCGCTGCCCCCCTGAAAACTCATGGGGGTATCGCTCCATATGGTACTCGTCTAAGCCCACTAGCTTAAGGAGATTTATTACCTCATTTTCAATTTCATATCTTGGAACAGTTTTATTAATAATAAAAGGTTCACTCAGTATCTTTTTTACCGTATGTTTTGGATTTAAAGAACTATAGGGATCTTGAAAAACTACTTGAATTTCCTTACGAAATTCTTTCATTGCAGTTTTGTTTTTCATTAAAATATTTTCATTATTAAATAGCACTTCTCCAGATGTGGGATCTATTAAACGGAGAAGACACATTCCCGTTGTACTTTTTCCACAACCTGATTCACCAACGATGCTAAAGGTTTCTCCTCGTTTTACATCGAATGATACTTCATCTACTGCTTTTAATTGTTTTTCAGAGTTACCAAACATCCCCTTTTTTACAGGGTAATATTTTTTTAATCCGTTTACTTCTAGAAGTACATCCGTTTTTACTACATTTTGTTCCAACATCGAACACTCCTTCCTTCTCCAACCCCCTCTAATACTGGTTCTTTTTCGGAACAAATCTTCATTACTTCATTGCAGCGTGGATGGAATCTGCATCCTTTAGGCATGTTGTCAATATTAGGAACACTGCCCTTTATGGTATAAAACTCTTGAGAGCGTTGTCCTATTTTAGGAACAGATTGTATTAAATCTCTCGTATAGGGGTGAACAGGTTTGTCAAAAATGTCTTCTACACTCGCCTCTTCAATAACCTGCCCCGCATACATGACAATCACTTTTTGGCATGTTTCCGCTACTACTCCTAAATCATGAGTAATCATGATGATGGACATATTCAAATCTCGCTGAAGGTCGGATAATAGACTTAGAATTTGCGCCTGGATGGTAACATCTAATGCAGTAGTAGGCTCATCAGCTATTAACACCTTTGGATTGCAAGCTAAAGCCATCGAAATCATTACACGTTGGCGCATTCCGCCGGACAACTCATGGGGGTAAAGCTTTAATTTCTCTTTAGCATTCGGGATTTTTACTTGTTCTAGAACATCTATGGATTTTGCCATTATTTCACTATTACTCAAATCAGTATGATATTTATACACTTCGGCAATTTGATTTCCTATCGTAAAGGAGGGATTAAGTGATGTCATTGGTTCTTGGAAGATCATCGTAATATCTTTTCCACGAACTCTATTCATCTCTTTTTCACACATTTTTGTTAAATCTTTACCCTTATAATAAATGCTCCCTGAATTTATGTTTAGTGTTTTTGGAATAAGCCCCATAATGGCCAATGATGTCATACTCTTTCCACAACCACTTTCACCTACTATGGCAACAAATTCTCCTTCGTTTATGGAAAAGCTAACATCCTTTAAAATAGGGCTAAAAGTACCTTTATCATGTCTGCCTACACTTAAACTTTGTACATCTAATAACTTGCTCATCTTAACCCCCTATTTGCGTTGAACCTTTATGTGGGGATCGAAGGCATCACGAATCGCATCCCCCAATATGTTAAACGCGATTGACACAATTAATAGTGCTAAACCAGGGAAAATGACCAATCCAGGTGTAGACGTAATATATTGAAATCCCTCTTGAATCATATTTCCCCAAGCAGGTGTAGGTGGTTGAACACCGACCCCGATAAAACTCAAACTAGCTTCAATCCGAATAGAAGTTGACATGTTCAAAGTGGTCATAACAAGAAGCGGCCCTAAGATATTCGGAAAAATGTGCAGCAACATGATTCTTAAGTTCCCGCCGCCAAGGGAAATGGCTGCTTTAATATATTCCTTTTCCTTCACTTCCATTGTTGAACCACGAGCCACCCGTGCGATACTAGGGATTAATCCAATACTAATTACTACAATTAATGTGGTCATACTGGATCCCAGCGCTACTAGCACCATAAGTCCAAATAAAAGCATTGGAATGATCATAATAGACTCTAAAATTCTCATTAAAATATCATCAATCCATCCACCTTTATAAGCGGCGACCATTCCAATGAAACCGCCAGCAATAGAGCTTATGGCTACAGATAAAAAGCCAACGAAAAGAGAAGTCTGTGAACCTAAGATGATGCGGCTTAGAATATCCCTTCCAAAGGGGTCTGTTCCCAGCCAATGGGAAGACGAAGGTCCTTGTGCACGGTTTACCACATTCTGGGCAATGGGATCATATGGCATTATGATGGGAGCAGCAATGGCAATTAATAACATCGTTATTAGAATAATAAAACTTACGATCCCAAGTTTGTTTTTTCTAAAGGTTTTCCATTCCATTGATTTTGATTTAGTAGCTTTTATTTTTTTATATTGAGATGGGTTTTCCAGAAGATTTGGATCATTCTCCAAGGAATGGGGCATGTAATCAGCTCCTCTCTTCATTCCTTTTACTAAAATTTAGTTAGGTCTAATTTTGGGATTTGCAATGGAATAACTTATGTCAACAATTAAATTAACAACTATGACCAATACGGCAAATAATATTAAACAGCCTTGAAGTATTGGAAAATCCCTTGTTGATATTGCCCCAACTGCTAAGCTGCCCAATCCTGGACGACTGAAAATCGTTTCAGTAATGACAGCCCCGCTTATTAGAGCAGTTATGTCCAACCCAATGACTGTAATGACGGGAATTAAACTGTTTCTCATTGCATGCTTAAAGATTACGATTCTTTTCGGTATTCCTTTTGCTCTTGCGGTCCGTATATAGTCTTGATTGATTTGCTCGAGCATGCTAGCCCTAGAAAACCTCATTAATACACCCGAAAGAATTAAGCCAAGTGTTAAGGAAGGAAGAAACAAATGAGAAAGCACTCCCCAAAAACCCTCCCCTTCACCCATTGAGGGAAACAAATCTACCTTTAATGAAAGTGTAAATATGAGGATAATCCCCAACAAAAACGGAGGGATTGAGACCCAAGTCATTGATATTACTCGAACTAAATTGTCTATGAGAGAGTTGGGTTTTAGGGCAGATAAAATCCCGCTAGGTATACCAATTACACATCCTATAAAAATACTAACTACACTTAACACCATTGTGTGCCAAAAATTATCAAAGATTAGATTCATCACAGGTGTACCTGAAGCAATGGATACACCCAAATCCCCCTTCAAGGTATCCCATAAAAATACAACATATTGCTGCCAGATCGGAACATTTAGTCCTAATTGTTCACGTAAATTTTGAAGTGCTTCTTCACCGGCACTTTCTCCCAAAATCGCTAAAGCGGGATCTCCGGGGAGAACCCGGAGAGCGAAAAATATGATACTAATCGTTATAAACATAGTGGGAATGGCGACTAAAATTCTTCGGATGAGGTATTTAACCATATAGGCTCCCTCCAATTATCTATTTCTAAGAAATTACTACATTTTAAAACTCTGTTAAGGAAAAAATCTACTTCTTTTTTATTGTAAGAGCGTTGTTACTTTATGCTTGTCGTCTCGGTAATTGGATAAAAATAGCTCATCGTACCTTTAAAGTCATATCCTAATACCACATTTTTACTTCGTACAAGTACACTTTTTGTTTGGGCTAAAGGAACAACAACATAGTCGTCCATGATCTGTTTTTGAATCTCTTTGTACATTTCCTTCGCTTTATTGGTATCTAATTCTTTTCCTGCTGCCTCAATTAATTGGTCTGATTTATTAAAGTGCGAAAAATTAAGTTTTGCTGTTTGCATACCAACGGTTGAAGGCCCGTAATAATGGTCTACCAACGCGAAAGCAGCATGAGGCTTTGGTGATCTACCATAAAGCACAAGACCATTTAAATCTTTTCGAATATTAGCTCCATATGTTGGAACATCTACTTTATTTAACTCCATATTTATTCCCACTTTTCTAAGTTCTTCTTGAATAAAAGTCATCAATTTAACATAGGTGTCCCGAGAGCTCAGAAATTGAGGAGGGAGTGTGAGTCCATTCGTATATCCTGCTTTTGCTAATAATTCTTTCGATAATTCAGGGTCGTATTTATAAATCCCCAAATCAGTGTGCCCGAATATTTTGCTTGGAATTGGGCCCGAAGCTAACTGTCCTGCGGAACTTGACCCATATACTTCTTTTACATATTTCTTAATATCAATCGCATGTGCAATAGCCTTTCTTACTTGAATGTCGTCAAATGGCTTCATTGCTGTGTTCAAGAAAAGTCCCCAAAAAATATTAGGCTCAGGAAAATCTAAAACCATATTTGTTTTTTTCTCCATTTGTTGCAGCCAAAGATGGTCACCCTCACCTAATGCCATTTGAATTTCGCCTTTTTCTAATGCCACATCAATAGCATTTCGGTCACTCATGATTAGGTACTCAATTCGATCCAATTTAGGTTCCCCGCGAAAGTATTTAGGATTTTTCTCTAAGACTACTTTTTGGCCTTGTTTATATTCTTTTAACATAAAAGGTCCAGTACCTACCGGTTTTACCATCGAATCTTTTCCTGCAGCTTCTATTGCTTCTTTTTTGACAATTGCCCCTGCAGAACCATCCATTAGAATTCGAAGAAGAAATGCAGAATCTGGGTTTTTTAAATAAAATACTGCAGTATAAGGATCAGGTGCTTCAACTTTTTCTATTACTGATAACTCTGAATTAAATGGAGAGCCTGTTTTAGGATCTAGTAATCTTTCAAAAGTCCACTTTACATCGGACGACGTAAATTCCCCGTATCCGTTATGCCACTGGACACCTTTACGAAGATGAAAAGTCCAAATTGTTCCTTCCTGATTCGTTTCCCATGACTCCGCTAAATCTCCTTCAATTTCCTCTCCTGAAACTGTACCTGGTTTAAAGCGAATTAGTCCATTGAATATTGGCTGGGTTACTGTGAGGTCTGATGCTGTTGAGTTGAAATGAGGATCCAACCGTGTCGCGTCACTAGTCAGTGCAACTTTTAATACTTTTTCTCCGCTCGATTTATTTTGGGTTGTCCCTGTGGACTTCTTTGCTGTTTGATTGGAAGAGCATCCTGTAAGAGCTAAAATCATACTTAACAATACCAAAAATCCTATATTTAACCATTTTCTTTTCACCTTTCACGTCTCCCCCTTCTACCTCAAAAAAGAATTCTGTTTCCATCATTTTAAGAGATTTAAAAAAGCCCATTATAATGTCTCGTTTCGCCAATGCAAGAAAACCCTTTCATTTCTAAAGCTTCTATCCAACATTCTCAAAAGAAATCTATTAAATCACCCTTTCTTTTTGCCTAGCTACTCACGTTCTATTTATTAACCATGCAATAATCATGCCAATCTCATAATGGTAATTACCAATATATAAAAACACCATTTTTATCCTAGTTTTCTGAATTTCTGTTTCACTTATAAAACTACATGTCTTAAAACTAAAACAGAAAATGATTGAAATTGATGTTTCCAAAATTACTTGATATTAACAGTTTTGTATGCAGAATGACTTTCAAATAAAGGAAACAGCTTAAGTAAAAGTGATTTTTTAAAAATTATTTTTCGTTAAATATCTAATAAATCATTTTGGCATGGTTTTTGCATCATTAACAATCAAGGAGGTGGATTCAGTAAGGATTATTAGAATAAACCGAATTTGTCGGGTGTAAATCGGAAGGTCATGATTTTATTAATTGAGGAAATATTTCTGTGTGACAAATATTTTGCATATATGGAGGAATGTAAATGGTACAAACATTGGAATTAAACCAAAAGGTGGCTGAATTTCTAAAAGGTACTAAAAAACTGTTTATCAACGGGAAATGGGTTGAATCTGTAAGCGGAAAGACATTTGAAACCAAAAATCCTGCAACCGGCGAAGTCATTACCACCGTATATGAAGCCCAAGAAGCAGATATTGATCGTGCTGTAAAAGCTGCACGGGAGGCATTTGATATTGGTCCCTGGTCTAAACTAACTGCTTCTGATCGAAGCCGTCTTATCTATAAATTAGCCGACTTAATGGAAGAGAATTTAGAGGAACTAGCACAACTTGAAACATTAGATAATGGAAAACCGATTAATGAATCTAAATTTTTTGATGTTCCGACAGCCATTGAACACTTTCGATATTATGGCGGCTGGTCAACTAAAATCGTCGGGCAGACCATCCCGGTAAACGGTAATTTCTTTACCTATACTAGACATGAACCTGTAGGTGTAGTTGGCCAAATTATTCCTTGGAATTTTCCTCTTTTAATGGCCGCTTGGAAATTAGGGGCTGCACTTGCAACAGGTTGTACAGTCGTTTTGAAGCCAGCAGAGCAAACGCCGCTGTCAGCCTTGTATTTAGCTAAGTTGATACAGGAAGCCGGTTTCCCTGATGGAGTGGTTAATATTGTTCCGGGATTTGGAACGACAGCAGGCGAACCGCTGGTAAGGCATGAAATGGTTAACAAAGTCGCCTTTACTGGATCAACAGTAGTGGGAAAACAGATTATGCGCCTTGCCTCTGATTCTCTCAAAAGAGTGACATTAGAGCTTGGAGGAAAATCACCGAATATTATTCTTCCAGATGCAGATTTGACAAAAGCTATCCCTGGCTCACTGATGGGGATCATGTTTAATCAAGGGCAAGTTTGCACTGCCGGCTCTCGTCTGTTTGTCCAAAAGAAAGCGTATGATAATGTCGTAGCTGACCTTGTCTCTTATTCAAAAAGTATCAAACAGGGACCGGGGCTAGATTCGAATACGCAAATGGGACCACTTGTTACAGAAAAACAGCAAAATCGCGTGATGAGCTATATTGAAAAAGGGCAGCAAGAGGGGGCTGAAATGTTAACAGGTGGAAGAAATCCATTTGATAGCGGGTATTTTGTTGAGCCGACGATATTCTCAGCCGTAGAGGACAATATGACAATTGCAAGGGAAGAAATTTTTGGCCCGGTCCTTGTTGCTATGCCGTTTGATGATTTAGATGAAGTAATAAAACGTGCCAATAACACTGCTTATGGCCTTGCTGCAGCCGTTTGGACTGAGAATGTTCGCAATGCTCACTATGTAGCTAGTAAACTACAAGCCGGGACGGTCTGGGTCAATAGTTATAATGCTGTAGATGCAGCCGCGCCATTTGGTGGTTTCAAGCAGTCCGGAATTGGGCGTGAAATGGGATCTTATGCGCTTGATGCCTATACTGAAGTGAAAAGTGTTTTTGTTAATATGGATTAAGGTTAGGTTGCTTGAAGTAAACTTAATAAGAATAGGTTTTACTTTGGCAACAGTGCGATAAGGTTTCCTACGGCCGAAAGACCATCCATTTGGATGGTCTTTCTTATATGTGTACAGTTAGGGAAGGAATCCTAGCTCAAAACACGCCATTTTCATTGGGAGAATTCTCCGGTATAGGCTGACCTACATCCCACAATTCGACGATGGATTCGTTATGGAAGCGGAATATATGGACCACTGCCACCCCAAGGTCATCAGGTTTTTGTTTTATATGGGAGTAAACTACAACCATTTCCTCATCTTCAATGACACGTTTTACTTCAAGGCTTTTGTTAGGATTCTGGGCAGCATTCTCTTCCATTGCGAGCATTAGAGAGTCAGCATCTCCACGGAAAAAAGGATTATGATGGCGAAAATCCGGACTAATGTACCTACTGTATGCTTCGCGCACTTCCCCCGACGCAACCAGTTGCAAAAACGACACAGCATTTTCTTTTAAAGAGTTCTTCATTGCAAATCTTCCTTTCTTTAAAGTGTTACTCTTAGACTAACTCTTTGTAATTATACTTTGATTTAATTCTAACGAAAAATTTATCGTTTTTAAAAAATTATTCGTGTTTTTTAATAAATCTGAAAAAAACCCCGACATTAATCGGGGTTCTCGCTGTGATACTTCCAATGGAGATGAGCACCAGGTTTGTCTGCGGGCGATGTCAGGCACCATTGAAAGAACCACTTCTTCTATTCGATTTATGCTCCCGGTGGGCGGTTTTCAAAGTCGTAGTCGACCGGTTGCGGTGCTACTCTTGAATGTTGTAGGGCCGGGGTGTCCGGTCGAGCAATTTGATAGACGGAAGCACCGACAATTTCAGCTGTTTCTTGCAGTTTGTTTTTGTCAATTTTGTCTAACGTATCAGCAGGTGTGTGATACCATGGCTCGAGCGGGGAGTGAATGAATAAAGCTGCCGGTATGCCTAGTTCATGGAATGGCTGATGGTCACTTCGTCCCAATTGGCCATACGGAACGACTTCGCCCAATGCCGTTCTGTCACCTGCAGCGGAAGCAAGATCAGTAACCAAGTTTTTCTTGCCATCAATGGTATACATGATTAAACCGTTCGCCTTATTGTCGCCGCCAGCATCTTTGCTTCCGATCATATCCATTTGGAAGTGGGCCACGATGCGGTCAGCTTCATCAGCACTTAATGTCCCTGCATAATGGTAGGAACCTAACAGCCCCAGTTCCTCAGAGCCGAATGTCACAAAGCGAAGCTCTGTATCAGTCGGTGCATCGGCCATGACTCTTGCAAGCTCCAGGACAGCTGATACACCGGAGGCATCATCGTTCGCTCCCGGTCCGTTTTGAACAGAATCATGGTGTGCGCCAATCATAACAACTTGTCCGGTGTCTTTGTTTTTATTTGGCTTCATTTTGGCGATTACATTATAGGAGGTTTTTTCTTCCACACCAGATCCTGTGACTTTAATATGGGCTGTTAGTGTGCCGTTTTTCAATTTCTCTACCAGTGCCAAACCTTGGGCTCTAGTAATCGCAACGGCAGGAATATTTTGACCATAAGTAGCTTGGCCAAACGCGTTCGATGTACCGGTATTGTTGTACATCACAACCCCAACTGCACCTTTATCAAAAACATTTTGTACCTTTTGGACGAAGGTGATGTCGCCTCGTTCAATCAGGGCGATTTTCCCTTTTACGCTGTCAGGCACCGTACCCGCTAGCGCCTTACCCACATCCACCAATTCTGCTGTTACCTCTCCACTGTACGAACCAGAAAACACATAGGGCTTCAAATTCTCCCCGCCAATTTCCAATAAGCCGCTGACGTTATTTCTAACAACAGTATAGATGGGGAAAGGCTGCACCTCTGTCTCATAGCCATATTGTTTAAAATGGCTCTCTATGTACTGAACACCTCTAAGTTCTCCAGGAGTCCCTGCCTGGCGAGGAACTTCTGATAAATAGGCAATGTGGTTATACATGTTGTCAGCACTTATTTTTTTGATAATCTTGTTATCAAATGCGGATGCCGCATTGGTGTTTGGTACACCTGCCTCCGGTCCTTTGGCATAGGCACCATTGACACTCAAAATTAATCCCGCCGTTAACAAAGCAGCCATCGTTTTTTTCCGTTTCATCGTACTCCCCCTTAATATTTGTAAGCGATTTCCAGTAAATTATCATTTAATTTAATAGTTTAGTAAACTTCAATAGTTTTACAAAAATCTACAGATTCATCCATTATGACAAACCTTTTTACTAGATAGCGGCTGAGAATAAATCTATTTATGTCGAGAAGTATATAAATAACGAAAAAAGATAGGTCTACAATCCTTATCACAATAAAAATAGGACTCGTCTATAAAATGCGAGTCCAGTAACGTCTTTCATCTTAGAAATAGTCAATTTTTTTCCTTAATGATAAAGGATTGTGCCATTTTTAATTGTTCTTTTCATCTTTTTTACCTACTTCATTTAATTTTGTCCACCAAGAGGAGCTAGGAATGGAGAACTCCCCATCTAATGGAACTGTTTCGCCAATTTTAGGAGCAATTATATTAACTCCTGATTTTTTGGCTTCTTTTATTGCTCGTTCTATCGGTTCTGTCCAACCATGATAAGCAAGGGTAAAGGCTCCCCAGTGAATTAACATCATATTCTTGCCATTTACGTCTAAATGAGCCTGAACCGATTGTTCAGGTGTCATATGAACCCAAGACCAACGCCGGTCATATTGTCCGCCTTCGATTAACGTAAGATCAAAAGGTCCATATTTCTTCCCAATTTCTTTAAAATGTGTGTCATAACCGCCATCTCCGCTAGTATAGAAACGTGTCTTCTCTCCAAGAATGACCCATCCGCCCCAAAGAGTGGAATTTCTATTTAATGGTCCTCTGCCAGAGAAGTGTTTGGAAGGGGTGAATGCCACCGTTAAGCCTTGAAACTTTGATTCATCCCACCAATTTAATTCTGTTATTTTTTCTTTTTTAACTCCCCAATTAATCAAGTGTGCACCTACACCAAGAGGAACGTAGAAATGATTGACCTTGTTCTTTAATTTTTTAATAGATGGATAATCTAAGTGGTCGTAATGATCATGAGTAATAAAAACAGCATCAATTGGCGGCATTTCATCAATAAGATGCAGCATATCTTCGCTGTAACGTTTGCTTCCTACGAACGAAACAGGTGAAGCAACTGGACCTAGCATGGGATCTACAAGTATTTTTTTATTATCAATACTAACTAAAAAAGCCGAATGACCAAACCAAGTTAAACTATCTTTCTCACTTTTAATTTGGTTCCAATCGATCTCGGAAACAGGAATTTGACCTTGAGGATTACGGTCTTTAGCACCGGAAATATTTTCCTCAAGCATGGAGAAATAATCCGCTGCGCCCATATTTAACTTTGTTCGTTCTGGATTGATAAATTTACCATCCACATAATTGGCCAACTTACTAAATTGCTCTTTTTGTTTTTTACTTGGGTTGCTACCGAAAGCTGGACTTATGTTGATAAACAATAAGATGAAAATTAGTAATACAAATAAAATAAGTAATAAATAAACCATAACCTTTTTCTAATCCCCTCCCCTAGCCCTTTAACGTTAAAAAAAGGGTGTATACATTATACACCCTTCTTTATCCACTTCATCAAGAGTTTATAACTCTTACCTCCATTTACCTGTTAATACCTCTGTTCGATCCGTTGCAGGTGAAGGTGTTCTTGATAAATTGGAGATTTCAACGTACATGTCTTCTGTCATTTTAAAATCGGCAGCTGCTAAAGAATCTTCCAATTGATCCAAATTGCGTGCACCAATGATTGGAGCAGTTACAGCAGGATTTGCTTTTACCCAAGCAACGGCTAGAGTTGCAGGTTTCACATTATGTTCTTGTGCATATTTGGTGAACTGTTCAGCCGTAATATAATCTTCATCAGCACCGTAACGGTCACTGTATCGGGCATTTTGGACAAGGCGGCCCTGCTCAGGACGTTTATTCACTCCATATTTTCCTGATAGTAGTCCAGCACCAAGCGGGCTGTAAGTAATAACACCCATTTGTTCGGAAGCAGCCATTGGTAAAATTTCCACCTCTGCTTGGCGTTTAACCAGGTTATACATCGGTTGGATTAATTCAAAACGAGCAAGTTGTTCTTTTGCAGAAATTCCTAATGCCTTTGTAATTTGCCAAGCAGCCCAATTGCTTACTGCCGGGTAAAGAATCTTCCCTTGACGCTGTAAGTCGTCGAGTGTCCGCATCGTTTCCTCCATTGGAGTTTGTTCATCAAAATCATGGACGAAATAAAAATCAATAAAATCCGTCTTTAACCGACGCAGGCTATTTTCAATACCTTGCATGATATGTTTTCGGGACAAACCTCTAGCATTCACATCAGCACCCGTGTTCCAGAACACTTTTGACGTTAAAACAATTTCGTCTCTTTCATGTGCAATACACTCTCCTAAAATTTCCTCGGAACGCCCATAAACATCGGCAGTATCGAAAAAGTTGATACCAGCTTCCCGACAACGTTTATACATTGCTTTAGATTTTTCTTCATCAGCGTCCCCGCCAAAAGACATGGCACCAAAACATAAATTTGAAACTTTAATTCCTGTTTTTCCTACTGTACGGTATTCCATTATAAATCTCCTTTTTATTTCAATTTCCCGCCAAATACAGGGAAGAAGCTATGCTCACCATAATTCTGGATGTGCTCCACTTTCTTCAAAGTCTCCATATCTGCATCGCTGATAGCAAAATCAAGCTCCGCATTGTTTCTCATGTGATCCGGATTTGCCGTCTTAGGAATGACTACAAGACCAAGCTGTAAGCAATAACGCAGGCAAAGCTGAGCAACAGATACTCCATACTTATCTGCAATTACTTTAATTTCTGCATTATCCAGAACGGCACCGTGTGCAATAGGTGAATATGCCTCTACCAGGATGTCATTCTTCTGGCAGAAATCAATTAGTTCAAAAGGAGTATTGCTCACATGTGCCAATACCTGATTTACCATAGGCTTGATCTCACAGCTTGCAAGAAGATTCTCTACATCATCCTGAAGAAAGTTGGAAAGACCGATTGCCTTTACCTTGCCTGTCTTATAAGCATCCTCCAAAGATTTCCATACTTCTTTGTTTTCCTCGAAGTAACGGTTCTCCTCACGGAACTCCTTCCAAGGCTGTGGGCTGTGGATAATCAGAAGGTCAACGTAATCCAGTCCCATCTTTGCTAAAGACTCATCAAGGGAATTTGTTACTGCATCATAGGTCTTTGCTTCTGCTGCAACCTTTGTCGTGATGAAAAGTTCTTCTCTTGCAACACCACAGGAACGAATTCCTTCACCTACACCAGCCTCATTCATATAAGCCTGAGCAGTATCAATATGACGATATCCGATAGATACCGCATCACGCACTGCCTGTGCTGTTTGTGCATCGTCAAGCAGCCAGGTACCAAGACCTAATTTCGGAATTTCTACACCATTTGATAATTTATAAGTTTCATTAAACATGCTTTTGTCTCCTTTGAGTTGTTATATTTTTTTGTACCTTGTCATCAAATAAAACTCTTCAGTCATGCCGGATAAAAGTTTTGCAAATAATATGCGGAATCCCCTATTCTACTTTCTTAACTTTCTGGAATCATTTCATTGATGCAAGCTAATGCGTTCAGTGTTCTCGGAAAGCCCATATATGGGAGGCATTGAATGATGGCAGTGATCAACGTTTCCTTGTCATTGCCTACATTTTTGTTACCAAGCACATGTGACTTTACTTGGCCTTCAGCACCGCCCAGGCTACTTACGATGCACAGTGTCAGCAATTCCCGCGTTTTCAAATCGAGTCCACCACGGGTATAAAAGTCTCCAAAGCAGAAAGCCGAAAGATAATCCTGCATATGTTTTTGATTTACGGGGGCAGCCTCTCGCATTTTTGCGATTATCTCACCAAAAATCTCTACTTGTACGGATAGTCCCTTGTCAAAGCGATTTTCTTCATCCACCTGCTTTTGGCTTTCGATTGGTAATGCAATATTCTTTGCTCGGAAAACCTCATTGACTTCATTGATGGCGTTTAATGTTTTTGGAAATCCAATGTATGGAGCACACTGGTAAACGGCCTCTTTGATTTCTACAGGTGTGAGACCGACATTCAGTGTGGCAGCTACATGTGCCTTGAGCTGAGGCAGCGTTTGGTTAGTAGTAAGAACTACTAAAGTGATAAGTTCACGTTGCTTGTCATCCAGATTTCCTTGATAGAACACTTCCCCAAAAATGAAGCGGCTAAGGATGTCCTGAAAATCAGGATCAGTAGCGTATGCGACTGGTACTCCATTTCCGAATAGCTGTTTATATTTTTCTTTGCTCTTTTCAATGCGGTCCATAACTAAGCCTCCAGTTTGAAGAAAGTTTACTTTTAATATTCCAAGACATATAAAACATGCTGCTTAAAAAATTAATATTGATTGATTAATCAACAACTGTTTATAATTATAAAAAAGTCCTTCATACTTTCAATGGTTAAAATAACGCAATTCGTTGATTACTCAACAAATCAATTAAAATTGTTGATTATCTTAGAAAGACTGGTGAATGAAATGCCTAAAGTAGATAGAAGAATAGCCAAAAGCCAAGTAGCAATCAAAAATGCTGTAACCGAACTGATGGCTGAAAAAAGCTTTGACGACATTACCATTCAGGATATTGCTGACAGAGCAGATGTTAATAGAGGAACCATCTATCTTCATTACACCGATAAATACGACCTCTTGGATAAGATGATTGAAGAACATATGGACAATCTCCGAGAACTATGCCAATTGGCGGCTGAGATGACGTTTCAAGAAGGAAATTATGTCTGGTACGAATACTTTGAGCGTCATTATTTATTTTTTTCAACGATGTTAGCCAGTAAAGGTGCACCCTATTTCCGAAGTCGTTTTCTCGATTTAGTTATTCAAGAGTTTAGAGCTGAAGTGGAGACAACCGAAGGGAAAAATCAAGGATTAAGTGAAGATGTTATTCTTCAATTTTTTGGTTCAGCGGTCGTTGGGGCAGTGGAATGGTGGTTCAAGAATGGAATGCCTTTGTCAGCTCGTGTAATGGCAGAGCAGACGGGGGCATTGTTGGACAGAAACCTGGAATAGGGGTCAATAAAAAAAATGAGGGTGTCCAAAAAGCAGGTCAAAGCTTTTAGACGCCCTCTTTTATCTCATTCTCATATGTTTTTTTAATTTATTAAAAAACAGAATTGCTTCTATTAGGTTTCGTTGATTTTGATCTTTTTTGCAGGCACACCGCCTACAATGACATTTTCAGGTACATCTTTGGTCACAACTGCACCTGCGGCGATGATGGTACCATCACCAATGGTCACACCAGGGACCACAGTGGCATTTGCTCCCACCCAGACATTGTTACCAATCACAATTGGTGCAGGTTGCAAAGTACTGCGCTTTTTCGGATCAATGTCGTGATTGAGAGTAGCCAACACGACATTATGTCCGATGAGAACACCATCACCAATCGTAATGCCGCCCTGATCCTGAAACCGGCAGCCCGAGTTTATAAAGACATTTTTGCCGACAGTGATGTTCTTCCCGCAATCTGTATAAAAAGGAGGAAACATTGCAAATGCTTTATCTACCGGTTTACCTGTCAACTGAGAAAACAATTCTCGAATTTCTTCCGGAGTATGATAATGTCCGTTCAGCTCGGCGGTTAACTTCAATGCTTCCTGCGAAAGATTGTGCATCATCTGGTGCATTTCCGAACCGCCCTCAACTGCTTTACCTTGGTTTAAGTGTGCTAAGAAATCATGAATATCTATTGGTTTCCTCCTATAGACAAATCTTTCTATTTAGTTAATCCTTTCTACAAGGGCGCCGACGTCTGCCTAATTTATTGTCCCCGTTTGTTTAAATTTATTATTTAAGATTCTCGCTAATATAGGGAATGCCTGAAGTTAACATATCATTAATAAAAGAGGCACACCGATATAGTAAAATTAATTAGTGTGTTCTATTCATTAATACTAGGCTCTCTCTTAGCAAGATTAATCAACGTCTGTTTATCATTATAAATAGAACCAAGATGCTTTCAATGGTTAAAAAAACTCATTTCGTTGTTTACTCAACAAATCTATAAAAATTGTTGATTATCATTTAACAATTTTATCAATAAAGATAATCCATTCTATGATATTATTGATTAATGCTTATAACCATTCTAAATTCTTTTGAAATTCCATCCAACAAACAAATATATGGTGTTTGCTTTTTACTATTTTTAAGGAGGTTATTTAATGGAGGTAGGTTTTCTATCCATTCTTGCTTTAGGATTTGTGCTGGGTATCAAGCACGCAATAGAACCAGACCATGTGATTGCTGTATCTACCATTGCTAGTCAAAGTAAAAAATTATTACGTTCGTCTTTAGCAGGAGTATTCTGGGGAATTGGTCATACTGCTACATTATTTATTATCGGGATTATCATTATTCTTATGAAAGGCGAAATACCTGAAAAATGGGCGATGTCATTAGAATTTTTAGTTGGTATCATGCTTGTTTATCTCGGAGTTTCAACTGTCCTTTCATTTAAGAGTATCCACATACATCAGCATGAACACCATGGAGAAGAACATAAACATGTTCACTCTCATACTCATATGGGAAAACACGGACATAAACATAAACATCAAAATGTCTCATACTTAAAGTCCATGGTGATTGGCTTAATTCATGGTCTTGCAGGATCTGGTGCTATGGTTCTTTTAACCATGAGTACCGTTCATAGTGTTTGGGAAGCGGCCCTTTATATCCTTATATTCGGTGTAGGAACCATAATTGGAATGCTTTTCTTTACCACCATTATCGGAATTCCTTTCGTTTTTAGCTCCAAAAAAGTTGGGCTAAATAAATCACTTACTCAAATAACTGGCTTGATTAGTATCGTGTTTGGGATATTTTATATGTACGACCTAGGGGTAACTGAAGGGTTATTTAAACTTTGGATACAGTAGTTTCATTGAAGAGAGAGATGGATTTTCCATCTCTCTCTTCTTTATCTCTTCTGAATTGTACGCTGAATAAGAAGCTGTCATAGTGTTCTTAACATCTTTTTCATCTATAGTTAATGTTCGTGAGAACTGATATTGTTTACAATTGTATTATATTCTTGGTCACTAATAATCCCTAACACTTTACATAAGTAGGAATGTAATAGGATTTTTTTCTTAATTCGTTTAGATGGAAACACCATTATCACTCCCTTTATTCTTATATTATTTAATTCCCCTAAAAAGTTTCCTTAATGCAAAAAGTTTTCCTTGATAAAAACTATTATCTTTATAAATCCATCGAGATTAATCGTTTTTTTGACAATTTCAAGTTTGAAATGGATGGATGGCTGCACCAATATTTGTAATCCAATTGGCGAAATAATGCTTTCCGATTTATTCGCCTTTCATTCAATAATAATGAAATTAAATTTCTGTGAAGACTCATCGAGCGATTCTTGAAAATGATGCATAAGAACCGTCCCCATGTATCATAATTTAGTTGACCTTAACGTAATTTCGTGTTAATTTGTATATGCAAATGAATATAAGGATTTGATCAAATGAATGAAGAAGAACAGGTATTAATTCATTGTCTTTACTTTACAGCCAGCCGGTTTGCTCGTAACATTACAAAATTAGCCGAAAAAACATTTGATTTTGGTGACCTAGCACCTTCATATCTTTACATGATTATGATTGTAAATTTCCATCCGGAAATCACGCAGAAGGAACTATGCCACAAGTTATCCATTGCACCTTCGACCAGTACGAGGTTTATTGAGAAACTTGAAAAATTAAAACTGGTGACCAAAAAAATGGATGGAAAACAAACATTTATCTCTTTAACTGAAGAAGGAGAAAAAGTGTACCATCAATTTCGGGTGTCTTTAAAAGAATTGTTTAACAGCTATTCCGAAGTCTTAGGACGCGAGTTCAGTAAGGATTTAAGTAAAATGCTTCATGAATCAAGCAATAAGCTAGAAAAAGAACAATAATTTTTTTATCCTCTCATTTGCATATACAAATAAACTAGGAGGCTGTTGTTATGTCAGATAAGATATTGCTAATTGTCGGTGTTGGACCTGGGATTAGCTTAAATACAGCAAGAAAATTCGGAAAAGAAGGCTTTAAAGTTGCTCTTATTTCCCGCAGCATGGAGTCATTACAAAAATATGAAAATGAACTTAAAAATGATGGGATTGAAGCAACAGGATTCCCAGGGGATGTCTCCTCAGAAGAATCTTTAAAAACCGCCATTGAGACAGTCATTAAGACTTACGGAAAAATTGATGTACTCTTATACAATGCTGCCGCAGGAAGACCAGGCAAACCAACAACATTAAGCGTGGATCAATTAGTGGAAGATTTTAAAATCAGTGTAGCAGGAGCTCTTACCAGCGTTAAAGAAGTAATTCCCCATATGGAAAATGGAACTATTTTGTTAACGGGCGGCGGATTAGCTCTTCACCCCTATCCTGATTATGCTTCATTAGCAATTGGAAAAGCAGGTATTAGAAATTTAGCATACAGCTTGCACCAAGAATTGAGTCTAAAAGGAATTTATGTTGGAACGTTAACGATTAAAGGGTTTGTTCAAGAAGGAACCTATTTCTCACCTGAAAATATTGCGAATACATTTTATAGCATGTACGAAAATCAAACGGAAACAGAAATTATATTTGAAGAAAAGTAAAATTTTTTAAGCTTTCATTTGCATATACAAATAAAAAAATCCCGATGAAACAATAATTGAAATCAAAAAGGAGACTTACAAATGAAAACTCTTGTAATTATCACCCACCCAAATTTGGAACAATCTCGAATTAACCGCACTTGGATGCAGGAGTTGAAAAAACACGAAAACATTACGATTCATACTCTTTATCAGACTTATCCAGACGGGAAAATTAATGTAGCACACGAACAAAGCCTATTAGAATCACATAATCGTATTATTCTTCAGTTTCCATTCTACTGGTACAGCACGCCCTCTTTGTTAAAAAAATGGCAGGATGAAGTGCTCTCTTACGGCTGGGCCTATGGCCCAGGCGGCGACAAGCTTCACGGTAAAGAACTAGGTCTTGCGATTTCAACCTTTGGACCGGAAGAATCTTATCAGCCTAAAGGCTATAATCATTTTAGCATGGAGACCTTAACAACTCCTTTACAGCAAACTAGCAATCTCATTGGCACGAAGTTTCTACCATTGTTTGTGTTAAATGGTGTTATGCATGTCTCAGATCGAGAACTTGCCGAAAATGCTAAAGCATATGTTGATTTCGTTCTTCAGCCATCAAAAGTAGAAGCATAATTTTCTTGCCCATTTTAATTCGCCTTAAGCGAAACAAATATTAATGAAAAATCCTTAATATAAATGGGATTTTTCCCTGGTAAACACCATAAGGGAAATCCTATGAATTATACGATGTGATATGAAAAAGTAATAAAAAAAGACCAACGTATATACGTTTGGTCTTTTTGCAATATTTTGTAGAGTTCTCTTGTAACACAACTTTCTAACCCAACAACGAGTCTTATTTCTACTTCATTTTCACCTGCAACAAAACAGATCCCCCACGTGTAACTGAGGTTTCCTCCGTTTTAGTTAAAGTGTCGACTGCATCAAAGTTTGTAATCACAACTGGCGAAATAATGCTTTCTGCTTTTTCCTTGACCAACTCCACGTCAAAGGTAACAAGCTTGTCACCCGCTTTAACTTGATCACCTTGTTTTACATGACCTTCAAAGCCTTCTCCACCCATCGCGACCGTTTCCATTCCGATATGAATGAGGATTTCCAAGCCATCTTTGCTGCGAATTCCAACAGCATGATTGGTTGGAAAAATTTGCGCAATCTCACCGTCCATCGGCGCTACGACTACTCCTTCAGTTGGCTCAACTGCAATCCCGTCACCAATCATTTTTTGGCTGAACACCTGATCAGGAACATCTTCAATTTTGACCACTTTTCCTGTAATCGGAGAAACAAGTGTCATTGTTGTCTCTTTTTTTCCAAATAGCTTTTTAAACATTCTATTATCCTCCTATCGCAAGATGCCCGTATGAAAAGGCGAAAAAGCTCTCCGCTTCTTTCGCCTTTCATTCATCTTATATTAAATTACTATGAAAACCCATCGAAACGATTCTTACAGATGATGCATAAGAACCGTCCCCATGCATCATTTTAGTGCAATTCTGGCCAGTATGCTTTATTGGCTTCAATTAGATCGTCTAAGATTTCTTTTGCTACTTTGGCGCTTGGTACTGTTTTTGATAGTGTCAGCGCCTGCCATAGTTTTTGGTAGCTGCCTTCGATATAGGCTTGGACGACTAATTTTTCGACTGTTACCTGCTGGTACATTAATGCTCTTTGGAATTCAGGAATCTTTCCTTGGCTTAATGGTTCTGGACCGTCGCTGCCTACAATACATGGAACTTCAACCATGGCATCGTCGTCAAAGTTGGCAATGGCGCCATTGTTTTCGACGATTAACAGCATTCTTTCGTGCGTGTTGAAGGCAATGGCACGAGCAAGGTCGACGATAAAGACAGCATGAGCGCCCATTTCAAATTCACAGCCCTCCGCAGTTCCTCTTTCAACGATGTTTCTTGCTGTTGAAAAGACCGTCTTTTCCCTGCCGGCGATGACTTCATTAGCCCGCGTGAAGTCAGGATTGGAATGTTCCACCACATAATCAGGGTAGAAATAATATTTTAAATAGGTGTTAGGCAAGAATCTTGGATCGACCGCCAACAAATCCTTCGCTTTCTTATGTGTTTCCTGCCAGCTTGCATCTGTGTGCTGGGTATCCACTTCTTTTTGTGTCAAATAGCCGTTTTCTGCCACATAGTCGCGAATTTCAGGAAGATATTCATGTCCTTCTTTATCTTTTACGCTTGTCCACCAGCCAAAGTGATTTAATCCGAAATAACGTACTTCCAAGTCCTTTGGCTCTTTGCCAATGATATGCGATATTCGGCGCAGCGTTCCAACAGGCATATCACAAATGTTCAATACCTTGGAATTTGGGCGAAGCACGCGGCAAGCTTCCGCTACGATTGCTGCAGGATTGGAATAGTTTAACATCCAAGCATCCGGTGAATATTTTTCCATAATGTCAATCAACTCGATCATGTCACCGATGCTTCTCATTCCATACGCGATGCCGCCAGGTCCGCAGGTTTCTTGGCCGACGACCCCATGCTTTAATGGAATCTTTTCGTCTTTTTCGCGCATTTCATATTTTCCCGTACGAATATGGGCAAAACAGAAGTCGATATCGGTGAATGCTTCTTCCGGGTCGGTTGTGAAAGAGTACTCGATATCTGGTGCATTTTCCTTCATGACAATCTCAAGTGCTTCCCCTAAGACTGCTTGTCTTTGTTCGTCGTTATCATATAATTTTAATTTTCGAAGCGGGAAACGGTCCAGATTATCCAATAGCATCATCACAATCCCCGGTGTATAGGTGCTGCCTCCGCCTGCAATTACTACTGAAAATTTCTTCATGTTCTCCATCCCTTCTACTTTACTAATCTGTTTTCTCTAGTTGTTACATGTTTTTATCTGTAAAAATATCTATTCGTTTGTGCTTAATCCCAAGTAGCTGTCTACCGCTTTACGGATGTTTGTTACCTGTAAGCCATAAACAACCTGTACATTTTTGTCTTTAATAATAACTCCGCTAGCACCTGTTTCTTTTTTCAACACATCTTCATTTACCCTTTCAGGATGCTCCAGAGTTAAGCGAAGTCGTGTATAACAATTTGTGACAGTATTAATATTGCTTGCTCCACCCAAGGCATCGACGATTACAGGGGCAATTCCGTCATTTCCTTGCGGCACAGGATCCCCAGCTGTTCCTGCACTTTTCTTTGCTTTGTAATCTTTCTTTGAATACAATTTCGTCTCATTACCTTCATCTTCTCTACCGATTGTTTTGAAGTTGAATTTTACAATCAAGAAGCGGAAGACCACGTAATAGATCACAAAGAAGATTAATCCGATTAAAATGTACATTGGCCAGTGTGTCTTTTGAATTCCGAGCGGTAGATTGAATAGTAAGAAGTCAATCATTCCATTTGGTCCAATCGCACGTACATCAAATAGATGGAATGTTACCATTGCTAAACCGCTTAAGCATGCGTGAACCACAAATAGTAATGGTGCAACAAACATAAATGAAAATTCAATTGGTTCTGTAACACCTGCGATAAAAGATGTAACCGCAGCAGGAATCAAAATAGCTTTAACCTTGGCTTTGTTTTCAGGCTTCGCAGTATGGTACATGGCTAAACAAGCACCGATTAAACCAAACATTTTGGAAATACCGCGGGCATCCCATACGACGCTTGGGGAAAGCTCTTTTACGCTTGGATCGGCAATTTCCGCATAATAAATATTTCTTGCCCCTTCGAATACTTTGCCGCCAACTTCAGCAGTACCGCCCAATTCTGTGTATAAAAATGGTGTATAGATAAGGTGATGTAATCCGGTTGGAATTAACAAACGTTCTAATGCTCCGTATAAGAAAATTCCGAAGCTTCCGCTATGGTTGATCAGTGTTCCAAGCTTATTAATGCCAGTTTGGAAATATGGCCAAATAAATGTAAGAGCGATAGATAATAGCACAACGACTGGAATTAGAACGATAAAGACAAATCGTGAACCGCCGTAAATCTGAAAAGCGCCATTGAATTCTGTATCAATAAATTTGTTATGGACCATAGCAGTGATGATACCGAGGATTAGTCCCAGGAACACACCCATGTCCAGGATTTGCACACCTAATACAAGAGTTTGTCCAGTCCCTTGCAAGGTTTCTCCTTCATAAAGAACCCCGCTCAGCTGCATAAATTTATTCATCGCATTGACAAACACCAGATAGCCTAACAATGCGGTAAATCCAGCTACCGCTTTTTCTTTATTCGCTAAACCGACCGTGATCCCGACACAAAAGATGAGTCCCAAGTTACCAAGAATCGAAACCAATGATCCTGTTAAGATGGTCCCGAATCCTGTTGTGATCGGATTATTTAAAAATGGGATAACTTCCAATAATCTTACATTCGTTAATAAGTTTCCCAGGGCAATTAAAATACCCGCAATCGGCAAAATAAGTACCGGAATGAACATCGCTTTTGAAAAGCGCTGCATGCCATCCATGACTTTCGCTTTCATTTTGCCTTCCCCTCCTGTATGTGTTTTTGTATTCGTTTTCGTCGACAGGTTTAGAATACAATGTAACCGTTTCATAGTCGATAGAATCAACAAGATAAAAAACGTGTTTCACACATTGAAACACGTTTCACTCGTTGCTGTCTTTTTTAGTCAATATCGTTTCAAGATACTGCTTGATAATAAATTCAAACATCAGCATAAGACTCGGAAAAAAGCTGTTCGGCAGCATATTTCGGTCGTCCAGTTTGCTGTGGTCAATGATTTTAAAATTCAAATCGGAAAGCTGAGCGATCCGATTGTCTGTTTCTTTTGTGAATGACACTGTAAAAATCTGATGCTCTTTGGCTGCTTGTATTTTATCGATGATTAGCTGTGTTTCGCCTGATTTGGAAATGACAACCAAAGCCCCGATATCTTCCAAATTATTTTCGAATACGCCAACCGAATCAGTTCCGCTTGCAAAAATTGTTTTTCTGCCCAATACCAATAATTTTTTATACAAGTATTCTGCAGCAATCGCGGAAAAACCAGTGGCATAAATAAAAATATAGCTTTGCTTAAGGTTTAGTACATTGTGTATAAAGGATTGGAAATCCCCCAGTGAATTATGGTCTAGAAAATCCTTCTCACTAATTTCCAAAAAATCCTCCATCACGCCGCTTTGCGGTAAATCTGCTTTTTTAACAAGCGGCAGAAGCTGATAATACATATCAACAAATCCGGTATAGCCTAATTTTTTGGACAAGCGGATGACAGTTGCCGGAGAAGTGAAATTTTCTTTTGCTATTTTCCGTACGCCCATTTGCAAAACAGTGTCGATATTTTCAATGATAAATTGAACAATCTGGACATCTATTTCAGTTAAATTTTTCCCTTGAACAATTTTACTGATATCAATCATATTTTACCCACTCTCACTCGATGAAGCCCTTGCTATCAATAGTTTTCATTATATCGGAATAGGAGTTTTACTACAAACTTATGTCGAGGAAAAACTTTTATAGTAAGAAATTATAAAAAAGAAAATTAACCAAAAATCCAGTTTCGTAAATTATAAGTAAATTTTAAATAGAAACTATTAAAGCCGTTTATAGATACGGTTAATTCATGTTAAGAATTGGAAAATCGCCTCTTTTTTTCCTCAAAAGCTTGTATGATAAGACTGTAATAAAAAATGCAACATTCAAGGAGGAAGAAAGATGAAATTCAAAAAATGGTTATTTGCTTTGATGTCAGCATTGATGTTACTCGGAGTTGCAACTGCATGCTCAGATACCAGTTCAAAAACAGATGATACGAACACTGAACAAACCGACGATGGTTCCCAAGATGATGGATCGCAAAACGAAGATGGCAATTCTGGTCAATAAGCAGGAAGAAAAAGTTGGAACAAGACGGGTATTACCGTCTTGTTTGCTATTTTCATATCTTCTTTCTTTTCATATTTCTTTACGTAGGTGTCAGAACTCATAGTACGAACAATAAAAAAACTTAAAAAGGGCTGATACTATGGATAAGACATTATTGATTATTTCATCCGACCATACAGGCCATGGTCATAAAAGCATAACAGAAGCGCTGTGTGAAAAAGTCAAATCTTTCAATGGGGTAAAAATTCATGTTGTGGATGGGTTTTCGCTTGGTAAGCCATTACTGTCAAAAATCGGTGAAGCTTATGGTCCCCTCACAAGAAAATCCGAAACACTTTGGAAAATGATCTGGAAACTATCAGCTGAAAAACCTTCCATCGTAAACCATTTTTTTGAAGGACTTATTAAAGATCATTTTCTTCAACTTATTGACGATTTAAAGCCCGATATGATTTTATCGGTTCATCCCAATTTTAATGGCTCCATCTTGAACATCCTAGAGAAGCAAAAGGTAAAAATCCCTTTCATTACCTTAATCGCTGACCTTGTAAACATTTCCCCCCTATGGCTGGATAAGCGAGCAGAAACCATTATTTGTCCCACGTTTGAAGCCCAATTTAAGTGTATTGAGTTTGGGATTCCGCTTAAGAAGATACAGGTGTTAGGATTTCCAGTCCGATCGCGCTTTTTCCGTAAGAGCCATCCACAACCTGAACTCTATGGAAAAGAAAAGCCCTTAAAATGTTTAATCATGAGCGGGGGTGAAGGTGTAGGAAACATGGAGAAAATAGCAAAAAGCCTCCTTAATCACTTCAATTGTACGGTAAAAATTGTAGCGGGAAGAAATGAAAAACTTAAAGCAAAGCTGGAGAGAGCACTTAAGCCCCAATATGGTAATCGAGTTGAGATTTATGGGTTCACGAAAAATATTCAAGATTTGATGCTGCAATCTGATATCGCTTTTACCAGGGGAAGCCCCAATGTCATGTTTGAAGCTATCGCTGCCAATACACCGCTTATCATTACAGGGGCTTTGCCAGGTCAAGAAGAGGATAATCCAGCCTTCGCCGAAATTTTCAATTTGGGAGTGGTCTGCAAAAACCCAAAGGAAATTAGACTGACTGTAACGAACCTACTCGAAAATAATGGTGAAAAACTCAACAAAATAATAAACTCCCAAAGAACATTTATCCATGCAACCGCCGCCGAAGACATCCTGACAATGATATTGAGGCATGGGGACGGTTCTTATGCATCATTTAAACCTGAAGAATCAACCGAAGAAGACAATTTACAATTCTTAATTTATTCTTAACACCAGTTTCATAAAAACTAGCCGTTTTCCCTTTATAATGGAGGAAACCCAATGTTTGGGTTTTAGATTGAAAGTGTGTATTTTACTTATAAGGGGAGACGAGCATGAGCAAAATCATTCATGTCCTTTACGGATTCGATTGTCGAATCTTCCAGAGAATTAACCGGTATTTTCATCTTTATTTGTTAAACCTCTTTTTTCGAACGATCACACATTTCGGAGGAGCGAGATTTACGATTATCAGCTCGATTCTTCTTTTTCTAACTGCATGGTCCAGGGAAACGCGGCTCCTTGCTATTTCTAGTGCTCTTGCTTTGGCAGCGAGCCACATCCCGGTCCATCTCGCAAAAGAATTTTTTCCGAGAAAAAGACCTTATTTGACGATTGAAAAAACGAATATACTGGAGAATCCCTTACAGGACCATTCCTTCCCTTCGGGTCATACAACCGCCATATTTGCCGTTTTGACTCCCTATATCTTAACGATCCCGACATTTTCTTTGGTTCTGATTCTCGTGGGTGTATGTGTAGGAGTATCAAGAATTTATTTAGGCCTCCACTATCCATCTGACGTGATTGTCGGAGCAATCCTCGGAATATCGGCAGGCTGTTTGTCCTATTCTTTACTATTACTGTAATAGACGCTCCATGGGCCATACATTGCTTAGCAAAAAGGACTAACCAAGATTGGTCAGTCCTTTTTGCCTGAGATTCAATCAAAGAAGAAAGGATATTCCCGACTCCTTTTAAATCCCCTGCTTCTTTTGTCTTCGATTCCAAAACATCGTTCAAGAAAATCTACGATTGCCTTGTAGGCAATTTCTTTGTTTTTTAGCTTAGAAATCGTATGGCCTTCATCGTCGAAGCGAATAAAGTCAACAGGGTGTTGTTTTCCCTTCAGTTTATTAACGATTTGCTCGGATTCTTTAATATGGACACGAGGGTCACCTTCCCCATGGATCACCAATAACGGAGTGGTAATGCGACTTGTGTGATTCAATGGATCGATTTTATCAAAAAAGTCTCCATCTCTTTCAATCGTTCCGTATTCAGCTTCCCTAAGCTTCTTGCGCCAAGGATGGGTAGTTTCCAAGAATGTTCTAAGGCTCGACATCCCCACAATATCAATCGCGGCAGACCATAGCTGTGGATAGTGGCTGATGGCTGCGAGGACCATAAATCCTCCATAGCTGCCTCCCATTATTCCTATCCTATTAGAATCGATGTTCCCATTCACTTTTAGCCATTCAACTAAAAAAACTATATCCTTCAGGGCATCCATTCTTTTTCGGACATCATCTAATTTCGTGAACGTTTTTCCATAACCTGTACTCCCACGAATATTTGGTGTGCACACCGCATACCCTTTACCGATTAAATACTGTACAACTGGGTTGTATACAGCACGAGACTGGCTCTCAGGACCTCCGTGAATGACAATGACTAACGGAAATTTTTCAGTTGTAATCTTTGGTTTATAAAAAAATGCTGGAATTTCAAGATGATCAAATGAGCGATAACTTATAAGCTCTGGCTCAACTAATTTATCTTGAAGTAGTGGGGAACGGGAAACATAGGTAAGTCTTTCTGACTGTATGCTTTCTAAATCGAGCTCCCAAATATCAGATGGATATGCCGGGCCATTGAAAACATAAGCCAGTTTTTTGTTATCAGGGGAAAATTTTAAATCTTTTATGATTCCAGTTGGTGTTTTCCAGGAATAAAGGTAACTTCGATTTATGTCTAAAAGTACCCCCTTAGATACTCCTCCCTCATTCACGGAAAAGGCTAACAAATTTTTATCAGAATTCATTTCGAGTTCTTCAAAATCCCAATTTCCTTGCTCCAGCCACACGAAATGCTTGGTTTTTATATGGATAAGTGCAAGCCCAAAAAATTCACTATCTTTGTTCGTTAATACATAGATATGATCTCCATCCTTGTTAAAATGGACTTCTCTAAAACTCGCTTCTCCTTTATGCTCTGTTATCCAATCAACAGACCCCGTTGCCAGATCGAGTATGCCTAAATCATTATCCAGGGGAGAATTTGTCTTTTGGACTAATAATGATTTCCCATCAGGAGACCATTCCACTGCTGTAAAAAGGCCATCTCCGGTTAACATAGGATGATATTCCAGTGTTACTAAACTTTGAATATAAATATCAAAAAATGCTGGATTCCGGCGATTGCTTGACCAGACAATCCATTTTCCATCCGGGGAGCTGCCACCATATCGATGAACATGATTGGGTGACTTTGTCAGTTCAATCAGTTTCCCATCCTCCTTGAGTAAGAACAACTGCTGATTTTCATTTCCGCCCACATCCATCCCAATAATCCGGTCAGAAGTGCCCTTAACAAGTCCAACAAAGGTAATTCTTTCTTTTGTAAAAGAAATTTGAGCAGGCCATTCTTCCCCACGATTGAGCTCCCAAACCTGTGGAGTGCCCGTATAATCAGCAATAAAGCTAAGCTTTTGACCATCAGGGGTATAAACAGGATTCTTGGCATAGCGAACATGCAAATAAGGGTCGATACTCTCTTTAAACAAGAACATCCCTCCCGTTCCATTAAGGGATTATAAAATCGCTTTACTTTGTTTAAATATGCGCTGAAAAAATGGCCCATTTTCATGCCATCGAATCATTTATATTTAAATATCATTTAAGTTATTCTTTTTGGACGGGGTTTTTATTTTGCCTGCTAATATTAAATAAAATAGACTAATTATGAAAATAACAAATGAGCAGAAAAAATAACTGTCGTTACTGTTATCAAGCTGAATATGGTAGACAACAAAACGGTTTGTGCTGCATATTAAGATATTTTATTAATTGTAAACTAAACAAGGACCCAACTTAATGATGAGTCCAAAATCGTTTTATTTAAAAATCAAAATTGTCTGGGTCTGGACCGACACGATGATTCTGGTTCAAGCCATCAATTCGTTTCATGTCTTCTTCTGTTAACATAAAATCAAATACTTCCGCGTTTTCAACAATGCGATGTTCTTTTGTGGATTTTGGAATTGTTACAACGCCGTTTTGTAAGTCCCAGCGTAAAATCACTTGAGCAACCGATTTGTAATACTTATCCGCGATTTCTTGCAGCACTTGATTATCTAGTAACTGGCCTTGCATGAGCGGTGACCAAGCCTCCATTTGAATGCCGTGTTCCATGCAAAACGTTTGAAGCCCTTTTTGAGTCAAACGCGGATGGTACTCTACTTGGTTCACCATTGGAACAATTTCCGCATCTTTCATTAAATCCTCAAGATGATGAATCTGAAAATTACTTACTCCAATTGCTTTGACTCTACCTTCTTTATAAAGAGTCTCTAAAGCTCTCCAAGACTCTTTGTATTTACCTTCTACAGGCCAGTGAATGAGGAATAAATCCAGGTATTCCAACTCGAGTTTGTTTAAGCTTTTTTCGTAGGCTGCGATAGACGAGTCGTACCCTAAATCAGCATTCCAAACCTTCGAGGTTACAAATAATTCTTCTCTGGAAATGCCTGCCTCCTTCATTCCTTCTCTTATACCTTGTCCGACTCCTTCTTCATTTCCGTAAATGGCTGCTGTATCAATGCTGCGATACCCATGTTTAATCGCTGTTTTTACTGCCTCAACCAGTTCCGGACCTTCTTCCACTTTAAACACTCCGATGCCAAACCAAGGCATTTGTACTCCGTTATTTAATGTTGTTGTATCTTTTAAATTTTTTACTGTCATAAAAATAACCCCCTAATTGTATTGAAAAATATGTTCGTGATTCCTGTCAGCCGATTTTTCATCTTTTCGCTCCAGCGCTCGGCTCCAGCCTGTTAAAAACACCGCTCCTGCCACCATCAATGCCCCTATCCAAGGCGTATGAATGAGCCCGATTGAATCCGTTATAACTCCCCCTAAGTAGGAACCGATGGCGATTCCAGCGTTAAATGCTGCAATGTTGATGGCAGAAGCAAAATCTACTGCACTCGGTACAAAACGTTCAGCCAACATTACGACATAAACCTGCAATCCAGGCACATTCATAAAAGCTAATAGCCCCATAAAAATGATGGTTATGAGGGCTGCGGCCTTAAATGGAGCAGTAAACGTTAAGACGAAAAGTACGATGGTTTGTAGTATAAACATATAGAATAATGCGGCAATCGGCTTTCGGTTTGCGGCCTTCCCGCCAATCACATTTCCGATTGCAATTGCAACGCCGTATACCAGCAAAATGACAGCAACTGTTCCTTCTTTAAAGCCTGTTATTTCCTGAAGCAGTGGTGATAAATACGTAAAGACAACGAACGTCCCACCATATCCCAAGGCTGTAATCGCAAATAAAAGTAATAATCGGCCATTCGACAGTAGTTTGAACTGGTCGCGTAATGCTGTACGAACACCTTTACGCAATTGAGATGGAACAAGGATGCTAGTAGCAATGAACGCAATGATTCCAACTACGACTATTGCGATAAAGGATGTTCTCCACCCAAATTCTTGGCCGATGAACGTACCAAACGGAACGCCTGTAATAGTGGCTACCGTAAGCCCTGTAAACATGATGGCAATCGCACTTGCCCGGCGGTTTTCCGGTACCAAATCAGCAGCAATAGTAGATCCAATCGACATGAACACCCCATGTGAAAATGCAGAAATAACACGGGCACCTAGTAAAACACCGATACTATCAGCACTGGCTGCAATGCTGTTGCCAATTATAAAAACAATCATAATCCAAAGTAATAAAGACTTACGTGACATACTAGATGTAAGAGACGTTAGGATAGGCGCCCCAAAGGTTACCCCTAATGCATACAGTGAAACCGTTAATCCAGCTGTCGTGACTGAAATTTGTAAATCTTTCGCTATAAGTGGCAATAAACCTACACTGATAAATTCTGTTGTTCCAATTGCAAATGCGCTCACTGCCAATGCCAAGAGCGCCAATGTACTCTTTTTCTTATCAAAGGACATAAAATGGTTCCCCTCCTGAGCAAAGTATTGTAGTATGATTCAATCTGCTAGCAGATAAATATTGAATATGTTGAAGTTTGACCGGCACATGTTATTATGAAACATATCAATCTAATAGAAAAGTACGTACTTTAAAGTGCTATAGGCACCAAATAGTGCGATAGGTACTTTTTAGTACCTATGGATCTGGAGGTATCATGAATAATAAGAAATATAATATTGCCGTTGAAGCCACATTGGAAGTTATAGGAGGAAAATGGAAGTGTGTCATCCTTTGCCATCTTACACACGGCAAAAAACGCACAAGCGAATTGAAACGGCTGATGCCAAACATTACACAAAAAATGTTGACCCAGCAATTACGTGAACTGGAGGATGACGGTGTCATAAACCGCATTGTGCATAATCAAATTCCACCAAAAGTAGAATATGAACTTAGTGAATATGGATTGAGTTTGAAAGGGATACTTGATTCTTTATGTTCTTGGGGAGAAAAGCATATTACAAAGGTTTATGGGGACAAATTCGCTGTTTTGGAGGAAAGTGTACTTAATGATCACCTGAAGTAATATCTATGTATTTTTTAATGAAAACGAAGGCTTGCAATACAAGCCTTCGTTTTGTTTAGTAATCCTTCGTTTATTGTTAAGGGATTTCTTGAAGCCCACTACCAAAAATAGTCTACCTAAATCTTGAAATTCATTCTCACTTCATAATTAGATAGATCCGGTGTTACGTACGACCCATCTAAGCTACCGGATTTCTCATGTTGACTTAAGTAACTACTTATACATTTCATTGTCTAAAATAATCACATTTTCGTTGAATGGGGTTTTTCCAACTTGTTTGGTGTTTTCAACCAACCGATAAATATTATCACAGCATTGCTTGGCACCTCTCACTAGTAACGGTACGCCAATAAAGTCTATCTTCAAGCCTCTCGAAAAAAATCCTCCAAATGACATCGAAAGTGGAACGGTAGGTGAGGTATTGGAAAAAACGATTTTTTCTTCAAACTGAAATTTCTCTTGAAGTAGTAAAATTATCTCCTTCATCGCTGGTACAACGAGTTTGTTTCTTTTCCGGCCAATCGAATAAACTTTGTTCCCATCCTCATCCGTACCATGAAAAATGAGCTTTCCAAAATCCTTTTTTGTAAGTTTGTTAAAATACTTCACATTTAATATTTCTTCGGTAGTTAGCTTTCTTTCCGATTGAGGTAATTGTTTTAAATGATAGGCGGCAGCCAAAGAAGTAGTATGTGTTCCGCCATAGTCATTATAAATATAAATCATGGGAATTCCCCTTAAATATTTTATTTATATTTAATATGGGTATTTATTCCACTTTTTAACCAAAATTTTATTTTAAAAATTAGGGTCCACATTCAATAATATCTTCCCTTTATTCAGCCTATTTTCCATTAAGGTATGGGCCGCTGCCGCCTCTTCCAACATGTATTCATGTCCAACTTTAATTTTTAGCTGATTATTCACTAAAAGTGGAAAAACTTCTTCAGCCGTTTCTTTTAATAAATGCGGCCTTAACTTTCTTGTGGTCCCTAGACTAAACCCTAATACATTTCTGCAGCTAGCATGTAAATCAACCGTTTTGATGGTTCCTACATGTCCGCTGGAATTACCGAAGTGGACCAGCCTGCCATATGGTGCTAAACAATTGAAGCTATTTTCCGTGACGGCGCCGGAAAGGGAGTCGAGGACAATGTCCACACCCTGCCCATTGGTAATCTCATTTACAATTGGGGCGAAATCCTCCTCCTCATAGCAAATAACGAAGTCGGCTCCACTTTCTTCAGCCACCTTCATTTTATCCCTGCTGCCAACCGTCCCGATGACCGTCTTTGCTCCCAAAATCTTGGCAACTTGAATGGCGGTGGTCCCTACCCCGCCAGCCGCAGAATGAACTAATACTGTTTCTCCCTTTTCCATGGCGGCAATATTTTTCAATAAACGGTACGACAAAAAAGACACAATCGGACAAGCGGCTGCTGTCTTGAAATCCAATTCATCGGGAATGGGAAAGACTAATTGATCCGATGCCACCACATATTCCGCATACGAACCATTTTTCGGGAAGACGATGACTCTTTGTCCTTCTACGAGCCCCGATACCTTGCTGCCTATTTTTTCAATAAATCCTGCCGCATCTAAACCTGGGATAAACGGTAGTGTTGCTCCCTTTTGGCCGTATCTTGATTTAATATCAGCGAAGTTTACACTAGTTTTCACGACCCTAATTAGTACTTCGTTTTCAGCTATAACTGGCATTTCAACATCTTTGTATTTTAGGTTTTCTGTACCGCCAAAGCCGGTGACGACAATTGCTTTCATTACGGTTTCCCCTCTCTGTTCCATTTTACATTTACTGTATTTCCTGCCAGTTAATGTTGTCAACAGGAAAACGAACGCCCACTGCCTACAATTTGGCAGTGGGTTCCTTGTAAACTATTTATGCGATTCTAGCTTTTTAGCCTCTATTTGGATGGTCCCGTCATTTAAAAGCTGTTCTATTTGTTCTTTGTTGTAACCAAGCTTGTTTAATATCTCCTCTGTATTCCCGCCCAGTTTAGGTGGAGCCTTTTGAATGGACACAGGTGAACTGCTAAGCTCAAAAGGAAGTCTTGGCAGTTTGAAGTCTTTAATAGTTGAGTGTTTAACATCAGTCCACATCTGGATTGCTTCTGTCTGCTGATCCTGGACTACTTCTGATATTTTCTTCACCTTTGAGCTTGGTACTCCTGCATCTACTAATAGCTGTACCCACTCATCCGCCGTTTTAGCTTGGAGAATGTTTTCAATCGCCACTCTTAAATTTTCACGATGCTCCACTCGCTCAGGGTTATTTTTGTAGCGTGGATCCTCGACCCATTCTTCCTTCCCAAGCACCTTGCATAAACGTTTGAATAAGGAATTATTGGAGATTCCGATCATCACAGGAGCATCACTTGCGTGGAAGGCTCCATACGGTGCAAAGGCTGTGTGTCCGGCACCGTTTTTCTTTGGCTCATTTCCCGTCGCAAGCCATGACAGCATGTGATAGCCGACCCAGAATACTCCCGTTTCATAAAGGGATGTAGTGACTAACTGTCCTTCTCCCGTCTTTTGTTTATGAAAAAGTGCCGAAATGACCCCGATGGCTCCCCACATCGCACTCCCTTGATCGAGGACCGAAACTGGAACACGGGCAATTTCCGCTCCTTCTGCACCGTTAATCCCAATAATCCCGGAATCTGCTTGGGCAATCGCATCATAACCCGGCCGGTCACAAAGTGGACCATCTTGACCGTAGGCTGATAAAGAACAATATACCAACGAAGGATTCAATTCTTTTAGTCTCTCATAACCAAGGCCCATTTTTTCCGCTTTTTGAAAGCGGAAGTTTTCAACAAAAACGTCTGCCGTCTTGACAAGGTCATAGACGATTTCTCGGCCGCTTTCCTTTTTTAAATCAATGACGACCGATTGTTTATTACGGTTGATGTGAAGGAAATAAACGCCTTCTCCTTCCCAAAATGGTCCCATTCCTCTCGAATCGTCACCAATATCAGGCCGTTCAATTTTAATAATTTCTGCCCCTAAATCCGCAAGAATCATCGTTAAACTTGGCCCTGAAACATTTGTTGTTACATCCACTACTCGAATGCCGCTTAATGGTCCTGGCATCTTGGCTCCCCCTTTTCAAAGAGAGGACCCTTTTTTTAAAAAAGGTCCTCCTGATGTTGTCTTAAAATGAACGTGGTAATCCAAGGACATGCTGTCCAACATAACTTACAACCAGGTTGTTGGTTATCGGTGCTACAATAAACAGACGGGCTTCCCTAAATTTTCGTTCGATATGATATTCTTTTGCAAAACCATAGCCGCCAAATGTGTCCATTGCGGCATTCGCTGCGCGCCATGTAGCTTCGGATGCAAGATATTTTGACATGTTCGCCTCAGCCCCGCAATCCATTCCAGCATCAAACATTTCTGCAGCCTTATCTCTCATCAATTTAGCAGCTTGGATATCCATATAGCCTTTAGAAATTGGGAATTGAACCCCTTGGTTTTTCCCAATTGGACGGCCAAATACTTCGCGCTCATTGGCATATTGGACGGCTTTATCAACAAAGTACATGCCATCACCAATGGATTCAGATGCAATGAGAATTCTCTCTGCATTCATTCCGCCTAACACATAGCGGAAGCCTTTTCCTTCTTCCCCAATTCGATTCTCAACCGGGATTTCCGCTCCTTCAAAAAATACTTCTGTCGTTGCGTGATTGATCATCGTATCAATCGGGCGGATATCGATTTTATCCGCTTGTTCCTTCATGTCTAAAATAAACAGGCTCAACCCGTCTGTCTTTTTCGCTACTTGGTCTTTTGGTGTCGTTCTAGCCAATAACAACATTAAGTCGGAATGTGCCGCTCTTGATGTCCAGATTTTTTGACCATGAACCACGTATTTGTCTCCGACTCTTTCAGCAAAGGTTTGGATGCTGGTTGTATCGCTTCCAGCGGTAGGTTCGGTGATGCCGAATGCTTGCAGTCGAAGTTCGCCGCTTGCGATTTTAGGAAGATATCTTCGTTTCTGGTCCTCATTCCCATGGCGAAGAAGAGCGCCCATGGTATACATTTGGGCGTGGCAGGCACCGGAGTTGCCTCCTGAGCGATTGATCTCTTCTAAAATGATGCAAGCTTCCGTCATTCCTAGTCCAGCACCGCCGTATTCTTCAGGAATTAATACAGATAACCATCCCTCTTCAGTTAGCGCTTGGACAAAGGCGGTAGGATAGGCATCTTTTTCATCAGTTTCCCGCCAGTAATCTTCTGGAAAGCGCTCACATAAAGCTCGAACGCTTTTCCGAATCATTTCATGTTCTGTATTTTCTACTATTTTTGTATTTGACATTTTTATATACCTCCGCGATCATTTTTTAATGGTTTGCATAGTACTGTTTTGTATACCCGCAAGTTGGACTGGGTTATCCGCAAGTAAAGACCTGTTACCCGCAAGTTAGACTCGGTTTTCCGCAAGTAAAAACCTTATCCGCAAGTTGGACTCGATTATCCGCAAGTAAGGGCCTCTTATCCGCAAATTAAACTCGGTTTTCCGCAAGTTTCACCCACTTATCCGCAAATAACCCTTATCAATCCACCCGTTAACGCCCTTTCCACTCCGGAGCCCGCTTTTCATTAAAGGCATAAATGCCTTCCAACCGGTCTTCTGAGTTCGCACATCTATAGTAAGCTTCTAATTCTAAGACAATACCCGTGGCCAAATCTGTTTCAGTCCCTTTATTAACCGCCTTCTTCAATGCTTTTAGGGAAAGCGGTGCGTTTATTGCAATGGTTTCAGCTAATTTAATAGTTTCCGCCAATAGGGATTCACTCTCAAAGACATGATTAATTAGTCCCCACTGCTTACCTTCTTCTGCTGTAATCCGTTTTCCGGTATACAACATTTCCTTCGCTAACCCAATTGGGAGAATGCGAGGAAGCAATTGAGAGCCGCCGATGCCAGGAATTAATCCCAATTTCGCCTCCGGCAGTCCGAGTCCAACACCCTCAGCAGCGGTTCGAAGGTCACAGCTTAGAGACATTTCAAGGCCGCCTCCTAGTGCATAACCATTAATGGCAACAATCACCGGATACGGGAATTCGCGGATACACTCGGTTACTTTTTCAAAATAGTCATGCTGTTTCTTCCAGTCCTTCTGGGACATGCCATTCCGCTCTTTTAGGTCGGCCCCCACACAAAAGCTCTTAGTACCTGAACCAGTAAGCACCAAAACGCGGACCGATTCATCGTATTTAAGTTCCTCAAAAGCTTCGACTAATTCCAACGCCATTTTTGTATTCATCGCGTTCATGGATTCCGGACGGTTCAGGGTTAACACGGCGATCCCTTGATGGCTCTCCGCCCGTTCTAATTTGATAGTTTCATAAGTTTTGACTAGCATATCTGCTCATCCCCTTAACATAAAGAACTTGTAGTTTTATTTGGTACAGGATACAAGCGGGAGCTTTTCCCTGCTTTTGCGACTTGTCCTGGCAAGTCATGTTCCAGTAATTCCCCTAGCCGATGGGAAGCTTCGATTAAACCATCAAGATTGATGGAAGTACGGACGCCCATTTCTTCTAACATATGGACCACATCCTCGGTGCAAACATTACCTGTTGCACCAGGAGCAAATGGACAGCCGCCAATCCCGCCTAAGGATGCGTCGAAAACGGTGATTCCTGCCTCTAAACCGGCAAGGATATTGGAAAGACCCATACCCCTTGTATTATGGAAGTGGCAGCCAAATTCAACATTGTTCCATTCATTCACGACTTCCTTCGTCAATTGATAGACCTGCTTCGGATTGGCCATCCCTGTTGTATCTGCTAGTGTAATTCTTTTGATGTTATGTAAGAGAAGTTGTTCAATCAGATTCATGATGCGTTGTCGCGGAACTGGACCTTCAAAGGGACAGCCAAATGAGGTAGCAACTGTAACGTTAAGGTTGATCTCGTTATCTGATGCAAATTGCGATAAATGCTTGAAGTTTTCCAATGACTGTTCGGTGGTCTGCCGAACATTCTGTTCGTTATGGGTATTACTTGCTGAAAAAACATAATTGACGGACTTTACGCCCGTTTGTTTGGCCAACTCGAGCCCCTTCAAATTAGGTACAAGAGCTACGAGGTTCATTTCAGGATAGGACCTTAGATGCTCATGAAATGCAGCCGTATTGGCCATTTGCGGGACGAGTTTTGGATGGACGAACGATCCAAATTCAATTTGGGATACATTCGCCTTTTGCAATAAAGAGAAAATCTCAACCTTCTCATCCACCGTTAATACTTTTGACTCTAACTGAAGCCCATCCCGTAAGCCTACTTCGTAAATCGTGACTTGTTCAGGCAATTTCATCGTATGATTCCTCCATCAGGAAAATGATGTTTTTCTTTATAAATAGGATACTGTATCCAAAATACAATTTCAATAGTTTTTCGAATATTCATAAATTTATTTCTCTCTTCTCAAAAAAACAAGGCTGCCGACCTTAACTGTCAGCACCTTGTACATGATTTTGCTCAAAAAATTGCTGTTTCCCTATTTTGTACCAGTCATTTCCCTCATGATCAATGATGACCACAGCAGGAAAGTTTTTGATGGTTAATTTATAAATCGCTTCTGGGCCCAGGTCTTCGTAAGCGACCACTTCAACAGATTGAATGGTTTTGGCAATCAGTGCTCCCGAACCGCCGATGGCAGCAAAATAAACGGCTTTATTTTTCTTCATCGATTCAATGACTTCTTCACTGCGGTAGCCTTTTCCAATCATTCCTTTTAAACCGAGATCCAATAAGACGGGAGTATATTTGTCCATCCGCCCACTAGTGGTCGGACCGGCTGAACCAATCACAGCTCCTGGCTTGGCAGGAGTCGGACCGACATAATAAATCGTTTGTCCGGCAACATCGAAGGGCAATTCTTCCCCTCTTTGCAGCGTTTCAAACATTCTTTTATGAGCAGCATCCCTGGCTGTATAAATGGTGCCGCTTAAGAATACTCGATCGCCCGCTTTTAATTTCAGCAATTCTTGTTCGGATATTGGATTGGTGATGTGAATAGCTGACACTGATGCTCCCCCCTAAATTCTGACCTCTTTATGCCTGCTGGCATGGCAGTTCAAATTCACAGCGACGGGCAGCGCGGCAATATGACAAGGTTCAATTTCAATTTTCACATCAAGGGCCGTTGTATTCCCGCCCATTCCTTGCGGCCCAATACCGAGCTCATTGATTCTTCCCATCAATTCCTTTTCCAGCTCCGCGATTTCCGGCCGTTCACTGCGATGACCAATTGGCCTAAATAACGACTTCTTCGCTAAATAAGCACAGCGCTCGAAATTCCCGCCGATTCCCACTCCAACCACCAACGGCGGACAGGCATTCGGCCCTGCTTGGGCAACGATGCTTAAAATATAGTCCTTAATCCCGTCTAAGCCGTCTGCAGGCTTCAACATTTTTAAGGCACTCATATTTTCACTGCCTCCGCCTTTTGCCGACATATGTATGACCAGATCCTCACCCGGTACCAATTCAATATGAATAATCGATGGGGTATTATAGCCCTTACTCTTCTCCCTAGTGATCGGATGGTCAACAATTGAGTGTCTTAAATAACCCTCTTCATAGCCTTTCTTAACCCCTTCATTAATTGCATCGTAAAGACTGCCGCCGCTAATGTGACAATCCTGGCCGACTTCGACGATAAAAACGGAAACGCCTGTATCCTGACACATTGGCACACGCTCGGACCTAGCGATATCAGCATTCAGCAGCAATTGCTCTAAAATGTCTTTCCCCGTTTCGGAGGTTTCTTTTTTCAAAGCAGCTTGAAAGGCTTGAATCACATCCTGGCCCAGCTCAAAATTGGCCTCTTGGCACATGTTGGCCACCTGATTGACAATCTCTTCATAAAAAATCGTTCGCACAGCCATCTTCCCCTTTTTGTTAAAAAAGTTATGTCCTTTCACTCACGGTTTCTCTCCTGAATTCAATGGTTTTCCCTTTAATAACAAGGTTTCCTTCCCATTGTTTCTGTTCCTCTTTTACATCCTGAAGGATATGGGCCCCTCTGCTTTCTTTCCTCATCGCACCGGCAAACGCGGCTGCCCATGCTGCCCGGACTTTATCTTGGAGCTGAAGTGCCGTGACACCTTTTTCCTCATTTAATTCCTCCGCCAGCCTGTCTAGTTCTTTTTCCGCCTGCTGTAAGGAATTAGTGGTTCTTTCGATTCCAACAAGGTTCCACATGATCTCTTTCAGTCGCTGTGTTACCTCCAACTCTTTTCCATTAGGTAAAGTGTTTTCCCCAAAAGTAGGAATTTCGACCGCTTTTGGAACAGTCACACCTTCTTGAGCCGCCATCTTCCCTGTCCGATGCCCAAACACAAGTGCTTCTGTCAGAGAACCTCCTCCAAGCCGATTCGCCCCGTGGAGTCCGCCGGTTGTTTCCCCACAGGCATATAATCCTTGTAAACTCGTTCTGCCCCATTCATCCACTTTAATCCCGCCCATGCAATAATGCTGAACAGGGTACATTTCCCACTCCCCTTGATGTCCTTTTTTAACAAGCCGGTATACATATGGACTGTCCTTCGCTAAATCCTCATCAGAAACATTAGAAAAGTCAAGGTACACATCGTTTTGCTTGAACATTTCGTAGCTTAGAATATCTCGTGTTTCCAGCTCTTTTCTTGGAAAATCCGCCATAAAGCGTTCCGAAGCGTTATTTAAAAGGACGGCCCCTTTTCCAAAAATCCTAGTCATGACATCTACGTTCGCAGGATGCTTCAGCCGATACGGATAAAACTGAACAAATTCCATCCCGACCAGCTCGGCACCATGCCTCCACGCCATACCAATCCCCTCTCCTGATACATCCTTTGGATTATCAGTAGACGCATAAAGCCCTCCGAATCCACCTGTTGCCAGTATCGTAGATGGCGCGTAAAAAGCATGTAATTCCGCTGCCTTTTCGACGACCACACCGACCACAGCCTGGTCCACCTTGATTAAATCAATCAAGGTGGAGTGCTCGAATAATTCTACGCCGATTTCCAGCGCGTATTGTCTCAATACTTTTGTTGTGTTTTTCCCGAGTCCGTTTGCGGCATAAACCCTGCGGGGGAACGAGTGTCCGGGCGTACTGATTTTCAGCTCTCGTTCCAAGTGGATGCCGAATTTACTCTCCAGCTCGTTGACCCTGAAGGTACACTCCTCAGCTAGAATTCTAGCTAGCATTGGATTTGATAGATTTCGGCCGCCACGGATAATATCTTCGAAAAAGGTTTCAGGCGAATCCCCTGTTGAAAAAATGGCTGATTGGACGCCATCAGAAATAACGGATGAACCGCCAAATCCCGCTTTCCCTTTGGTGATTATGGCAACACGTGCCCCTTCTTCCCTAACCGCTATCGCTGCTGCAAGCGCGGCCTGGCCCCCGCCAATCACGATGACATCAACATTCAAGGGCATTTTTCAAACCACTCCCAATAATTTAGTTCGATATGAAATAGCGATATCCTCCATTACTGTTGTAAACGGCTGATTTCTTGTTTCCTCAGCCATTCTCTCGTACTGATTGAATCTAATTTGAAAATCGCTTCGACCTCTGCTTCAGGATGTTCTAATTTTTCAGCAGTCATCATGATAAACTTCTGGATTAGTTCCTCTTTTGTGGCCATTTTTTCAGGGTCACCCTTTGGATAATCGGTTGCTTGTTCAAAAATTTTCCCATTTGAAAGAGCAATTTCGACTTTCGCTCCCCATTTTTCTGGATAGGCTTCCTCATAATAGGAATCGACGACTACGTCTACTTTTTCCATAAGATTTAAAATCTCGGAATCTTGTAAGCTTTCAGTCGTGAAATCCCGTAACGAAGCGGAGCCCTTTACTGCAGCCAGGGCAGCGCAAAACTGACTGCTGAATTTACAGGCGTAGATACTGTCAGGGTTTGGTTTGTCGGTAATATTCAGGACGGTTTGATAAGTCTTAATTGTGATTCTATCAATCTGTTGATACGCAATGGAATGATCATTCATGATGTCGAGGATACAATCGATGGCTGGATGGGTATGGCGACATGATGCATGGATCTTAAAGCTGTTCTCGATGATCTTCCATTCATGTCCGAGATTCTTCGTGATTTTCGATGGGTCTGCCGATTCAGCCATCGCTTCAAAGAACCCTCTTTTTCCCTCTAAAATTTTTGTTGCTCCCGTGAAGTTCTTTTTGGCAAGCAGGGCGGCGAGTGTCCCGTTGTAGGCTGCTTTAGCGGTGTGCAATTGTTTTGTGTTGGCCCCGTCTTCGATAAATTCCCACAGTCCTGCCGCTTGGCTGCCGGCATTTCCGAGGGCATGCATCGTTTGCTCCACATTTAAGTTTACTAGCTTCGCTACCGCAGCGGCAGAGCCAAATGTGCCGCATGTGGCGGTATTATGCCAAAAATAATAGTGCGATGGCGATACAGCCTCGCCAATTCGGTAACACACTTCATAGCCAACGGCCACTGCCGTAATCAATTCTTTGCCGCTAAGGTCATAGGCTTCTGCTGCGGCAACGGCGGCCGGAATGACCACGGTACCGGCATGAATAATCGAAGATTTATGAATATCGTCGAGCTCCACAATATGGCTGGAGGCAGCATTGACCAACACTGCATTGCCTAGTGAGGATTTTCCTCCCGTGACGAGACTTGCTTGTTCATGACCGCCCCATTCTTCGACAAGTTCCTTCACCGCTTGGATTGGCGGCATGTCTTTTCCAGCGATGGCAGAGCCATACCAATCAAGGATACAGATTTTCGTAAACTCCACGACATGTTCAGGTAAATCTTCAAAACTCGTTTGGCACACATATTCAGCTAATCTTTTTGATAATGTCATTTTACTTCCCTCACATTCTTATTTTGGATATTGGATACAATTTTATCAAAAAAGAGAGAACTATTTTTTTCCCTCTTCTTTTAATCTCTTTACTAACATATTGCCGGTTCGCGAAATATGGTTGGAAACGAGATTCGCTGCCGTTTCCTTATCTCTGTTTAACACGGCATTTAAGATACTTCTGTGCTCCACATTCGATGTTTCTTTTTGGCCTTTTAAAATATGAGGAGTTTGCTGCGGCAGACCATTCCATAAGGTGCTAATAAAGGAATTGAGCCGCTCCCAGCTGCTCCGCTTCATTAATAGACGATGAAATTCAATATTGTAACGGATAAATTCATCCACATCTTCGCTCGCTTCCATTTGCTCTACCAAGGTCGTTAATTGCTGATGGTCTTCATCCGTTAAATGCTCCACACTTTGGTAGACAGCCATTTTTTCCAATTCCGTTCGGAGTGCATATATCTCTTCGATATCGCCTACTTCAATCGACTTTACCACTGCCCCTTTATGCGGCTCAAGCTTGATCAGTCCTTCGGCTTCGAGTTTTTGCAGCGCTTCCCGGATTGGCATCCGGCTGACACCCATCGCATCGGCAAGATCCGATTGTTTAAGGCGTTGGCCAGGTTTTAACTCTCCTTTTAAAATGGCTTCGCGAATAATATTACATACTTTTAAATGCAAGGTATCTCTGTTTTCTATCATAAGTCGATTTTTTTCAAGCATATTTAAATACCTCTTATTATCCTGTTTTTGAATAGGATACAGAATCCGTTTTCAATTGTCCATAGATTTGCAAATTTATTATAAATGTTTCTTAAAGTAGTCCAAGCCAGTTCCACCAAGTAACCGCAATCACAATCACAACGACACTCATTAGACCCGTTAACCACAATCCCGGCATGAGGAACTCCTTTTGCTGAATCCGGCCAGAACTATAGACAATGATATTTGGTGTAGCTTCCACCACCAGAATATAGCCATGTAAACAAGCTATGGAGGCTGTCAAACAAATTAGCACAGGGTCTGCCCCTGCTTTCGTTGATAATCCGATAAAAATCGGAACAAGGGTGACAACTGCCGTTGAAACATTTGCCACTGCTAAATGAAGAATATGGGTAATCACGAGAATCGTGATTACGGCGACCACCGGTGAATGGAGAAAGTAGAGAATCCATTCTGAACTTAAGCTGTCTCCAATCAGCTTGGCGGCTCCCGACTTATTGAAAGCGTAGCCTAGAGACAGTGTTACCCCCATCAACAGGACCGTATCAAAATTGATTTTTACTAAATTACCCCAACTGGTGAAGCCAATTCCCGGTAAGGCCATTAACACCACCCCAATCAGTGCTGGAACACTGGGGTGCAGCCCATGCAGGGGCTCGGTAAACCATAATGCCACGATAATGAATAGGATGGCTAAACACTTTTTCTCCTCAACATTTAACCTTCCTAATTCCTCCAGCTTATTTTCCAATTCCTGTTGTACATGCGGAAAGTGTTTCTCTTCTTCTGTTAAGGGGAAGCTTTTCAATAAAGTAATCCATAGTATTGGGATCATAATGAGCCAAATTGGGAAGGTATAGGTAAACCACTGAATATAGGTGATTTTAATCCCAACAAACTCTTTTAATAATTCAACCGTTAAAATATTCCCAATCGCAGCCGTCATCACCGCAGTCCCGCTGACTGTCCCGCCAAACGCCACGCCAAGAAGAATCATTTTTCTAAGATTCCCTTTTGCCTTTTCCCCGATGGTATCAAGTGACATTGTTGCAATCGGAAGCATCAACTGAGCCCGAACTGCAGCGGCTGGGATAAAAAAGGATTGGATTTGTGGAATCATTAGGATGCTTGCCAAGAGCCCCTTAGCTGTACCTCCCCATTTTGATAAGAAAATATAGGCAATTCTTTTGGTCAGTGTCGTATCATTGACCCCTTTTGCCAGCATCATCCCGCCAATGATCAGAAATACAGCAGGCGAAGCAAATCCACTATAGACGACATCTGTTGTGACTACTCCGAAAACGAGCATTATGATTAATAAAATAACCGCCGTTAAGCCAATCGGGATCGGCTCAAACGTCCAGTAAAACACACTTAGTACCAAACATGATAGCATCATTCGGGCTGATCCTGTATAGTTGGCGGGAAGGATGAAATAGACTCCCGCCATCAACGCGATTCCAAGCAGCAATAGGATGATTTTTTTTACTTCTAGGGAAGACCTTTGCTTCGGCTTCGCTACAACATTTACTTTCACCCTTGTATTTGGGAAAGCCATAATTCTCTCCTTTTTATTTAGAAATACATAATCACCTTAGGAACCTGAACGCTGTTCCCTCGGTGATTTGTTTAGTATTGATTGGCGGTCTCTTTTGGCTGGCAGAGATGGAAGAACGAAGTCAAATCCTCAACCTCTTCAAAGCGGTCGATAAGGTCAATGAGTTCATTTTTTGCCACCGAACAGATGACTTCTCCTGTAACATCCAGGAATTTCTCTTTGATTTGTTCATCTGTCATTGGAGTATCTGCGCTTCCAATCGCATGTTCAACAAAAAGGGAGATTTCCCGGCCATTTGTTAACTTAACAGTTAAATGGACCTGATCTTCTTTTATCTTCTCATCGATAACAAGCGTTATTTTGTCACGAAGATTTTTTACAGAAGGGTCGTTGACATATTCATCTGTGAATTCATAGACGCCTGCCTTCAGGTTAAAGAACCCGGCTGCGACACAATGATAGACACTGAACTTTCCTTCCAGCCCTGTCGTGATGGCCGTTTTGCCAGTCAGTTCTTTCACAAGTGGATGGGCCGTGATAACGATTGACTCCACTTCTTCTACTTGTAGTTTATGCTCCTTTTGGATCGTTATAATGGCATCAATGGCTGGATGGGTAACGATTCCGCTGGCAAAAGGCTTGTAGCTGTTTTTCTCTACTTCCCATTTTTCGCCCCATTGTTCCGTAATTAGCTCTGCTTTATTCTCTTCAGATAAGACATTCAGGAATCCACGCTCGGCTTCAAGAGGTTTTTTGGAGGCGGTAAAGCCTTGAGCGCCCACAAGTGCTGCTAATAACCCATTCATTGCCGCTTTTCCCGGGTGATAAGGCTTTGTCATAGTGCCAAACATTTCGCGTAACCCAGTTGGATCGGTTGCTGCAATTCCCAGAGCATAAATCGTTTTTTCAATATCTAAGCCCATCAGCTTACAAATCGCTGCAGCGGCCCCAATTCCGCCCACACTGCCGGTAATATGCCAGCCGCGCCAGTAATGAGATGGATAGACACTTAAGGCAAGTCTTGCTTCGACCTCGCAGCCAATGATAAACGCTTCAAGAACATCCTTCCCGGTTTTCTTTTGCTGCTCGGCATATGCGAGGATCGCTGGAAAAACAGGTGCTGACGGATGTAAAACAGTTTCTAGTAAGGTATCGTCAAAATCAAAGATATGCGAAGACATCCCATTTAATAGGCTCGCAAACAGGATATCGACTTTTTCATTTCTTCCCAGCACAGTTGCTTGCGGCTGACTGTCTGTTAGTTTTGATACGTTAAGCACCATATCCATCGATTCATGGTTGGCCGCGCCAATCGCCACTCCAAGCCAGTTTAATAGACTTCTTTTCGCTTCTCTGATCGCATTTTCATTAAAATCCTCGTAAGAAGTATTGGTAATATGTAAGGCTAGTTTTTCGGTTACCATTTGTGGTTCCTCCATCATTTTTCTCTTATAAAATTACTGACTCTAATAACGCTTTCGCTTTTTTATAAACCGGATAATCCACCAGCTTATTCCCGACCGCAATCGAGGCAATCCCTTGCTGCTCTGCGGCTTCAAAGGCATTGACAATTTCTAAAGCCGCTTCCATTTCCTTTTTGCTTGGGGAGAAAATTTCATGAATCGGCGGCAATTGCTTAGGGTGAATGGCAAGCTTTGCCTTGAACCCAAGCCGCCTCGCTCTGCGCGACTCATTAATTAACCCCGCCTCATTTGCTAGATCAGGGTATACCGAATCGATCGGACTGCCAATCCCCGCCGCTTTTGAAGCAGTTACCACCTGCGACCTGGCAAAGAGCAATTCGGTCCCCTCATCCGTTAGTTCGCAATCGACATCCAAGGAATAATCAATGGAACCAAATGCTAATCTTTTAACCAAATAATGGGCGGATGCAATATCATAGGCAAATTGAATCCCTCTTGCGGTTTCAATTAACGGGATAACCGCAAAGGAATGAAGATCTCTTTTCTGTCTTTCGAGACTAATTAGAGCTGTTTCGCATAACGTCTTCATACTAATGGCGCTTTCAGCCTTCGGTACCATGACCCCACTGGCCCCTGCTTCAATAGCTGCTTCTAAATCTTCCCGCCAAAAATGCGTGGTGATATCGTTGATTCTAATCAACACATCTTTCTCCGGCTGGTTGTTTAAGAGAAAATTTTTCGCACGTTCTCTTGCCTCTTGTTTTTCAGAGATCGCTACGGCATCCTCCAAATCAAAAATGACACAATCAGCTGCACTTACCAGCGCTTTTTCAAACATTTTGGTGGAGGTTGCAGGAACAAATAAATAGGATCGTATCAATTCCATGAACTCCTTCCTTTAGGATATTGGATACACAGAAAAAGAACAGCTTACCCTGTTATATGAGTAAGCAGATCCTTTTATCTTGGAAATCAGGCTATTTCGCCAAAACCAATGCTACCTGTGGGAAAATAATAACAATGGCGAGTGCTAGAACCATCAGAGCAAAGAATGGCAACACCCCTCTGACGACCTCTCCGACCTTTTCCCTCGTGATCCCACTGACGACGAATAGATTTAGCCCAACTGGCGGTGAAATCATCGCCAACTCCATATTTATGGTCATAATGATCGCAAAATGGATGACATTAATATCAAATAAAGCCAGTACCGGTAATAAAATTGGCAGTGTAATTAAAATGATAGCAACGGATTCAAGGAACATACCCATAATAAAGAACATAATGTTGACACCAATCATAAAGATCCATTTATTTGATGTACTTGTTTCAATCCATGTCGCAAATGCCTGTGGTACCTGTTCCGTTGTTAGGAACATACCGAAGATCATCGCCGATGCAATGACTAGAAAAATCATTGACGTAATGTTAATAGATTCCTTCAGAACTTCTCTAAACTTAGGGAATGACAGTTCTCTGTAGATAAAGACAGAAACGAATAATCCATAGAAACATGATACAAAGGCAGCCTCAGTTGGTGTAACAGCACCTGAATAGATTCCACCAAGAATAAGGACTGGCAGGAAAAAGCCCCAAGAAGCTTTTGCAGTCTTTCTCCATCTTTCCTCCATCGACTGTTTTGGCAATTTACCAAAGTTATGGACTCTTGCATGAATAATTGCAGAGATTAATAGAATTCCGCCTAACATTAATCCAGGGACGATTCCAGCGGAGAACAGTTTTCCAATTGATTCTTCAGCAACCGTTCCATAAATGATTAATGGAATCGAAGGTGGAATCAAAATTCCAAGTGTCCCTGATGCGGCTACAAGCCCCATTGCATATCTTTTACCATAACCTGCTTCTACCATTGCAGGAATCATAATACTTCCGACAGCTGCTGCTGTGGCCGGACTTGAACCAGAAATGGCGGCAAAGATCATACAAGCAAGGATGGTGATGACAGCAAGTCCGCCCCGGATATGCCCAACCCATGATTTTAAAGCCTCAATTAAATAGTGTGAGATGCCGCCTTTAGACATAATAATTCCGGCGAATACAAAACCAGGAATGGCCATTAAGGTGGCTGAGTTTAAGGAGTTAAACATTTTCTGAATAACGGTGTAAAGGGTGAAATCGGCCATTGATAAAGCGATGACACTTGATAAGCCTAAACTAACAGCAATTGGTACGCGTAATAAGCACAGTACTGCAAAAAGTAAAAACAGCATTAAAACTGGATTCATGCTCCTACCCCTTTCTCACCTGATTTTCCATCACCATTTTGCATTGATTCATATAACTGTTCAATCTCGCCGATCAGCTCTCTATGATCGCCTTTCGCCGCTCTGTAAGCCTTTACAAAAAAGTAGAACCCGAGAAGACCCATTCCGATTGGGAGAACCAGATATGAAATCCATATTGGAATACCGACATCAATTGTTTTAATTCCTTGTTCTTTTGATAGAGTTATTAATTCAATGGAAGAATAGGCAAGGTAGAAGGAAAATCCACCGCCGATTAGATTACTAATCGTTGCAACTATTCTTTTTAGACCCTTCGGAAGCACGTCAAATAATAATTCTACTTGGATGTGCCGGTTATCCTTCAACGCCAGCCCAAAACCGATAAATATGGACCACGTAAGCAGAAATTCAAATATTTCCGTAATCCATGATTCTGGCGCATTGAGAACATACCTTGTAAAAACTCCGTACAAACTTACGACTACTCCTCCAATAAATAGCACTCCTGCCAAACCTTCTTCGATGTGATCAAGCCATTTAAAGAGTTTCTTCATAAAAATCAACTCCTTATTTCGTAGATTGTATCCAATATACAATTGGACCTTAATTTAAAATATACAAGATTATTTTCGAAAAATAAACAGAAAATTTTATTTATTTTCTATTTTTTGTGTATTCACAACATTTATTGTTTTTGTTATAGTGGAAATATCAGCATTTGTTGAGACAACTCGGGCGTAGATTGTATCCAAAATCCATTATAATGAGGAGGTTGAAGATGGAATTAGAAATAAGAAAAATTGTAACCATCTCGGAGGAGACCTTTATATAAGGTTTCAAAAAAGCAGATAAGCCCGTTCGGGTAGCTGCTGCTTTAGCCGTCATAAAAAATCCTTATGCCGGCAAATATGTAGAAGATCTTCTTCCGCTCATCAAAGCCTGTTCTCAACAGCTCGGTGAACTATTGTCAAAGAAGGCAATGGAAGCTTTAGGTGTCACAGGAGATGAAGTTGAAGGTTATGGAAAAGGTGCACTTGTTGGAATTGATGGTGAAATTGAACACGGTTCTGCCATCATCCATACCCTAACGTTTGGAAATCCATTTCGTTCACTTTGTGGGAATGCCGAAACCCTCCTTCCTTCTGCCGAGAAAAGAGGTGCCGCTGGCAGCAGTCTAGACCTAGCGATTAAACACAAAATGGATGCAAAGATTCGCAGCCATTACATGACGTTTGAAACTAGGATCCCTGATGCACCTCGGAACGATAAAATTGTCATTGCTGCTGTCGTTACCACGAGCGGACGTGCTCAACCGCGGATTGGCTCTTTACATAAAGGGCTTGAAGGAGTTTTTCCTTCATGATTCAGAAAATAGGTTTTATCGGGCTTGGTAAAATGGGCTTGCCTATGGCAAAAAACCTATTAAATAGGGGATTTAATGTTTACGGCAGTGATGTTAACGAAGCCGCTATCCATGAATTCCAGAGCTATGGCGGGAAACCGGATTATGTTACTGATTGGATTCACAACGTACAATGTATCATTCTTATGCTTCCTTCATCTAAGATCGTAAATCAAGTCATAGACCAAATTATTGACCATTACTCTTCAGATCAACACACTCACCAAGAACCATTAGTCATTATTGATATGAGCAGCTCCTACCCTGATGAAACGAGAAAGAATTTTAAAAAATTAACAGAAAAAAATATTGAATTTATCGACGCACCAGTCAGCGGCGGGGTCAAGAAAGCAGTCACTGCTCAGTTAACTATCATGATTGGTGGACCGGTGGAATCATTTACTAGATGTAAGCGTTTGCTAGGTTCAATGGGCACTAACCTCTTTCATGTTGGTCCAATTGGAAGCGGTCACTTAATCAAGGCCATTAATAACTATCTTTCTGCTACTCATCTATTAGCGAGCTGTGAGGCCGTTCAATTGCTCCAGAGATTTGATGTGGAACCGGAGAAAGCGATTCATGTATTAAATCATAGTACAGGCCGGAGCGGTTCAACAGAGTATAAATTCCCATCCTTTATCTTAACGGAAAGTTTTGATTCCGGGTTTAGTCTGGAGCTGTTAAGAAAAGATCTAGAAATGGCGAATGGGCTATTTTTAAATGCGGAGGCGGCGACAAATCTGCCGCAGCTCGTGTTTGACAGATTCCATGAAGCAAGTGTTGCACTAGATCAGGATGCGGACCATACTGAAATCTATCAATTTGTATCAAGTTATTTATTAAGGGGGAAATCAAATGAAAAAGATTCAGAAACTATTAGTAGTAGCAGTAACACTTCTGTTGGTATTTAGCCTTGCAGCCTGCGGGTCTTCCTCAAAAGAAACAAGCAGCAGCTCATCCGGCGGTGAAAAAGGCAAATCTGGTGATGACATTCAAGAATTGACAATCAAAATCTCCCACGTTGTGGCAGAAAATACACCTAAACAAGCCGGTGCCATTGCAATGAAGGAATATATTGAAAAAGAATCCGGCGGTAAAATCAAGGTTCAAGTTTATCCAAACAGCCAGCTATTTGGTGATAAAGATGAATATCAGAACTTAGTAGCCAACAACGTCCAGTTCATTATTCCAGACATGTCCAAGATGGTTGGTAACGACCCTGGCTTTAACGTCCCTGCGATGCCTTTCTTGTTTAAAGATGATGCAGCTGCAGAAGCTTTCTGGGATGGCGAAAAAGGACAAGAGATCTTTAAACGTTTAGAAAAGGACGGCGTGCATGGTCTTGCCATGTGGCCAAACGGTGCTAAACACATGACAAATAACAAGAAAGCCATTTCGAAACCGGAAGACTTAAAAGGCTTAAAGATTCGGACTCAAGGCGGACAGTTGCTCGAAGAAATTTACGGCAAGCTTAATGCTGGTTCCGTATCCATTCCATTCAACGAGCTTTACACTGCCCTACAGCAAGGTACAGTTGATGGCGAAGAAAACACTTTTAGTAATATCGAATCAAAGAAATTCGACGAAGTGCAGAAGTATACAACTGTAATGGGTCATACTCGAGTGGACTACGCTTTATTAACCAATACGAAATTCTGGGATAGCCTGAATGAAAAAACGAAGGAAATTGTTCAAAAAGGTGTTGAAGCAGGAACAAAGGTTGCCCGTGATTCTGCAGCAAAATTAAATGAAGATGCATTGAAAAAACTAAAGGACCGCGGCCAAACCAAGATTAATGAGCTTTCACCAGCAGAAATTGAAGCATTTAAGAAAGAACTTCAGCCAGTCTATGATGAATGGGCTAAGAAAATCGGCGAAGATATCATTAAGGATGCAGAAAGCAAGAATAAATAATAGTTAGTTCAAGCCCCCAATCTATGTGGTTTTTATAGATTAGGGGTTTTTGTTTGTAATGTGATGCTTTGCGACAGTTGGTGGCACCTATACGACAGTTGGAGTGCTTTACGACAGTTGGACCTCCTTATGCGACAGTTAGCCCACCCTTTCCGACAGTTGGCGCTCCCTATCCGATATGCTCATGACATTAGAGCAAAAATTAATATGAGGCTGCCCAATGTCGTTAACGAATAACGCCCATTGAGACAGCCTCACTTTTCAAAATATGATATTAAGATACCGAACAAACCTCTTTCAACCGGCTGCAAATAGCTTCCCCAACCTCATTGGTAGAGGATGTGCCGCCAATATCCGGAGTTTTAATTCCCTCGTTGGTAACATCTTCGATAGCATCCAAAAGCTTTTGACCCAGTTCTTGCTCGCCAAAGTGATCGAGCATCATCTTTGCAGTCCACACCTGACCGATTGGATTGGCAATTCCTTTACCATAAATATCTGGCGCTGAGCCATGAACAGGCTCGAACATGGATGGGTACTTTCCATTTAAATTTATATTGGCTGCAGGCGCAATCCCGATACTGCCCATGATGGCCCCGCCAATATCCGTTAAAATATCCCCGAATAAGTTACTAGCGACAATTACGTCAAAAATTTGCGGTCTTGTCACGAAAAAGGCAGCGAGCGCATCGATATGATAGGAAGCAGTTTGAATATCCGCATAATCTCCTTTTACCTCATTAAAAACCTCATCCCAAAACGGCATCGAATGGACAATCCCGTTTGACTTTGTCGCTGACGTGACATGGCCTCTTCTCTGTTTCGCCAGTTCAAATGCATAACGCATGGCGCGTTCCGTACCTTTTTTTGTAAAAACCGCATTTTGGATGGCGACTTCATCTTCCCCTCGATGGATCCTTCCGCCCACTTCACTATATTCACCCTCACTATTTTCCCTGACAACGATTAAATCAAAGTCATTTGGATTAACTAAAGATGATTTCAATCCTTTAAAAAATTTAGCTGGGCGAATATTAATCGATTGCTCAAATTCTCTGCGAATCTTAATTAATAACCCCCATAAAGAAACATGATCTGCAACAACCTGAGGGTTTCCAATTGCCCCCAGGAAAATAGCATCAAAGTTTTTCAAGATATCTAGTCCGTTATCTGGCATCATTTTTCCATGCTCTAGGTAGTAATCACAGCTCCATGGAAACTCATTGTACTCAAACTTTAAACCGCCATGTATTTCGGCTACTGTATCCAAAACTTTTGTGGCAACTGGCACTACTTCTTTTCCAATACCATCCCCTGGAATGACAGCAATTTCTAGTTTCTTCATATTATATACCTACTTCCTTATTCGTATTTTTATTGTAATTTTCATATTTGGCTATTTCCTGTTCATACAAATCTTGACCGTGCGCATCATAGGCAACAAGTAACGGGAAATCTTCTACCTCAAGCCGTCTGATTGCTTCTGGCCCTAAATCCTCATAGGCCACTACCTCAACTGCTGTTACCCGTCTGCTTAAAATCGTAGAGAGCCCGCCGACGGCAGCAAAGGAAATGGCTCCATATTGCTTACACGCTTCTTTGACCATTTCTCTCCTTGGCCCTTTACCAATCGTTCCTTTTACCCCATATTCATACATGGCAGGAGCATAAGGGTCCATACGATAGGCTGTTGTCGGAGCAACCGGCCCTATGATTTGCCCCGGTTTTGGCGGACACGGACCGGCATAGAAAATGACTTCGCCCCTTAAATCAACTGGCAAAGACTGGCCTGCTTCAAGCAGGTCTACCATTCTTTTATGGGCGGCGTCACGGGCCATATAGATGGTCCCTGTTAAGAAGACTTGATCACCTATTTGCAGTTTTTGAATATCATCATCTGTTAAAGGTGTTTTTAACCGATATTCTGCCATTTCACTCTTCCCCTCCTAGAGTACAGCGGTCTTTTTACGGGCAGCATGACATTGAATATTTACCGCAACCGGCAGGGCAGTTATATGACAGGCATATGTTTCAATTGGCACCCATAGCGCCGTACTAGTCCCGCCTAACCCTTGCGGCCCTATACCTGTGTTGTTAATTTCCTCGAGGAGTTCTTTTTCCAGCTGCGCAATATGCGGTTCATGATGATGAACACCGATTTCCCTCAAAACGGCATGTTTCGCCAGAGAGGTTACTTTATCAAAGCTTCCACCGATGCCCACTCCGACGACGACAGGCGGACAGGCCTTCCCACCTGCTTCCTTAATCGTTTGTAAAACAAAATTTTTAACCCCTTGCATCCCTTCACCAGGAAGCAAGAATTTCATCGCACTCATATTTTCACTGCCCCCGCCTTTTGGTAGGACGGTGAATTTAATCTGGTCACCTGGAACGATTTCAGTATGTACCACTGCTGGTGTATTATCCCCTGTGTTCACGCGAATGAGCGGGTCCCCGACAACTGATTTTCTTAGATACCCCTCCCGATATCCGGTGCGCACACCTTCTTGAATCGCATCCAAATAGTTCCCGCCTGTTATATGGACATCTTGGCCTACCTCTACAAACACAACGGCCATCCCAGTATCATGACAATAAGGCATGTGATTCACCTTAGCTTCTTCAGCATTTTCCAGAAGCTGCTGCAAGATTGTTTTCCCAATCGGCGATGCTTCCGTCTTCTCAGCCCTTCTAAATCCTGCTAATACATCTTCAGGAAGGTAATAGCATGCCTCCCAGCAAAGCTTGGCAACGGTTTCAATGACTTGATCAACATGAACGATTCGCAAAAATTATCTCTCCTCAAATTGTTCAATTACATGAACGATGTTTTTTAGATCCTCTTGCGTATGCTCTCTCAATCTATCAACTGCTCTTTTTGGATTTCTCTCTTTAATCGCCAGGTAAATATCCTTATGTCCTTTTAAAATCTCATAAGCGCGGTCTTCCCCTTGGATGTTTAAAACACGGTAATAATGGATTAAGCCATTTAAACCCTCTACAAGCATCTTTAATCTTGTATTCCCGCTATACTGGATAATTTGTTCGTGGAAATGGGCATTATACGCTACTATAGTTTCAGGCTTATCTTCATTTATTGCTTGCTCTGTTTCTTCTAACGTTTTTTCCAACTCCTGCAGCTGCTCCTCTGTTGCTCGTTCCGCTGTCAGTTCAACAGCAGTGGATTCAAGGGAAATCCTGCATTCGTAAATATCCCGTACATCCTGTAAATTTGGTTTGTAGACGGATATTTGTGACTTTTGATCCATTACCAGCAGCCCCTCAATTACCAGTGCCCGAATCGCTTCCCTAACCGGACTCCGGCTAGTATTATAAAACGTCGCAATTTGTGCTTCATACAAGCGATCGCCAGGTTTATACGTACCATTGAAGATGCTTTCTTTTATCGATTGTTGAATTTGTTGATAGTAAGGTAACGGCTTTTGCAATGGATTGCATTCCAACATTTGCACACCTCTTTTCCACTTTTAAATTCGTTTTGATTTTTGTGTCGACAGTCGAGTGTTATATTTTTATTATAATTGAAAAATTCAGATATTTCAAATCTAAATTTTCATTTTCTGGCATATTTTAGGCTTTTTCAGCAAAAAAACAGGCGGTTCAAATTTAAGTTTTACAAGTATTACGTATTCGTGAAAACATTTTTGTAAGTTCACTTCATTTTTTTCAAACAGATTAGTATTAGGCAACTTTTGTATATCTCCATTTTTTAAAACATAGTTGTTTTATTAACCTTAAAAACTTCAATCAAAATAATAGGTTGTTACTTTTTAAGGTAGAAATGGAGGTAATCAATGAAATCTTTTATGAGAAAGAAGTCCATTAACGAACTACAGCAAGAAGGCACAAATAGTACCGGACTTCAACGTATCTTGGGATTATGGCAGTTGACAGCCATCGGGTTAGGAGGAATCATTGGTGTAGGAATTTTCGTTCTGACTGGAGTGGCAGCTGCAGAACATGCAGGACCTGCCGTCATCCTATCATTTATGATCGCGGGGCTTGCCAGTGCGGCTGCGGCATTATGCTATGCGGAATTTGCCGGCTTAATTCCGGTTGCGGGAAGTGCTTATACCTATAGCTACGCTGTCTTGGGTGAGGGAGCCGCTTGGCTGATTGGGTGGGATTTATTGCTTGAATATACCCTGGTCATTGCAGTAGTGGCGATTGGATGGTCAGGGTATATGCAAGAAATATTACAGCAAATCGGCATTCATGTTCCTGTGTGGGCACAGGGGGCTCCAGGAACAGGCGCCGGCCATAAAGTTGACCTGATTGCTATGAT